>JAADGV010000113.1 GCA_013152205.1 Planctomycetota bacterium
TGAACGGATTTTGTCCTCAACTGGACACTTGGTTCATCCATCTTGGTTTGGAGATTCTTTGCACAACGCCTCTATGGCAAGTTTGGTGTGGCAAGGTAGAGACGGCCACACCTCAATGATCCTGCCAATTCCTGGCACATCATGCTCATCGGTGTCCGGCGAGTGCAGCCATAGTGCAGCCAAGCACTGAGGGCATTGATTTAACCCTATACCATTGCTGATGTTGAAGTCGCCAGACACAGGGGTTCGATTCCCGCCGCCTCCACTTTTTGTGACGCAACTTGTTTACTTAAAAGCACTTGCGATTTCAAAGGACGCGGGTTTGCAACCCGTGTCCCTGCCTCTTCGTCGCTTCATGTCAACGAGAAGCATGGATTGTCATCGTTTCGTCTGCCTTGCCTTGCTCAATATGCAGCCATAGTACAGCCAATTTCTTTCGCATCTTGGAATCATACAGTGCGATGGCACACTGAGAATGTCGCAAGAGTCCCAGTCGACTGAAAGGTATTGGAAGCGGCTGACCTTGGCTCGCCAAAGCTGCTAAGTGCAAGTTGGTCGATTTCCCTAACTGCACTTAGGGCTGGCTATATCTGACCCATGACATGCCCTCATTACGCACTTCGAGGCTGGCAGGTCATGGGACGGATGTCATCATTTCGACGACGTGTTCCGACGCCACATCCGCAAGTCGGCAAATTGCCATTTCCTGCTTCGGTCGTGAGCACCGAAGCGAGTTCGGGGAAATGCGTAGACGCGCAGGACGATGTGGCCGAGGGGAATTGTTGATTTGGGCGTGAACGTTTCGGTTGGCACCACCGAGGTAGTTTTCGCACAATCGAAAACTGCGGCGGTATGCACCATCTTTCTGATTAGCCCTAGAAGGCAAATTGGATTTGCGAACGAAATAGCCAGCCAATGTCTCCTGGTGCGATGTCTAAAGAGGCCGAGTTAATGGGTGCCCCGTTGAGATAGGTCGCGTCGAAAGTCCACTTGGCATGCTGGCCGCGAAAGTACCATACGAATCCACCTTCCTCTGCACTTTGATCGCTTAGCCCAAGGGCTCCCGAGTTACCAACAACGCGTGACCAACGCGTAAGCAATTGCAGTTTTCCCGGTAGAATAAACTTGCTTAGCTGAAACCAGAATCCATGATCAAATAAAACAGGCACCGTCGCGCCCTCAAAACTGTCGATGTTTCGGAAGTAGTATTCAAAAGTTAGAGACCAGCCCCGCCATTTGCTCGACATATCCAGTGACAAAAGGTTAACGGTGTATTCATCGACGGCACCAGGCAAGATTGTGGATAAGGCTGCTCCTGAGTCCACGATGCGAACGCTGTTGAATTCGGTCACCCCACTGATGTTAATCGTTGAATTGGCGATGCCAGCACCAATTCTTGTGGCCAACGTGTCGTGCCAATCAAAATCCGCCAATTCCCCGTTGCCCCACTGGCCTAGGGGATAGGCAAACAGACGCGCGGAGTAGGCGAAATTATTGTCGAGTGTGCCGCTGCTGCCGGTTTCTGCACCCCCGGTCACCAAGCCATTGAAAACTGCAACTTCCCAGTTCCAGGGTATTCTGCAACCGTTCGCTTTTCCGTACAAACCCCAAGCCAAGCTTCGGTTGACATCAAAAAACATGCTGGACACCGACCGGTCAGTGAATTCGAACTCGCGACCCGTCAGGTAGCGTGCCATTGTAAATGGCATTTTGTATTTGCCAGTTTTGAACCCAATGGCTCCCTTTTCAAATCCCCAAGCATGATGGCCAATATCGTAGGTCAGGAAATAATCCAACAACCGCATATCGTCACCGCTACTACTGCGACCATCTAGCTGAACGAAATATGCGAAGTCGGAGGTAAAGGCGCTACCTGAAAATATCAATCGGGCGCGTTTTAATTGAAACTGGTTGATGTCTGGGTTCAATCCGTCTGAATCAAGTGCCGTGTGCCGAATCTGCCCCCAACCGTTGATTCTCATTAGGAACGGAGAATCGTTAACTCTCAGATTCAATTGCCTTTCACTAGCAAGCACGAACCCCTTGTCGTATCCGAATCTCACCTTGGTCAGCCAGTCAAAGTTATCCGAATTGGGCCGCTTGTCTGAAAAGGCAGCTGGGGACAAATGCGAGTTATTTGGCCTTGATGGTAGGCCAACCTCAGCGACCGAGGGCTGAGTAATATGTTGATTGGCTTCGTCTTGAGAAGACTGAGCAAGAGAGGGAACCGCGACCAGCTCTTGTGCGGAGGATGTTCGCAGCCACCCACCCACTGTCGCCAGCCCAAGCACTGCAAAGCCCAAAGCCCGTCGAATTGTTTGATAACGAAACAATGGCTTCATGATTTGATGTTCGTAAATACGATTGGTGGAGCTAGCCACTCCAAAGATGAGCGATCACGCGCAGGCGCAGTTAACTTGATCGGCAAATATCCTCTAGTTCCTAATACTTACTTCCTAAGGATGCTAGCACGAGTATGCTATCAAAGAGAGCCGTGGTCTCGATGGTCAGAGCCAATTATGCCTGCACCGTCTATTTTTCTAGGTGGGATTCCCACTTTTTAGAACGTTTCGCTTTTTTCCACGACGGATAGTTTTAGCTGTTCGCGGTGGCGAGACCGCTAGCGTCTGCCTACTGCCTACTCCTTCAAAACCGATAGCCACCCCCCACGCCACCGAACAAGTCATCCGCATCCCGAGTCAGCCCCACTCCCACGCGTACGTCGAGTACGAAATTGTTGGTAACATAGTAGTCGATGCCGATGTTGTAGAAGCCAATCGAGAACTCCGTCTCCAGGCCAGTGGAGTAGAGCCCCACCCATTCGTTGTACATGGTTATCCGCTCGGTCAGTTCAGTCCCCAGGGCAACCGACTGGTGCCATACGTTGAAATTCTCGCTGGCCGGTTCCTCAGGCAGGAAGCCGAAGTCCCCTAACGCATTAAAGTCATAGCCGGTTGAGCCGTAAATTTCCCAACCCTCGGTGATTTCCCAGCCATAAATATAGCTCAACCCGGACGTTAACCGGTCAACAGACCACGCTTTGCCGCCGGTGGGAACCGAGAAGCGAGGAACGATCGCGCTCTCAGGGAGCCACCCTCTCTGGTCGGTTACCCGGAGCTTCAGCGACAATCGCAGATCCTCAGAGCCACGTAGCGATTCATCGTCTTTGATGAATCGCCAAGCGGAGTTCCAACGCAGGCGAAATTCAATATCTTCCGTGAGTCCTAAACGGAGCATCAGTTCGGGCGTCGTATGGGAAGCCTCTGTTTCTTCCACATTGTTTTTGTAAAAAAAGGTGTATCCTGATTCAAGCTGGAAGACACCCCGGCCAACGGTGGTCGTCGATTGGGTGAAATCGTGCCGTTCCGTTTCGATCCGATCTTCGTAGGGATCCAAACTGGAAACCGGACGACACGGATGCGCCAGATCGTTCAGGAATTTTATCTGTGGTTCCTCACGGGGTGGACAATCACCATCACCGCGGCACAAATCGGCCCCCATCGCCTGCCCCACCAACATGATCCCCATCAACAGCAGCAAAAACAGACCATATAAACGATGCACAACAATACTCCGCCAGGGAACCAACAAGGGCGCACCTTGGACGACAAGGAAATTTCAAACAGTCAAGCTTGGTCTGTTTTTCAGCGTTTTGATTCCGGAAGACAAGAACTGGTACTCCCCACAACGGTTCTTAGCAGGCCCGACCACCAAACTGCGACGATCGATAGAAAGCTAACGGAGTCCGAGGCCGACGTCGCTATGCTCGCACCATTGATCGGGAATCGGTAGTCGTTCGCACGCACCACGGCCAAAACGCCAGGTCATTCCGAGCGCAACCCAGTAGGGTTCAACCGATGCGCCAGATCCTGATCCTGCGACACCAAAATAGTCCTGAGCGTCCAACATGCCTCCGGCATTCAGATTGAGGTCGACACCAGGGAAAAAGTCACGGACGCCGACGCCACCGGAAATGCGGTGTTCGTTGATGGCAGGGAATTGGGACTGAAGGTAATGCATGGCATCAGCTATGACTCCAGGAGGGACGATGCCGCCGGCAGATGATGTGGGGTTATCTTTCATAATGTTCTCGGCAAAGGCGTAACCTAGTCGGAGGCGAATTTTGCGAGTGAGTTTGTATTGCAAGCCGGTCTGTAAAATGAATTGGTCGTCCCAAATAGCCCCAAAGAAGTCGGTGTCGGAGTAACGTTTGTAAAGAATATCGCTGGCCAGCAACAACCGCCCATCCATGAGGCTGTCATTGGCTATACCGATGCCAAAAGTTTCCGGAAGATCGAGGTTGATATCTTGCGAGACTGAAAACACCGGAGGCCCTGCACCAATCTGAAGCAGTATGGCGTCATCAAATTGCAAGCTTTGTGCAGTCATCCAGTAGCCACCCAGCGTGGTATGATCAGTTGCTTCGTAGGTGGTGCCGAAGAGACCGCGAATTCCGTAGGCAGGAGTGGCCGCGCTGATCCCTGAAAAAGGGCCGTCGAGCACAGAATAAGTGACGTAGGCCTGTGCTCCTACCGCCAATCGCTCGGTAACCTGAACCCCAACCCCGGTAGCGATGTTAAGAGCGCTTAAACTAGCCGCTGAACCATTGCTATTTGGCTCGGTCATGTAATTCACACCCAGGCCCGCACCTGTAAGAAAGGCAGCTCCCCAAATAACCGGCAAGTTGAAGGCAGTAAAGTCTTGCGTGACAGCGATTTGGCCTAGCTGTTTCCAGGTTGTTCGGATTTTGCTTGGAAAGGGTTGACATCGGCCAGTGGTAACGTTGCTTCGTTGTTGACGTTGATGGTGGGCTCGACCCAGCCGCCGCCAAAGCTGAACTGGGTACCACGGAATTGCGTGAGCGTCGCGGGATTGCCAGTAAATGCCGACTGCACGTCTTGGGGCCGAGCGATGCTCACACCCGCCATACCACCAGCAGCAGGATTCATCGTGGCATGGAGTTCAACGCCAAAAGCCTGGGCCGAGGCATCCTGTTGATGCAAACTAATGATAGCTGGGGCTAGAAGAGCAATAAAAAGTAGGGCTAATGGGGATCGTCGGATTGGCATAGTGAACCCAGGATCGAATCACATGGATATTAACGAGAAGTAAGGGAAACCCTATCGTCAGGATCGGAAGTATTAGGGCGATTGTGGGAACCCAAACGGAGAATTCTACTTCTCCAGAACGCGATCTTGTTCTGGAAGGGAGGATTGCACGAGTTGTGCGGGGCAGGTGGTAGGCAGACGCAATCGTCGGGCAAGCTTGCCGTTTCGATTGGTGAAATTTCCTAACCGGAATAACCGGTTGGCTGGGCTGACGGATGTCTTCAACCACTATGCTTACACGGCACACATTGTTCTGCTGCAATCCACTCATCCATCCAGTCTCAAAAATTCATGGGCTATCTGCTGCGCGACGATGCTTATGGATATCCGGGATAGCACCGCACTCTTCGACCGTCAGACGCTAATTTTTGACAACTTTTGCCACCTCAGGTAGCTCATTATGCATTCAAGTGCTTCGCACTGGCTCTGTAGAAAACACCTATAGGATAACAGGAGCTGAGGTTGTCGTATTGCAAAGCATTGGTTTAGCCCAGAAATTCTCGCGAGGAGCCCGGAATCAATAGACTATACTGTCGGACTGACACTCACTTGTTGCTACTTTTCGAATCGGTATGGGATTAAGACCATGACAATGCTTAAAGGAATGCTGCTTGGAATCTCACTCTCCGTTGTGCTGCTGGGTGGGATCGCTAAAGCCCAATCAGACGAGATCGTCCACGACGCGGAATACTACATCCTCGAAGCCCAGAACGGCAAACGTTGGGCTGCCGAAGACAAGGCGCTCGATGCTAGGCTTGCCGAACTGCGGAAGAAACACGGTCAACCGCCAAACATTATTCATATCATGTGGGACGACACAGCCTTTGGCGATGTCGGCATCCCCGCCATCCAACAGGTGCGCGGTTTGCGAACTCCGAACCTCAACGAAATGGCCCGAGAAGGCATCTTGTTTACTCGCATGTACACCGAAGTGGGTTGCACGCCCAGCCGGGCCGCTTGTATCACCGGTCGTTATGCTGTGCGTAGCGGAATGTACAACATCGGCATGTTGCTGGAGTCGCATGGCATGCGCGGCGAGGAAGTGACGCTGGCTGAAGTTCTTTCCAAATCTGGTTATGCGACAGCGTTTCACGGCAAGTGGCATCTGGGCGACATCGAAGAGAGCTATCCTCACAAGCAAGGCTTCGACGAGGCGTTCTTTACGGGCTACAACCAGATCCTGTCGATGAACACTAGGGTCGCTGAACGCGCAAACGCATCGATCGGGCTGTACGAAGACATGTTGCCCAAAGA
>JAADGV010000085.1 GCA_013152205.1 Planctomycetota bacterium
GTAAGGCGCACCAGAATGTGACCGCTCAAGACGCTGCTGGCTGGTTCGCCCACTGCGGGTACCCATCTACCCAATCGTGAAATGCTCTAGGGTGGTACGGATTGTGTCTTGTGTGGCTGTTGCTGTAGTCATCGTTCTGGTACTCCCTTTATGCAAGTGATAGTGGATGTGTGTGAGTACACTACCACGGCATACCGATGTTCGTCAAGTAGATTCACAAAAAATGTGAAAATGGCAATGAGAGTAGAGTGGGGTTCTCTCGCAGAGCACAACATTCGCACTGAAGTCTTGAGAGGCTTGCAGGATGCGATCTATATGCACAGCTCTGTTCTTGATTGCCGATCGCAATCGCTCACGCCGAGGATCTAGGGGGGGCTATATTCTGACGCCTCGTTTCCTGGAGACCGATACCCCCAGCGTGTAGGTTTTTCCCCCTATTTGAGTGGGGGTGGGTCAGAAGGCGACGTCTACGTTGCTGTCTAGGGGTTAGATGTCCTGTTTTTGTGAATAATCAGATCTATTTCTTGGTCTGTTCTTTTGGTGTGTCGAGAGAGCCGAATTGTTGTTCGACATCATCAGTACCGCCTACCAACAGCAGAGTCTCCTGGTCACGACCAACTTGCCGCTTGGAAGCCTGGGCTGTGAAAGGCTACCGGTTGCCGCGCTCGACCGACGCACCCATCGCTGCTACATCCTCGAAACCACCGGCGAAAGCTGCCGACTCAAGGCCGCACGGCAAATAAGCCGATCTAAAACGAAGGGCTAACCACCAAGCCCAAACGGGAGGGGCAACACCAAACCTCCGTTACCCCCTATCACCGCAATTTTCGACCGCTAACCGCTGCAATTTTCAATTGCGATTTACACGTGAGAATGCCCCGTGAAGCTCAAAAACATTGACATCGGAAAAATCTACGCGAAAGAACGAGACTTGCTCTTGATGGCAGCCGAGCGCGCCGGCGTGAGGGAAAATGATTGCGAAGACGCAGTTCATAATGCCATTGTTCAACTGATCGCTTTGTCGAAAAATGATCCAGAACGAGATATCGACAACATGGAAGCATACCTTACGACGTGCGTCAAAAATCGTGGACACGATTTAGCCAAAGAGCTGTCCGAGTTGCCAAGAAGTCTGAAAAAACGTGACGAGCATCACATAAGTCCTGATATGCCATCTTTAGCAAGTCCTGAGCGTATTGCTGAACTCCGTGAAATAGCTGAGGTACTGAGGAATGACAGATTACTCAGCCGTGAAGAGAAGAAAGCCTTGCCGATCGACGAAGATATTATCGGATGTCGATATGATTTAGTTCAAATTCCTTATCTCAGTCTGATCCTCAAATCCAGGATCGAACTGAACGCTTTCGATCAACTGCTTTTTCGAAAACTCTTTGTTGAAGAAATGAGTCTGACCGAAGTCAGCAAGGATGTCGGCCAACCGATTCAGGAAATTCGTGCAGCGGAAGAGCGAATTAGGGCTGTCTTGAGAGGGGAACATCATGGAAATATTTCGGTCAGCAAGTCGGCCTGACCTTCACGCACGGAAGGTTCGTGACAGCAAGTTGGTCCTCAAAAGCATTCAGCAATACGAGGAAAAATGAACAAAACTAGTGACAAGGCTCCTAAAAAGCAGTTTGCAAGTAGAGTGCAATTTCAAGATTGGCTTGTCGCAATGATTGATCGAATTGACGAGCTCGTTCTCCAATTGGAGGATGATCCCGAGCTTCTTTCTAGCTGCGGTGCTATCGTTCACGAGGCAGGTGAACATTGCACTCGATTAGGATACCCCAATTTGTACCAGACGAGTGTTGGTGCGGCACCTTACTGCAATAGCCCAGAAGCTGGTGTGTATGATTACCTATGCACCGAGAGCAAGGCGAAAAAATTTCTTTCCGAATGCCTGAAAGTTTGCAACGATGAAATAAGACTGACGTCAGGAGTAAACCGTGAGACTGTTGAAGACTTTTCACGCACTGCAAAGAAGTCTGGAGCGACAGCTCCAGGAATTGCTTTTTCGCAATTCATGGAGGCAACACACGCTCTAGGGGGAAAACCCACTGATAATCAAGCGTACGAGCGGGCAAAAACACAAGCCGAAAGTGAGGGTGTGTCGATTCAAATTTGCGATACTTGGAAAAGGAATCTTCGCAAAGCCAGAGAGGCAAGGGGGGAGCAGAAGTGCGCCGTCAAAAAGGGGAGTGGGTAGAGCAGCTCTGATTTCATATTCTGCTAATTGGATATTTTGGTCGTCCGCCGTTGGACGGCCTTTTTTCTGCGCGGTCCAAGCTTCTACGGCAGGCCTTAACTCTCTCCAGAAGGCCGGAATAGCGGACTCCTGGGCGGAAAATTGGAAAAACTTTCCTTCCGTTTTCTCTGGTTCTATAGGGTGGAAGGCCGGATTCCGCTTTTCCGCTCTTCCGGTTTGCACTCGTTACTAGTGAAGGGGTTGGTTTTTTGCCTTGATATTGGCGACCAGACTCCGCTAGTTCTCTTTAAGGAGAGATGATGGTTTGTTCTGCAAGCAAAACACCTGTACTGGACCAAGCATTGAGCCTACACGAGAGAGGTATCCCGCTCACGCTATGTCGTGAGAACAAGCGTCCGATTGGCAAGGATTGGCAGCATCAGGAGTATGATGCCGATACAATCGAAAGTGAATTTGACAACGATCCCGATCTTAGTATCGGTATCGTGCTGGGTGCCCGTTCCGGGATCGTCGATTTTGAAGGCGATGACGATTCGTCGGAAGCGGACATTCTGGAATTGTTTGATGGCAATATTCCAAAGACGCCCTCCTTTCGCTCTCGTCGCGGAATCCATCGCTTGTTCGCTTGGGATCAAAGTCTTGATCGGATCGGGTCTGCCGTCACAAAATTCAAAACCGTCGAAGTGCGCTTAGGCGCAAATGGCAAGGCTGCCCACTCCTTGGTGCCACCGAGCATGACTGATGGCGTGGAGAGAGAGTGGATCGTTTCCTTTGAAGATTGTGAACCTGCTGAGATCCCCGAAAGTGTCTTGCGAAAACTAATGCCGCCTGCAAAGCCTAGGAAGGTTGTTGCTGGCAAGAAGGGCCGACCGGGCGATGACTATAATCAGAATGGTCCATCTTGGTCAGACATTCTCACTCCTCATGGTTGGTCACTAGCGGGAAATGATGGCCAAGGGGTCGACTGTTTTTCGCGTCCCGGCAAGAGTGAGGGCACAAGTGCAACAGCAGGACACTGCAAGTCTGATGACGGCCATGACTTACTGTACGTCTTCAGTACAAACGCTGCTCCATTTGAAGGTGAGCATGCGTACTCTAAGTTTGCGGCGCACACGCTGCTCAACCATGGCGGAGATTTCTCGGCAGCAGCTGCGGATCTTGTAGGTCAAGGATTGGGAAAAGCTGAGACAAAGCGTTCAGGAACCAACGAGGCAACTCGGCTGACTAACTTGATCGTAGAGGCCAAGGGTACAGAATTATTTCACTCGCCTGACGCCGTTGCCTTTGCGACGGTTGAGGTAGATGGTCACAAGGAAAATGTTGATGTCTCTAGCTCGCGCTTCAAAAGTTTCATAAGTCGCCAGTTCTTTTGCGAGCATGGTCGATCGCCGAGT
This sequence comes from Planctomycetota bacterium, assembly GCA_013152205.1. Taxonomy (GTDB): domain Bacteria; phylum Planctomycetota; class Planctomycetia; order Pirellulales; family Lacipirellulaceae; genus Bythopirellula. Next base: position 3,601 of record JAADGV010000085.1, read on the forward strand.
AGAAAGAGCTTGTCTGAAGCAATTGGAACTCTTACAGGCATGGCTCTCTTCGATGGCTCCGAACTCCCTACGGAACTACGAGTAGCTTCCAAGGATGGCGCAATCTACATCGATCGTGGTTCTGTCGCTTGGGATGCAGTGAAAGTGTCGGCTGCTGGCTATGAGATAGTTGCCCAACCGCCCGTGAAATTTTGGCGGTCTGGGGGCATGTGTGAGCTACCACTCCCTGTAAGCGGCGGCAATATCGACATGCTGCGTGAACTGGTAAATGTTCGAGATGAACAATTTCCGTTGCTTGTCGGATCAATGGTTTCATATTTGAGTCCTAGCGGTCCTTACCCAACTACGATAATTACTGGCGAAAAGGGGTCCGCCAAGAGTACCTTAGCAAGGCTGCAACGCTCGTTCTGCGATCCTAGTACGGTTCCTCTCAGATGCGAGCCCAAAGACATCAGATCCCTGATGGTAAATGCCCGAAATAACTGGGCCGTTACCATGGACAACGTGTCGAAACTGCCACACTGGTTGAGTGACTCGCTATGCCGCCTCTCTACAGGCGGAGGTTTTAGTGACAGAGCGCTGTACACCAATGGCGATGAGTTCCTGATGTCGGCTCAGCGTCCAGTCATAATGACTAGCATTGCTGATGTCGCAACTAGGCCAGATCTCTTAGATCGCTCTCTAGTTCTCGAATTGGAAGCAATTTCGACCGGTAGTCGAATCACTGAGGCAGAGTACTGGTTGGAGGTGGAACTGCTAAGACCTCAAATATTCGGTGCCCTTCTTGAAGCATTGAGTGTTGCCCTGCGTAGGCTGCCCAACATTCAACTGGTTGATCTGCCAAGGATGGCTGACTTTGCCAAGCTTGTAACAGCAGCTGAACCTGCACTCAGAATGGCTGACGGCGATTTCATGACCGCCTATCGGGGCAATCAAGAGGATGTCCGTAGCACTCTGCTTGAATCCGTCGTTGCCCAGGCAGTAGTGAGTCTTGTGGACCAAGTTGGTCATTGGAAAGACTCGCCGGCGAAAACCTGCGAGAAATTGGCGACTTTCTGTGACGAAAAATCGAGTGACGATTGGCCACGGGGGTTGAACGCATTGGGCAAAGAATTGGTTGAACTGGCCCCTGCATTGCGGGAAAGTGGCTACCTTTTCTCGTCTTCTCGATCCAATGGCAATCGCTTCTACGAGTTGTCCAAGGCATAGTGCCAGGAGCGTTTGGGATAGTGCCATCGGAGTGCCGGCAACTTCGGGGGGTTCTCGTGTTCAATATTGATAAAACCCTGCAGAAAGGAGTTTTTTTTGGTGAATTAAAGCAGAATAGTGTCGGCAGTGCCGGGAGATTCGCACACTTTCCATCTGTTTCCTCAAAAAAGGAGAAAAAGAGGGGTAAAACAGCACCATGGCCATGGGAGTGTTCTAACTACTGCGTTTTTGCCGGCACTCCCGACACTCCCTGGCTGCCTTCTAGCCCTTCTCATTTATAAACTATCAAATTGGAGTTCTTATGTATGAATCTGGAGATGCAGGATCGCCGCCTGCACTGTTACTCACCGAGCCGCAAGCCGCAAAGGCCCTAGCGATTTCACCGCGAAAGCTGTGGTCCATCCGCAATGAGGGTGGGATTCCATGCGTTAAGAGCGGAAGGTCGGTTCGGTACGACCGAGACGACCTCCGAGCGTGGATTGATCACAATAAACAGATCCCGGTGCCGAGCACCAACTAAGCTTCCACAAGCCTGCTGGGCTGCCTTGTGCAAGTAGTACGAGGCAGCCGGCAGGCTAGTCATATGACCTTAGGTCATATTATTATGTAAGTTAATCCA
>JAADGV010000060.1 GCA_013152205.1 Planctomycetota bacterium
AGAGACCCAGACGCTTGGCAACCGAACTGGCGGTGTGGCCATCCAGCAGCATCTGCACGGCTTCCTCTTTGAATTCCTTGGGGAAGATGCGCCGGCCCGACTTCTGGGAGACCGACTTCCTCGACGGCGACTTCTTGCGTGGCATGATAGCAGTCCTTTCTGCCACCATTTTAAGGTGTCCGCCTGTCCGTCAATTCAGGACCACCTCACCTTTCTCTCTTTAATAGGGAGATTTTCCAGAACCTATAGGCGGATTTTCTCTGTTAAACTTCGTTGGGTGAAATTTTTCAGATGGGCTAGTTTTTTTGATCGATCACGAAGACAGAGCAGTACTATTGCCCACTGCGGTCTTCTTTGCTGTCCTCTGCCATTTTGGCATTTCGCGAGAACGAATATATACTGGTGCAACTCTCGTGCCAAAGCATAGTGTATTCCCGCCTATGCTACTTTGGGAATGACACCCCCATTTAATTCATCAGTTCTATTTTCCTCAATGCCATCGCAATAGAATTGCACTCAGGAATCTTTCACTCAACAATCTACTTGGGCAATGACATCCGGCGTGAATTGCCATGAGAAGCAAGGCACTAACAGCACCCCCTCACATCGATTCTGACGTTGTGTAATGGTCGTCACGACCGTTTGGTAACGTCAAATGGAAAGAAGGTACTCAGAGGGGTAGGCAGCGTTTGTTGTATAAATAACAAAAACAATTGAATTTTCATTCTCTGCTCTTGTCCCATTTTATTCACAGATTCTAATTTGCTCGCTATCTGCAACCATCCAGATTGATACCTTGGGCAATACACCCCATGCCACTTAATGGGGCTTTTCGTATCGAATTTGAAACGAATCAAAAAATTGATTCATAGGCGCCATTTGTTTCATCTAGTTCTATTTTGCGGCACTGAATGGGGCGATGGTTTTGATGTGACAAGATGCCCCTTATTTGTGGCGGAAGTTGTAGATTCGCCGACCAGCTTTGATCGTTGGGACGTTGTTTTTAGAAATCGATCTTAAAACCGCTGGTATTTCTGTACTTCGGATTGGTTTTAAGTCGTGTTTTTTGCAGTAGATGCCATATAGGGCGTTCAGTTCTGCCCTAAAGCCCTTGAACTTGCCAGCCAATTCAGAATGGTAGAAAGAAACGAAGCTATTTTGTGGTGCTTCTGGGGGCTTCTTGAGCATATATTTGGTATTGATAGAATAATGGAGGTCTTTGCCCTTTAGTTTGACGCCCACATATCCTGCACTATGAGATTTTTTGCCTTCGCTTGGATTGTAACAGTTCACCTTACGATACCTCTTGGTCATTTTCAGACCGAATTTCACAATTGATACAGGCTCCTGTTTTTTTAATTTTGCCCATAAGACATATTCATCATAAAGAACGCGGCTTAGTATTCTGACATTTGGACCGGCAAGCTCCAACTCATCATCAACCCACTGAAGGATTGAATTTTTCGTCTTCGATTTTCCAACAAGATCAAGAGTTCCCTTGTAATGTTTTAATAGGATGGCGATTGTAAGTGGGCTGCCCTCATGGCAGAGGAAGTCTTCGTTGTTCATTATCTCAGCAATTTTTGTCCAAGCTAAACCAGTTGATCGCAATTCATGCAATCTGTTAATGGCGGCTTGATCTAAATGCTTGGCGGTCGAGTCGCCGCCTCTTTGACCGTGAGTTTTGGCAGAGAAGATTGAGATTATAGAGATTAGGTCTTGGGACAATTCTTGGTCGGTCGATTGATCCTCTTTTGTTTTTGTGTAGATCAACTGAATGTGGTGGGCTTTTAGAATTTGTTCAATCAGGGGAACAGAAAATCTTGACAATCTATCTTTCCACTCCACGATTAAAGTGCTGTTATCGTATCTTCCTTCTAAGACGCCTTGAATAAGACGCACAAATCCCTTTCGTTCGTAGTTAAGACCGCTGGCGCAATCAGAAAAAACGATGGGCTTTGCTTCGTACTGCTCAGCGTACAGTTTTAGGCGGTCTATTTGTCGGGTTAGGTTTGACTCTTTGCCGTTGGCTGAGTCAGATACTTTGCCCTGCTCAGAGGTTGATACTCTGGCGTAGATGAGGATGGAAGATTGATTATCTGTTTCTTCTTCTATCCCCGCCCATTTATTGACATCGCTTAATTTCCAACGGCGATGACCTTTGGTTCCAATTCGATAGACAGGCAAAGGGTTTTTGTACGTTGGATCAGAATATCTACGTACGGCTGAGGGCGAGGCGTGAAGAATTTCACACACTTTTCTGATTGGCAGCAGGCTGTTGCCATTATTAGAATAGATCGAAGACATCATTCGTTTCCTTGGAACGAGGATGTTTAGAAGCCGTCTTGTGTTGATGCACTTGGCGGCTTCGTTTATTTGCTCCTATTGTAGCGAGTTATGCTGCGGTTGTGAATCGATTGGGGCTTAATTTATAATTGGAATGGAAGAGTTGAAGAGAAATTAAAGACCAGGGTCGCCGCGCAGCGGCGCACCCTGGGTTGCAGGTCTCCGAAGACCTCAACCCTGAAAGGGTTGTACAATCATCGTACGATCGAAAAGAATCGCCCAGAAAACGTGATGTTTCAACTTGCAGAACCCTTTCAGGGTTCTTTTATTTCTACGAACGATTACCCAGGGTGGCGCGGCTTCGCCGCTTACCCTGGGCTACGGTGTGCAATCCATTGGGGGTATTCGCCTTATGACGAGTCGTCTGGTAGACCAAAACTTGAAACTACTGAACCGTACGTTCCCTGGCGAATCATTCGATCCCAAAGCGGATTCGTTAGCGGTGTCGGCCACGACATCCTTCAACAGAACACGCTTGCGAACAGAAATCCGCCCCCTACAGAAAGAAATCGGGGATCAGCTCAGCCCCAGGCGTCACCGCGTACTTAGCGAAATCAGTCATGCCATGATCCCGAAGCACTTCTTCGTCGACAAAAAAGTTGCCCGTGCATTCGTTGCTGTTGCTCGTGAGAATGGTATGTGCTGCGTCAGCAACGATCTCTGGCGTTCGGCTACGGGCTACTATGTCGTCGCCCCCGAGTAGGTTTTGGACCGCTGCGGTAGCAATGACCGTTTTGGGCCAGAGCGCGTTGACCGCAACGCCTTGTTCACGCAATTCCTCAGCCATGCCCAACACACACATGCTCATGCCAAACTTCGACATGGTGTAAGCCACGTGAGGAGCAAACCACTTGGCTTCCATGCTCAACGGCGGCGAGAGGTTGAGGATATGCGGATTCGAGGCCTTCAATAAGTGCGGTAAGCAGAAGTGCGACGCCATATAGGTCGCCCGAACGTTGACGGAGTGCATCAAATCAAACCGTTTGATAGGCGTCTCAAGAGTGCCCGCCAAAAAAATGGCACTCGCATTGTTCACCAAGATATCGATGCCGCCAAAAGCTTCGACGGTTTGCCGCACGGCAGTCTCGAGCTGTTCTTCCGATCGAACATCGGCAATGCAAGCCAAAGCGTGGCCGCCAGCGGCCTCAATTTCTTCGACAGCCGAAAAAACCGTGCCCGGCAATTTTGGATGCGGCTCGGCAGTTTTTCCTAGCACGGCAACATTGGCACCGTCGGCTGCAGCCCGCAGCGCGATTGCTTTTCCAATACCCCGACTGGCACCGGTGATGAAGAGCGTTTTTCCTTGCAAATTCGACATACAAGGCATCATAAGAATCTGTTGGTAAAGTAACAAGTAGTCATTTTTGGCCGGTAGTGGCTCAAATTCCAAATCCCCACGATGAACTTTCGGCAGAAAAAAACTGGCCAAAAAAACAGGTTAGAAATTGGCCACCAAATTCACGATAATGTGCAGCAGTTAGCTTTCGTCATTCCCAAGCGCCTAGCGCCCAACAACTACCAGCCCAAAATGACAAAACCCCAGCCCCAAACCCCTATTTCCCAAGCCCCTAACCCCCAATATTGTCCACCCCAATGGGGCCCCCCCGCAATTCGTGCCAAAACTAACCCACCAAACACTACAATAGAAGCACCAAGCAACACAATTTTGTCCACTATCGTCACCAAACCAACAATATGCCGGACAAAACATCCGCTTTCCGCTTTCGTAAGCCATGTCGCTAAATAAAAGTCAACCACCGGCTCCCAGCGAAAATGCCGCGCAACCTAGCCTCGCAAATTGGTTGGAGGTCTGGAGCGAGGAGTTTGTTTTCTATCACCTCGATACCGACGGAATCTTTACGTTCATTAGCAATTCGGTGAAGGAGGTATTGGGATTAGAACCGGAGGACATGGTTGGTCGAAATGCCAGCGAGTTTTTTGATTCAAATCATCCACTACAAAACCTCTTGAAAGACTTGACTGATCAGCGTGCTACCTCAAGTGGGTTACAACCTCGTATTTACACAGCAACGCGAACTTCCGGTGAAACGGCGTACTTAGGAATTCGTGAAAAAACCGTACACGATGCCGAGGGTGTGGTCGTTGGCCGAAGCGGCATGGCTTACGACATGACCGAGCATGTGGCTGCCGAGCTTTTGCTACACGAGAGTGAACAGAAATACCGACGACTGGTTGAGGGCCTGGGCGGCGATAACATTATTTTTACACGAACGGCTAGTGGCGAGATTACATACCTCAGCCCGTCAGTCAAAAACGTCTTGGGATATGCCTCCGAGGAAGTATTAGGAATGAATTGGCGTGATTTTACACGCGATTATTTTATCGGCCGGGCTGAGGCAGAATTAACCGACGCCCGAATTGCCCAAGGTTTGGAGCACCACAAGATCGTCATCGAGATGTCTCACGCTAAGGGAGGTACTCGATTATTTGAAGTACAGCAGCATCCGATTTTTAACGCCCAAGGTACCTATGTGGCGATGGAGGGGATTGCCAAAGACATCACCGAAAGTACGCGTACTTCACAGGAGTTGCGGCGACTAAAGGAGGAGCTTGAAAAACGCGTCGCAGAGCGCACCGAAGAGTTGGAATTGAAAAATGCGTTACTACATGAAAGTGAAACGCGTTATCGAGATGTTGTCGAAGATCAAACCGAATTCGTCACTCGCTGGCTACCAAACTGGGAATATACCTTTGTCAACGGTGCGTACTGCCGTTATTTCGAAACGACCAGTGAAGCATTGCTAGGCAAATCGTTTATGCCAAGAGTGTTTGCCGAAGATCGCCCAAATCTCGAACAGGTTGTCGCTTCGCTAACCCCCGAACAGCCGATCGGCTCGATTGAGCATCGAGTCTGCCGCCCCGATCAATCGATCGGATGGACCCACTGGACAATTCGAGCATTGCTTGACAATGATGGCCAAGTTGAAGGATATCAGTCGGTCGGTCGAGATATTACGGAACTTAAGATCGCCGCAGATACCATTCGAGAAAAAGAAGTTCACTTGGCCCATGTTTTGCGATTAGCCACGATGGGCGAGCTGGTCGCCGGCATTGCCCACGAGGTCCACCAGCCACTACATGCAGCCAAGACTTTTGCCGAAGCGGCCCGGCGCAACCTCGAAGCAGGGTTGCCCAGCGGCATCGCTACGGCAATCGATTGCACCAAAGAAATCTCGGAAGCGATTTCACGCACTGCAAAAATCATTCGAAATGTTCGAGCGGTTGCAACGTCGAGACCGGTTGAGCTTAAAATGCTCGACATCAATCGCATCGTCCAAGAGGCAGCAGGAATTATCGCTTTTGAAACACGTCGCGCTCAGGTCGAGATCCGTTTCGAATTGGCAGAAGGTCTTGGCGCTGTCCAGGGAGACCGCGTCCAGCTAGAACAAGCCTGTATTAATTTTTTGATGAACGCATACGAGGCAATGGCTAATACGCCCCCAGGGGATCGCCAGATACTGATACGTACTTACGGCACTGAAAGCCAGGTGGAAATCTCATTCAGCGATGCCGGCTGTGGAATTGATACTAGCAATAAAGGCCGGTTGTTCGATGCGTTCTACACAACGAAACCACAGGGGATGGGGATGGGGCTGTCGCTCTGTAAGAGTATCGCCGAGTTTCATGCCGGGCAGGTGTGGGTGGAATCGAACACGGGGCCGGGGGCGACATTTGTCTTAGCATTGCCTCGATCGGCGACTCCCAAAGAAAATCCAACCTCATGAGCACAACATCATGACCGACACAGTTCAAAACGAAAGTGCTACGATTTTTGTCGTCGACGACGATCAACAATCTCGCAAAGCAGTACTCGCTTTGATCCAGGCGATGGGAGTGGCTGCTGAGAGTTTCGCCTCGGCTGAAGATTTCCTCGAAGCTTACGATGGGCGTCGTCCAGCATGTTTGGTAACCGATATACGGATGCTAGGCATGAGTGGGCTTGAGCTTCAAGAGCAGCTCAACAAAATGGGCATCACTATCCCCGTAGTGGTTCTGACTGCGTTCGCCAACACACCAACGACCGTGAGAGCCATGCGCAACGGTGCATTAACACTCATGGAAAAGCCCTGTGACGATGATGAACTCTGGGAAGCAGTTCGTACCGGATTAACCTACGATCAGAAAAACTGGGTTCTCGAACAGCAACGCACCGAAATACTGCGACGAATCGACTGCCTTACCCCTAAAGAGCGTGAAGTTCTGGAATACATTGTGGCTGGGGATGCAAACAAGGTGGTAGCCCGCAAACTGGATGTTAGCGTTCGTACGATCGAAAACCATCGCCATAAAATCTTCCAAAAGATGGCCGCCCAGTCACTAGCCGAATTGGTAAGAATGGCCTTATCAGTAGGCATCGTTGCAAAATCTGTGCAGTAGAAATCAGGCTTTCTGGGGCAATCTTCCCTGTGACCTTCCGAAGGGGAAACCCCCTGGAATCTGCGGCACACCGCAAAAGCCTCTCGGGTATTGCGGATATCCAACTTTTCAACGACCGTTTACTATTGGGGAGTTAACCTTGTGGGTTTCCGTAGATTCCAGCGACATATTCAAACGCTAATTCATCGTAATTTATCTCAGGCGTTACTTTTCAGAGAGGTCGAAATAGGATGGCTGACGAAAAAACATTCCTAGAATCCGTGGTTTATGTTGTCGACGACAATCCTCAGTCGTGCCGGGCGGTGGCAGAACTACTACAGACTTTTGGTCACCAAGTCCGGGTATTCGATTCGCCCGCTACGTTTCTTGGGGCGGTGGATGAAAATCGGCCAGGGTGCGTTATCCTAGACATTAGCCCCCCAGGATTAGAAGGCGCCGATGTGCAAGAGCAACTAAAGCTTCGAGGCATCTCGGTACCAGTGATTGCGTTGACTAGCTTCACGGATACCACGCTCACAGTACGGTCGCTGCTTAACGGAGCCTTCACGGTGCTGGATAAGCCATTTCGTGACGATGAGCTATGGCGTTACGTCCAAGAGGCGCTGAAGCACAGCAAGAACGAGTACGAGCGGCATCGCCATGTCTCATCCTTGGAAAGTCGGCTCAGGAAGCTTGCCCCTCAGGATAGGGCGGTACTGCAACTGATGTTAGAAGGGATAAAGAACCGGTCGATTGCCAAGCGATTGGAAGTAAGCCTGCGGACGGTGGAGAATCGGCGGCGACGCGTTTTCGACGTGATGCAGGCAGATTCGGTCGCTCAGTTGACACGTATGGTTGTGGAATATGAGCATAATTTGCCACCCTCAAGCGATTCTCACGACATTTGGCTAGGCCTACCATTCGAGAAAGTTGCTTGCTAACGGCCAGAACCAAGTGGGGAAAAGCAATTTAACTCCCTACAGGCTGCAATCGGCCTGAAAGCGTCTTGTAAGAGCTAAAAAATTTGCTAGAATGCAGGGCTTGATTGTTGGTGTCCCCTCGTGTTTCTGGATTCTTCAAAACAATGCCTCCAAGTAACCGAAAAGTAACAAAGAAAACTGCTAAAAAAGATCCTGTTCGCATCGATGGTATGCTGCCGCGTCCTATGTATGTGGATTACAAAGACCTCGATCTCTTAGGCAAGCTGACCAACCGACACGGGCGCATTGTCAGCCGACGTAAGACAGGCTGTGCTGCGGCTAGCCAGCACGCGGTCTCAAGGGCTATCAAGCGTGCTCGTTTCATGGCACTGATGCCCTACGATGGCAGCTGAGCTTGCCCCCTGTAGCCTGAATTTCCCTCCTAGCTTGTATTCCCCTCCTTACCTCCGGTCGAAATGATGGCCGAGCCTTTTCGTACGACCCGACTTGTCGAGTTCCACGATACGGACATGGCAGGGATCATGCACTTTGCGTCGTTCTTCCATTACATGGAGTCTGCAGAGCATGAATTTATTCGTTCATTAGGATTTAGCGTCCATTCTCGCATTGATGGCCAGTTGCTGAGCTTCCCGCGTGTCTCTGTGTCGTGCGACTATCAATCGCCCGCCCGTAGCGAAGACTTGCTGGAGATTTCGATCTTAGTGTCTCGCATCGGGCATAAGAGTCTTGCGTATGCTTTTGAAGTAACGCACGAAGGAAACGAAGTCGCCAAAGGCCAGATTACCTGCGTCTGCTGCCGCGTCGAACCAGGCGAGCCAATTGTTTCGATACCGATTCCCCAAGAGATTGTCGAAAAATTACAACCTTTTGTGGCGTAAGGATTTACATTCTGCTCTCCGTAGTAAGCAGCCAATAGCGAGGGCTTCCATCGATCCGCCTGTCCCTTACCTTCTCGACCTTACCCTGCAACTAGGTGAGGGTGTCGCCAAGCTTTCGGAGCAGGAGCGAGAGTTGCACCGCCAGTTCTTCATGTCTCGGCAACAGCCGAACGGAGGGTTTGCGGGTCGCGAGGGAGGCAGCGACCTCTACTACAATGCATTTGCCCTGCGAGGGCTCGCGTTGCTGGGCGAAGAGGATCCCTCCATGGCTCAGCAAGCTGCTGCGTACCTACGCGAGCAGTTGCAAAAGTCGGTCAGTGTGATTGATTTGATTTCCCTGGTATTCGCAGCCAACTTGCTGGAAACGTGGACTGGAATTGCCACGTTTGAGCACGCTTCGCCCGATTGGCCACAGCAGATAGCGACGACTCTTGAGCAATTGCGTCGCCCCGACGGAGGCTACGCCAAAACGTCGGAAGGGCATGCAAGCAGCACTTATCAAACATTTCTCATTGCTCTGGTGTATGAAATACTTGAGCTCCCCTTGCCGGATCCGGCTCGTGCTGTTGCATTCATCCTGGGCCAGCAGCGTGAGGACGGTGGGTTTGTCGAAATTAGCGTCATGCGTCGCAGTGGCACTAATCCCACGGCAGCGGCCGTTGGCGCGTTACGGGTAATTGGAGCCAATGTAGAACGAGATCTGTTTACTACAGATCTGCAGCAGAATGTTGCTGAATTCCTGCTAGGTGTTTGGGACGAAGGCGGTGGATTCCGGGCGAATACCCAAATCCCCATTGCAGACCTTCTGAGTACTTATACCGGGCTGCAAACACTCTGGGATTTGGGCTGTTGGGATCAGGTGGAGTCGGCAAATGCAATACAGTACGTCCGGGCGTTGCAGCACGCTGAGGGTGGATTTCATGCGGCAATTTGGGACGAGGCTGTCGATGTGGAATATTCGTTCTATGGGATTGCCTCGTTGGGGCTGCTGTTTGGCGATCCTGCCAGCTAAGGGCGGCTTGGCTTGGGCTGCAATGTTCGTCACAATATGGACATGACATTACTGGTCGCCAAAGAGGTTTCTAAGTCGTTTACCACAGCCGCGGAAGTTCCGCTGGCGGTGTTGGTGAATGTCTCGTTGGCGCTTTCTCGGGGCGAGAACTTGGCTATCATGGGCCCGAGTGGCTCGGGGAAAAGTACGCTGTTGTCTATTCTGGGGACGCTCGACAGCCCGAGTGAAGGGACGGTCGAGATCGATGGTGTGAATCCTTTTGAGTTGCCGGAGCCCGAGTTGGCTGCTTTTCGGAGCCAGCACATTGGCTTCGTGTTTCAAGACCACCATCTTTTGCCTCAATGCACGGTTTTAGAAAATGTGTTAATCCCATTTCTTGCTGACGGAAAGGCTGGGGGTGAGGAAGTGGGACAAGCCGAGCGGTTGCTAAAGCGAGTCGGCCTTGCCGACCGTAGCCTCCACCGGCCTGCTCAGCTTTCTGGTGGCGAGCGTCAGCGGGTTGCCATTGCCCGAGCGATGATTCGAAATCCTAAGATTTTGCTGGCGGATGAGCCGACGGGAAATCTTGACCAGTCGACCGCCGATTCTGTTTCGGAACTGCTCATCGAGCTTCAGCAAGAGAGTGCTGCGGTGTTGGTCGTGGTTACTCATAGTTCATTACTTGCGGCTAAGCTCCAACGGCGACTTGTACTCGAACAAGGGCAGCTTGTTGCGTAATGGGTTGAATGCACTTGTCTTAATTTGATTGCAATAACAGAAAACTACCGTATCCGAGCAGGCCGCCTAGCGGCAGGGTGGTTACCCAAGCGACCAAAATGGAGGAGATGGTTTTCCAGCGGGCCTCGCCGGTAATGGTTCCAATGCCAAAAAGTGCGCCGCAACTGACATGAGTCGTCGAGACGGGCATCCCTAGCTTGCTGGCTCCGATGATAATGATGCCGGCCAGTACGTTGGCTGTGAATCCCTGGCCATGATTCATTTTGGTGATTTTCTGACTCATGGTTTCTGCGACACGGCGCGCACTTAACAAGCCGCCGAGGGCAATCACCAATCCCACGGCAACGCAAGCCGAGAAACCGCTAAACGCCGGGGCGACAAGCAGTAAAGCGGCGATTTTTGGGGTGTCGTTCAAACCTCGGGCAAAGCTAACAATGCCAGCAGAGAGGAAATGCAGTTTGTCGAGCGCTGCCGCCGCTTCGATCCCAAACAGGCGACCAGCGTAGCGATTGTTGCAGCATGCTGTTGTGCCGGTTGTCATCCCCCAATGCTCAACTCTTTCTAAGACGATGTCTGCTGAACTGTAGATGGGAACGACCTCTTTGACCTCTGAGCCAACACAGATACAGGTTTCTTCGGTAATGCCCAGTTTTTTTCGCGAGTATTTGAGTGCTGGGTAAACGAGCATCGTTGCCGCAATCGCGATAAAGGGGCTGATGATCAGCGGCTTGAGAAGTTTATCTACCAGTATTGCCGCGTTGATCGACGAGGCAGCGGCTAAGCCAGACCCAATGAGAGCCCCGATCATGGCGTGCGTTGTACTCACGGGCATTCCCAGCCAGGTTGCTAACAGGACCGTGCAAGCAGCTCCCATGGCGACGGCAGCGACATAGGTGGGATCTGCTACCAAGCTCTCGTCGACCAAACCCTTGCCCTTGAATGCCTTGATCAATTGGCCCGCCAAGAGGATTGCGGTGACCGACCCCATCAAGGTGGTGATGGTGGCCCAAGCTAAAGCGCCGGAAAATTTGGTGGTGCCACTACCAAGCAGGGTGGCTACTCCTTTGAAGTTATCGTTGGCCCCATTGGCATAGGCAAGAGACACTACGGCTAGCAAAACAGCGATTGTCAACACGACCAGGTAATTCCTGCAGATTGGTTGCGTAGTAAAAGGGGCCACTTTTTATTAGCGTAACGGGCGTTGATGCTGTTGTTTGTGGGGTGGCGTACAAAAGCGGAAAGCGGATGCTTTGGTACTGTCCTACCAACGTGTTGCTAGAAAGTTTTTCCTGCCGCTTTTTCCAATAATTCCCGGATCGTCCAGGCTTTTCCAGCCAATCCACTCGCCATCGCTGGCGTCTGCTTCTTCTTGGTGCCTATTATTTTGGCCGGGCTATAGCGAGTGGTTTTTTGCGACGATGCGAATTTCTTGATCGTCACGCCAAAGTCTACTCCGGTCGCAGAGCATGTACGGCACGTTCAATTTGTACGCAGCTAGGCCATCGGTCGAGAGTTGGGACCGGCCAACGGTAAAATCGGCCAGCTTTTGCAGCAACGTGCATACGTTGGTCGTTTCGCGCTCGAAAGCGGCATCGCCCTGCTCGAATAGCTGATAAAACTGCGTGGGCTGGATCTAGTGCTGATCATAGAGATCGGCCGCCGACTTACCATCAATCAGATGAGCCTTCGCAATCGCCGTTTTCTGTTGCCCGGTGAAATGGCGTCGCTCTCGCTTATTCTTGTCTGTCATCGTTTTCTTCTGAGGTCACGTTATACTAACGGACACCCAGGAAAATTTCACTTCCGACTGAGGCAAGACCGAGTGATGCCGAAGAAAATTTCTAAGACGAAAGTCAACTTTTGGCTCGACGCATTTCTCCTTTGCGTGTTCTTGGTACTCTGCTGGAGTTCTATCATTCTTCGGTATGTCTTTCCGCCGGCGGGCAAGACCGAGGGCTGGACACTTTGGGGCCTCGACTACGTGGGTTGGACCGACATCCAGTTTGTTACACTTTGCGTGATGACGGCCACCGTTCTCTTGCACGTCATGTTGCATTGGCCCTGGGTTTGTGGTGTTGTTTCGAATTGGCATCGAAAACGCAAAGGAGCAACCGCCTCTGCGAACCTCAACAGCGGCAGCCGTACGCTTTGGGGCGCCAGCCTTCTGATTATTATCTGCAATGTCGTAGGCCTCGCCCTCGCCGCTGCGGTGCTGGCCATCCAAGGGCCGCACACTCCGTAGAAATCAGAGCTAGAGCAGTACACGACAGCATCAAAGCAGGACGATTGCAAAGTCGCTGTGGGAGGTGTCTCTGACGCCGATCGTGAGTCAAAACAAGCACTTTCGGCGTCGGGAGACGCCTCCCACAATCACAGATCGTCGACTGTGCAATCGTCCTGAGCATCAAAGCCCAGGGGTTGCAACCCCTGGGCTGTTTCCCTGGCCCTCGGCTTCGCAAAACGGACAGTCGGCCGTCACCGCTTCGGCGGGCGGATTGAGCTGCGCCACCCCTCTCGCAACCGAAATCCCGCCCGTCAAGACGATGCACCAGGCGGCGACGTGCAAGATTTTCGCTCGCGACACAACCGACAGAAATTGGCCACCGTAGCCCACCAGCACCATCAGCGGCACGGTGCCCAGCCCAAACACGGCCATGGTCAGCCAACCCAACCACATGTCCCCCGTGCTGCCAGCTTTCAGCAAGAAGGCATAGACAAGGCCGCAGGGGATAAAACCCGTAAACACACCGGCAATAAGTGCCCCGAGCCAACCGGGGGCCGACAAAAAGGTTTTCAGCCCCACGGCTGCCCCACAGGGAAGCCCACCTAATAGTCGTGCAGTTGGTCGCGGCAAGACGCCGGCGGTGACCAATCCCATAAGCAGCAATAAAACGCCGGCCAGGATTGCCAGCCAAGCCTGAGAAAGTACCAAGGTGCGAGATTCGTTCGACAACCACGCACCGCCGAACCCCGCAGCCGCGCCACAGAATCCATAGGTAAAAATCCGTCCTACGCTAAAAACCAACTGTCGTTGCAGTTGGTTGGATCCTGCTGGGGCGCCGGCACTCAACGAAATCGCTAACGGCCCGCACATGCCCAGGCAATGGGCCGATCCCAGCAACCCTCCCACAAATATCAACGGTAACTCGATCATGGGGCAGTTGTTACAAGTCGAGGCTGAGAAGACTCTGTTTTTTGGTTTATCGTTGACCGGAGTTTATCCGACGATTCCTCGGCTTCCGAATGGTTGCCAAGCTCCGGATACCGGCCTAATCGCAACGAATTACCGACAACCATGATACTACTTATGGCCATAGCCAGCGCCGCCCAAATTGGATTCAGGCGACCGGTCGTTGCTAACGCAATTCCGCAAATATTGTAAGCAAACGCCCAGAATAGGTTTTGTTTGACCACCCGCAGGGTTTCTCGGGCCAGCCCAACGGCCCACGGAAAGCCACGTAAATCGTCCGCCAAAAGGCAAACCCCGGCGGTGTCTCGCGACAAATCTGCACCACATCCTAGCGCTACCCCAACGTCCGCGGTCGCCAGGGCAGGGGCATCGTTCAGCCCGTCGCCCACCATCGCTACAGGCCCTTGTTGGGCAAGCGATTGCAGTGTGGCTGCCTTTTCTTCCGGCAATTGTTGCGAAACGGTCGGGATTTCTAGCCGATTACCAATCGCAATGGCCCGTTGCTGCTCGTCTCCCGTGAGCATTCGCAAATCAAGATTCAACTGTCGACAAGCGTCAAAAGCCTCTGCCGCCTCGGGGCGAAGTTGTTCGGCAAAGAAAAACGCACCTCGTACTTTGCCATCCCAACCGATAAACACCTGATGTTCAGACGGTTCGACCTCGGTCGCGTTTGGCTGCAAGTCGTCGAGCCAGTGCAGGCGGTTTTCATCCATCAGCCGCCGGCTACCAAGTACCACGGGGCCGACGTCAGCAACCTCCGCCATAAGCCCACGCCCTGGCAAAGATTCCACCGCAATGTCTTTGCTCGGTCTCCAATCGGAAATCTCTTGCCGTTGAAAATGCACAATCGCCTGCGACAGGCCATGGGTCGAGCCTGCCGCGAGATGGGCAGCCGTCTCGCGAACGTAATCTCGGCTTTCCCCAACTGAAACGACTAACTCCCCCGTCGAGGGTTTGCCGGTCGTTAGGGTGCCGGTTTTGTCGAAGCAGGCGTATTGCACGGTTGCCAGCCGTTCCATGACCAGACCACTACGGAACAAGACCCCCGAGCGGGCTGCTCGTCCCAACGCAGTCCATACGGCCATCGGCGTCGCCAATCCCAACGCGCAAGGGCAAGAAATCAACACCACCGCCAGCGTGGTCATAATCCCACGATCCAGCCCATGCTCCTGCCCCTGGAGCCAACCGGCCACGATGGCAATCACGCAAACCGCGGGAACAAACCAAGTCGCAATACGATCTGCCAGCCGTTGGTGATATCCCTTTTCTCGACGTGCCTGCCGAACCAGATTCAGTATTCGCGAAACGGTCTCATTGCCATCCGCCGCGGTAACCTCAATCCGTACGTCTCCGTCCACATTTAGTGAGCCGCTATAGACCGTGTCGCCATCCGTTTTTTCAGTATATCGGCTTTCGCCCGTCACAATATGCTCGTCAACCAACGCTTGGCCGCCAACCAAAACACCATCCACCGGAAATCGTTCACCCGGCAGAACTCGCAGCACATCTCCCGTGCGCACTTCTTTTCGCGCCGTTTCGGCAAAGTTCCCTTGGTCGTCCAGACGTTGTACTTTCGCCGGTAGCAAACGAGCCAGCGCATCGAGCGACTCGCCCGTCTGGAGTTTCCCCTTGGCTTCAAGCCAACGGCCAATCGAGACGAATACCAACACCATCGCCCCAACTTCAAAGTAGACATGCCCCGCATCACGGACCACTGAGACCACTGAATACCCATACGCGGCAGCGATGCCCAGCAAAATGAGCAGGTCGGTGGTGATGGCCCTGCGACGCAATGCCGACCAGACCCCACGAGCAATGGGGCCCCCCAGAAGAAACAGCACCGGCGCTGAAAAGAGCAACGAAGCCCAGCGAAAGACACCACGTAAGCTGCTGGCCAACGGAGTGGCAAACGCTTCGGCAGCGTAGATGTCTTGGCTCCACAACGCCATCGTGAACACCATGACATTCATCGTAAAGAAAACGGCAAGACCAAGCCGCAAAAGCTGATGGGCAGCTGCGCCGTTCTCTTGTTTTGAGTTCTCGACACTTGCCACCGTCTGGCAACCCGAGCAGCAATACTCCTCCAGAGCCGCTTTGCTACGAGGATGCCCAAATGCAAAGCTTGCTGTTAACGGGAGTCCACAGAAATCGCAGTAACGTGGAGGGGCGTCATTGCTCACGGAGGCGAAATTATTTCAATCTGAAGAGCTGGGAACAGATAGGTGATGGTGTAGTAGACAGCAAATACCCAGAACATGAGCCAAATAAGACGCACATACCACGGAATCCGATTCCCAACGTAGCTGAGCCAATGGCTTTCGGTTTCAGGGCCTGCATCCTCGACCGGAACGTCTTCAGCCGAAGTTTCTAGGTAATCACTCATACGAAAAGCCGTCCTTACCGAAGCACCGAATTGCTGAACTGCGAAGTATCCGTGGTTTTATCTAATTGTTCGTCAATATCGAGCATCGTGTGCTTTGGCAGTTCGATGTTCCGAAACATACCCTGACACATGGCCCAACCTAGCAAGCAGAGAAAACCAGCACTAGCCAGCAGGTAGTTGGCCATCGGTACGACGGCAAATATCCCCTCCGTCGCAGCCTCTTTGTCCATGGTGACTAGGTGGATAAACTCGATAAACTTGCTTCCAAATCCGTAGGCGCAAAAGCCAAGAATGACTACGGCCATAATCGTGACAGCAATGTTTTGGGCGCGTGAAGGGGGCTTAGGAGAACTCATTGATATTATTCCAAAGGATTGAGCATCTGGTCTTCTAACGGCTTGTAGTCCTCGTAGTAGGGGTACTCTTCCAACCAAGACCCGAGCCACTGGATATAGGTGATCACGGCGATCCCACGCTTGTTGGGCATACTCGGATTTTTGTCATCGAAAAACCACTCGTACTTCGGCATCGGCGAACCGGGCGAAAGAGATTGCGGATTAAAAAGGTGGACCGCTTGCCAGTCGTTACCACGGCGCCCCCCTTCACGACTTAGGTCGGGTCCTACCCGACGTGTGCCCCACATGACTGGGCGGTTTAGCTCGTTCTGATATTCGTCGGACGAGGCAACTTTGCCCCATCGTGTACTCTCATTAGACACAGGACGAACATTCTGGCTATGACAGTGCCAGCAGCCTTCGCCCACATAGAGATCTCGCCCCAGTCTCAGCGCCGCTGCCAGATTCTTCTGGTCAGGCTCGCCGTAATATTTTTCGAACTGCTCAGGGTACCGTTGGCTTAGGTCTTCGAACTGATAAATCAGGTTCTGATTGTCGGCCAACTCTTCTACCGTTTTCTCCGGCAGGTTTTTGTAGAGCAAAACCGGCACCAACGCATTCGAGAGAACCGAGAACAGGAAAAACCCTAGGCCTGCGATCAGAAGAATTCCAGATTTGCTTTCAAACATGATTTGCTCAAATCAAATGATAAACGGTCGAAACAATCAGCGGCAAACTTAGGCGACTTGTTTCGACAGTCGCCAAGTCTTCCATAGGTTGTAGACAAAGACCATCTGGCCGCCCATGATCGCCAAGCCCGCAAAGACGCGGACAATCCAAAACGGTTGCGAACCATCGACCGAGACCTCCCAAGGCTGGAGCGAGGCCCAGTAAAAACCTTGGAAAATACCGGCTAGGGTCAGGTCGATAAACATTACCGTGATACCAGCGAGCGACAGCCAATAATGCCATTCGCACAGGGCTCGGCTATACCAAGACTGCCTCATCAAACGCGGAAACAAGTAGGTCATCATGCCGAAGAACCACATGCTGAAAACACCAAACATTACCAAGTGAGCATGGCCAACGACCCAGTCAGTATAGTGAATCAGTTTTTGGAACGTATGGGTTACCTGCATCGCACACTGGGCACAGGTGATGAAGTACAGCACCATCCCGGTATAGAACCAACGGATAGGCAAGTTGGTAACAACCGCCCGGCCAGAACCCCAGAGGGTGCCAAAGAAATTGATAATTACCGTGGTCACTACAAACTCGACAGCAATGGTCGCCACGATCGCCCCATACTCCAAAAAGTCGGGAATCGGGGTGAAGAGAAAGTGATGAATGCCATTGAGTGGATAGAAAAACGCTAAACCCCAGAAACCAACCAACGACAACCCGTGGCTCCAGATTGGCTTCTTCAGCAAGATCGGGACAAAGTAGTACATCAACCCCCACGCCAAAGGCGTGACGAACAAGCCTACCAGGTCATGGATGAATAAACCTCCGATGGCTCCTGCACTGGTCCCCGAAACGAAGTACTCGGGTACGAAATTACCCATCGCGTAGGTCAGAAACGTCCACACAAAGGCGGCCATAAAGTACCATAGCGTCACATACTGGGGGCCTTTGGTTTGGACGATCGGGGCCATGAAATTGATCGCCACGAGGGCGAGGCCAGCCAGCGCCAAGGGATCAATCCACACCGGAGTTTCAGCCCATTCAACACCTTGTGCCTGCCCCATCAAGATGCCGA
The DNA here is from genome assembly GCA_013152205.1 of Planctomycetota bacterium. Classification (GTDB taxonomy): domain Bacteria; phylum Planctomycetota; class Planctomycetia; order Pirellulales; family Lacipirellulaceae; genus Bythopirellula. The sequence goes on from JAADGV010000060.1 coordinate 17,939, forward strand.
CAGCAGTCGAAACCACCACCACTTGCCAAGCGATAAAGATGAAATACGACAGGGCTCGGTTAAGTACGGGTTTTAAGGTTAGGCGAGGGATAGCCCAATGCAGGGCGCCCAAGAAACAGTTGGCCAGAAAACCGTAGGCAATAGCGTTGGTATGCACCATTCGCCAGCGACCCGGCGACAGGTATTCGTTGATTGGCAACGGATTCCACTGCACCAACTGCAACGCCATCAGCAAGCCACCTGCCATCGAAATAAACAGGTAAGCCAACCCGGCAAGAAGGTACCAAGCCACTAACCGTTCTTCGACTAAGTGGTCGTGGGTCAGTTCCGCATCACCGAAGGACGGAGTATTGTCTGCTTGTGCGGCTGCGCTCATTTTTGCTCCGTTACTCGCTCATAGGGCACATAGTCGCCCAGCGGGTAAACTAGGGCCATCGTCCATCCAAACACCAAATGCGTCGCCACGGCAACCCACGGGGGAATCAGGTTGACTATCAAATTTTCTTCCGACATATCGACCACCGCTGGCTGGAGCCAAGTCAAAAGACCGTAAAAGTTAAACAGCCAAATGGCCAACGAAACTATGGTCGCGATCACCAGTTTCACAAACAGCGACTTACCAGCCCCCCAGCGTGTTAAAGCCAGGTAAAGCGGTATGCCCAGCAGCATCCCTGTGCCAAGGTACAGACAGCAACCGATCGCCAGCATTAAACCGTCCTGCTCGGGCGGCAATTCGAAGACCCGATCTCCCAGCGGAAAAGTTAGGTAAATCCGAATCAATTCCAACGGGGGTCTCCCCGTCAGCACTGAGCCAACCACATTCAACAGCAAGCTCGCCATCGCGCCAAAAATGCCGAGCATAAAGCCCGCCATCGCGTAATACGCCGTGTAATAGCCGGTCGGACGAAACGGGCGATGCTCGGTCTCACCGGCAATCTGCGACTCGAGTTCGCCAACTCGTTTCCTCAGTTCGGCAAGTTCTGCTTGTTTGTCGTTGGTAGCCATGAGGTAACTCTAAGTACCCAGGTAAAGTAGGTGAGGTATTTCCACAGCCTTAGGGGGCTTGGTCAGAAGACTCTTCAGTCGCATCCTTGGCAGGCTCTTCCGTTTTGTCACTAGCTTTTTCGGCCGGCTCTTCGACTTCTCCCTCTGCTTTATCTTCATCTGCGTCGTCGGCTTCTGCCGTCTCTTTCGGCTCGGCGACGTCGCTCTTCTCCGCCTCGGGGGCTTCTTTATTCGTAGCCTCAGCCATCGCAGCGACTGGAACTTCTAAGCCGGGGGGCAGATCAGCTTCGCCTAAAGGCTCAAGACCCAACCGGCGTCGATTTCCCGTCTGCTTAATGAAATGTACCAACTGCCAAATGGCATCGGGGTTCTCGGCAAACAACTTCTCGAAGGCCGGCATGGGGGTGCCGTTAATGCCGGAGTGAATTCGACGGTAGATATCCAAAGGCCGACCGCCACCTCGGAACATGCCCGAAGAAAGGTCTGCCGCTGCCGTTTTATAGCCCCAGGCGTCTGCTCCCACCTCGACATTGCCCATCGAACCGCCCCGGCCAAACATGCCGTGGCATTTATTGCACGCATGTTTCAGGAACAACTGATGCCCAACTCGAGCGCTTTCCTCGGTCATTGGTGGCATCATGGTCACAGGCATGACCAACTCGGTCGACGAATCCCGCCAAGGCTGAAGAATACTTTCAACCACCTCTTCAATACCCTCCTCGTCCGGCAACTCTTCGTCATCGTAGGCAATCATGGCCAACGCCCGTTCCAGCTCACCGCGGTAAGCTAAAACCAGTACGTAGTCGACAACCGCTTCCAGATCTTCCTTCGAAAACCGATCGAACGAAGGCATCGACGTCCCCGTCACCCCACGCTTAATGATGTGAATCAGATCCGAGCGCCGCGGCTTATGGCCGTAGGGGGTCGAGGTGAACTTGAAGATGCCGTGCGTATAATTTCGCGGCTTCGGATTCAAGTGTTCGGCAACCGCACCGTTCCCGTCGCCATTCACTCCGTGGCATTGCACGCAGTATTTTGAGTAGAGTTGGTAGCCCCGTTTCAGTTGCCCATTTTCTGCATCCGTCGGCTCTCGATTGCCAAGCAGCAAGGGCTTTTCAGGCGTGCCTGCATGTTCACGTAGCACCGCAGTCACCTGACCTTGGAGGTCTTGGTAGATCGCTATTTCTTCTTCGTCTTCCAATCCCTCGGTCAGCTTCAGCAGTTCTTCACCGGGCGAAAAGCTCGGTGGCACCGCTCGATGGCACCCTGTAAACGCCATCGCTGAAAAAAGAAGAACAGGAAAGTACAGCCATCTCTGGGACAACGGATTGACTCCCTTCCCGATTGTTTGGATCAAAATTGCCCGGCGGCTTGATGAGAAAATCGTGCGCTGAGCCCGTCTAAAACGGCTTCGCAGGAACTTTCCTTAGCCACGACTGCCAGCACAATTGAGGACAGTTTAGCCTGATGTAATGAGACGTCAAGGTCCGGTTTTGCAGTGGTTAAAGAAAAAATCCTTGGCCCCAATTCTCCCTACCTACAACATAAAGAACCCACTAAACTAAGTCGTCTATATTTAGTATTTGTCGAGACAAATTTCTTTGTTGTTCAAGCCGTAGATGCCATCCAGGAGAATTGCAAAGTCAGAAAATTGAACTGCGAAGGATACTGGCCACGGAGAACACCGAGAACTCAGCGCGGCCTTTGGCTTATCTTTTTCTATTCTGAACTAGTGATTCCAGTACATGAACCGGCAGCATTACCTAACCCTTCGTCCTAACCGCCAGAATCGTCATTGTTGGAAATTCGCCAAAGTGGCCGAAGTACTGTGCCTTCTTTAGAATCGCATGTGGCTCAAGCGGGAAGTGCTACAAAGACCGTGGCAATTAAATCGTTAGAAACGATTCCACCCCAACCCCTCCAGCAAGTGTGGATGCGGTTTTCTGTTTTTTAGGGTTTATGGTCCAGTGTGGGTTTGACACGGTTTATCCGCAACGTACTGTTTCGCGGGTGAATTATAGACCATTGTGTCTACTACAAGCCTTCGTTCCAATCAAACCACTAGTACGGTCCTGGCACTTTCCTTATGGGAAAGCCGCAAGTAGGAAGAAAATTATGCTGCCTATCCTTGGTGTTTCCGTTAGTTACCTGCTCATCGACATGGCTTTAGCGCTTGTGGCATTGACCGTCGGCTTTCTAGCCGCGCTCTGGTATGTCCGAAATGTCTCAGGGGCTTCGCAAAACGATACGGACTCTTCTGGAGCGGACTCTCCTGAAGTGGTCCTTGAAAAAGAGGCTGCTGCCAACGACGCGGAACGTGCCAGCATGGCTGCCATGCAGTTGCAAGATTTAGCAAAGAATGTCGCAACCGACGTCGGTGCTCATAACGCGGTAATAGCTGGGATTTCAGGGAATTTGTGCGATGTGAAAACTGGCGCAGATGATCTGAATAAGACCGTCATGGACGCGGTAGCGCAGATTATGGCTGCCAACGATAAACTTCAAAGTCGCCTGACCGATGCGGAACAGAAAATTCAGACACAAGCAGAAGAACTCAGCACACAGCAGTCGGAGGCTCGCACCGACGTGTTGACCAAGCTGCCAAATCGCCGCGCGTTCGACGACGCGATGAATGCGGGCTCTCAATCGTCTGACAATCAAGAAGGCCCTTTTAGCTTAATGATTTTCGATGTCGATCACTTCAAAAAATTCAACGATACCCACGGCCATCAGGCCGGAGACGAAGTACTCCGCCAAGTCGGCAAGACGATGGTCGACGTGGTGAAAAACTCTGACCTGCCTTGTCGATATGGTGGAGAAGAATTCGCCGTGGTCATGCCAAACACGGATATTGTGCAAGCTCGGGTCGCGGCAGAACGTATGCGCAAAGCAATCGAAGCGATGAAGGTCAACTTCGAAGGCAGCAATCTGAAAGTGGCTGCAAGCATCGGCGTTGCCGAGATCGAGCCGAAAGAAGAATCCGCTTCACTCATGCGTCGTGCTGACGATGCCGTCTATGCTGCAAAGGCGGGTGGACGAAATCGTAGCTATTGGCACGATGGCGATCAGTGTCGGGCCATAGACGATACCGCAAGCACCAAGGCTGCGACCCCAACTCCAGCTACTACCTCAGCGGAACCAGCAACAAAAGCTGCCGCGACCGAGGCTCCCTCTGAGAACGTGGAAAAATCCACGCTCCTCAAAGATTTGCCTGACCGAGCAGTTTTCTCTGGCGAACTCCACCGGCGCATTAACGAAAGTCATCGCTTTGGGGTTTCACTTTCTATCATGCATCTAAGCGTCAAAGGATACGCCGGTCTCGAACAAGAGTACGGAGACGCGGTCGGCAAGTTGTTGCTCGACACAGTTGCCCAGTTTATTCGTTCAAGACTGCGAGAAATGGACCTTCTGGGAAAACTCGATGACGGCGAGTTCGTCGTAATGCTGCCAGGCAGCTCCGAGCGGGAAGCACTCTTGGTTGGCAATCGCGTTCAATCAGCGATCGCTAACTGCGTGATTCCGCTAGGGGATAAGCAGCTTCGGTTAGATCTTGAGCAGGGAGTTACCGAGGTGCAGCCTGACGACGAGGCACCAACGATGTTAGCTCGTGCCAAGGCCACCGCGAATCTACAAGTTGAGGAGACCGTAGGGGCCAGCTGATAGCACCTTGGCTTCTTGGAGGTGTAGCGTCTCGCTGTTAAGATGGTGTTAATTCACGATCATCCGCGGCGAAGATTCCATGCCCGACCAACCCTCTGACCCAAAATCTCGACAACTGCCAGCCCTGCGTTTCAGCTTGCGCTCCATGATGATCGCTATGACGGCGTTTGCCCTCTGGTGTGGGTTTGTGGCTGTGCTTCCGACGCCCCTCAGCCAACTATTGGTTGGATCGCTTTGGTTCGTCGCGACAGGCTGGTTGGCGACGGGCCTGTTTTTTGCCAAGGGCGATCAGCGAGCGTTTTGTATCGGTGCAGTCCTCGTGGTATCGTCGATGTGGACCGGCATCGGAGGCCAGTACATGAATGGTTTTCACCGTCTGGTTAGTTTAGGGCAGCCCTGGGCCGTGTGGATCGATTTCGGGATGATCGCCGTTACAGCCATCGCGAATGGCTATTTCTGCATCCTTGCCCGGCGATACTACGAGCGTCGGCACCCCGAGCTTTAGGAGAACAATGCCCAAAGTTGCGAAATCTTCCTAGAACTTGAAATAACCCCTTTGACAGTCTCAGAAAACTCGCTATTATTTGAGACTCGAAGCCAATCAGTGGTCAGAGGCCCGTAAGGTCTGCCTTACGAGCCTCTGTTCACTTTCGGCAGGTCTTACTTCGCCCCTCGGGGCAGGGTAGGGCGTCGAGATTGCAGAGCGGCCTCAAGTGGTCGTGGTCAATCAACCGATTGACTTATGGTTCTTTGACAATTTGGTGTAACTAGCAAGAGTGGCATCTGAAATTCGTTCAGACGCTGCCGAGGTTCTCGCATTTGTTCTAGCTTGCGAGGCGACCAAGGCGGCAAGTATGTCTGTTCGGATCTCCTTTGTCTTAGATTACAAGGATCAAACAAGCGTTGCTCGAAGACCCCTTCGAAGTCGCACCTACAGAGCCGCAAGCGTAAGCGAGCGGTTAAGTAAGCGGCAACCAAGGGAGCAAAGTCTTCACTCATAACACCATGTATTTGGTGCAACTCTATTGCCGATTCATTTGAATCGGAAGCAAGAAGAGCATTGGATAAATGTGGCCAAGTTATGAAGGGCGCATGGGGGATGTCTTGGCATCAGAAGGCGATGAAGGGCGTGGAAGTCTGCGAAAAGCTCGGGGGAGTTGACAAACAAATATTGATCCCGAGATCCCTGAATTAGCATGCAGTGAATACATAGCTGCATGTGGCGAACGCGGTGAACTGAAACATCTAAGTAACCGTAGGAGTAGAAAGAAAAATCGATTTCCTTAGTAGCGGCGAGCGAAGGGGAAATAGCCCAAACCGTGAGGGTTTCCCTCGCGGGGTTGTAGGGCCTCTCACATGGGAGTTACAAAATTGTCGGGTAACAGAATCTTCTGGAAAGTAGAACCACAGAGGGTGACAGTCCCGTAAGTGAAATCTGACAATCTCCCGAGAGGTTCCTGAGTAGGTCCGGCCACGTGGAATCCGGACTGAATCTACGGGGACCATCCCGTAAGGCTAAATACTCTCTGATGACCGATAGTAAACTCAGTATGGCGACTGAAAGATGAGAAGAACCCCTGCTAGGGGAGGAATGTGAACCTGAAACCATGCGCTTACAAGCGGTCGGAGCACTATGCCCTTTGGGAAATGTGTGACGGCGTGCCTTTTGCATAATGATCCGGCGAGTTACCGTGTGCGGCTCGGTTAAGGCCTTACGGGCCGAAGCCTCAGGGAAACCGAGTCTTAATAGGGCGACAATTGGTCGTACGTGGTAGACGCGAAACCAGGTGAACTACCCATGAGCAGGTTGAAGCGCGGGTTGTACTGCGTGGAGGACCGAACCCACTTAGGTTGAAAACTGAGGGGATGACTTGTGGGGAGGA
>JAADGV010000125.1 GCA_013152205.1 Planctomycetota bacterium
TTACGGGTTTGTCTTACAGAGAACACTGAGATAAGGTTACTCGCTTCAGTATTTTCTCTGAGACCTCGGTGTGCTCTGTGGCTATGCTTTTATAAGAAATGCTCTAGTGGCTAGGGAGCGTCGCCGAGGACGAAATCAAGCCGCGGATGAATTTCGGCCTCGGCTACGTGCCGATGATTGGCTGAGCCACAAGCTCGGCCGAGGAGCCCTGGCAAATATAACCTAGGGCGGCGGCAAGATTCGCGATGCTCGTTTGCCTTGCCCTAGGCTGTGATGTTTTGCCCCGTTGGGGCAGAAGCAGCTTTGCTGCAATGTTCAGCCACTAATAATACCCGAAGAGCCTGTTTTTTAGCGATGCGGTTAGAGAATCAACATCGCATCGCCGTAGCTATAAAAGCGATACTCTTCTTTGATCGCTTCTTCATAAGCTTCTCGGATAAGCTTCGCGCCACCAAATGCTTGTACAAGCAGCAATAGTGTTGTACGAGGAAAGTGGAAATTTGTTAGCAGGGCATCGATCCCCAGGAACTCGTACGGCGGGCGAATAAAAATCTCGGTATTTCCATCCCAACGCTTTAGTCGTGTTTCTACGGGCGTACCTTCAGGCTGCAACCCGGCGACTGTTTCTAGCAGCCTGGTTACCGTTGTGCCAATCGCCACAACCCTGCCCCCGGCAGAACGGGTCTCGTTCAACTCGCGAGCGGCTACCTCAGACACTTCTCCCCACTCGCGATGCATTGGATGCTCGGCGGGGTCTTCGACGGCGATCGGGCGAAAAGTTCCCATTCCCACATGGAGCGTTACCGCAGAAATCTCGATGCCTGACTGCGAAACCGCCCGCAGTAGATCGTCGGTGAAATGCAACCCTGCTGTTGGTGCTGCCACGGCCCCAGGTCGCTTGGCAAACACCGTTTGGTAATTCTGCGAGTCGCTATCGACCATATTGCCGCCACGGATATAGGGTGGCAACGGCACACGCCCAATTTGTTGCAGCAAATCGAAGGTCGGCACTTCGGTCTCGGGCCGAGCCAACCAGCGCCCATCCTCCAGGCGTTCTAGTAGCCAGAGCTTGGTTGTCGACTTGCCATCGCGATCCTCCAGCGTAATCGCCTCCATCGGCTGCAGATGACCACGGGTTTTGCAAACAATCTCCCAATCGCCCTCGCCCACTTTCCCCAAGAATAGGCCCTGCCAACGCCCGCCCGTCGAAGTCCGCACACCTCGCAGCTGCGCAGGGATCACCTTGGTATCATTCAGTGTCAGGCGATCGCCGGGCTGCAAGAGGTGGGGCAGATCTCGCATGTGCGAATGGCTGATCGACGCCTGTTGTCGGTCGATCACCATCAACCGCGCGTCGGCCCGATTCTGCAACGGCTCTTGGGCCACCAGTTCAGGCGGCAATGTGTACTCAATCCATGGTTCCATGCCACAACCGTACCAAAGTCTGTGCGTTTACGTAATCGCTAACGCTGAACTTGAGAGTGCGGATCGTTCTTTCAGAAAGACTTGGGTGCTTCAAAATATGGGGACGGTATGTGAGATCGGCCGAGTGAAGCGGAATAGAACCTAGCGCGGCCTTCGCCCGCAAGCAAACAGGTAGAAATTTCTCGCAAAGGCGCTAAGTCGCAAAGAAAACAATAATAAGGAATGTCTCGCAGAGGCGCAGAGACAGCGGAGAAAACTGGAATTCCGTAACTTGGTCGTCTCAGCGAGAATCTAAATTTTCAGGTCCGATCCTACTAAATTTTTGCTCGTTGCGCAAACTTGAACCGTTTAGTAACACCGAGCGGCAAAGCTGCAACCAAGCAGGTAAAATTTGACGGGATAACAGGATAAACCTGATGTGTGACAACCGGGCTATCACAAGTACCCCCAAAAAGGGGAAACCACTAATGAACGCGGATAAACGCTGATTTCGGATCTGTTTTTTCACTCGTTTTCACCTAGCGCATATCACTATTGCGTGTTCCGCCACTCCGACCCGGAGGGTCGGGCTATATAGTCCCACCGTCTCGGTAGAGCGAAACACTCAAGTGATAAATGCTCTATTTGCATGTATTCACGTTCGTTAGGTTGCGAGAACTTTCTGAAAAAGGCCAGATTGACGAATTTCTGGTGCTGCAAGCGGTTGCTGTTGGATATCTTTCGTCGGATGATGGATGGGATGTACGACTACGATGTGATTGTGATTGGTGCTGGGCACGCGGGAACCGAGGCGGCGTTGGCTGCTGCGCGGTTGGGTGCTCGGACGGCGCTGCTGACGACTAACTGTGATACGGTTGGACAGATGAGCTGTAACCCGGCGATTGGCGGGGTGGGGAAAGGGCAGATTGTTCGCGAGATTGATGCGTTGGGCGGGGCGATGGGGTTGGTGACCGATGCGACGGGTCTTCAGTTTCGGATGCTTAATCGGCGCAAGGGGCCGGCGATGCACAGTCCGCGGGCACAATCGGATAAGCGACTGTATCAGGCGGAGGTGAAACGAATTGTTGAGGAGCAGGCGAATCTGTCGCTTCGGCAAGAGGTGGTTGAAGAGTTGCTGGTGGAAAAAGCGGAAAGCGGAAAGCGGATTGTTGGGGTGCGGGTTCGGGGGGATGCCGTCTATCGCGCGGGGGCTGTGGTGCTTACTACAGGGACGTTTTTGCAGGCGTTGATGCACACGGGCGAAACGAAGACTGCGGGGGGGCGAGCGGGGGAAGGAACGTCGAGCGGGATTAGCGGGTCGCTTCAGCGTTTGGGTATTCGGCTTGAACGGTTTAAGACGGGGACTCCGCCGCGGTTGAATGGGCGGACGATAGACTACAGCAAGACTGAGTTGCAACCGGGTGACGACAATCCGCAACCTTTTTCGTTTCTGAACGATCGGTTGGATGTCGAGCAGTTGCCGTGTCATATCACTTATACCAACGAAGAGGTTCATGCGCTGATTCATGCGAATTTGGATCGGGCGCCGATGTATAGCGGGCAGATTGAAACGAGCGGGCCACGGTACTGCCCATCGATCGAGGATAAGGTGGTGCGGTTTGCGGATAAATCGCAACATCAGATTTTTCTTGAGCCGGAAGGTCGCCATACGCGGGAAGTTTATGTCAACGGCGTGTCGACGAGTCTGCCGCGAGATGTGCAAGACGCGATGTTGCGTTTGATTCCTGGTTTGGAACGGGCCGAGATCATGCGTTATGGCTATGCGGTGGAGTACGACTACTCGCCGCCAGACCAGTTGCGAGTGAGCTTGGAATCGAAAAAAGTGGATGGGCTGTACTTTGCTGGGCAAATCAACGGCACCACGGGTTACGAGGAAGCTGGGGCGCAAGGTTTGATTGCGGGGGCAAACGCGGCGATTGCTTTGCAAGGCAAGGAGGCGTTGGTGCTGGATCGCGATCAGGCGTATATCGGTGTGTTGATTGACGATCTGGTGACTTGCGGCGTGGATGAACCCTATCGGATGTTTACGAGTCGTGCGGAATATCGATTGCTGTTGCGGCAAGATAATGCTGACCGTCGGTTGACGCCGTTGGCTCATGAAGTGGGACTTGCGGGGACGGAGCGTTTCGAGCGCGTTCGGCAGAAGCAGACGGAAATCGAGCGAGTGACCGGCGTGCTGAACATGGTTCGCCACGAAGGAACTTTGTTGTCGAAGTATGTTCGTCGACCGGAGATTGAGTGGCCGGAGCTTGTGGGGCTTGCGCCGGAATTGGCAGAGGTAGATGAAGGGGTCGCCCAGCAGGTGCTCTACGATTTGAAGTACGCGGGGTATGTCGCGCGGCAGAGTGTGGACGTTGACCGGCAGCGTCGGCTAGCTGAGAAGCGGATCCCCGCGGGGTTTGATTATGGACGACTGACGCAACTGCGAGCCGAGGCTCGCGAGAAGCTGCAACGGATTCAGCCTGGCAATCTTTCGCAGGCGGGCAGGATCAGCGGGATTACGCCGGCGGATATTGCGTTGTTGATGGTGCATTTTGAGGGGAAATCGAAGGCTAGGCGGGAATGAGGGTGGTTGGTCAGCGTGATAGCAGTGCTAAAGAAAAGTCTTCTTCAATAGGCCCAGGGATTGCGATTGCTGGGCTTTGTTATTGTGCGTCGAGTAGGCAGAAAAATAGTTGCCCTGCACGCAATCAGACGCTAAGTCTTTTCTTTGTATGGACTTAGCGAAAATCGATCCATATTGACGGCCTCCACTGGCCCGTTATAATTCCCACAGTTGGCAATTCAGGGAGTTTCGGTAGGCATGGCGAATCTTGTCGTCTACAGAATCTCGAAAACATGAGTGGTCAACGAAGGACTTAGGAGTTTGCGTACACAGGGGCGGCAGGGCTGCAGCCAAGCGAGCTGCCGCTCGGTTGAACAAAGCCCGCTCCCGCTGGTCGCTAGAAAGTGTGTCAAGAAAACAAGCTGTCAAGTGTTTGCAATACAAGGGGCGGCGGGGCCGCAGCCAAGCGAGCTGCCGCTCGGTTGAACAAAGCCCGCTCCCGTTGGTCGCTAGAAAGTGTGTCAAGAAAACAAGCTGTCAGGTGTCTGCAATACAAGGGTGTTGGAGGTGACTTTGTCCTGGCCAGTAGGTCTTCGACAAGTATGAGGCGTACACCCGTGTGATCGCGGCCACGCATTATTGGAAAGTTGCTCTAGTGCAAGGTGCACACCCATGCGGTCACGATTTTCGGTTCTCTCAGCATTTTCCTGAGGAACCGCCGTCACGCATTTTGGAAAGTTGCTCTAAGGAGAGAGGTGTTTCAAACCATGAAAACCGTGTTCACAACTGGCGAAGCCGCCAAGATATGTAAAGTCAGCCAACAAACGATTATCCGTTGCTTCGACTCCGGTCAGCTCAAAGGGTTTCGGGTGCCTGGCAGTCGCTTTCGTCGGATTCCGCGAGACTTGCTCTACACGTTTATGCGTGATAACGGCATCCCCACGGATGCTCTTGATAGCGGTCGCCGTAAGGTCTTGGTGGTCGACGATGACGAGGACTTGGTGGAATTGATCTGCGATTCGTTAGAACGAGACGGGCGTCTTGATGTGCGAAGCGTGAATAATGGTTTTGGCGCCGGGATGCTAATCAAGGAATTTCGGCCTGACTTGATCGTATTGGATGTGATGCTTCCGGATATCAATGGCAAAGAGGTATGTACGCTTGTCCGTAGCCAGAAGACTATGGACGACATACGAATCATTTGCATCTCGGGTATGGTTGAGGCAGACAAGATTCAAGAGCTTCATGAAGCTGGAGCCAACGATTTTATGAAGAAGCCCTTTGATGTGGATAGTTTGGTGGGACGGATTTGCCAACTGTTGGAACTCGAACCGGCTCCGACTAACTAACTCAAACTGAAAACAACCAACCACGAATCATACGAATAGCACGAATAATTTGGGCCTAGTCAGGCCCTATATCAACCCAATTCAAATGCATCTTGGGAAGAGGATTTTTTAAGATAAATCCGACCCTATTTGTGTAAATTCGCGTCATTCGTGGTTCAACCCTTTTCACTTTGAGTAACTGAATTTTATACGGCGAGGCGACTGGTGCGTTACGCTTCGCTGCACGCACCCTACGGGGCTACGGGGTTGCGTAACTGAAGAACTACGAAACTTAGGCCGAGGGATTGCGATCCCTCGGCTTTTTTATGATTGAGCGTGAGATGGAGACTCTTGAACGGGAAAAGCTGGACGCCATGAAGGAATTGGCGTACGGCGCAAGCCACGAGATCAACAATCCGCTTGCGAATATCTCGGCACAGGCACAAGCCTTGCTTCGTGAGGAGAAGCACCCAGAACGTCGACGTGCGTTGGAAGCCATCTATCAGCAGGCAATGCGTGCGCATGAGATGATCTCGGACTTGATGCTGTTTGCGCGCCCCCCTGCCCTTCAACTGCTCACGTTTGATCTTTGTGAGATGATCGAAGAAGTCGCCAAGGAGATGGACGACGAATTCCGTCGCCGTAATATCCGGTTGGCTACTAATGCCCCGACAACTGTGGAGCTTGTAGGTGATCGGCAGCAGCTTGGTGTGGCGTTGACGGCAGTGGTATCGAATGCCTTGGAAGCGGTCGGGCAAGATGGGGCTATTGACATCTTGGTGAGGCCGGAGGAGAACTCAGGCGTCTGTATTGACATCACGGATACGGGGCCTGGGGTTTCGGAGGAGGTGCGACGTCATATGTTCGATCCCTTTTACTCGGGTCGGGAGGCTGGCCGGGGATTGGGATTTGGGCTTTCAAAATGCTGGCGGATAGTGACGGATCATGGCGGGGATGTGGCGATTGTGAATTGTGAAGAACGGGGGGCTATGGTTACGCTTCGGCTTCCTGTTTTTGGGCCGGCGGTTTGATGGGAGTTGTGGACTTTTCCAGGTTTATTCGGCGTGGCCGCCGACGCTAACGGGAGTTTATTGAATAGGGATTGGGTATGGGTGGCATTCACGAATCGGTACGCACTTTTAATAGTACGCTTCGGACCTTGATTTTTTCGGTTCTCGTTGGGGGGGCAGGAGTTGCTGGGTGGCAGGGTTACTCGTTGTATAACGAACCGCAGCAACAGCTTGCGGCTAAGCAAGATGAGTTGGACTCGTTGCGTGTTGATTTAGCTGCTCGCGAGCAAGAGTTGTTAGGCCTTGGCGAGGAACTCGACGCAAAGAATCAACAGCTTGATCGGGCGCGAACCTCGTTACGGTTGCTGAAGCTGAGCCATCGGATCGCCCGTTTTCGCGTTTTAGACCAAGTGGAAAACGAAGAAACTGGGCGGAAGCTGACCACGATCGAGTTTTATGAGGTCAACAACGAAGGTGCGCCGATCGACGATCGGCGTAAGAAGTTTGAAATTGAAGGCGAGCATATTTATGTCGAGTGTTTGGTAGCGAAGTTCGACGACAAGTATATCGAGCGGGCGGATTTAGATCGTTCGACGGCGATCTGTCTTTTTCAGCGTATCTTTGGCGAGTACCAGCAGCCCCAAGAGGGCTATCAGCTCGATGAAATGGGCTCGAGCCCTACTTCGTATGCGCGCGGGGGGCAAATCTCGGAGTTCGAGCAAAAGATCTGGGATGACTTTTGGAATATCGCGAGTGACCGCAAGAAGGCTGCGGAATTGGGAATACGTGCAGCCCATGCAATCGCGCCGTCAACCCGGGTGAAAAAAGGGGTGACCTACGAGCTTGAGCTTCGCTCGACGGGCGAATTTTCGTTGGTGCCGATTTCTGGGAATACACCCGGCTAGTCCGTGTCGGACAGACATGTAGCGTTTATGGCGACGTAAATCCCAGACGAAACCGACGAAATAACACTCTACGAAAATCGGATAGGCTCTAGTACTACAGCGCAGGATCAGTTTAACCACAACGACACAACGGGCACGACGTGAAGCTAGTATGTAACATTGAAGTCGCCTGCGAAGCAATTCGAATGAGAGCTATTTTCACAAGAAACAACAACTGTCGCATTTTGTTAGACTCCGAACCGTGGATTATACCTGAAACCCATGCTTCTTTCGTCGTGTTCGTTGTGCCGTCGTGGTTCAACCTTGCGCAGTAGTACTAGAGCAACGTGTTACGCGTTGGCGAGCACGGTCTGATTGGGACGGTAACAGTTTGATCGGCAATGTTGCTGGGCTACCCATTGTGGTCCGCAGTGAGCCAACGACTCTGCGGAGCCTGGGAATAGCCAGCCGCTTGGAGTAAGCACGTCCGCCAATTTATTAAACAGGGTTCGTTGGTCTTCTTTGGAAAAGTAAATGGCAACATTTCGACAGAAGACCACATCAAAGGGTCCGAATCCCGTGAAAGGCTCATGCAAGTTCTTCGGTTGAAAGCTGCACCTAGAACGGATTCGCTCGTTGACTTGCCATTTATTGCCATTCTTAACAAAGTGGCGTTTCAAACGGAGCGCATCCATGCCGCGGCCGATTTCGAGTTCTCCGTAGATGCCACTTTTTGCCTGTTCGACGACAGCGGGGGAAATATCGGTCCCTAGGATTTGAATGTCCCATTGGTCGAAGTCGGGTAGCAAATCAGCGATGGTCATGGCAATGCTGTAAGGCTCTTGGCCAGTGCTACAGGCTGCTGACCAGATGCGCATGCGTTTTGGAAAGATTGTGTTTGCCTTTTCGTCGATCAACTCAGGAATTACCTTGTGCTGCAAAGCCTCGAAGGGCGAGCCATCACGGAACCATAAGGTTTCGTTGGTAGTCACGGCATCGAGCACTTGCTCTTTGAGTCCGGGTACGAGTTCAGCGCGTACTTTTCGTGCAAAGTCGCGATAATTTTCGCAGCCGACTTGTTCGACGATCGAGGCTAATCGAGATTCGATTAAGTACGCCTTGGATTCATCCCAGCAGATGCCACAAAGCTCCTCGACGAGGTTGCAAACGGCATCGATATCCTCGGTAGTAAGATTTGTCATACGACTGCCCCCTGTCCGACTGCTTCTAAAAGACACCCCGGCATATCGTTTAGCGACGCCACCTGATCGGTGACTCCGGCTTCGAATACGATACGCGGCATTCCATACACAACACAGCTAGCCTCGTCTTGAGCGAGAATCAAGGCCCCCGCCTTCTTCAGTTGTTTGCATCCTTCGGTTCCATCGTCTCCCATCCCGGTGAGGATGGCGGCAACAGCACGGTCGCCATAGTGATGGGCAATCGATTTGAAGAGATAATCGACCGCTGGTTTACAGTTTCGTACTGGCGGGTCGTCCGTGATTTGAATGGTTGGTTGGCCATTTAATTTTACGACTCGCATTTGCGATCCGCCGGGGGCGATCAAAACTTGGCCTGGCGTGGCGGTCATTCCGTTGGCAGCCTCTTTGACTTCGAGAGCACAAATTCGGTTCAAATCATCCGCTAAACTTTTTGTGAATAGCGGGGGCATGTGTTGTACGAGCAGGATGGGGCAAGGAAAGTTGCCGGGCAATCGAGGCAAAAGCTGATTGAGCGCTACGGGCCCCCCCGTGGAGACTCCGATTCCGACCACCAGAGGTGTTTGTCGGGTAGCGTTGATGACGCTCGACATATGCTTGACCGCATCAGCAGCCGACGAGGTCGGTTTTGTGTGACGAGGTGCAGGTGGTTTACGTTTGCGTTTGAGTACGCAAATACTGGCCCGGATTTTTGGTGCCAGGTCTGTTTTTAGCTGAACGCGGCTTTCTTCGGGGCTTTTTCCGACCGGTTTAAGGACGAAGTCGAAAGCGCCCAACTGCAAGGCCGCATTGGTAGTTTTTGCTCCCTCAGCAGTCTGCGAGCTAATCATGATTACGGTGGCGTCATTTCCGTGATCTGATAAATCGCGTAGTACGCCTAAACCGTCAAGCTCGGGCATTTCGAAATCGAGCGTAACTAAATCGGGCTTTAGCGACTCGATTTTTTCTAAGCCGATACGACCGTTGGAGGCGGTTCCTACCACTTCGACTTCTGGAAATTCTTCGAGAGCCGTTCGGACGAATTTTCGGTAGAGCGCAGAATCGTCGATGACTAGTGCGCGAAGTACGGGGGTGTCCATTGGATCGATGCTTTCTTCGTTAAGGAAGTCTCGGTGGTGCGTTTTTTTAATTATGTAGCCACAGAGTTCACAGAGAACACCGAGAGAAGGTTATTCGCTTCAGTATTTTCTCTGAGACCTCGGTGTGCTCTGTGTCTATGCTTTTGTAAGAAATGCACTAGTGCTTTGCCAAAGCACTAGTGCGTATCCTTGTGTTTCCGGCCAGGATGGCCGGGCTATGTAGTTTGGTTTCGGTTTTTCGGTTGGGTGTGGCGTGGGCGCCACCGCTAACGGGGTTGATACATTTGCTGCAAAAGTGCTTGCCCCCCCTCCCTTGTCGGGAGGGGGGATTTGAGCATTTTCTTAGACTTGGAATTTACCCACGAGGCCTTGCAACTCGGTGGCGAGGTCGGAAAGGGCGGCGCCCGACTGCTGCGTTTGAGTTGCCGCCGACGCAGTCTGTTTGGCTGCCTGGTCGACTTCGGTGATGCTGCGGGTAATCTCTTTGCTAGCCGAGGCCGACTCGGTAACGCCAGTGGAAACGGTAGAAGCTGCGTCGGAGGTTTGCGTGACGCTGCGTGCAATCTCTTTGGTGGTGATACTTTGCTCTTCCACGGCCGAAGCGATTGTGGTCGATACGTGGTTCACTTCAGAAATCACTTCGCTAATTTTCCCGATTGACTCAACCACTTCTTGAGTTGAACCTTGGATACCTTCAATTCGGCTTCGGATATCCTCGGTGGCATCTGCCGTTTGCTTGGCCAATTCTTTGACCTCGGTGGCTACGACCGCGAAACCTTTACCCGCATCGCCGGCACGGGCAGCTTCGATCGTCGCGTTAAGGGCCAAGAGATTGGTCTGTTCGGCGATGTCTTGGATGACCTCAATGACCTTTCCGATCTCGTCGGCAGCACTGCCGAGCTGACCAATGGTCTGGTTACTCGATTCAGCGAGGTTGGCCGCGTTGCTAGCCACGCTCGAAGCCTGTTCGGCATTCTTGGCGATTTCGCTAATGCTGGCGGTCATCTCTTCAACGGCTGAAGCAACCGTTTTGACGTTTGTCGTCATTTCTTCGGTCGAGGCAGCCATGTTGGTCATGTTGATAGACATCTCTTCAGCCGCAGAAGAAACGGTTGCCGACTGGGTAGTCGTTTCGCCGGCCCCTTGAGCCAGTTTGGTTGCGGTTTCCGACAGATCGTTGGAAGTGTTGTTGAGCACCGTTGCATTCTGTGCGACCCCAGCAATCACTTTGCGAAGATTTCCACACATGCTGTTGACCGCGTTGGCGATCTCGGAGAATGTGCTGTGAACTTCTCTGGTGTCGTCGTCCGCGGTTCCGACTTCGTAGACTTGAGTCAGATCGCCTTCGGCTGCGAGATTGAGAACTTGTGAAACATTCTCGACTTCTCTCGCTTGGAATTCGGCAACCTTTTGCTCACGAGCGATCTGTTTCCGCTCCGCAGTGACATCTTTCCATTCCAGGACATTGCCGGAATAGTTTCCATCGACGTCATACTGAGCAGAAGCAGCCAAAGCAAAGGTCAGAGGACCAACCTGAATATCTGTCTGATAAGGCAGATTGTTTGGATCGGCCAGTAGGTCGCGTTGGTGTTGCGGGTTCTTGTGGAACATATCGATGCATGCGCCCATTATCTCGTTTGGATCGAACGAAGGCCAGATCTCGCGGAACGTACCGGCGTACTTATTGAGCATCTCGACCGACGCCTCGTTGGTATATGTGACGTTGAAATCACGATCGATCATCATGAACGCACTTTCTGATTTTTCAACAACCATACGCATTTTGAAGGATTCGCGACTCTCCTGTAATTGCTCGGTAATGTCGGTTGCGTACTTGACGACCTTGTAAGGTTTGCCGTCGAGGTCGAGAATCGGGTTGTAGGAAGCTTGAATCCAAACTTCCTTGCCACCCTTACCAATCCGCTTGAATTCGGCGGCCTGGTACTCACCACGGTTCAGGGTCTCCCAGAACTGCTTGTACTCGACACTGGCCTTGTAGGCCTCGTCGACAAACATGCTGTGGTGATGCCCCTGAATTTCTTCTAGCGTATAGCCCAGGGTATTGAGGAAGTTCTCGTTGGCCTTGATTATTGTTCCATCCATTTCAAATTCGATCACAGCTTGTGTCCTGTCGACCGCATTTGCCAGGCCGGATGTGTCTCTTTCGTTCACGGCGAGAACCTCGATCGTTGTGTTCAAAGCAGCGGATAACTGACCTACCTCGTCTTGGGAAACAACCTGGCAGGTTTTGGTCAGGTCGTTCTCTACCATTGCCTTGGCGATATGCAGCGCGTCTCTGAGTGGGTTTGTTACCTTGCTGCGGACGTACCAGACGACAAAAATGAAAGTCAGCAAGCCGATGGCAGCCCCCGTATACTGTCCTTTCACGAGAGAAGCGGTTTGGGCATCGCTAATGTCTTGGAAAATGCCAACCGCTTCATTCGATTGCCGTAAGCTTTCGATGTTGGCTTTGCGAAACTTTATGAAATTCGCCAGATACTCTGGAGAGTTGACCTCAGTGGTCTCGATTTTAGCAGCCGCATTCTGTAAACCGTTCCATACCTCTTCGACTTCGTTGAGTTTGCTGCGTATATGAAGATCGACTGACGCAGGCAGATCCACCGATTTGGTCATCGCAAGATCGGCATAGGTGGTGCCACCATCGCGTAATCCACGAAGTGTCAGTTCGAATAGTTCGCTCGTACGCTTGGGGCCTTGCGTCAGCTCCCCGCTATTCTGCGAGAGCAACGCCGCAGCAATTTCTGGGTCTTGGGTCACCGGCAGTGACACAACAAGCATTCCCATTACTTCGCCTAGCTGGAAGTCTTTCCTGGGGCTGTCTTCATGATTATTGTGGCACGAGACACAAGCACCGACCGAGGCAATATCTGCTGTGGCATAATGAAGTTCTAAACCATTTTCGGTGGCGACAAATTCTTGAGAAGCGACTTCGGGATTTTTTTCCAAGGCATTCCAGAGCCGTCGGTGAATCGGGTTGTCGAGGCCCTGTTTGCCGTTGATGGGCCATTTGCTCAGCAGTTGGTATTGATAATCAGCATTGTCAGAGAGCAGCTCAGAAACCTCTCGTACGTAGGTGGCAGGCAGGGGAATCGCACCTTGGACACTGTGGAAATCGACTCCCGCTTTGAAATCGGGGGATTCTTTCTTCAGCTTACCGATCACGTTTTTTGTGTAATAGACGCGATCAGCGACGATTTGGGTCGAGACGGCCGAAGCATTTTTTACGGCCGTAGCAGAAACTTGTCGGAGATTTGCCTCGTCGAGAAACTCCTTGGCAAATTTCTGGCTCAGCATCCGTTGCCGACCGGCAAGGTTCAAACGCAAGGCGCCAGCCTTTTGGTTGTCGACGCTCCAGAGTGTGAGTCCAACGTTTCCGGCAATGACAAAAAGCATCACTGCAACTATTGCAGTCAACTTGGTGTTTAACGACAGATGGGAGATGTTTTTGAATTTCATAGAACTAGCGCCTTTATTAAAAATAGTGGTACTGAAACAAGTTTGTTTTGAGTTGAACCTAGGTGACTTTATCTCTCCTCGGCCATGACAATATCTACGTCAAAGATGACTAACAGTTCCTTCTCTAGCTTGAACACTCCTTTGAATAAGCTTCCGTCTACGCCTTCGATATTTGTGGGCGGTTGACTGATGTCGTTACTGTTCAGGGTAAGGATGTCGGAAATTCGGTCGACGAGGAATCCGATAATCTCTCCCTTGGAATGCACAATGACATTGCGACTCTCTCGAGTGATCTCGATCTCGGGCAACCCGAGAATCGTTGATAAGTTGATCACACTAGCGACGTCGCCTCGTAAATTGATGACACCCCGTACATAGTTGGGAGCGTGTGGCACGATGGTCACATTGAGTTGCCGATTGATTTCTTGGACTTGGCGGATATCGATGCCGAGCAGCATGTTGCCGACATAGAATGTGGCGTATTGCTGTTCTGTAGTTGCGGTGTCTGGGGTTTCCAGGAGAGCGGTAGTCATTGAGGATCACTCCAATTTGTTTTACAGCCGGTTACAAAACCAACTTTCGGTATCTCATTTTCGGTCGTGGGATACGTTTCCAGTGTTTTGAAACCGCTTCTAGCAAGTTTGCAAGGCGCGGGTGTTGTTGCCTGCCTTGGTGCCGGTAAAGTTGTGCAGTGAATTGAGCAACTTGTCGCGGTCCATTTTTATTTGGTAATCGTCGATGCCTACTTCGATGCCACGTTGCATGTCAGCCGCACCGGCTAAGGAGGTCAGTGCAATGACTGGTAGATGCCGCCACTCAGCGGATTGCTTAATTCGCCCGGCAAGTTCGAAGCCATCCATATTTGGCATTTCGATATCGGTGACGACGAGGTCGAATTCGTATTGGTCGGTTTGTAACGTCTCCCAGGCAATTTGGCCGTCTTCGCAATCGACTACTCGATATCCGCGTTCTTTGAACATCGCGGTAACTTGTTTGCGGAAGAAGCCGGAATCTTCGGCGAGCAGAATCAGCGGCGGGAGGTCGTTTTCTTCGACCACGGCTTCTCGATCGGCGAACCATTCGGGGTGTGCCAATTCGGCGACGTCGAACAGATCGATCAAACGTGTGGTTTGCTCGCCAAGGACCATCGAACCAAGTACGCCCCGTTCGCTGAACGTTTCGGTATCGATTTTTGTGGAGACATCTCGAATGTCTTCGAGGCATGATGTGACCAAGCCGATTTCCTTGCCGCCGACTTCGAACACGACGACATAGAGTCGTTCGGTAGAAGCAGGTGCCTTGGCGTTAATATGGTCTTCCAGCCTCAGTAGAGACATCGTGGTATTTCGATACTGCAGTAGTTCTTGTCCGCCGAGACTGTCGATTTGCTCGGCATGAATCCGGTCGATGCGGGAAACGACATCCATTGAGACGGCAAAGTGCTCGCTTTCGTGGTTGCTGAAGAGGAGCATGTATTGGCTATCGTCATCGTTTGTCGCTGCGGCCTTATCGTTAAGTTCGTTGGCAGCCTCTTCGATACAACCAATCTGTTGGTGGGCGGCAATCCCCGCCACGTCGAGAATCAGTGCGACATGTCCATCCCCGAGAATGGTCGCTCCCGAAAGGCATGGGCAATCTTTGAGGTGGCGTCCGAGCGGTTTCACGACGATTTCTTCAGAATCGTGCAAGGCATCGACGACAATCCCAAAATGTTGTTGGCCCGTATCGAGAACGAGAATGTTAGTGGCATTGCTGGTGTTTTGCTTCGGTTTCTTTTCTTCCTCTTCGCTCGTCTCTTGGAGTGGAGTCACGCCGAGAACCTCTTCCAGACGAATGAGAGGTACGAGGTCTCCGCGTAGGCGAAGCACTTCGGAGTCTTTGATTCGGCCGACGCGGCTTTCAATTTCTGCTGGGCGTAGCCTGACTAATTCGGCGATATTGACCTGGGGGATCGCAAATCGATCGTTTTTGGATTGAACAATGAGCGAAGGAATGATGGCAAGTGTTAGTGGTAGCGTAATGACGATATTCGTTCCTTCGCCAACCACCGATTCCACATCCACCGTACCACCCAGCTTCGAGATGTTGGTGCGAACGACGTCCATGCCGACGCCGCGTCCGCTGACATCGGTTACTTTGGCCGCCATCGAAAAGCCTGGATGGAAGATCAACCGGAGTGCTTCGCGGTCGCCCATCTGCTCGGCCTGTTCAGAGGTGATGACTCCTTTGGCGACGGCCTTTTCTTTGAGCTTATTGGGATTGATCCCTGCCCCGTCGTCTTGGATTTCGATGCGAACTTTGCCTGCCTGATAGAAGGCACGCAAGTTCATGGTGCCGCAAACGGGTTTGTTTGCTCGTTGACGATCGGCGGGATCTTCAATGCCGTGGTCGATCGAGTTTCGTACCAAATGCGTAAGAGGGTCGCCGATGGCCTCGATAATGGTTTTGTCGACCTCGACTTCTTTGCCCTCGATGTTTAGGTTGCACTGCTTGCCGAGCTTGCTGCTCAGATCGCGAACAATGCGTGGGAACTTGCCGAACACCGACCCGATGGGCTGCATGCGAGTCTGCATGATCGACTCTTGGACTTCGCTCGTGACTTGGTCGATTCTCGAAGCGATTGCATCCAGCCCGCTTTGATCGGGAGATGTGATGGCTTGCATGAGCTGATTGCGGCTTAGTACCAACTCGCCGGCGAGATTCATCAGCTTGTCGAGTACGCTCACGGCGACGCGAATGTTGGCTTCTGGAGCGGCAGTTTTTTTCTCGCTGGTCGCTTGGGCCTTTGTCTCGGCAGGTTTGGCTGCTGGTTTTTCTGGCGGTGGCGTTTCTTCTGTTTGTTTGATTTCGACCGTCTGCTTCGCGGCAAAGGCTTCTTCGATTTGTCGGGAGAGTTCTGCATCGTCGGCGGCTGGTGCCACGGCTTTGGCAGGCTCTGGCGCGGTGGACCCTTTTTCTTGAACCGATTCAGCTTCTTGAGTCGCTTCAGCAGGTTCAGATGTCTGGCCTGAGGCAATCGCTTCGAGGGCTTTGATGTGGCCGCTTACATCGACCGAGTTGGAGTTTTGGATGTCGTTAATAAGCCCTTGTAATTTATCCGCGGCACGAAGCATCACGTCGATAATTTCTGACGTGGGGGTAAGCTCCGAGTTTCTCATCATGTTGAGAATGTTCTCTAAGCTATGAGCCAAGTCGTTGACCACGGTCATACCCAAAAATCCGGCCGCCCCCTTAATTGAGTGGACACCGCGAAAAATCTCGTTGACAAGATCGATGTCAACATTTTCTCCTGAAGATTCAATCGCGAGGAACTGATTTTCGATGTCGCCCAGGTGTTCGTTGGCTTCGACAACAAAATCGGAGAGTAATTCGTCGTCCATATTGGTTAACCTTTTCCGGTCTAACAGCAGGGGGAAGATTCGCATTAAGCCCAACCGAGCTATGGCTGGGCTATTTTTGAACTATTTGGCTGGTAAAACGTAGGTCAGTAAATTCGGGAGAATGCTCTACAAACTTTTTTATTGCGAACACACTTCTGTTTTCCGAGTCGAATACCCTACTTGATTACGGCTCTCCACCTTCGGGAGGCAATCTTGCAGGTGCCAAGGCTTGTCGGGCCGATTCGCTTTGGATGGTTTGAATCAACTAAGAGCGTGACAATGGAGGCTGTCACTACGGTAATGGCAGTGAGTCAAGCTGTAGCGGTTATGCCGACTGGAGCCCGAACGAGGATCTATTTTTTTCTTCCGAAGGGTCTTGGTGCTTGCAGTATTCCCAGTCGTATAGTTTGAAAATCTAGTGGGGCTCCGCATAGAATTGCGTACAACAGAAAAAATATCGTATTAAGAGTCGGTAATTGTGTGGTTTCCCCCCGTATTTGTCTGGCAATCGATCGACTAGTTGCTGCGGTGTTAAAATCTAACGACTACATGCCATTCTTTCGATTTCCCCGACATTCTCGTCGAATCAATTGCTATAAGACTTGGTCCCGCAATCCGATGAGTTTGGCGAGGCTAAGCGACCACTCTGGCGGACGTGGGGTCCGCCTCATCGCAATGGATCGCGCTGTTACCAAAGGATGGAAACTAAAATGGCAAGCCACGTGGGGCATAGATTCTGGCTAGCATGCTTAGCAATGCTAGTAGTGACATCATCAGTTCGCGCTGCTGATTCTCAGCAAAGCGTTTCAACCAGCGAGGTTCCATGGCGCCTCGCTGACGCCAATCTCCAATATCCGGTCGCTGATGCGGCAATTTCTGGAGGGGACATTCTGCTAACCGCAGGCAACTGTGACGGGGCTGACTGTGGAGACGGCGTCGATTGTGGGGATGGCTGCGGTAAGAAAAAAGCAAAGGCCAACCCGTGTGCCAAGTCGCATAAAGGGGTTTTCTATGCCAACGATTTCAGCTACCTGAACGACCCTGGCTACAACGGTAGCTGCCTTGGCGATGCACTAAAGTTGATCCCTGTCGGCCAGTACGGCCAGTGGGGTACCGTCGATTTTGGCGGGCAGTTGCGTCTGCGATATCACAATGAAGTTGGAATGGGCCAAAACCTAGTCAACCCCGTTGGGTTGCGACGTTTCGAGGATACCCAAAACGACTTTTTGCTAACGCGTCTGCGTCTCTACACCAACTGGAAGGTGAACGACCGAATCCGCTTCTACGCAGAAGGCATCCTCGCGGACGCGTCGGACGATAACGGCAGATACGCCCCTCGAGGCATTGATCGAAACTACGGCGACTTTTTGAACCTGTTTGTCGACGTCAAGTTGACCGACAGCACGACGGTTCGAGTTGGACGCCAGGAATTGATCTACGGTGTTGAGCGGACTGTGTCGCCACTCGACTGGGCCAATACACGCCGGACGTTCGAAGGCGTTAAAGTGATGTGGAATCAGGGCGACTGGGCCATTGATGGTTTCTACACCAACTTCGTTCCGCCCAATGCCAATGATTTCGACGAAGCCGACTATAGCCGATCATTTTACGGTGCGTATGGTACCTACAAGGGCTGGGAAAATACCGGGATGGATTTTTACTATCTCGGGTATGACAATCAAAATGCAGCGACGGCCACGCCGGGCTCGGGAGATTTTTCGTTGCACACCCTGGGATTGCGTCTCAACGGCTCGATCGACAACTGGCTTTGGGAAATGGAAGGCGGTCCACAGTTTGGTCGTCAGAGCGCCTTGGGGCGTGACCACAACGCCATTTTTGCCACGGCAGGTTTGGGCCGAAAGCTCGTTGACCATTCCTGGAACCCGACGCTTTGGTTCTACTACGACTACGCTTCTGGAGACGATGGGACTGGCGCCTATGGCGGCTTCAATCAGCTATTTCCGTTGGCCCACAAGTACCTCGGGTTTATCGATGCGATACAACGCTCGAACGTCGAGTCGCCCAATCTGTTGCTGACCATGAAACCGACGAAAAAGCTTTCGCTGCTGTTCTGGTACTATCACTTCATGTCGGCGGAAGCCACGGCGGTGCCCTCCATCGGCGGACAACCGACCCAAAATGGCAGTCGAGATTTGGGTGATGAATTGGATATCATCGCTAAGTATGGCATCAGCGCTCGTAGCAATGTGCTGCTAGGTTACTCGCACTTCTGGCGTGGCAACAAGCTTACTGGGCCACAAGATGCCGACTTTGTCTATCTGCAATGGACTACTAATTTCTAAGGTAAGCTGGTCTTAAACCGCTTTCAAAACTGAGAAACGAGATTAAGCCCCGGGATTGCTATCCCGGGGCTTTTTTTGATTGGTGCATCCGGTTATGGCAAAGGAAAATTGCAAAGTCATAGATTCCGTTGTAGACGCAGGCGAAAGTTGCAGTTTTTTCAGGTTCGACCACGGCTTCCGCCTGCGGCTAGCATGATGTTGTAATCCTTCTGAGTTATGGCATTTGGTATTTGCCCTTCTCAGGGGAGCGAGTCACGCTTCGGGATCTTCCTTGAATAGTTCTTTGGCATCATCAAGCAGATCGTCGGCATAGCCTGGCGGGAAGGGGTTTTCGATTTTTGGGTCTTGGGATTGTGGTTTCGAGCTGGAATCCTCTGCTGGTTTTTTGTAGGGCGCAGGCATGATGATGTCATCAAACTCTTGATCGCCGAACTCCTGGAGCCAGTAGTCGACTTCAGGATCGCTGAGTTTGCCTTGGGGCTTCTCAGGGAGTTGGGGTTGCTGGCGGCTGTGGGTCTGTTTTCGCTTTTGGCAGAGTTCTTGGTACCACTGGTCGCTATCGATGTATGCTGCTCGTCGGCGTCGGGCAGCGCGCTGAATGCGATGATCGCTCGACACGACCAAGAGTGTACGAGGAGCGTTGAAGTCTTCGATAATCTCTTCAATGAGCGTATCGGCATCGGCATAGCCGGTTGCGTAGCGTACGGTCATTTCGTCGTGATCGACGGTGCGAGGCAAGCCGGGAGGGGCTTGGGTAGCATCAAAAACGATGGTGGTGAGCTTTCGCTGTTTTTCTTCGATTGACGCCGCTAGAAAACGCAACAGGGCCTCGCGGGAGCGTTGGAATCCTCCGGGGCCACTTCCCTTACCGAAGATACCGGTGACGTGGAGTAGATTGTAACCGTCGATCAGCAGAGGCATAGGAAGATGTTTGATGTCGGGACGATTGTGAAGTTGGCAATCTGCCATTGTGGGAGGCGTCTCCGACGTCGAAATAAAGCACTATCGGCGTCGGAGATGCCTCCCACAGGCGTCTTTGCGATTCTCACATTATATGGTTGTCATTTCGTCGTTGAAGAATCGCGAGATTTGATGTTCGACACCGAAAACTGAGGCCAGTAGAGCGGCGCGGATCCACATTCCGTTGCGAGCCTGCCGGAAGTACATCGCTCGGGGGTCATCGTCGATTTCTGGAGGGATCTCGCCAAAATGTTGGTCGCGTGGGAAAGGATGTAGGATCGGAACGTAGGTCTTCAGTCGGGCGACAAGTTCTGGGGTTAATTTGTATCGAGAAAGATCGAGTTCAGAGAAATTGGCTTCGTCGGCCGGATCGTTATGCTCTTTTTGGATTCGGGTCATGTAGAGCGCGTCGAGCATCTCGATGACGGGGGTTCCCTCAATCCGGTCCTCGAACGACTCCACTTCGTGTATCTGCACACCACGACTGGTTAACCGACGGCGGAGGTCGTCGCGTAGGGCTAGGGTAGGATCGTTGGGAGCAATGAAGACAAGGGTGACCCCTTCGTAGTTGCTCAAAAGGCCGGCCAGCGAACGAACCGTACGTCCGCGACCGATGTCGCCGCAGAAGCCGTAAACTTTGTGAGCTAAACCTTTCACTAAATTGGGCGATTCTTTGCGGAGCTTTTCGAATCGTGTCGAAACTGGCGAATCTTTGGGGTCAGTAAACTGGAACGATCGTTGGAGCGTGTAAATATCTAACAGCGACTGGGTCGGGTGTTCGTCGGCGCCAGAGCCGGCGTTGATAATGGGGACGCTTCGATTCCCGGACTCTTCGAGGTCGTTCATCAGGTAAGCACACGACTCGGCCAGACGGGCCAACTTGCTACGCATGATGATTAAGTCGAAGTAGCTACTGAACATGCGGATCGAATCGAGCCGGGTTTCTCCCTTGGTTTCGGAGGAGGTTGTCGGATCGCGGACTTCGTTGCAAGTAATACCCAAAATTTGGCAGGCGGCCATGAACGAGAGGAAGGTACGTGTGGACGGCTGCGTGAAGTACAGCATCGCCCGTTTGTGGCTGAGCAGATTGGTAAGGAAATTCTGCCCGGCCCGATATCGGGAAAGCGCTCGTATTTTGTCAGCGGTGCTTGCCAAGTCTTCGAGCGTATCCACCGAAAATTGTCCGCTGAAGATGATATGCCGAAGTTTCTCGTCGTGGCACATTTCGGGGATTTTCATCCGCACCGGTCGCTCGATTCGCGACTGGTAATTCAATAGATCGAGTTCATCTTGAGTAGGCGCACGTTCAATTAGCGAGTCGCTCGACATGGGCCAAATCCTTGGGCGGGCTGAAGAAACTGGACGACCTCAGTTATCGCATACACCGGAAACCTTCGTCAAGCAGCGGGATCACCGAGTTCAGGCCGAGGGATTGCAATCTCTTGGCTTCGGCGAGGTCCATCAGACGGGGGATTTTTCGCGTGTGAACACGGGCGTATCTTCGATCGAGAGTTCACGGTTGTAGCGGTAGCCGGCTGCGCGAAATTTTCGAATCCCGCTGACATCGGCTACCCGTTTGCGAACAATATGCCGGACCATCATGCCTCGGGCTTTTTTGGCAAAGAAGCTGATCACCTTGTACTGGCCATTTTTGTAGTCTTTGAAGGTGGGCGTCACGATCTGGCAGGGCAAGCTTTTCGCCTGGGCGGCTTTGAAATACTCGTTCGATGCGAGATTGACTAGCAATTCGTCGTCCTGGTCGGCCAGCGTCTTTTTTAGCTCGGAGGCGATTCGGCTGCCCCAGAATGTGTAGAGATTCTTGCCGTATTCGCCTGCGAGCTTGGTGCCCATTTCTAGTCGGTAGGGCTGGATTAGATCGAGGGGGCGTAGGATGCCGTAGAGACCTGAGAGGATTCGCAGATGTTGTTGAGCAAAGTGAAAATCGGTGGTCTCAAAATTATCGGTGTTGATTCCTTGGTAGACATCGCCGCGAAAGGCGAGGATTGCTTGCTTCGCTCGTTTGTTGTCGTACTTTGCTTTCCAGCTATTCACGTAAGTATGGACCTCGGCAGAAAGCTTTTCGCTAATGCCCATGAGTTTGCCAAAATCGTTTGGCGAAAGGTTGCGTAGCTGTTGGATGAGTTTATTTGCCTGCGGCAGCAGCGCAGGCTTTGAAGATTCGTCGATAAGCGACTGCGGGGCAAAGTCGAGGGTCTTCGCTGGGGAAATCACAATTAACATGAGTGGGTACGAATCCTCTCGATAAATTTACTCGGAGACACGCCATCGCATTTTGAATAGCCAGATCATGCCGAGTAGCAAGGCTAAGTTGTAGACCACGGCAAAGCCTAGGAATCCCCAGAAGATCGAGACTGCCACGGGTGCTGCGTTTGTAGAATCGCTGACAGTCAGTGGTAAATTGAATACTGCCGAGAACGGGCTGCAGATTCCGAAGAACTGGATGGTGTTTGAAACATTGCTGGTCAAAAAGATATCGGCAAATAGGCTGGCTGCCATGGGGCCAAGGAATAGCACCACGATGACGAGGTAGCTGGCCATGAGGCTGGAAGAGCTTGTGCGAAATAGGGTTGAGCAAAAAAGGGCGGTCATGGCTGTTGTTACGCAGGTAATACACACGACCAAAAAATAGCCGGCCATCGTTGGGAGGTTGCCCCAGTACTCGAGAGGCATCACACAGGCTAAGAGTACGGGCCACATGAGAAACGAGGTGAGGACACTCGAAACGCGTAGGCCAGAGATTAGCTTTCCCCAGAGCATTTGCCAGGGGGTGATGAGCGTAGTGAGCAGTAGGTCGAGTGTCTGCCGTTCGCGTTCGCTGGTGACACTACCTGCGGAGAAGACGGGGCCGACCAACATATTGAACAGCAGTACGTAGGCGATGTACCACGCGGCCAGGTTTTGCTGCATGTATAAGCAGTAGGCCATCACTGGTAGCGCGATCAGCATGCTGATTTGGATCACTAGGCGCAGCATCAGTGTGCCTTGGCTGAAAATTTCGCTGCGGATTTCTTTGTCGTAGATGGGGTTGGCGTTCTCGGGCAAGAAGGTGGTGCGTTTTGGCGGAGCGAACAGCCGATCGGGGAATTCGTCGCGGCTGATGTATAGCCCGACGGCTTCTTCGGCTTCGGTTTCGAGGTCGACGACTTGTTTGCCTTCGCTGCCCAGGTCAGCCGATGCCAACAGACGTCGGCAGGTATCGGCCCAGAGTATGATGCCAATCGAGCCACAAACGACCGGCACCACGGTGAAGACGACCAAGAGCCGAGCTTCGCCGAGCTGTTCGAGCGTTTGCCAAATCAACACGCCGACCATTGCCAGCGGTAGAATTAAGAGGTACGAGACCACCAGCGCAGCCGAGGTTCGGACGAAGTAGCTACTGCACCAAAGGCTGACCATGGCAAAGAGGGCCACTGAGGCGATCATGGCGAAATACGCGGCTACGACTTCGTAGGGATGCACGCCGCCCAGCGGCAGGCAGAGCATGACGATCGGCAGCGAGCAGATCATCAGTTCTGCCAAGGGGCAAAGCGACGCGGCCAGTTTGCCAATCACGATGGCGCCCGGTCGAATGGGGCTAGCCATCAGCATTTCGTAACTTTTACGTTCCTTTTCGCCGGTGATCGCTCCAGCCGCAAAGCTGGGTGCCATCATCGACATCAGTAGGTATTGGCCGAGGAAGAAAAGGTTGACGAGTTTTTTTGCTTCTTCTGAGCTGGCCATATCGAGCCGTTGTTCGGCGGGCCAGGCGGCATAGACTAAAAATCCCAGAAACGCGACGTAGGCAGCCAACAACACAAACCCGCGGGGCATCCGCAGGTTGGTGATGAGTTCGCGCTGGAGGACGGGATTTTCTAGTAAGTACATGGGGTGGGGGCTAGGGATTGGGGGCTGGGGGCTGGCTATGTTTGATTCTTACGACGGTCTACCTTGGCCCGTAGCGATCTTGTTAGACTTCT
>JAADGV010000081.1 GCA_013152205.1 Planctomycetota bacterium
CCGTTCGATAGTTTTCCATCCCCCCAGTATAAGATCCTAAAGGTTTCGCCTAAAGGCGAGGGTTTTATACCCATCGCAAGGACAATAAAAACTTGGGGGGACTACATCCAGGCCGTAAAACCGTTGCTAGGCGTCCCCCGCATACGGGTTCAGCGAGATCTTCTTCTTAATTTCTGCCTTCAGTTGTTCGAGCACCGATTCTTTGTCGGTGTTTTCTAGAATTTGAGTAATCACCTGCTTCGGCGATTCGCTGCCCCAGCTTGCGCCGTGTTGGAAATAGTAGCGAGCCGCTTGGCCGACAATATACGAACCGTAACCGGCAGCCGCACCCTGAGGCAAGGCCGTAGCCACGCTGCCGTAGCCGACGGTCAACGCTTTGAAAACTGAAGCAGCGTAGGTGACAACCGCCTCGCTCAACATCACCCAGCCGGCTGCTTTGAGAATCGAAGTCACCAACGACCGTGCGTTGGAGGTCGTGATGCTCATGCCGTAAATGCGTCCCAAGGTTACCACCATCGTGGCGTCGACTGCCGTGCCTCCCAACACATCAATAGCCGGAAGCGGATTCAGCGCAACGGCCAACGATTTGATCACCGCGAACTTCCAGATCGTACTCGCCGCGGCATCTTCGCGCAGACGAACCCGCAACGCCGCCATCCGGTCGCTCTTATCCGCTGCAAACATGGCCGCGTTTAGCGCCAGCAGCGATTTCCCTTCCGCATCCAGGACTTCCAAAATCCGTTCTTGTAGCTCGTCGACTTGCGGAGCTGGCTTTCGCCATTCGCTCTTTGAACTGCCATCGGCAGACTCGACGACATACTCCACCTCTCGCGGGTCTGCCTGCGTAACAACGATATTCTCCGCCTCGACCATCCCCGACAAACGGGGTCCACGAAACAGGCTCAGCAATTGCTCCAGTTCTTCGCGACGGTAGAGGTCCGCTTTATTCAACACCAGCAAAATCGGTTTGTTGCTGACGACCAAATGTTCGAGTGCGGAATATTCCGTATCATTCAAATCCGAATCGGTAACAAACAGCACTAAGTCGGCCCGGGCAGCCGCTGCCTGAGCCATCTCGGCACGTTCGGCACCTTCAACTTCGTTCAACCCGGGGGTGTCGACCAGCACCACCTGCGAGTTGGCAAACCCCGGCACGCAATAGCCAACCCCCTCCCACGGCACATGCCAGATATCTTTCGTCCAGCCACCTTGCACATTAACATTCGTCAGGTCGTCGCCCACCAAGGCATTGATCAGCGCCGATTTTCCCGTGCTGATTTCGCCAAACACGACAATCTCGACCCGACCCGACTCCAACTTCTCCGACATCCGCGCAAGCTCGTCCAGATCGTGCTGCAACTCTTGCCGCTCGTCGTCGCTACAGCCTGCGAACTGCTGGATCGCATGACGTACCGAGTCGATCGCAGCTTGATAGTCGGTATCGACATCCGACGAGTCGCCGGGATGAGGAGGTTGGTCGCTCATTGGTCCTCCTTTTGCTGCTTCAGAGCCGCCAATTCGCGACGCCCTAGTTGCACAATCTTGCGCAGCGATTCGGGACGCGTAAGCCGTTGCCATTCGTCGCGGGCAAGCTCGACCATGCCGGTGCCTTGTGGTTTCATTTCCTGTCGGAAGTATTTCATAAAAACATTTCCAATCCAGCGAGTCACGATTGCCTGTACCAAACCCTGCACCAACCCGCCGGCAATCGTGCCAATGCCTGGCACCGTTTTGAGCAACGCACCAACGCCACTGG
The DNA here is from genome assembly GCA_013152205.1 of Planctomycetota bacterium. Taxonomy (GTDB): domain Bacteria; phylum Planctomycetota; class Planctomycetia; order Pirellulales; family Lacipirellulaceae; genus Bythopirellula. The sequence goes on from JAADGV010000081.1 coordinate 1,757, forward strand.
CCAAGGCTGGGGTAACTGCGGTCACGCCCACCATCGCCACGAGGTTCTTGCCCAGTTGCTCTAACATCTTCACCACCATCTCGGCATCGATCGGCTGCTTGTAAATCCTCGCAAGTTCCAACACCATCTTCACCGTTATGGCGCTACCGCCTGCAATGTCTAGCAGCGGAATCGGGTTGATTCCCGCAGCCCCACCGGCAGCCCACATGTGCCGGCTAACCACCTCCTCCGCTCGAGCATCAAGCACCGCCCGAACGCGCTCTTTCGCCTCGTCGACCAACCCACGAGATTGCAGCAGCAGATTGGCCAACAGCAGGTCGCTCCCATCTCGAGCAACAATTTGCAACAACCGTTCAGCCAGCGCCTGCACATTCGCCGGCAGGTCCACCTGTTCCACGACTTCTTGCCCGTCTGCTGCCACACGAACTCGCGATCGCGAAACGGCACTCGCCCTTATCGCTACGACATCGGCCACGTCGATGCCTAGCAATTGACCGGCAATCTGTGCAACGAGCTGTTGCTGCTGCTCTTCGTCGTACCAATCTTCTTTGTTCAAACAAACCACCACTCGCTTTTCCATTTCGACGAGCTTGCCGACAAGCTCAGCCTCATAGTCCTTCAGCGGACCATCAACCACTAGCAACACCAGATCCGCATCCTTAGCAGCCGCAGACGCTTCGGCCGCCCGGCTCTCACCGCGCACCTCCGCCAACCCAGGCGTATCAACCAACACCACCCGATCGTTTCCGGGCCAAGGGATTTCACTCCGAATCGAAGTCGTGCCGCCCACAACGTCAGCAGCAAACACCTGCCGTCCCGCCAAAGCATTGAGCAACGACGATTTGCCGCTAGAGATCGTTCCAAACGCAACCACTTCGAGACGGCAACTTTGCTGTTTCTTTTCTAGCTCGGCCAAACCTTGTTGCACTTCGGCACGAAGCTCGGTCGAAACCCCCGCGTCGTCGGCGAACTCACGGCTTGTCGACAGATTGTCTTGCAACTCGCTTTGCCGCTGCGCAGCCGACAGCTCGCTGGGGTTCTTCGCCCGCCGCGAAAGTTTGCGCTGTTTTCCAAGCGAATTGCGAAACAGGCGTACCATGGCCCAAATCGAAAGCCCCCCCAGCAACACGCAGCCAACGGCAATCAGCACCAGATAAGCCGTCGCCACACGCGGGCTTGTTTCAACCAAGCCTTGGTAGCTATCCACAATCGAGGGCAGCCATGCGACCAGCGCATAGCCAACCACCGCCAAATAGACGATCAGCAGCAAACCAAAGCGTTGCGGAAGACGAGCCATACACCAATCAACATGAACCAAAAAAGAAAGCCCCAGCCCGGGTATTCGCCAGCGAGAGCAAAATATTCTGAAAAACACCCTCAAACCATTATAAACGCAGCCCCGCCGTACCGCCACGCAGCACTCCGCCGCAGGATGATGGCAAAATCATGCTAGCCGCATGCGGAAGCCGCGGTCGAATCTGAAAAAACCGCGGCTTCCGCCCGCGGCTACTACAGAATCAGTGACTTTGTAATCGTCCTGCACTCTGCGGCCCACCGGTTGTCGACCCCATCCACAAATAGTAGCCTATACGCACGTATAGCGACCCCTCAACTTTTCAGAAAACCTCCCCCGACGCCAACCACTCGCATACCGCCATGTCCACCCTACCAACCCAAGCCGAAAATTCAGCCATTGAAATCGACGCCGTCCGCCAGGTCGTTCGCCAGTCGTGGGGCTACGATTCGTTCCGCCCGTTGCAACAGGAAGCGATCGAATGCGTTCTCGCAGGTCGCGATTCTGTGGTTGTCCTGCCAACCGGCGGAGGCAAGTCGCTTTGCTTTCAGGCGCCTGCCTGTTGCCTAGAGGGACTTGCCGTCGTTGTGTCGCCGCTTATCTCTTTGATGAAAGACCAAGTCGACTCGCTGCGAACAAACGGCATTGCCGCCGCTTTTTTTAATAGCTCGCTCACACCACGCGAGCGAAACGATGTCATCGAGGCGATTCGTTCCGACTCGCTCAAACTGCTCTACCTTGCGCCCGAAAGTTTACTCACCGAAAACGTATTGTCCCTGCTTGCCGGCGTGAAGATTTCGATGTTCGCCATCGACGAAGCGCACTGCATAAGTTCTTGGGGGCATGATTTTCGCCCCGAGTATCGGGGCCTTCGCACCCTGAAACAACGGTTCCCGAATGTTGCCGTTCATACCTACACGGCAACAGCCACCGAGCGCGTCCGCCACGACATCGCCACAGAGCTTGCGCTCGACCAGCCTGCAATGCTGGTTGGATCATTCGATCGACCCAATCTCAACTATCGTATTCAGCGGCGCAACCGCGGCATGGATCAGATGCTCGAGGTCATCGAGCGACACCACGGCGAGTCGGGTATCGTCTATTGCATTTCTCGCAAAGAGGTCGAAAAGACCGCCGCCGCACTAAACGCTTTGGGCCACTCGGCTGTCGCCTACCATGCGGGGCTTTCCGACACCGACCGCATCAAAAACCAAGAGGCGTTTCTCGAAGAACGGATCGATATCGTTGTCGCCACGGTCGCCTTCGGCATGGGCATCGACAAATCAAACGTTCGTTTCGTCATTCACACCGGAATGCCCAAATCGCTCGAAGCCTATCAACAGGAAAGCGGTCGCGCAGGACGTGATGGCCTAGAGGCCGACTGTTGCCTCTTCTTCGGCGGCGGCGATTTTGGCACCTGGAAACGCTTGATGGCCTACTCCGGCGAAGTCACCGAAGCAGCCCTTGAGTCGCTACAAGCGATCGACCGATTTTGCAACTCCACCCGATGTCGACACAAGTCGCTCGTCGAGCATTTCGGTCAGACACTCGATCAACAGGAGTGCCAAGCCTGTGATATTTGTCTCGACCAAGTCGAACAAGTCGACGATCCGCTTATCGTCGCCCAAAAAATCCTCTCTTGCGTCATTCGGCTCGAGCAAATGTATGGCGCAGACTACACTGCCCAAGTGCTCGCCGGCAGCAACGATCAACGCATACTAGAAAAGCGCCACGACCAACTCAGCACCCACGGCATCTTGGGCGAATACCCAAAAGGCGCCATCCGAGATTGGATCGAGCAACTCATCAGCCAAGATTGCGCACAAAAAATCGGCGAGTACAACCAACTGCAAGTCACCGAGCTGGGTTGGCAAGTCTTACGCGGCGAACATACCCCTACGTTGCTCAAGCCGGCGTCGAAAAGCTCCGACAAGAAAAGCCAGCGAAGCCAGTCTGTCGATCCGGCCTCTTGGGAAGGCGTCGATCGACCGCTCTTCGAATCGCTCAGAGATCTACGTCGTGAAATCGCCACCGAACAAGGCGTGCCCGCCTACATTGTCTTCGGCGATGCTGCCTTGCGAGACATGGCCCGCCGCCGCCCTTCGACCCAAGACGATTTCCTCCAGGTGCAGGGCGTCGGACAGAAAAAATGTGAAGACTACGCCGAGCCGTTTTTAAGTTGCATCAACGACTACTGCACAACCAACTCACTCCCCACCGACGTCACTCCAACAGCCCTACCCTCAACGCCAACCAAGCCCCGCCGCCCAGCGAAAACCGCTTCAGCGGTCGCGGCCTTCCCCTACTTCAAAGAAGGCAAAACCGTCGCCCAAGTTGCCGAAGAGATGGGCCGCGCCGAATCAACCGTCTACGGCTACCTCGACATCTTCCTCCGCCACGAGCAGATCACCGACCCCTCTCCATGGATCGACGAAGCAACCGCAACCCGCATCCGGCAAGCCATCGAAGCGGTCGGCAACGAAAAACTAAAACCGATTTTCGAGCACCTCGACAGCGAAGTCCCCTACCACCAAATCCGAATCGTCGCTGCTTGTTTGGCAAACGCGGAATAGGAATAAACCAACCCCACAAACAAGCCCCCCGGTAGCGGTCGTTGCCAAACGACCCTTATCAGTTCGTAGGGCAGCAGAGCCTGCTGGTACACGGTGCCTAGCGCTTGGTTTCAACTAAAATGCAAGTCGGTAGGGTGCGTGATCGTTGAAAAAACGGTGCGTTCGACCTCGGCTTCAAAGTTGATATGGTGTGGACGTATTACTCGCATGTAACGCACCAGATTAGGCGACGACCACGCACCCTACGGACTCCCTCAGCCCCCAATCCCGAGCCCCCCCTCCTCACACCAACCCCCAGCGCTTTCGCAACAACCACTCGCCACTCAAAAGCCCAACTAGCGTCAGCAACAGTGGCCAGGTGTCCCATAGGGTGCGTTTTTGTGAAATTTCTTCTTCAAACTCGCTCGCTCGCAATTTGAGTTGCTCCAACAACCCCGGCAATTCCTCTGGCGCCAGCCCGGCGCCGCCTGCTTCGGCGGTGAGGTTCGCCAGCGAAGCCAACAGCGTAGGTTCTGCCGCCGGTTGATCTAGCTCCATGTCTCGATCAGGCACCAAAAACCGCGATTCCGTGGTGCCCAACACGGTCCCCTGGTCGCTGGCTGTTACCGTCACTCGATAATCGCCCGCTAGTTTGGTTTCAGCGAAATTGCCAATCACCTTCTCGCCTCGACGAGTTGCCCGAACCGAGACCGTACTCCCATCCGGCTTTTCGATTTTAATATCAAACGTAGCCGAAGTCAGCGGCTCGCGTTGGTCGTCGAACGCCCCGAGAGAAAATTCTACTTCGCTGCCGCGTTGATAACGGCGACCATCGAGCCGCACCCACACCGCCTGCCCCTCGGTTTCATCTTTCCGCCCCAGCCACAGCACCAGTTGCCGCCAGAAACGGCGATGCACCTCGCCAAACCCTTCCATTTGCCAACGCCAAGTCGAGTCGACCGCCAACGCCAGGGTTCGACCTTCTCCCCATGCCCCCGTCACAAGCAACGGCCAGCGCTTCGCATTGCCAGACTCCGCCACCACCTGGGCGTTGGGCCGTAGCCGCGATCGGTCCAAACGATTCGCCCCATCCAAAAGCGGCAACGACTTCCAATCGAAAGCCTCTTGGCCCTCGCCGCTCAACTTCATGATCGGATGGTTTTGCATCCCTTTGGCGGGCACTAACCGTAGTGGCGAAAAATGGTGCATGTCTTTCCGCAAGGGTTCGCCAAAGTTCTGCCGTTCGGCACGACCAATCCGAACCGGCAACGCACCAGCCAACGGTGAACCTCGAAAGCCGCCCGGCCCAAAGCTATGGAAACCCCCTAGCATGGCCAAGCCTGCACCGTTTTCTATGTCTTCGGCAATCTTCTGCCACGATCGCTTGTTGAGTGCCGAGACATCCACATCGCCTAGCAAAAACGCATCGTACTTGCCCTCTCGTAGCTGCTGACGAATGTCGAGTTGTCGCTTTCGGTAGTTGAACTGCTCGTATTGCACGTCAATGTCGGCATGCGCAGCCAACGCGCCGCGGACAAATCGCGGCTCGATGCTAGGCCCGCCACCAATCCGCGTGGCACCGGCAAGATATAGCACGTTGATCCCACCTTTTAGCACCGAAACAAACGTGCTTTGCTCGTTGTTATTGATGGCCAACTCGCCCTCGGGCGAAGTGATCTTCACCGAGACCTTATATTCGCCCGGCTCCATCGGCGTGTGAGAAAACGAAACCGGGATGCGCCGCCGATTGTTTTCGACCAACACTTGCCGAGTATCGACCACTTCCATCTCGCCGTCGGACGACTCCCACAATAGTTGGACTTTGAACGTTTGGTTTGCGTAGCCATCGGCTCCGATGGTCGCTTCAACGGGCACAGACGTTTCGGCAAAGACCGTATCACCAACCAGCAGGTCTTCGACCCGTAGATCGGATTGCAGCCCCAACGCCGGTTTGCCAAACGTAAACGTATAAAGGGGCGTTCCCTCGTTGGCCAACCGTCTGGCAACCGTCTGCGGTGGAATATCGCGCGGAGCAAAGGCCCGTTGCGCACCATCGCTAAACAGCAGCACCGCAACCATCCGCTGCTGAGCTTCACGTTGCAGTATATCGTCCAGCGCCGAACCGATGGCCGTCTGTGGTCCGTCGGGTTCTGCCGGCAACTCGGCCTGACCCTCATTCCATTTCACGAGCGTAGTTGTTTCGTCAAATTGATAGAGTCGCAAATCCCACGACTCCGCCAGCTCAGCAAACTGATCCTGAGCTGAGCCAAGTGCCAGGAGCAGCGCATCCCAACGCGATCGAGTGCCGACCGAATCGGCGATTTTCATGCTCCGCGAACTATCCACCAACAACACGAGCGAGCCAGGTAACTTGTGAATCTCGGTCATCATCAGCGTCGGTCGCAACATAGAGAACAGCAATAGCAATGCCGTGGCAGCTCGCAGCGAAACGAGTATCAGACGCTGCCGAGGCGAGAGCCGGCGCGAATTGGGCCCCACCAGCAAAGCCAGCACCATCAGTCCAGCGACAACCGCCAAAAACCAAGGGCCCCCTACGGGGTCGACGCTCCATGAATTCATGACGCCTCCCGATAGAACCGATTGCCCAGCAGATGCTCAGCACCCCAAACTATCGCGACCAACATAATCGCCCACGAAAACAACCCCTGCCCCGTCCGGCCAATGTCGACATACCGTTCGACATCGTCCAGAGAACTCGCCAGCTTCACTTGCTCGCTCTGCAAAGCCTCGGCCAGCACCTCGGGCGCAACGCGCGTAAGCTGGCTCATCGCGGGCGAAACATTGACGCTGAACCCGCGATCCAATAGCCGACTCTCGCCACCCGAAGCAACCCGATAGTTGCCCAACTGCTGGGTGGTACTAATCTGAATCGTGTCTTCGCCCGGCGGCAGCGAACGCCGTAGCGACTCGCCATTCGGTTGATGCAGCACAAAGCTCGAAATCTGATGTCGGGGTGCAAGCCGTAGGCTAACCGTTTCGCCCGCATAAAAATCCAGCGGCTCGCTCTCGCTCTGAGCCAAATAACCAACCAACTGATTACTCAGCGCAACAAAAGGCCAAGGCTCGGGGCCTGTGGGCAGCAGGTTCCAAGGCTCGCGATTTTCGATCTCAAGTCGGTCGGACACGGCGGTAGCAAACGTCACCACCCGCCCGCGCCCCACGGGTCGTTCGATCAATGCCGCTTTGTTGTCAGCAAACCGCGCCACAACATACGCGTCGCCCGTCCAATCGCCAAACTCCCAGTACTGCAAAACCGGATAAAGTTGCCACGGAATCTGCTCCGCGTAATTTCGTAGCCCCGTCAACACCGGGTGATCCAACTGCTGCGGCCTGAGATAAGTCGCATGGCGAGACTTGCGCAACAGCCTACCTGGCAACAAACGCTGTGCCGCCTCGCCATTAAAGTTACTCAGCCGCGCACGATGCCCCAGAAAAACCCCGACCCCGCCGCCATGCTCAACATACTCGGTCAGCGATTGCCAAAGCCCCTCGGAAAGCGGTGGAGGATCCAACAGACAAACGGCATCGTAACCTTCTAGATCGATTGAGGCCGCTTTGGCGACGGTTTCTGTCACACACTGAAATCGCACATCCGCCCGATTGGCGATCAGCGACGGGCTTAACGCTTCGCGTAAAAACAAGGCGTCGCTCTTTCGCTCGCCCAAAAGCAACACCTTCGCTGTCGGCCGCACCTCAACCGTAAAGTAACGAGCATTATCCGCCTCCAAAGCATCGGTTGCCGAAAATTTCACCAACCCCTGGTGCGTTCCGATTGGCAAATCCCCTAACTCAAATACCGCGCGACCTGAGCCTTCGGCAGAGACTTCCAATATCTGTTGTCCACGTTTTATCGGTTTACCATCGGCGCCCTGCAAATAGATCTCAACCAACGGAGCCTCGGCCAACCCGGTGATTTCAGCAGGAACCTCGACTCGCAATGGCTGGCCTGGGCGAAGCACACTCCCGCTCAATTCCAAGGGCTGTAGCGCCCGATTGCTAACCTCCTCGACCCCAACATCGACCAGATAAAGCCGCACGTCGGGTGCCTCGGCCATCGCCATCTGAATTGCTTCGAGCGCCGCCTCGTCCAACGACTCGACGCTCAAATCGCTGAACAGAAAAACCTCTTGCCGGTGGTCTTCTTGTTCCGCCACCAGACGTATCGCTTCATGCACCGCATTTTCTAGCGGGCGAGGGTTGTTCTCGACCGCCAGATTGCGAACTCGCGACTCGGCCGTTCCAAGATCGACCACAAACCCCGTCGCTGCGCGGCTTCGATCCACTACCGCAACTTGCGCATCCTCAGGCAACTGATCAACCAACCACTGCGCCATCTCCTTCGCCTTTTGCTGACGGGTTTGGTTCTGAAACACATATTGCATTCGCACCGAGTTATCAATCACCAAGGCCACCGCCAACGGTGCCCCTTCTTTGCCACGCAATCCGCTCCCTTTGATCGTCGGACGCGCAAGTGCCACGGCCAACCCGGCGATCAAAGCACACCGCAGGGCAAGCAATAGGAGATGGCGAAGATTGAACCGACGCCGGTTCGCGGCTCGCCTTTTGCGTACGAACTGCAACGCCGGGAATTCCAGCTTCTGCGGCTGCCGACGCATCACCAGATGCAGCGCTATTGGCAACGCAATCAGCGCGATTCCTCCCAGCAAAACGGGGGTCAAGAAGCCCATCGACTACCCCCAGTTCCGACGGTTAACTAAATACTCGGTCAGCGCCCGATCGAACTGCATACTGGTATCCAGCGGCACGTAATCGATGCCAATTTGCCGACATTCACGCTCGTACCGCAAACGAAACTTGCCGATCTCTTCGAGGTATTCACTACGGTAAGCATCGGCGTCGACTTCAAGTGTCTCATTCGATTCCGGGTCGTGCAGCTCCACAAGCCCCTCGAACGGAAAATCAACTTCGGCCTGATCGAGCACATGAAACAAAATCACGTCGTGCCCACCATGCCGCAACCGTCGCAACGAAGCAATCACTTCGTCGGGGTCGGCCAGCAAATCGCTGAACAGCATTACCAAGCTGCTGTGCTTCAGCATCGCCGCCAATTGGTTCAAGCTTTGACCGATGTTCGTCTTGCTCTGCGGTTTGAGTTTGGCGAGCATCGACAGAATATTCCCGATCTGCTGCCGCTTCGACTTAGGAGCCAGACTGTCGACAATTTTTTCGCCAAAGGTAATCAACCCTACCGGGTCGTTTTGGTGGATCATCAAATAACACAACGCCGCAGCCAAACAAATCGAGTATTCAAACTTCGTAAGCTCTTGCTTGTGGCTGTAGCCCATCGAAGCGCTCAGATCCATCACCAAATAGCCCGTCAGATTGGTTTCCGCCTCAAACTTCTTGACATAATACTTATCGGTTTTGGCGTAGACCAGCCAATCGATATCATCAGGATTATCGCCAGCCGTGTATTTACGGTGTTCGCTAAACTCGACCGAGAACCCATGAAACGGGCTTGCATGTAGGCCTTGCAAAAAACCTTTCACAATAAACTGAGCTCGCAGATCGAGCCGAGCAATCTGGCGGATAATCTCAGGTTTTAAGTATTGTTCGACAGCAGTCATAAAATGAACCCTAACCACAGAGCCGCGACCGTAAGAGAGCATTCACTCGCCCGCGCCCAATTTTTCCTTACTCAAACTGAAAAGAGAATAACCACGGAGCCACGGAGGACACTGAGAAAACAGCCACAAAGTCCAATTTGAAGTAGCGTATATTCCGACATTTTTTGATTCAAAATACTCGGTGTCCCCCGTGACTCCGTGGTGAAATTCCTTCTTGTTTTCAGTTTGAGTTCTTTATTCCGTATACTTGGGAATCTCCGGCGTTGGAATCTCCTTCAGCAATCGATTGATCAAATCTTCGGTCGTCATCCCCTCGGCTTGGGCTTGGAAGTTGGTGCTGACCCGATGTCGTAAAACGGGGATCGCAATTTTCTGCACGTCTTCAATCGCAACCGTAAACCGCCCGTCCATTGCCGCGAGTGCTTTGCCACCGTGGATCAAAAACTGACCCGCACGAGGGCCAGCGCCCCAGTCCACCATTTCGCGAACGTAATCGGGGGCCGACTCGTCTTTAGGGCGAGTTGCTCTTACCAGCGCCGCCACATACTGAATGATGTACTCGCTCACCGCCACCGAACTCACCAGCTTTTGCAAATTCAAAATTGCTCGGACTGAAAGAATCTTGTTCACCTCTGGCTTCTCGTGACGGGTCGTCGAAGCCAGAATGCGCTGCTCTTCTTCCGCTGACGGATATTCCACCTTGATGTTAAACATAAACCGGTCGAGCTGGGCCTCAGGCAACGGGTACGTGCCTTCCTGCTCGATCGGGTTTTGGGTAGCGATCGTAAAGAACGGATCCGGCAAATCGTAGGTAGTTTGGCCCACCGTCACTTCATGTTCTTGCATTGCTTGCAGCAACGCTGCCTGAGTCTTGGGCGGCGTTCGGTTGATTTCGTCGGCCAGCAGAATGTTGGTAAACACTGGGCCTTCCACAAACCGAAAGCTTCGTCGACCGTGTTCGTCTTCGTCCAAAACATTTGTGCCCGTGATGTCCGAGGGCATCAGGTCGGGCGTAAATTGAATCCGTTTGAATTTCAGATCGACAATCTGTGCCAGCGTGCTAACCATCAAAGTCTTCGCAAGCCCCGGAACACCCTCTAGCAGACAGTGTCCTCGGGTGAAGATGGCGGCAAAAATTTGCTCGATCACCTCATCCTGGCCGATAATTACTTTTTGCAGCTCTTGCTGCATAATGTGGCGGTGCTGACGGAATTCCTTTAGGATGTCGCCAAGGTTGCGGGTTTTAGCGGTCAACGTACCATCCTTACTCAAGTTATCAGGGTTACTTTTCATCGGCATAGAGCCTAGACGCAATTCTATAGGTCAGCGCCGAAACGGACAATGTACGCTGTCAGCAGCATTGTCCCCCTAGCTAACGCACCTTACGATGAAACTGGACTTCCAGCCGGCGACCATTCACTTTTTCGCAATACGAAGCATAATAAACTCACTAGCCCGACGCGTTAGCGAGGGGATTTTGCGAGAAATCCCTCGCTAACGCGTCGGGCTGGTGTGGCGTACCCTTTGACAGAAGGCATTTCTATGGCGAGCCTCACCAAGCACCTATTCGCGGCGTGCATAGCCATCGCCTTTTGCAGCGGTAACACCTCCTCATTATTCGCTCAGCCGGCAGGCCCCGTCACTGCCGAGCAAGTTCGCAACGCGATTAGCGGCGGCATCAAGTATCTGTTAAGCGAACAAAACTCCAACAGCGGTTCTTGGGACGACCTCGTCCAATATCCGGGCGGCGTCACGGGACTCTGTACGCTTGCCCTGTTGAACTCCGGCGTCTCGCCGAACGACCCACACATCCAGAAGGCCCTCCGCCTTCTTCGCTCAAAAAAGCCCACCAAAACTTACAGCGTCGCCCTACAAACCATGGCCCTTTGCGCTGCCGAACCGCACCGCGACCTGTTGCTCATCAAAAGAAATGTCCGCTGGTTGGAAGAAACTCAGTTGCCGCCTGGCAATTGGTCGTACCCAGGCGCTGGCGGCGACAACAGTAATTCGCAATTCGCAGTTTTAGCATTACACGAAGCCGAACGAGTCGGCGTCAAAGTTTCCTCTGAAACCTGGCAGCGAGCAGCCAAGTACTGGAAAGAATGCCAGAATCCAGACGGCTCGTGGGGATACAAAGCGCAGTGGGGCAGCGGCCTTGGCAGCATGACCTGCGCCGGAATTAGTGCGCTAGTGATTAGCTCGGGCCACGCCAGCAAACCCAACGCCGAAATCAAAAACGGACTCGTCCAATGCTGCCGCCCTCACGAAGAAGACGATTCGCTGGAAAACGCACTCACATGGCTCGGGCGAAATTTCTCGGTACAACGAAACCCTGGCCAAGTCCGAAATAACAGGCAGGTCTGGCATTATTATTACCTCTACGGCTTAGAACGCGTGGGCCGACTCACGGCCCGACGACTCATTGGCGAACACGATTGGTATCGCGAAGGGGCCGAATTTCTTATCCAGCAGCAAGATCAGTTTAGCCACCATTGGATCGGCTTGGGCCACTCCGAAGACAACCCCCATATCAGCACCGCCCTGGCCCTCCTATTTCTTTCCAAGGGGCGACGTCCCGTCTTAATGGGGAAACTCACCCACGGACCCGGCGAAGATTGGAACAACCACCAAAGCGACGTCGCCAACCTCACCGCCCGAACCGAAAAACTCTGGGGCATCGACCTCACCTGGCAAATCATCAATCCCAAGCTGGCCTCGGTCGACGATATGCTGCAAGTGCCTGTGATGTTTCTCAGCGGCAGCCGGTCTCCGGATTTAGCGGGCCAAGAAAAAAAGATGCGAGACTACCTCGATCGCGGCGGCTTTCTCTTTGCCGAGGCCTGCTGCGTCGATGGCAATCAATTTGAGAAAGGGTTCCGTAAATTTCTCGATCGGGTATTCCCCGAGAAAGAATACAAGCTGCGCCGCGCAGGCCCCGAACATCCGATCTGGCGGGTTGAAGAACTTGTTCGACCCGAGTCGCCCTACGTCGGTCGCCTTTGGACCGTCGAATACGGATGCCGCACGTGTGTCGTATTCTCCGAAATCGATCTCTCCTGTTACTGGGAACTTTATGGGCAAGGCCGAGCACGCGGCTTGCCCGAAACGGTCAAGGGACGCTTGGCCGATGCCAATGCGGTGGGCGTCAACGTCTTAGCCTATGCCACCAACCGCGAACCCAAGGGCAAAGAAACCGCCTTTGTAGGCGAAAACAATCTGGCAGAACTCAACGCCGCTGGCAGCCGTGGCACGATCCAAATCGCCAAGCTTCAACATGGGGGAGGTTGCAACGACGCACCGGGGGCACTCGTCAATTTGTTACGCACCGCAGCGCAAGGCGATCTGCAACTCCGCATCAGCACCACGGAATTCCCGATTCGTGCCGACGACAAAAATCTTTTTCGCTTTCACATGGCATTCATGCACGGTCGACACGATTTTCGCTTCACGCCGAACGAACGCGAAACACTCAAACGCTACTTAGAAAACGGCGGCACACTGTTTGCCGATTCGATCTGCGCCAGCAAAGAATTTGCGACCGCCTTCCGGCGAGAACTTCAAGCCGTCTTACCCGGAACCGCCTTGCAACGCATCCCTGCCGCCGACCCACTCTTTAGCAACTCCGCAGGCAAGTTCGACCTATCGAAAGTAAGCCGCCGCGACCCCGTCGAGCAACAGGCCGACGAACCACTCCGCACACGGGTACGCAAAGTCGAGCCTGAGTTTGAGGGCATCGCCCTCGACGGCCGTTGGGCAGTCATCTTTTCGCCCTACGACATCAGCTGCGCGCTAGAACAACACGAATCACTCGAATGCCGAGGCTACACCCAAGAAGACGCCGCCCGCCTAGGTCTCAACGTGCTGATGTACTCCCTAGCCCCCGACGCCGAAAGCGCCAGGCCCTAACGCCGCCACACACACTAGCCCGACGCGCTAGCAAGGGACTTTGCGCGTAATCCCTCGCTAGCGCTTCGGGCTAGTATACTCGCATCCCGTCAACCCTCCGGATCAACAGCGGCAACACCACCAGATTCCCCACCAGGCCGCCGATCATCGAAAGACTTACCAATACACCAAAATAGATGGTCGGCACAAAATCGCTGTAGCAAAGCGTTGCAAACCCTACGACCAACGCCAACGTGGCAAGCACCGCTGCTCGACCGACCGTGGCTTGGACTGAGTGCAGAGCCTCGTCGACCGAAGTGCCTTTCCGCCGCTCACGTTGGTACGACATCACGTAATGAATCGAACCATCGACCGACAAACCAAGCGAAACTGCGGCGATCATCGCGGCTCCCATGTTCACAGGCACGCCGAGCCAACCCATCGCGCCAAAGAGCAACAAAATCGGGAGCGCATTGGGCACAAGCGTCGCAATTGCTAAACCAAAACTACGAAATGCCAGGACCATCACCACCAAGATCACCACGGCAGCCACGCCAAAGGTGATCCATTGGTCGCGTAACAAACTATCGATCAACTTTGTTAGCAAAACGTAGTAACCGGTTACTTGCGAGCCGGGGAACGCCTTCTCGGCTTCCTGCCGGACCTGCTCGATCATCTGTGTCTTCTCAGCCGCAGTCAATCGCTCGGGCGAGCGCAACATGATCCGCAATTGTGGCCGCTTCCCTTTTTCGCCACGATAAAAAATCGCATTCACAAACTCTGGCATTCGGCCACGCATCAGAGAGATGCCGCTACGAATCGCAAGTTTTGCACTCCTGCCGATTTTGTCTAACCCGCCCGTCCCCGCATCCAAAATATCTGCAATCGAAATAGCCTTGTTCAGATGCGGCACATTTTCTAGCAAATGTTTTTCAAAAGCCAGCACACGTTGGAGAAACTTCTTATCCACTCGCCGTGGGACCGTCACCAGAATATCCCAAACTCCAGCGCCACCAAACTTGTCTTCAACAAATTGATAGCCACTCACTAGGTGACTATCTTCACGAAAGTTGCGTGTAAAATCAGTCTCGCGAACTAACTGTGTGCTACCGATGCCTGCTCCGATCGTCATCAACCCAATCAGAACGGCCAGCAATCTCGCACGGCGAGTCGACCAATCAAGCAGATGTTGAAGTGCCTGCTGCAACGTCTCCCCGTCGCTCGGCAAAAGACTGGTCGCCCGATGTCTGCCGACCAACACAATCGCTGGCGTTACAAGAAGCACGCTTACCAACACCATCAAGCTGCCAATGGCCATCATCAGACCAAAATCTTTGACTGGCCCAACGCCCGAGGTCATCAAGGCCGCAAACCCCGCAGCATCGGTGAGGCAAGCAAAAAATATCGGGGCGACTAAAATCTGGCCCGCCTGCAACAACGCGCTGGCCGGCGCTCGACCTTGCGACTGCGCATCTCGGAAGCGAACGATCACATGCACCACCGCCGCGACACCAACGACCGTGACAATTGCCGAAAGCATCGAACTGACCATACTCAACTGTAAACCAAGCAACACGAGTGTGCCGCGAGTTAGCGCAAGTGTCATTTGCACAACCACCAGCGGCAACAGGAGCCATCGCAACGACCGAAAGCAGATAAAAATTGTCAGCATCAACAACACCGTACACCAAGTGTTGAGCCACCAACCATCGGCCTCCAGCAACTCAAATGCCTCGTCAACAAGCACCGGCTCGCCAACGATGGTCCCACCAGGATGTTCCTCCATCAACTCGCGAAGCTGACGCAACGTCTCGCCACGTGGCGGGTCATCGGCCGTAGGTCTCTTCAGAAGACAAATAATCGCAACGGCATCCAGTGCATCATTATGCGTGTAGCCCGAAAACACTTCTCGCAGCCGCGCCCCGCGTCCCTCGTTCTCAAAATCAGCAGCACCGGGCGGATCGAGCAACGACACCGCTGCCACCACCCCTGGCACCTCGCCGATTTGTTTCGACAGCCGTCCAACCCGCTCCAGCCCGGCGTCGCTCGACAGTTGCGGCTCCGAGTAAACTGCCAACACAATTTCATGCTGCCCAAACGTCTGCTGCAGCTCGCGGTAGGGTTTCAATATCGGGTCGTCGTCGGCAAACATATGTTCGATCGAACGATCAAGCTGCAAACCACGCCCCGCCACAGCTGCACCGACCGCCAACACCATCCCCGCCAGCAATAGCCAGCCGCGATAGCGAATCATGCACTTGAGAAAACGGTAAAGGTGTCGACTGGAATTCATAGGGAGGGGAGTGTGTAGTGAACAAAACGGAGGGAAAGCAAGCACAGTATCTCGCCTGCACCCTTCGCTCACAACCGGCCTTTCAATTATCCGTCCTGTGAGCCTTTTCACTGGTCAACTCCCGTGGTCTACGTAGCTTCAAGCGACGTGGTTGCGAGTGAAATCTGAGAATCCACGGCTGGCACCTCATGCTAGCATTGTTGGTGCTCGAATTTTCGCGTCGCAACTGCCATCGAGATAAGGAGTTGCGCCCTGCCGACAGATGGCCAAAGCGACTTGACCCCTGTTGCACGCCGCACCTATAATCCGCCGCCCCAATTCGGGGCACTCACTTTTCGTAACTCGAAGTCTCGCTTGTTGTTGTGTGCGTCCGGCTAGCCGATCAAACTCTCGGCCTTGTCGGCCTCACCTACCCTCGCCAGACAATGTCAGGAAGAGACTCTCTGATCAACGCGCGAACTCCATCGCGTCATTGCTTCGCAGTCCGTTTTGCGCGGGCCGTTTCCCGCTGCGCAATTCTCTTCGCCTCGTTGCTGCTGTTCTGCGTTGCACCACCCACAACAGGCTACGCTGGCGACATTGCACCTCCTGCCGCCGACCCTACGCAACCCATTACCATCGCGGCGGATTGGTGCAGTCGTTGGCGACAGGGTGTCTACGACGTCTACCACCTCCGCGGCAACTGCTACATCAATCAAGGGCTCACCTACGCCCGCGCACCCGAGGCCGTTCTCTGGGTCGACCATACGGGTGGGACGCAAAAACCTACCAAAATCATCGCCTACCTCGAATCAGCAACCGACAAGCAAGTCGTGGTCGACTATCGTCAAACAGCGGATAACGATGGCAAAGCATTGGGGCAAGAAAAAACTTCTACTTGGTTCGAGCGATTCTATACCACCGCCCCCCTCCGATTAAAACTACCTCAATCGGCACCCGAACCGGCAACTCGACCGGCAATCTACGATCGCGGCCTGGCGCAGTTCGATCCCCAACGACGTCGACAGCTTATGCTGGCGCAGTTCACCGAATTTACGCCAATCGTCGACCCTGCCCAACCACTGCCCTCCGGAATGCGCCGGTACCAAATCTCGCCTCGCAACGATTCATCACTTCGCTTTGACTCTCGACCCCAACCCAACGGCGAACTAATCACCGTCCTGTCAGGTGGAATTCGCGTTCTCATCGAAGGCCTATCCGCAGACAACATTCCCGCCGCAGTTGGACCTGTCGGGACGATCGACATCTCAACCGATCGCGCGGTGATTTGGTCGGGCGGAGCAGAGCTTGGAGTCGGCAGCCCCTCGATCCAATCGCAAGATTCCCCCATGGAAATCTACATGGAGGGCAACATCGAGTTCCGGCAAGGCGACCGCGTGGTCTATGCCGACCGCATGTTCTACGACGTCCGTCGACAAATCGGCATCATCCTAAACGCCGAACTGCTGACACCGCTTCCCAAGGTCGGCGATTACGAATACCAAGGCCTCGTACGGCTACGTGCCGCCACCATCCGCGTGCTTGACCAGTCACATTTCTCTGCCACCAACGCACTGGTCACCACCAGCCGACTTGAAGAACCTTCCTACCACTTCGCTGCAAACGAAATCTCCTTTCAAGACGTGCAAAGCCAAGTCTTCAATCCACGAACCGGCGAACCGATGGTCGAGCACCAACAATTGGCCGAAAGCCAGGGCAATTGGGTCTACATGGGCGGCTTCCCCGTTTTCTACTGGCCTACGATAGCCACCAACTTGCAGAAGCCGTCGTTTTTTATCGATGGTATTCGTGTCGGCAACGACAGCGTCTTTGGCACCCAGGTAATGGCAGACCTTGATGCTTACCAACTGTTCGGCATACGCAATGCGCCCCAGGGAACCGAATGGGGGCTTAGCACCGACTACCTCAGCGATCGTGGCTTCGGACACGGAACCAACTTCAATTACGATCGTACCGAGTTGCTAGGGCATGATGGCCCCGCTTGGGGGAATTGGGATTTTTGGGGCATCAAAGACAACGGGCTCGACAACCTCGGGGGCGTCGGCCGACGCGCGATTACGCCAGAGAAAGACTATCGCTTCCGACTCTACGGCCAACATCGGCAACGTTTCCAAAATGGCTGGGAACTTACCGGCGAAGCTGGTTGGATCAGCGACCGCACTTTCCTCGAACAATTCTACGAACGCGAATGGGATGAGCTGAAAGATCCACGCACCGGCTTGCGAATCAAAAAACTGACCGACAATCGTTCGTTCTCGATCGAAGCCAACGGGCAAGTCAACAATTTCTTTACCGAAACACAATGGCTACCCCGACTCGATCACTACTGGCTTGGCGAATCGCTGTTTGGCGATCGAATCACCTGGTTCGAACACTCCCAAGCCGCCTATGCAAACCTGAACAACGCGGTCGCTCCAACCGATCCGGCATTTTTCTTTAGCCCCCTGCCCTGGGAGAGTGGCTCGGGGCAGGAGGGCGAACGAATCGTCACCCGACAAGAACTCGACCTGCCACTGAACCTCGGCCCGGTAAAGGTCGTGCCCTTTGTACTCGGCGAACTTGCCCACTGGGGCGAAGCGATCGATGGCGAAGATCTCCAACGTGCCTACATCAACACGGGCGTCCGCGCCAGCATTCCTATGTGGGCCGTCTTCCCCGAAGTCCGCGATTCGCTGTTCAATCTAAATGGTTTAGCGCACAAGGTCGTCTTCGAAGGCGAGTTTGCCTACGCAGACGCCACACAAAATTTCACCGATCTGCCTCTCTACGACCCGCTCGACGACATCTCCATCCTCGAATTCCGACGTCGAATACTAAATCCGGGAATCGCCCCCACGATTACCGACCCTAAATTCGACCCACGCAACTACGCCTTCCGCACGGGAATCCAAGGTTGGGTTACCTCGCCGACTACTGAAATCGTTGACGATCTCATGACGCTTCGCCTCGGCATGAGACATCGTTGGCAAACCAAGCGTGGTGCCCCAGGACGACAGCACATCATCGATTGGCTCACCATCGATTCCAATGTCACATGGTTCCCCAAACAAGACCGCGACAACTTTGGCTCCGATTTCGGGCTCGCCGACTACGATGTCCGTTGGCACCTCGGCGATCGCTTTACCATTGTTTCCGACGGGGCGGCCGATTTCTTTGGTGATGGCCTACGTACCGTCTCGGCCGGCGTGTTCCTCAACCGACCTTCCCGCGGAAACGCCTACGTGGGCGTCCGCTCGATCCACGGACCCATCTCCAGCGATGTACTGATCGGCAGCTACAGCTACCGACTCAGCCCGAAATGGATCTCCACAGCTGGAGCATCCGTCGACTTCAGCAGCACCGGCAACATCGGGCAATCGTTCTCGATGACGAGGATCGGCGAGTCGATGCTCGTCACCTTGGGTATCAACGTCGACTCGGCTAGAAACAATGTCGGCTTTAGCTTCTTGGTCGAGCCACGTTTCTTGCCCAACCTTCAACTCACCAACCTAACCGGCATTGAAGTGCCACCCGCCGGAGCATTCGGCTTAGAATGATGGCCAACCACTCACCAACTTCGTCCGATCACGAAAGCGAACTCGTTCGTACCAAGCAAACTTGGGGCGAGAGATTCGCAGTCGCCTGCCGTGGAATGAAAATCGCGGTTCGCGACGAAGTGAGTCTCCGTGTGCATCTCTCCATGGCCACGGTCGCCCTTCTTGCTAGTGCGGCCCTTGGCATCTCGCGTTTGGAATGGTGCTTGATCATACTTTGCATCGTCGTGGCAATCAGCGCAGAACTCTTCAACACTGCGATCGAGCGGCTCGCCAAAGCGATTACCCGTGAAGAGAATCCAGATATCCGCGATGCGCTCGACACCGCTGCCGGCGCCATCCTGGTGATTGCTATCGGGGCCATCGTCCTCGCCGCGATCCTACTGGGCTGGAACGCTTGGAATTTGCTTTGACCAACGAGATCTAAGAATTGCTTAGATCGTTTGGACTGAGGCCGACGTCAACGATGCTGCAAGCGGTAATGGGCTCGAGACCCAGCTCGCGTGCTTTGGTTGCAAGTTCTTCGCTGTCGCTGCCCGGATTGAGCCACAGTTCTTCGCAGCCTTTTTCTGCAATTTCTTCGATCAGCGATAACCCTACCGCAGGTGGCACGTAGAGGCTTACTCGATCGAGTCGCTCGACCGGCACATCGCTCACGCTCGAATAGGCCGTGAAGCCTTCAATTTCGCCGCCTTTGGGGTTGATCGGATACACGTCGTATCCCTGGGCGGCGTGGGCACGCACGGATTTGTTGCCAAACTTTTCTCGATCGGCGCTGGCACCGATAATCGCGACGGTTGGTTTCGGCATCGCTTGCCTCCCATGCAACTGCTGGATGTATTACTTATCGCGTCGGGCGTCGACAAATTCTCGCACTTGCTGGTTGATGTACCAACGGCGCCAAGCTTTACGGTTGTATTCGAAATCTTGCCCCCCGGAAAGTTCGACCAGTGCTTGGCGGACATCTAGGTTTTTCTGGTCGATTTTGCGAATTTTAGGGGCACCGCCAAAGCTGAGGCCTCCTCCGCCACCGCCGCCACTATCGCTAGAAAACGACGTGGTAATGTCTCCTGGCGGTGCGTCGCCGTTTTTGTATTTGTGGGTTGTGATTAGCGAGTCGATGAGCGGGCTTAGTGCCTCAGGGTTACCAATCTCTTGCAGTGCTTCCGCCGCACGGTTGACCATCACGTTGTCGCGATGCTTCAATACTTTCACATAAGTTCTTAAACTGATGGGCTGGTGATACTTGATCAAGTAGTCGAGGCATTGCAAACGCACCTCGCGGTCAGGGTTGTTTAGCGAAAAGTTGACCAGGGTGGTTGCCGCCTGCGGGTGCTTGAGTTCAGCCAGAGTTTCTAGAAGCAAGTCGCGAACTTGTAGATTGCGTTCTTTCTCCAAAAATTTCACGAGGGCAGGTGCCGCATAGGGGTCGTTGATCTCAGAGATCAGTTGAACTGCTTCGGCCGAGCGCCGATCGTCGAGCCAATTTCGCCAGAGGCGAATCTTGCGTTGCCAATCAACTTCTTCGGTTTTTCGCCTTTTTTCATTCTCGCGTAATGCAATATCCTGAACAGTTCGATAGGCACCATCATATCGAACAAACCCGCGCTGGGCCATGATCTCTTCTTGAGTGAGCCAACGACCTTGATGCTGTTGGAAGCCCAAACTGGCGCGCGCTTGTTCGTCGCTGGGGTCTAGTTCGAGTAGTCGTCTGCGATGGTGGTCGGTTAATTTGTTCAGTTTCGATTCTTTGCACCAATCGATGATCATGCGATGAGCGTCCGCCGTGTCTGGCAGCGATCGGCTGAGCTTCACATATTCGAGATACTTGGCGTCTTGAGAGACAACACGCCGTACTTGTTTACGGGTGAGAGTGACGACCGCTCCCTCAGTAGTCTCGACAACATATTCCCCATCCTTGCCGCGATCTATCAAATTGCCCGCGACTTGACCGCCATCTTTCATTTCATAGACATCGGCCCAAGCCACGTCGATCGAGATCAACAGCACGTAGGCGATCGCCCAGAGGTTCGAAAGGTGGGGTATGGTTCGAATCATTTCGTTACAATATGGGGTGGTTGCTAGCTAAGGGGCAACTATGCTCAATTATAAGCGGTAGACCTAGACAAAGTTGGTGTAAATTTATGGCAAACCCCTATGAAAGCCCCTCTGCGGAGGAGCACCGGGCGAATTCTTCGGCCTGTGTACGCTGTGCGGTGGTGACTGTTAGCGACACTCGCACTTTGGAGCAAGATTCCAGCGGCCAGACCATGGTTGAATTGCTGGAAGCTGAGGGACATCGGGTGGCCGAGCGCACGATTGTTCCGGATGAACCGGCCGTACTGATAGAACTTGTTCAGCGGTTTTCTCAATCGCCGGAAATCGACGCGATTCTTTTTACCGGTGGCACCGGCATTGCGGCTCGGGATCAGACGGTCGACGCCATTGCTAGCTTGTTGACCAAAGAGTTGCCTGGCTACGGCGAACTACTACGGATGCTCAGTTACCAGGAGATTGGTGCTGCGGCGATGCTCAGCCGGGCTTTGGGCGGCATTGTCGATCAGACGGTCGTGCTGACGATGCCCGGCTCGACGGCAGCAGTGCGGCTTGCCATGCAGAAACTCGTACTTCCGGAGCTGGCACACATGGTGTCGCTCGCTGGACGCTAGCAGCGAAATTACCCCAATTCGCCTAGCCTAAGCTGCCGACTTTCGGTAGTCTTCTGCATCTACTTCGCCGCATTGGCCGATGTGGTCTTATTTTGAATTGCATTCGCATCTGGCTGCAACCGTGCTGCCATGGTCACGAATTTAGACTAACTAGAGCATTTATCACTTGTGTGTTCCGCTCCACCGAGACGGTGGGACTATATAGTCTGACCCTCTGGGTCGGAGTGCTGGAATACACAACCGTGAGACAAACTAGTCGCGCCCAAGGAGGGGCTGTGCAACGATTACTTTCGCTAGCGACGCTCGCCGTGATGGGTGGGCTTGGTTTCCTCTTTCTTAAAGGGGGCGGTCTCGACCAAGTGATCGTCGCTCCGCGTGCGGACCAATCGCAGGCGGCAAATTCGTTTCCTGGCGGATCTCAAGCGCCCAGTTCATGGGGTGCGCCCGGCAATAATCCTGCGACGCAGAATCCCTCGATCTCGCAGCCCCAGTATCAGCCGACTACAAACAACGGCGCAGCACTGCCGGTTGGGGCCGCAAACGGCCCGACGATTCGAATCGCGTCGTTTAATATCCAGGTTTTTGGCAACAAAAAAGCGAGCAAGCCGTATGTGATGAATACGCTCGCCGAGATTGTGCGAAAATTTGATGTGGTTGCGATTCAAGAAATTCGGTCGAAGGATCAATATCTAATTCCAAACTTTGTCCAACTCATCAACCAACAAGGCCGGAAATACGACCATGTGATCGGTCCTAGACTTGGCGTGACTACCTCCAAGGAGCAGTATGTCTATTTGTTTGATACCGAGCGGATCGACATCGATCATCAGAGTGTCTACACCGTCGGCGATCCCGATGGCCTGCTTCACCGACCACCGCTGGTAGCGACGTTTCGCACGCGAGGCGTCAATCCGGACAACGCATTTACGTTTACTTTGGTCAATACGCACACCGACCCCGACCTTGTGCCGAGAGAGCTTGCCGCGTTGGCTGAAGTCTACCGTGTGGTGCGACGCTCTAGCCGTGGCGAGGACGATATCATCCTGCTCGGCGATTTGAATACCGACGACCGTCGTTTAGGGCGATTAGGTCAACTGCCAAGTATTCTTCCGTTGATTACCGGGGTTTGGACGAATACTAAACAGAACAAACAGTACGACAATCTCATCATCCATCAGCCTTCGACGACCGAGTACACCGGCCGATCGGGGGTCTTCAACGTGAGTCGGTGGTTCAATCTCACGCAGCAGCAAGCCACGGAAGTATCTGACCACTTCCCCGTCTGGGCGGAGTTCAGCGTCTACGAACGCGACCTGGCCGGCCGGGTTGCTAGTCACCGGCGAAATGCTAATCGCTAGTCCGTGTCGGACAGACATGTAGCGTTTGTGGCGGCATAAATCCCAAGCGAAACCGACGAAATAACGCTAAACGAAAATCGGATACGCGCTAGGCGATTTTACAAAATGCGTAACACCTCAGCCGAGTAGAGAATCTAGCGCTGCCTCTGGCCGCAACCAAACAGGCAGGAATTTCTCGCAAAGTCGCAAAGGAAACAAGAAAAAGGAATGTCTCGCAGAGGCGCAGAGACAGCAGAGAAAACCGGAATGTTGTAGCTCTGCCGTCTCTGCGAGAGTCCTATCTTTAATGGCCTAATTTGCTCGTAGCGCAAACTTGAACCGTTAGTAGCATAGAGTGCCTTAAAAAGTAGATTTTCTCTGTGACCTCCGTGTCCTCTGTGGTTCAAATTGTTGCGGTTTTTTTGTGCAATTGTGACTTTGCAGTTTCCCTGTGTTACAACATGCCGTGGCGGCGACGCAACAGCCATTCAGTGGTTAAAATCAATACGAATATTCCCACGATCCAGTGGCTATTCCACAGCGATCGAGCTGGCAGGGCGTTTCGCTCTGTTTGCTGCGGCTGTGGCAGGTCGTCGAACATCTGGGCAGCCGTATCTATGGTATACATCCGCCCTCCCGAAAACTTGGCGGCAGCCTGTAGAGCTTGCTTCTCGACCACTACGCGGGCTAACTCCCTTGGCGGTTGTTTTATTTCGAACCGTACCACGCCTGATGGTATGTCGCCTAGCGATGGTAAAAGTTGGGCCTCGTACTCGTCTGGCAATAAATTTTCGACGTCCGATTCAAACACGCCACGGCGATAGCTGCGGCGAAGTAGCGTAACTTCTCGTCGCGAGCCGTTGGCTCCTCGCAATTCTACGACCACCCCTTTTTCGTCGTTTGGTGCTTGCGATGGATTGCGAAATCTCACCTGTAGCCGAACTGGTTCTCCTGGTTCGTACCGCGCGCGATCCGTAGTGAGCTGTTCGCCACGACGATTGGCTGCCAAATGTCCGCGCCCTAGCCGTCGGACGGCTTGCCCCCAGTATTGGGCGAAGTATCGGTCGTCGGTACGCCATCGCCACCGCCAGGTTTCGTCAGTCGCATGAAACAAGACTTCGCCAGCACCAACATAGTGGCGCAAAATCATTGGCACTCTTTCGCTATCGCCCCGTTTGCTGGTCGCCAATACCTGGGCACCTGGCTTTGGTCTTATCCCTTCCAGCCGCCATGCTACTGCTGGCAAGCTGTGCCAAATTGCTGCCGACTCTGCTTCAGTGTTTCCGAGTTGCAGACTCGAAACCCCGCGCCCGATTGCCGTTAGTTCTATGGGATAGGTCTGCAACGAGGTAGACTCCGCTAACGCCGCCCTAGCATACTCGATCGGCAACAACATTTGCATCGCGGGTACGTCGCGATAGGCTCGCGGCATGAACCTTGGGCCTGCGATGCAAATCATTCCTCCCGCGGATCCGGAAACAAATTTTTCGATCGCTGGCCAAGCACGTCGGGGTAGCAAAGCGGGATCGACGTCGCCGAAGATCAAGACATCGTACCGATTTAATTCCTGTTCGCTAACGGGAAATTCGGGTATCGCAATTTCTTCAACTTCCGAAAAGTCGACGTCAGCTTCTTGCAGCAAGACTCGCAAATCGATTGCCGGATCGCGTTGCAACAAACTTTTTAATGACCGATATTCGTAGCTCGGGCTTGCCTGAACCAATAGCGTTTTGATCTTCTTGTCGCTGACCTCAATCACCTGGCGTGCGACATTGTTTTCTTTATTCGCTTCCCCTTCAAGTGGTTCGACCACCAGCTCCAACGCCAAATCGCCCGGCTCTGTGGGTCGCAGTGCCAGCCGCACAAGCGTTTCCTGCTCGTCGACAGGCAGCTCGACATCGGTTTGCGCAAGAACTGTCTGGGTTTCTGCCGCAAGTAGTTTGACGGTTGCTGTTTGGCCGGCAAAACCAGTCGCCCGCAACGTCGCTTCGACCTGTAGCCGATCGCCGGGGAAGACCAAATCTTCCACCAGCAAGCTCTCGATCGCGACATCGGGACGCCGTTTTTCACTACCCACGGCAACCGGGTAAAGCGGCACACGCAGTCGCCTTGCCAAGCGCACAGTCTCTTCCAGCAACGGTCCCTGGGTCGTTACCCCATCGGTAAACACCACCACTGCCACGGGCACTTGCCCCGGCAACTCTTGTAACGCATAACCAATTGCCCCTCCCAAGTTTGTCCCGTCAGCAGCATCTCCCGACGTATTGAGCGAGCGTATCTTTTTCTTCCAATCTTCGTTCTGCGAATCCAGCTGCAATCGGCCTCTATCAAATGCGACCACCTCTAGTTGGAAGTTCGCTGCCAAACGATCGAGAAATGGTTCTTCGCCTTCGACGAGCAATCGCTTGACGGCATCTAGTCGCGACAGTTCGGCAATGTCCTCGTTAGCGTCTGGTGATAAGACGTCATGCGTGCCCATGCTGGCTGATTGGTCGATCAGCACGACTAATCGAGGGCGGGTCAATCGAAACCACTCCATGGTCGGCTGGGCAAACATGACCACGGCAATAAGAATTGCAACCAATCGCAACAGCGAAAGTGCAGCTCGAACGGGCTTGCCGGAAGGCGAGATTTCTCGTGCGTACCATACGCCGATCCAACCAACGACAAGCAGCGCCGCCAGGACGCTTGCCCAGAGCGGCCAGTTCCAATCCCAACGTATACGCCAGTTGGGATCAGAAAAACTATCGGTTTGCGCAACAAGCCCCGACGCGAGCGAAATCAATTGAACATTCATTGCCACGCCCTCCCCTGCCAACAGGCCAAGGCGTTTTCGAACAGCAGGAGTACGATCGCTAAGGCCAACAAACTGCGCACCCACGAATGCTCGCCACGGGCAATACTTTGGCCTTGTTTTCCATGCGTAGAGCTAGCGCTCAATTCTTTGGGCAGCGACCTCAATTCAATCGTACTCAGGTTGCTTTCCGCAGGGTCGAGGTTCACCGCAACCCGTGCGAACTCGTCGCCCGCTGCGCTCAACGTATAGATGCCACTCAGCCGGGTGTCTGCCAAAACCACCTGCCCCGCGTCCTCGACTCCCGGGGCGGGTAACGTGAAGTGGAGACTCCCAGGCCCGCGAACCTCGACCGGCACCGGTCGGCGTGAAGCGTCCCACGAGCAAGTCGCAGGCTGACCCACGAGAAGGTTTTGCTGCCCTTGCGAAGTATTGGCTGCCAAATGTCTCGCCAATTCTTGCATCATCGGCAAGAAGCTGGGGCTCACCGGAAAACTCGACCAGGGCATGCCGTCGGCAGTTTGCGACGCCAACGAAGCGGGGATTGCCAGGACGGCAATTCGCCCTGCTCCTATTTCATCCACTACCAACGCCGGGTCGCCCGTATTTACTGCACGTCCCAAAACCGTTTGATTGTTCAGACTTTCCCGGCCGCTGGAAGCCTCCATACTGGTTCTGGGATAGGCTCTAAACGCCAGCACAACCTGGGCCGATTCTCGTTTGGCTTGCGGGAGAAGCTGTCGGTATTTTGCAATGGCCACACGTAACAGGCCCGATGTCGTTTGCCCGCGAAACGGTTTTAGGATTGGGTGAGCATACTGCATGGGGTCGAATCGATAATCACCTATCGCGACACTAGGCCCAATTTCGAAAGGCAACAGCTCGCCCAACTCGCCATCGATGTCTGTTTGCTCGTCGGCTAGCACAGCCAGTCCCCCGCCTGATTGCACATAGTAGGCCAATCGCGTTTGCTCGCTCGGATTTAAATTCTGAATTCCACACAGAAAAACCGTATCGTAGCGAGACAAATCCAACTCCAGCAGGCGACCCAAGGGCACAATTTCTGCCTGAACCGCATGGCCAGTAGCCTCGGACGTTTCGTAGGGCTCCAGCGCTCGGGCAACATCGTCTGCTGCCTTTGGTGTCCCCGCGATGCAAGCAATGCGCAGGCGAGGTCGCACATCAATCACCAATGCACGTCGATCGTCCACAGACAAAGCGTCGTCGTTACCTACCAGCGAAACTTGCACGGTGTGCTGACCCTCATCAACAAACTGGTAAGAAAATGTTACGGCCTTTTCGCCAGTCGCTAGCAGACTTACCGTTGCAGTTTCGGTCATCTGGCCATCGATCTTTAGCTCCACGGCCACGTCGTTCCACGGCTGAGATCCGAACCCGCGCAAGGATGCCGTTATACGAATCTCTTGCTGTCGCAGGATCACCTCGGAGTCGACCGTGATGTCGACAACCGCCAAGTTGTCTCGCTGCTCATCGCCGACGTCAACCACCGAGAGGTTTGCCCGCTCAGCCAAAGCAGCAAGCCCAGAATTTTCGATATCTTCTGTCGCCCACGTCGTGCGCGTCTGGTCAGAAATAAACACAACGTGATGTCGATCGGTTTGCGGCCACTCCTGCTCCACTCGATCGATCGCAGCCGACACCGTCAGCACGGCCTTTGATAACTGGGCGTTTGAATGACGCTGCTCTAAGCCTTCGATGGCTGCCCTCGCTAGAGAAGCCTCTTCTGTCGGGCGCCCGATCACATTCTTGGCGCTTTGGGACCAACCAATCACCGAGAACACTTCGTACTCGCCACGGTCCACCAACTGCTGTGCGTGCTGTTTCGCTCGCTCCAGTCGCGAGCCGTTTTCTCTCTGGCAACTCATCGAATACGATTGGTCGACCACAACAATTAGATGCCCCTGGGAGTCTCCGCTAGCCCCAAAACTCCAATCGTTCCACACCGGCTGGGCTACGGCGATTGCCGCCAGAACAATGATCAAGGTCCGTACCGCTAGCAACAACCACTGCTGAAAATGCACGCGGCGAGCGCGTTGCTGCACCGCGACTAGTAGCAATTCCACCGCTGCCCAAGGCATGGCTTGATGCTGCTGCCGCATATACCGGTGAATCAGCCAAGGCAACAGAGCCGCCGCCAGCCAACCCAACATAGGCAAGCTACCGAACTGAAAGGCGGAAAAGAGAATCATAAAATCTGGTTCTGCAGGTATTCTAACTAACCCTAGTACTACTGCGCAAGGTTGAACCACAACGGCACAACGGACACGACGAAAGAAGACTGGATTTCAGGTATTTTCCACGATCCGTGACCTACCAAAATTCCAAAAGTGTTGTTTCTTGAAAAAATCTCTTTCCTTTGGATTGGTTGGGGTCGAATTGAATGTTCCACTCTAGATTCACGTCGTGGTCGTTGTGTCGTTGTGGTTAACTTGACCCCGCGCTGTAGTACTAGCCACTGAAATGCTGAGAAAATCTACTTTTCACCCGCCACGTTTTACTGTCAACAATCGATGCAACGCCGCGTCCAACGGCTCGTCGGTACGCACGCGTTGATAATCAATTTGCAACGAGCGGCATCCCGCTTCGATCCGTTCTAAAAACTCGGCCATCGCAGACAAATATGCCTGCCGTACACTTCGTGGTTCAACCATCACCTCGGGCAGCGCCTCCAAACCTTGAAATCGTGTTGTTCGGTCGAAGTGAAACTCGATCTCTGCCGGGTCGAGCAACTGCATCAACATCACCTCGTGCCGTTGATGCCGCAAGTGTTTTAAGCCCGAGAGCAGCGAGTCGACGTCTCCTAGCAGATCGCTCAGCACAATCACAACTCCGCGACGCTCGAGCCGCTGCGAGACTTCGTGCAGCGTTCGACCAAGATCCGACTTTCTCGTAGGCTTGGTTTGTTCTAACACCTGCACCAACTGCTGCAAGTGTGCCGGGTTGTCGCTGGCTCGAACCAGATCGCAAATGTTTTCGTCAAAGGTTACTAAACTCACGCGATCTCGTTGTCGCAACACGATATAGCCCAAAGCGGCAGCCAGGCAGTGGGCGTACTCCAACTTCGACAACGCGGCAGATTCGCTCTGGTAAATCATGCTCTCGCTCACGTCGACCAGCAGATAACAAACCAAGTTGGTCTCTGCCTCGAACTGTTTGAGATAGACTTTGTCGGTCTTGCCGAACACCTTCCAGTCGACATATCGCAAGTCGTCGCCCGGTGCATATTCGCGATGCTCGGCAAACTCGACCGACTGTCCCCGATACCGACTTCGATGTCGGCCCACTAAGTAGCCATCGACGAGGCAGCGTGCCCGAAGCTCTAGCCCTTGTAGCTGCGCTAGCGTTTCGGGATCAAGATTTGCAACCGATGTGGGCACTGTAGCTCCTCTCTCTGTCGAGTTACACCGACTTGTTTGTGCCGTCCACCGAGGTATTTTCCAGTAGATGCTCGACAATCGCGTCGGTAGTTACGCCGTCTGCTTCAGCATTGAAGTTGGCAATGATCCGATGACGCAACACCGGGGCCGCGACTGCGCGGATGTCGTCGCTCGCCACGAGATACCGGCCTTGCAAGGCCGCCCGTGCCTTCGCTGCCAAGACTAGACACAAACTCGCCCGCGGCCCTGCTCCCCAGCTAACATACTTGGTCACCAACTCGGGCACCTGCCCACGTCCAACTCGTGTTTGACGTACCAGACGCAATGCGTAGCTGGCCACATGATCGGCGACCGGGACTCGCCGCACGAGATCAGAGTAGCTCTGTATTTCGGCGGCATCCAAAGCGGGGGTTAGTTGCGGCTTACTACCCGAGGTGGTTTGCTTGACGATCCGCAGTTCTTCTTCCTCGTCGGGGTAGTCGATCAGCACTTCGAACATAAACCGATCTAGTTGTGCCTCGGGCAAAGGGTAGGTTCCCTCCTGCTCGATCGGATTTTGAGTTGCCAACACAAAAAACGGTTGCGGCAAGGCATGTCGCACGCCGCCGACGGTAACTTGCTGTTCTTGCATGGCTTCTAAAAGCGCCGCCTGTGTTTTGGGTGGCGTGCGGTTGATCTCGTCGGCCAGCAATACGTTGGCAAACACCGGGCCGGGAAGAAATCGAAAGCTTCGCTCTCCCGAAGAACGATTCTCTTGGATCACTTCGGTTCCGGTAATATCCGCAGGCATCAGGTCGGGCGTAAACTGCACGCGGCTAAAGTCCAAAGCCAGCGTCTCGGCCAATGTCCGTACTAACAAGGTCTTGGCCAACCCTGGCACACCGACCAACAGACAATGCCCCCCGGCAAACAAGGCAATCAACAGTTGCTCGATCACATCTTGCTGACCGACAACCACTTTGCCCAATTCGCTACACAAATGGCCATACGTGACGTGCAGCTGATCAACTGCTTGGACATCCTCTTCGTCTGCCATGTTTGGGTCTTTCTTCGTTCGACTTACTTGTGCTTAGGCAACACTCTGAATTGGAATAATAAAGCACTCGAGGACGGGTTAAAAATAACTTCCGCTTTCCCTCTGAAGTAGTCATTTTTTACCACCGAGTCACGGGGGACACGGAGGAGTAATTGATGGAACTGTTGTAAACTGGCCTGCAAATCATACAGCGCGACAGGACCGCAACCAAATGGGTAGAATTTTCTCGCAAAGGCGCTAAGGCGCAAAAGAAACACAAAAAGGATTGTCTCGCAGAGGCGCAGAGACAGCAGAGAAAACTAGAATACTGTAGCTCTGCCGCCTCAGCGTCTCTGCGAGATCCAAATTACCTTACGGAGCCGCGAGGGTTTATAAGGATTGATTTCCCCTTTCTTTGCGCCTTAACGCCTTTGCGTGAGTCTGAATTCAGGTCCGATCATACCAAACTTTTGCTCATAGCGAAAATTGTGAATCGTTAGTAACTCAAAGAGAAAAGACGCAAGTGAATTTTATTTTCCTCGATAAACTCACCTCCTCAAACTTGCTGCAAGACGAAAGTTGAATATTCTGAGAAACGAGTCCTTTCGCGTCTATTCGCGTAATTCGCGGGCTCCTTTTTTTTCACTTGGCTCGGTTATAACGCGATAGGCGGTAATCTGGGTACGTCCCGTTGCGATCAGGTAGTTGTCTGCCAGCACCAAATTTACTCCGCCCTGCTCTGCCAAGGGGACTGTTTGTTCAAGCACCGCGCCCGTTGCGGTTTCAATCAATTCGATTTTTTCATTGCTTGGCCAGAAGATCAAACCCTCGGTGATCGCTGGCTGGCCGAATAGGCGCAGGTTCGAATTCAGCGTTATCGCTTCTCCCGTGCGCGAATCAACCGCCTGCAAACCTTGATCCGACAAAAAAACTTTGTCACCGGCCACTCCGATAATTTCGCCGGTCAGGCTCACCATCTCTTGCTGCCATTGCACGTCGCCGGTTGCGGCCTTCAAAGCGAATAGTTTATCACTATCGGACGGAGCAACAAACAACGTGCTATCGTGATAAATGCAAGGGTTCGGCAGACGAAATCTTGCCAAACCATCCCCAGGCAGCATTTTCGTACGATCGTAGGTTCTCAGCCATAGCACTTGCCCGTCGCTGGCCCTCAGGGCCGCTGTGGCGCCGATGTTCGTACAGCAAAACACCACGCCGGAATCGTAAGTCAGCAGATTGCTCGCCCCTAGATTTACTGCACTCGGGACAATACCACGGGTTTGGCAGATCCACTGCTGCCAACGAAGCTTGCTTGTCGCCAAGTCGTAACATGCGATACCGACCCGTGCTGAATTGTCGCTCGCGCGAATCGCCACAAACATTTGCGAGCCGACCACCAACGGTGCCCCGGCAAACCCTACCGCCGATTTTTCCATTTTCTTTCGGACAGCCAAGGCTCCATCTCGTTCTAGATCGATCCCCCAAAGCACGCCCTCTGCCTCATGCGATTGGCGCCGTCCGACCAACTTAATCGTTGACCCGAAAACATATTGGTCGGATGCCATCAACGTATGAATTGGCTGCTGCGTTGCTTCGCTCAGTTCGCTTGGCGACTGAAATGTTTCTCCCTGGGACGAAAAAGCCTCTTCTCCCGATTCCAGATGTAACGCTTGAACTTGCGAGGCATCTTGGTAGATCGCTAAACGGTCTGTCACGATGGGGAAGGTGCTGAGCAGATCACGATCTTGCTCGCTTATTTGGTGGGACCAAATTTTTTGAAACGATATTGGGCGGCGCAAACGGCGAGAATTTTTTCGAGCGGGCGTGCCCCCGAAGGTCGGCCAGTTGCTTGGCTCCTTTTTCGGTGGCCAAGACCGGGCTTGCTCAATAAGTTGTTTGAGTGCCGCGGTATAAACCACCTCGCGACCACCAAGCCAACCGCGCGCGTCGGCGTGCTTTTGAAATAGTCTCTTCAATTCGCTTTCAGCGCGAACTAGATTCTCTTCGCGCAGAGATACCAATACCAGGCGGGCTTGTACTTCGGCCAAATTCAAGTCGGCATCGGGATAAGTCAAACCAACGCTGCCCTCTTCGTTATGCAGACTCGCACTGATCCTCATCCAAGCCATCCGGGCTGCCAAATAGTCCCCGCGTTCTAGCGATAACTGGCCCAGTGCATTCAGGGCATCGTCGCCCCAACTGCTGCAGAATGCTTCGTCGAGAACTCGCTGCAATAGCCGCTCGTCGCGGTTTGCGACTCCCTGGCGATACCAAACCTCCGCCGGTGCATCAACCAAGGCTCGGTAGTCGGCCAATGCTTCGGCGGGCAATTGCGACAGCAGCCGATGGCAATACTCTTGCAAGCTGACGTAGTGAGTCTTGTCGACCGCGACAACCGCTTGCGAATCGAGGGTAAGAATTTGATCCGCGATATCCAGGGCATCTTGGGCATGTTCTAGGGATCGCTCGAATCGGGCTAGTAGTCGTCGTTCGGTGCCTCGTACTTCGTTGGGTTGGGCTTGCGAAGACGCGAAGCGGTTGGCGGATTTTGGTTCTTGGACTGCGTTGGCTAGGTTGAGAGGCCCAGCCAGTGCGATGATTAGCCCGAGGCAACGCATGCAGGATGAGGTTGCTTCGGGCATGGCAGAAAATGCGGGGGCTGAGGGATTCAGAAGGTCACGAGTGCGTTTTGCCTTTTCTTGCGATGGGCCGCTTTCACTATATGTGGTGGCGCGAGTAAGTTACTGGGACGAGCCGCTAAAACGTTGGAGCGTGTAGCCGACGAGAAATATCCCCACGGACATCAACAGAAATTTCAGCATTTCGCCTACGGAAATTTTTCCGCTTAGCTGGACTACCATTGCCAGCGGAGCGATCGACATTCCCAACAACTGTAGTAATCGAGCCACGGTATGCATACTAAGCAACCTACCTTGACGGTGCCTTCCTGACAAGATGCTGCGCTGCCGGTAGGCGTATCTCTGGAAAGCGTTTAGGATGTGCAATACGGGTGGTCGTTTCAGCCAACCAATTTTCCCTGCACTGGTACCCAATATGGATTCGCAGCCGTTGGCGGATAAAACCGACAAGCCAACTCTCGCCACACTTTTCGCTCGCGCACTACGGCTGCGCTGCCCTGCCTGCGGGCAGACGAAATTATTTCGGAACCGGCTCTCGATGTACGACCGCTGCGAGGCCTGTGGCCGAAAATTCGACCGGGCGCCCGGCTACTTGCTCGGGTCGATCTATTTCAACTACGGGATCACCGCATTGCTGGTGATAGTTTTTTTCTTCAGCATGTTTCTTTCGCAGGCCATGAGCGGCAAGGCACTTCTGATCGTACTCTCTCTGTTTATTCTCTTATTTCCGATCTGGTTTTTTCGCTACGCACGAGCCATGTGGATTGCGTTCGACGAAAAATTCGACCCTTGGCCCAACGAGCAAGAAGCTCGGGAAATGGCGAAAAACAAACAGCGGCCCGAAGCGTAAACCTTTAGCTGTCTGAATCAACCGTTTGCTGAGCTTCTTGTTGCTCTCGTGCGCGGCGAATCGAAAAATAGGCTGCGCTGCCAAACGTGCCGATGATGACAAACGGCATCGCCATCATAAAGAGAATGCTAAAGAAGTAGCCACGGGCTATTGCCTGCGACTCGGGCCCGGACATACCATCCTTGCACGTAGGGCAAGCCATCGCGTCTGTCGCCACCAGGGCAACCGCGACTAGCACCACTAGCACAATTGCGTAACGAATCAGCTTTTGCATGGTTAGTCTGTGGCGGGTTTGCATGATTAGTTTCCCTCAGTGTTTTTCTTCTGTTGGCTC
The DNA here is from genome assembly GCA_013152205.1 of Planctomycetota bacterium. Classification (GTDB taxonomy): domain Bacteria; phylum Planctomycetota; class Planctomycetia; order Pirellulales; family Lacipirellulaceae; genus Bythopirellula. The sequence goes on from JAADGV010000081.1 coordinate 35,959, forward strand.
GATTCTACGTCATTCTCCAACCGGGGGCCAGAGGTGATACAGCATTGCGTAAACTGCGACCCCGGTCACCGAAACGTAAAGCCAAATAGGGTAGGTCCAACGGGCCAGTTTGCGATGTCGGGCCAAATATTGCTCTCGCTGCTCTGAGGACAAATCAGCCGCCCCCCCGGCGCCGGTCGCTTTGAGGGCGTAGTAAATCGTCGTTAGGGCCAGAAAGGGCACCGCAACGGCTAATAGCACATGCGTCAGTAGGATCGTTAAATAGACGTAACGAACCGCCCCGGGGTGAGTGAATTTCACGCTCCCGGCCATCCAGTGGTAGGTCAAGTAACTAATGAGAAACAAACACGATACGCCAAACGCCGTAAGCATCACCCGACCATGGGCCTGACGTTGTTGCTGTTTGATGAGGATCATCCCGACGATCAACAGCACGGTGGCCAAAGTGTTGAGCGCTGCGTTGAGATGCACCAAAGGATGAGCCGAGGACGCTAGGCTAAGGTACTGAAGTGATAAGAATGGGTGGAGCATGGGTGTTGGGTTTGCTGTGAGAGAAACGTTGTTTTGCTTTGGTCGTATTTCCGGCCAGGATGACCGGGCTATATGGTCTCGCTGTCTTTGGGTGGGGCTTCTTCGGCCAGGCATTCTTTCAGCAGCAGTGCGAGTTTCTTCGATTGACTTCGGCTCGACGCATCGTACATGCCACGCACTTTGCCAAATTTATCTATCACCACGGCATGCTCGTTATGGCCTTTCCAATTGATCGGGAGGCTAAAAACATCTTTGCCAACTCGCTTGATGTAGCCAAGATCGCCTCGGCAAAATAGCCAACGCTCGGGATCGGCCTGGAACCCCTTGGCATACTCGCTTAGCACCGACAACGTGTCGGTATCGGGGTCGACCGTGATGCTTACCCAGGTAACGTCCTGCAACTCTTCCAGGCTGTTGAGATACTTGATGTTTGCATTCAATCGGGGGCAAGTTCCAGGACAAGAGGCGAAGAAAAACGAAGTCACCCAAACTTTCCCCAGCATATCACGAGAACGAAACTGTTTGCCGCTCCGCTCGGTCAACTCAAACTCTTTGAGAGGCGGGCCCGCGGTTTGAATACCTCCCTCAGCCCGCGACGCCTCGAACTGCTGTACCCGCCACCAGGTCCAGCCACCGTAGCTTGCCGCGATAATCACCATCAACGAGAGCCAATAAGGAAGAGCCGATTTGTTCATAAAAGATCTCCCGTCGTGCGAGTCTCGGCTATTTTCCAAGAAAGCACTAGCATCACTGCGGCAAACCCGAAGGTTACGAGCCAACAAATGGGTAACGATGGTAGGGCATCGGTTGCTACGATCGAATCTTTGAATTGTAAATAATGTCGCAACCCGGCAACCCCATAGGTGAGTGGATTGAACCGAGATAAGACCGTCAACCAGCTTCCAGCGTCGTCGGGGAACAACGAGCCGGACAACAGCCACATGGGGAGCAAAAACACGCTCATGATCGCGTGAAACCCCTGCGTCGAATTCATTCGCCAAGCGATCAAGAACCCGAGCGACGTCAGAGCAATTGCCATAACCGCCATCAGCCCGATCGCCATCAACACCGCAAGTATCGAACTCGTAATCCCCAACGTCAACCAGCCTAAGGCAAGGAACAGCAATGCCTGCAACATCGCGATGGATGCTCCGCCAAGAATTTTGCCTAGCACCATCGCCCAACGCGGAGCGGGTGCTACCAACACCGACTGCAAAAAACCTTCTCGACGATCTTCGATGATCGAAATTGTGGCAAAGATGGCGGTAAACAACAGAATCATTGCCAACGTACCAGGGAAAAAGAATGCGTGCCCCAAATCGTTTCCGCGCAAACCAGCACTAAACAACAACCAAAACATGATCGGCTGAACCAAGGCACCGATCACCCGATTTCGCTGTCGAAAAAATCGCACCAGCTCGCGCTGCGCCAGCGTTGCAACGACCGGCCCTGCGGGAACACTTGCAGCTAAGGAATTCGCCATGGTGTATCACCTATAAAATCACTCAGTAGTTCCAAGTTCGCTGTTTTTCTCGAAAAACTCTGGTCTTTGCAAGTGGAAGCTAAGCGATTAGCGATTAGCTTTGGTAGGCTACGTTTTCTCGGACAAAAAGCTAATTGCTAATAGCTAACTGCTCCTAACGTCACTATCTCAAAACACTTTAATCACCGAGCTAAACGCCGAACTTGGAACTACTGTCATTCTTCACTTAAATACCGATGTCCGGTTCGATCGATAAACACATCTTCGAGAGTCGGTTTGCCCAGCGTCACTGTTTGGATTTTGTCTGGAAACGCTTCCACCAGTCGGCTAATCCACTGATGCCCGTCGGGTTGCTCAAGCCGCACGGTGCCATCTAAGACGGTTGCCTCGCAGTCGAACTTAGCGTGAATTGCCTCGGCCAACTGTCTGGGCTGCTCGGTTCGGATGTTGATCGAGTCGCCCCCCACCGAGGCTTGCAGAGCAACGGGCGTATCGAGGGCTGCTAATTTGCCTTGATGCATGATCGCGATCCGATCTGCACGCTCGGCCTCTTCTAGCAAATGGGTTGTCAAAACGATGGTCACGCCATCCTTTTCTCGCACCTGTTGAAGATATTTCCATAGGTCGGCCCGCGCTCCTGGATCGAGTCCGGTGCTCGGCTCATCGAGCAACAACAACCGCGGACGATGCAACATCCCTTTGGCCAGTTCCACACGGCGTCGCATGCCTCCCGACAATGTATCTACACGATCGTTTGCTCGCTCAGCCACACCTAGGGCCGTTAACATCTGTTTTTTTCGCTCGGCTAGTTCTTGGCGAGACATGCCGTAGAGTCGGCCCTGATGGTGCAAGTTCTCGGCCACCGACAACTGTGCATCGAGACTCGGAGCCTGAAACACGACACCCAGCTTGCTGCGTATCGCGGTGGTCTCTGTCGACATCGAATGGCCCAAGATCGAGACCTCTCCTGCCTGGAGTGGAATCAACGTCGACAGCACCCGAAACAAGGTCGTCTTGCCGCTGCCATTGGGCCCTAGGAAGACGAATATCTCTCCAGCCTTTATTTCCAACGATAAATCGTCGACCGCGATGCGCTCGCCGTAGCGATGCGAAACGTTGGAAACGGCGATGGCGGAGTCGGCAGGCATGGACTGTTTGGGTGGGAATTTCGGCGTCATGCCATCGGGGTAACATGCTCACTCAACGCGGGATGGCTAATACTATAAATCCGGTCAAAAAGAAGAATAACCACGGAGACACGGGAGGCTCAGTGTGGTCTGTAACAGCAACCAAAAAGGCATTTCTCGTAGGGTCCGCTGTGCGGACCGACATTCATTGGTAACCCCTACAAATGGTCCGCATAGCGGACCCTACTTGGCTGGAACGAGCAACACCAGCCCGACGCGCTAGTATCGGTTTTGGAAACAAAAGCCTAATGCTCGGCCTTGTCACTTGGGGAGTGTGCTTTGTCGTCATGCCCATCGGTATCATGGGCAGTATCCTCGTCGGCGGGCACTTCTGCTGCGTAAATCATTCTTTCGTAGGAGGCGTGCTGCATTCTCAAGCCAATGTCGGGCACCAATACGGCCATCAGGAAAATTGCCATCAGGCTGGCCGGCACCGTCAACATCCACTTCCAGTTGGCTTCCCACTTTAAGTGCATGAAAAACGTGATTACCAACAGTGCCTTGATGCACGAAACGGCCAACATAAAGGCCCGACTGAAACCAACCGGAACCGTATTGCGCCAAAAATCGAAGTAGGTCAGAAACGATAGCGAGGTAAGACAACACAGCGCTATGAACACGCTTACATAGAGGCTTGTGCTGCCATGACCTTCATGGTCGTCGTGCTGCAACGATTTTTCGTCTTGTATACTCATCGTTTGATCGTCCGCCGTGCGAACGCCTCAGTTGTTACAACCAATGTTTCAGCAAAAATTTAGAACAAGTACAGCAGCGGAAACAGGAAAATCCAAACCAAGTCGACAAAGTGCCAGTAGAGGCCAATGTTTTCTATCAGTCCCGCCTTTGCAGGCCCTAGGGTCATCTTCAGCAGGATGGCAAATGCAATCAGTCCAACAATCACATGGAGGGCATGAAACCCCGTCAGTAAAAAGTAGGTGCTTACCCACATGTTGCCGCCTGGAATCATAATCGGCAATCTGAGCCACGGGTGTTGATCGTTCAAACCCACCGGGTGCGCGGAACTCGCCGAATCGCCTGCGGTGCTTGCCAAAGTGAAGGTAGGCCCTGCCGCGGCTGCGTGGTTTGCACCCGCTCGATGGTCGTGGATACTCGCCCGTGGGTAAATTTTATCCGAGAGCATAAACAGCAACTTTCGGCCTTCGGGCGAATCGGGTTTTTTGCGAATCGCCTTCTCCGCTGGCTCTACCCAATCAAGAGAAATTTTGTCGATCAGCGCTATGCGTTCTTCTTCTGCCTCGGTGCGTTCTGTCTTTTCGAGCAAAGACTTTTTCAAATCCAACAGCCGCATTCGCACGGCCTGGGCGTAGTACACGTCCGGTTTTTCGTAGATCTGACTATGTGGCGATTGCGGATACAAGCCGTGAGAAAACTTAGCCCGGTACTCAAACATCTTGATGCCAAGGAACACCGTACCTAGCACCAGCGTCAGCAACATCCAACCTTTGGCCGAGGACGGATTGTTCTTCTTCGCAGCTTCTAAGGCCAGTACGACGGTTACGCTAGAGCAAATCAATACAAAGGTGTTGACGGCACCCCAGATTTCGGCCAAATGCACGTCGTGAGTGCTCGGCCAACTCAACGCACCAAATCGCAGCACGATGTACGTGCCAATCAGGGCGGCAAAGAACATGATTTCGGTCGACAGGAATAGCCACATAAACGTCTTGCCATTCGAAATTGGCAGCGCGGGCTGGTAGTCGAACATCGGGGAATGATTATTGGAATCGCTCATGATTTTCTATTTCTTAATTTGCTTCTATTTTTGGCAATGTCACTTTTGGCAATATCACAGCGTGACCATCAGTAACATAGCCATCCAGGCGGGCAAATAAATCAATGTCCCTCGCAGTAATAACCGCGCGGAGGTCTCGTCGCGATGTAGTGCAAAACGTACTGCCAACGCATACTGGACCGTACCAAGACAAAAAGTCCAAACTAAAAAAACCAACGGGCTGCCCCCAGTGGGCAAGATCGTGGGAATCAAACTTACGGGGATAAGTACCAAGGCTCCGACCACTGCCATGCTGCCGCATCGTATTCCCGAAGGATCGACCACCGAGAGCATCTGATGTCCGCCTGCCGCATAGTCGCGACGGTACAGCCAGGCAATCGCCATGAAATGAGGGAACTGCCAAAGGAACAGCACCCCGGCCAAAGCATAAGCAGCCAGATCGAGCGTAGCACCGGTTGCGGTCCAGCCCATTAGCACAGGTATCGCCCCTGCAACGGCGCCGATGGTGGTATTTAGCGGAGTGCGTTTTTTGAGTGGTGTGTAAACCAATACATAAAGTACCCAACTAGCCGTGCCTAAGGCTGCAGTCAACAAATTTACTTTCCAGACCAGCCAAACCAATCCGAGTAGTACCATCGCCGCCGACAGCAGCAGGGCTTCCGCACTGCTCACTCGACCAGCCGGCAAGGGTCGATCCGCCGTTCGCTGCATCCGGGCATCGCTATCTCGCTCCCACCATCCGTTGGCGATACTAGCACTTGCCGCGACCAACGCCGTTGCAAACAGTGCATGCATCACCGTCGCGGCGTCGAGCCCTCGCGGCATCGCCAAACAAGCGGCCACCCCGGCAACGAGTAGTTCCAACACCACAATTCGCGGCTTGGTCATCTCGACATAATCGGCAAGTCGCGCCCACACGGCAGAGCCAGTTCGCTCGGCAGTCAAAACAGAGGTACTCATCGGGCCACCTCCGTCATCAGAGAAGGCGACACCGACAAGAAAACGACTCCTAGGCCCAACTGTCTTGCAAATCGCAAGGCTATCACCAGAGTCGCAACAAATATCAGCGAACCAACAGCGACATGGCTGGTGATAATAGTCGCCTGTAGGAAGTCTGCTTCGCGGTTTACAAAGGCCATTTCGCCAAACATGGTCGTCGCCCAATTTGGCAGGCCGTATTTTACTAACCAAGTGCCAAGGCCAAGAGACAACTGAACGGCAACCAATGCCACCAGACCGATGCCGGCAGCCACTTGCAATCGGTTGCGGAAACACCGCCAAGCCAACAGCAACACATGCCCCACGATCAGTAGAGCTAGTAGAACGTGTAGGTAAACAGCCGATTGGAACAACGCACCAGCCGTCTCGCTCAGCATGTATGGGCTATGGCGAACCACTGCCCCAACCACCAACTGAGCGTATGCCATTGCTACGCAAAGAATTGATAAACGCAACACTTTGCGTCTGCTGTCGGTTTCGACTTCGACCGAAACGCTTTGCCACCAACGCGAGGTAAACACGACCATCGCCGCACACAAAGCAAAAAACAGGGGGCCGGTGCAGCCGTGGATTAAGGCCAGCGTGCGTTGATCTAGTACCACTCGCATACCACCTATAACGCCTTGCAAAATCACCCCGGCCAAAATCACTAAGCTAAACTTTCGCACCCAACTTCTTGGCTCGGTACGCCATGTTACCAGCACAAGTGCGATCGAAAGCAAACCGGCAGTCATCCCCAACAGGCGATGCCCATGCTCAACAAATTTATCACCCGCCGAGCTGAACCACGGGTAGAAGGGCATCAAATAGCCATCGGAGGTTAGCCAATCGCGAAACGCCATCCCCGCATCGGTGGTTGTCACCAATCCGCCCACCCAAATCAATGGGAACGTTGCGCACGCTAACAACCAGGCACAACGGTGCGCCCATTTGCTGCGATTTTCGGCAATGGTCGGTTCAGTGTTCATGGGCTTTTAAAAATCGGTGACTTCAACCGTATTACACGCTTGATTCTTCTGCTTTTTCGGGTGGTGGTTGCGTTTGTGGGTAGTAGTCTTCTTCTACTTCTGGCGAACTGTACTCGTAGGGTCCGCGATAAATGATCGGTTGGAAATCGAAGTTGCCATGCCCTGGCGGGCTTGGAGCTTGCCATTCTAGTCCATTCGATCGCCAAGGATTTCGGCCAGCCTTTGGGCCAAAAAACATGCTGCCGAAGAAGTTAATCACAAAGATGATTTGAATGCCAACTAACAGGAATGCACAAACACTCATAAATTGGTTGAGTGGCAACAAGTTCTGGAATGTTTCGTACTGATAGGGGTCTGCTAGTCGTCGTGGGAAACCCTGCATCCCCAGAATATGCATCGGATAGAACACACAGTTCAGCAAGATGAAGGTAAGGAAAAAATGCACTTTCCCCCACGAGTCGTTCATCATCCGTCCAAACATTTTGGGATACCAAAAGTAGATGGCGCCAAAGACGGCCATCGCGGTTCCAGAAAACAGAACGTAGTGGAAATGTGCCACGATGAAGTAGGTATCGTGGATAAAAATGTCGGTCGGCGTAGCAGCCATGAAGATGCCGCTCAAACCGCCGATGATAAACATCGACACGAATGAAATGGCAAACAACATCGGCGTGGTGTATTCAATTTTTCCACCCCAAAGCGTCCCCAGCCAGTTGAAGGTCTTAATCGCACTCGGCAAGGCAATCATCATCGTCGCAACCATAAACGACATGCCCAGCATGGGGTTCATGCCCGAAACAAACATGTGGTGACCCCAGACAATGAAGCCTAGGCCGGCAATGCCTGAAATCGAATACACCATCGGCTTGTAACCGAACAATGGTTTGCGTGCAAAGCAGCTTAAAATGTCGGACACCATTCCCATCGCAGGCAGGATCATGATGTACACCGCCGGATGGCTATAGAACCAGAACAGATGCTGCCACAACAGCGGCTGACCACCGCCAGAAGCCATCGCCATGTTATTCGCAGTCGCCCCGTCCGATAGAAAGAAGCCTGTGCCGAGCAGTCGGTCGGCAACTTGCATAAAACCGGCGGCAGTTAGCACTGGCAGTGCGAAGGCCTGTAGAATCGCGGTGATAAACATTGCCCAAATCGTCATCGGCAATCGGAACATCGTCATTCCGGGAGCGCGCATTTGGATGATGGTCGTCATGTAGTTGATCGATCCCATCATGGACGAGATCCCGACAAACGTCACGCCCAATAGCCATAACGTCTGTCCCTGACTCGCAAACACCGAAAGCGGAGGATAGGCGGTCCAGCCGCCCTGGGCAGCACCTCCTTCGACAAAAAAGCTTCCGCCGATCAGCAAAAACGCTGGCCACATGAACCAGTAACTCAGCATGTTCAAAGTTGGCACAGCCATATCGTCTGCGCCAATCATCAAGGGGATCAAAAAGTTTCCAAAGGCACCTGCCAAAACGGGAATGATCACAAAAAAGATCATCACCGTGGCGTGCATGGTGACAAGCATGGTGTAGTTTTCTGGAGCGATCTGGCCACCTTCAGCAGCGCCCACCAAATTCCCCAAAATGGGCATCGGTGCCCAGGGATAAGCCAATTGCCAGCGAATTCCTAGCGCCAACATTCCGCCTATAAAAAACCAGATCAGCGTGCTGAACAGAAATTGCAGACCGATAACCTTGTGGTCTAACGAAAAGACGTAGGTCCGCAAAAAGCCGCTGGCGTGCGCGTGCTCTGCATGGTCATCCGAATGGGCGTCAACTGTAACCGTACTCATGGTTCTCTCGCTTTTACAAACGATGAGTATTGCCACTCACCATCGATTCTCTTTCGACTCGTGCAAGATGCACAACATGCGGTCGCGACTTGCCGTTTGGCCAACGGTTTCCTGGGAAATCACGATCACGCATTTTGGAAAGTTATTCTATTACTCGTCTTCGTCATCCTCTGCGATGGCGACTCGCATGGTATTCTTTATCTTGCCGCATTTCTTCGAGCTTTGCCTCGAATTCATCGCGATCAACAAAATAAACACGGCCCTTCATTTTGTAATGGCCCCAGCCGCACAGCTCGGCACAGACGATGTCGAACTCGCCCTTCTCTGTCGCTTTGAACCACATAATCTGTTCCATGCCCGGCACAACGTCTTGCTTGATCCGCAAGTTTGGCAAAAAGAAACTATGCAGCACATCGGCGCTGGTAATCCTTAGCACCACGGTCTCGTCGTAGGGCAAGTAGAGTTTGCCATCAGTCCGAACGATATCGTCTTCGGTATACAGTTCGTTATCAGGCCCCGGGTAGCGGAAGTCCCAATTAAACTGCCGACCGGTCACTTCGACGATAGGCTTGAGATCGGGCGGACGCATTTTAATGTCAGCCCATGCTTCCATTTGATAGATCGCAATGAACAGCAGCGTTACCGCGGGCAAAATAGTCCACACGATCTCCAGCGCATGGCTCCCGTGCGAAAAACTGACCGGTTCTTTACTCGTTTCGCCATTGTACTTCCAAGAGCAGTAGATCAGCACAAACTGCGTGGCGATAAAAACGGCTCCTGTCAGGTACAGGATAAACATGAACAGGTTGTCAATCGTCTGCCCGTGCTCCGAAACATCTTTCGGTAGCCAAATATTGAAGTACGGGGCAACCATAAAAGTAGCCACGCCGCCAATCGGCACGAGCAGGAACAGAAAAGTCCAAAAATGTTTCACAACAGTCCTCCACGCCAACTAAGTGCGCAGGAATCAGGCGATTTTTAGTTACGAACTCTTAGCCAAGCGACAACGAAACCAGTCTCTTGGCTAATTTACAGCTTCTAAATTTACCGGCAGTGCTTTTAGCGGACGGCTCGGCGTTTCGTAGGGCAACGATAAGACGTAGTCAACAATATTCCAAATCTCTTCTTCTTTCAGCGTCCCCTGAGCGCCAGGACTAGCTGGCCCGGTGGCAGGCATCGGCGTACCGGCAATGCCCGTGTAAATACGCCAGAAGATGTCCAATCGACGACGGCCACCGCGGTAAATCCCTTGTCGCAAGTTTCGCGGAATCGCGTTGCGAACCGTATAGATCGAAGCGACCACTTCCGCACGGCTTGCTACGATTCCCGGATGAACACCCTCTTGGTCTCCGGCATTGACCATATCTTGTAAAAACTTCTTATGGGCTTTGTTCCAACTGTCTTGGTCGTCTTGTTGGCCATCGCCCAGAGCAGTCGGGCCATGACATTTCACACAGTTTGCTCGTGTGCCAAAAAACAACTCTCGCCCTTGGGCAACCGAGGCGGCAATCTCTTCCGCATTTCGATTGTCGGCAGGAATGTGATCTTCCGATGGAATCACTACCTTTTCAGCCGACGACTCCCAGCCTTCGATAATCTCAGCCAACAATTCCATGACGACTTCGCGTTGCTCAGGATCGTTTACTGGATCAAGGGGAATGCGCTTTGTGATTTCGTTCCCTTCACTATCGACCTTTTCGTCGCCATTCTCATCGACTTCGGCTTCCTCACCCAAGTCGTCGTAGACATAGGCGGCTAGACTGACCTCGAGTTGTCCACGGATGCTTAGGTATTTGACGTACTCGACCAGAGCTTCTAACTCTGAATGGGGAAGCAACGAAAACGAGGGCATTGCCGTACCTGGCACACCATTCACGAGAACTCTGAGTAGATCGTCGTCCGTAGGCCGGTCTGCGTTGTAGGTCGACTTAAACTTGTAAACGCCCTGACGATAGTCTCGCGGGTAAGGATTCAAGAAGCGAGCCGTTGGGCCTCGACCGTCACCCGTAATCCCGTGGCAATGCACGCAATGTTTACGGTAGAGACCATGATTGGTACCCTTCTCGTCGCTCCAAGCTGCGCCGGCTGCCATTCGCAAACGACTCAAATCGAGTCCCGCCTCTGGCACAGCATAAGGCTCGTCTGGCGTACCAAACATTGCTCCCAACACGTCCGCAATCTCTTGTTGATATTCGGGCGAAGTGGGCGTCTCGTTCGACACCATCTGCGTCATATTCAGACGAAACGGCGGAGGCTCTACCTTGCCACAGCCAACCAACAAGGCTGCAGCAGCCATCCACCAAGTCAAATTTTTGCGAAGCGATTCGTGATTCATCGCCACCGAGCCATTCATTTCTAACTAAAGGACTATAATCAAAAGCGTGCTGTTCAGCCGCCAAACGCCGTGGGCGGGACCGTCAATTGAACTTCTCGCACTTCATCTTCGGCGAGTGAAACAACGAACCGACCTTTCTTATTCCATTTCAACTCTTTCGCTTCGGGCGTATCCAAAAGCAAAGCACCGCCAGGGCCCGTTCCGATCTCGTGCCAAACCTGGAACTCCAGTTTCTCGCCAGCCGGAACATTGGAAATCTCAAACGACCCATCAGCAGCCGTCACAGCGAAATAGCTATTCTTGCGAGGCAGATAGTAGGCGATCATCCATGGGTGGATGCTGCACCGAATTGCCTGCGGTATCGCTTCTTCCTTTTGTGGCAAAAAATCAACCGTTTCGTTGGCTGGAATCGTCTGATTAAAACCATTCTTGCCTTCGATATTTGTGTTATGCCCAACGGGATCGCTATTTTTAATCGAGATGGTCTGACCAACGGTCAGTGGAAATACGTGCGTCAGAAACACGCATGCTTTCTGATCAAACAAGACACTGTCGGCCTTCGGTTCAGCCGACTCATGCACCCGCGATGTTTTTCGGAGGAAGACCACGACGTTGGCAATCCCTTTGCTACCCGAGTCGACCAACAAAGTTTCTTGCGGCGGGGCTTTGCCATCGATCTTGCAGGTTGCTTCGTCTTTATTTGCGTTGTAGGGAGCCATCTCCGGGGGCGAACCCTCGAAGACGAACTTGCCTTTGATCGTCGCCCAACCTGTCCCCGCAGCAACGACCGATTCGCTCGAACCACTTTCTGTAACGCCTGCAGAAAAAGCCTCGCGGATTTTCACGGAAGTCGCGGCATTGGCGACCGGGCCTAGATCTGTGTTTTGCTGACAGCCGGCAAGCGTCAAAACGCTAAACAGCATCAGCAAGCACCCGATGCCGTGTTTCGCGACGACCAACGATTCTGATTTTCTTGCGTGATTTCTGAACATTGAATGCTTCTTTATTCGCGTCAACAGGCAGTGCGGTATGCGATACCGCACTGCCGTGTCTGACACCTATGGTCGCTTACTTACGTAAATCGGAAAGTTTGACTTTGATTTCGCCCAAGTCGAGTTCACCATCCGCTGGGATCTTCAACTTGGCGCGTCCTTTTCGGCTGGTTTTGGATTTGCCGACGGATAGTTTTTTCAGATTGCCGCTGGATTCTTGCCAAAAGATAAACTCATGCGTTCCAGCTGGAATTTTCTCAATCACAAAACTGCCATCCTCACCCGAGGTCGCCATGTAGGGATTGTCGCGAATCAGCACATGGGCCTTCATCCACGGGTGAATACTACAGACAGCACTGGAAGGATAAGATTCTGACTTCGTAAACATCTTTTTAATTGGCGAGTCGTTGGTCACCATCTCATTGAATGCTGGATTCTTGAGCAATGTGAAGTTGGTGTTGTGGCCGATGCCTTTATCCGAATTTCTGACTTCAAGCGTTTGCCCCGTACGTAGGAGGGCGACATGAGGCTCGAAACGACATCCGTGGTTGTCCAGCACAACCGGTTCGCTACTTGGCTCGGCCAAGTCGGGATGAATATCTACTGACTTTCCTCGCTTGAGGTAAAGGTACACAAATACGTTTTTCAGAGCGTTACCTTCGCCGACGGCGATTGACTCGTCGACTAAGTTGTTTTTACCGCAATACTCGACATCTTTACTCACAGTCAGTGCGGTGGGTTCGCCCAGATCACCGTCCAACACAAACCGCCCCTTGAGCGTTCCCCAGTCGGCAGCAGTGGCCGAGGCAAATGTTGCCAAGGCAATGGCAGCAAACACGGCCACTCGAGTGCAACCCGTCAAATGTTTTGAATTGATTGTCATCATTTTACCCCTCTTCTCAAAAACTCGAAAAAATAAACCCCAAAAGTGCTTCATCTGCGCGATGGTTTCTCTGGACTTGCGTCTGAGGTTTGAGTACTAGCCTCGGCTTCAGTCTTTGCCTCGTCTGCTTCGTTGGCCTCTTCTGCCGGAGCCGTTTTTACCTTCGCATCCTCAACGAGTTGTGTCACCGACGTCTGCCGTTTGGCATAAACATCAAAGTTCATCAGCACATCAACGAGCCCGTCCAGTTGTTCTAAACTGGTTCCATGATACACATCCTGCGAAATACCTGCTGGGAACGGAATATTCACCGGCATGCCCGTGTAAGGCAAAATACGTTTTGGATTCGCTACCCAATTTTGGACGTAATCAGGACGTAGCCGACGGTAAACGTCTGCCAAATTTGGACCAAAGGTCGCCCGATCGCCCTGCGGTAAAAAGTCTCCCACAGCATGGCACTTCACGCAATAGTTGCCGTTCACGACGATATTCATCGCCTCGGCCAATCGCTCCGGCCGATCGCCTTCTAAACTGGCCAGATAACTCTCGCGTTGTCGCGGCTTGTACTCGTAGGGGAATTCAGCTCCCGAGACGGCTGCAAAATAATTAACCAGCTTTTCTGCATCCGCAGCCGACATGTGGAAGTTTGGCATTCGCATCAAAACCGCAGGGCGAATCGCGGTTGGATCCATCAGAAAACCGTGCAGCCAATCGGTCTGTACTTTCGAGCCTTCGTCCAGCAACTGTGGTGGCAACCAACCCCATGCCTCCGCACCCTTCACCTGCGGGTTGATCTCCTTCGCTCGAGCAATTGCCTTCGGATAGAGATATCGGGCCAAGTCGCCGCCCCAGGTCGGATAAGCTTTACCGTCCGCCGGGCCGTAGCCTTCGCGGTTGGCCGGAATCATTAGGTTCTGCAAACCTACTAGCCAAGGCTCACCGTTAATCACGCTATCTTTCCAAAGAGTGAACAGATAGTACGGATCAGACTCATCATCGTCCGGCTCAATCGACAAACCGTCTTCGTCAAAGAGCTCTGGCAAACCTGTCTCTTCGCTCATCACCGGCAAGCCGTGTACGGTGGCATGAGTCCGGCCCCGTACATCTGTTTTCAAAGATGCAGCAATTTCTTTTGGATCGAAATGTTTGGTGAGGAATGGGAAATCGTTCACCTCTGAGGGCGAATCAAACTGATCCTCCTCAAACGCCAACTGCCACTGCTCCATTTGCAGCGTGTGGCAGCCAGCACAATTGAATCGATCGAGAACCAGCCGACCATCGACAATCGCCTTCTGCCGCGGATCGGGCTTATAAACAAACTGCTCGGCAGGCGCTTCGTTCACCAAGCCCAAGACAAACGTGATAACTGCTTCACGCTGTTCTTTATTGAAGGGGAACTTCGGCATTCGTAGCCGTTCGTTGTAACCTTTATTTCTGGTCGTCTTATAATCGTAGCTGCGAGGCATTCTTAACTTTTGCCAAATAAAACCATCGCGAGAATGGCTATTAAGCGACTGGATGTAGTAGCTAGTGTCTGGATCGAAGTCGGCCGGATCGAGATGGCCATGCGAAGCATGTTCGTCCTCATCGGCATGCTCTGCCGAAGAATGCTCGGCATCAGCATTTGGATTGCCGTGACCTTCTAGGAACTTCTGAATGTTTTCGAAAGCAAGCTTCGAGGTTTCTTTGCGTCCCCAATCAGCTAGCGGGGTACCAATTGGCTTAGCCGTTTCGAAACCGGGGATATCGTGACAGCCAAAACAACCGTGCTTGCTGATCGAACGACGGGCCACATATTCCTGTAGCTTAGCAAGCCGGTTTTCGGCGTTGATACCAATGAGCAGCTTCTCGTCCGACTTCAGCTTCGAATCTAAGTGATCTGGAATACCTTGCTCTACAAACTTCTTTGCTCGGGCAGTCGGTATTGCATCGCTGGTGAGCCATTCTTGAGCCAAATCGGCCAAAGCTTCTTGCTCGGCTGGCGACCACTCTTGGGCAACAGCGGCAGGCTTCCAGTCCGAGGCACTGCCCATCAGAAAAGCAGCAATATCGGCAGCCGGATCGGTCACCTTTCCGGTAGGTTGGCCGGTTACGTCAACTTCTTCGATCGGGTCTAAAAATAGATCAGGCATCTTGGTCCGACCATGGTAGCGGTGCGGTTTCTTGATCCAAGAGTACAGCCAAGATGGCCCCTTCTCAGAACTGAACTTTGCCCCAACACGAGACAAATCAGGCCCTTGGTCTGAAGCAATCCCAGTGAAGGCTTCGTGCGAGTGGCAGGCCAAACAGCCGCGCGACTCGAATTGCCATTTACCACGCTCAGCCGACGGGGCTTCGGTCACCTCCGCAGGCTGCTGGAGATACTCAAACTCGTTGCTATTGGAGAGCAAAAATTCTGCCATCGCACGAATTTCGACCGGTTCAAACCGTTTCGACACGGCAAGCTCATCGGCATCGTCTTCGTCTTGCAGATGTTCATGCAATCCAAAGAACTGCGGCATACGAGTCGTGGGACGGAAATCCGACGGTTTAGAAATCCAGGCATGGAGCCAATCGAAATCAACTTTGGAGTTCAAGTATCGCAAGCTTGGCCCCGCCTTGCGGTAAGAGCCAGGGGCTTCAACGTCTTTCAAGCCATCTGTCAATTGATGCGTGGCAGTCGTCAGAGTTGCTTCTTCCTGCGTTTCAGCATTTTGAGCCAGCGTCTCATCTCGCTTAATTGCGACGTTCAACAGATGGCGAATCGCATCGCTGTCAGGCGAGTCGATAAGTGTTTTGGCCCATTTTTGCTGCTCTTCGGTGAGGCCGCCATCTTGCAAAATCTGGCTGGCCACCTCGCTATAGTTAGGCTCAAGTCGCACATCCGGACCGATACGCTTATCGGGGCCAGCGAAGCCACCGATTTCGTGGCAACCGAAGCAACCATATTTTTCAACCAGCGTCCAACCTTCGACCAACTTCGGCGCTGGAGGCTCAGGGAAACGCTCGCTCGGTTCCAACGATCCTTTGTCATGATGACATTTCGTGCAGTTGCTCTCGGCAAACCGTGCTGGCTTCATCGGAAAAATCCAATGGTGATTATCAAACCAGCCAAACTCCTCCGACCATTTTATCTGTTGATCGGCATCGTTTGGCGTATGCGAAGTCCAACGGAAGGAAGTACCGCTGCCCTGTCCGTCATGACAAACGGTGCAGCCAAACACTTTTTCTGAATGAGGGCTCGCATCGGAAAGGTATAAGTCAAGGCGCGGATGAGAAACAAAGGGGTGGTCTAAGCCACGACGTACGGTTAACGACGCTGCCTCGCCCCATTTCACTCCATTCAACAGATAGTTCGTCGCGGTCTCGGGGTCGTAAGTTGGCTTGTCGCCCGCCAGACGAATGACATCGCCCGACTCCAGGCCAGCACGCGCTGCCGCACTCTCTGGCAAGACGTAATGCACCGTCACGTCGGCGTAATTGACGATTCCTTCTTCGGCTATCACAAAACCATAGACGTCACGCACCGTCGCATCCGCTGCAGGCGCTTCGTCGGGTGTCGCCAAACTGATTGTCAACTCACGCTGTTCCTCTTCGAGCATTGGATAGGCTGGCTCTGCGGATGTCCCTGGAGCCGTCAGGGCAATTGCCTGATGGCAAGACTTACACCGATCGAATCGGGCAACCTGCGAAAAGTTGAAGTTGATCGTCAGATCGGGAAGCCAAATCTGGTTAATACGGACGTTTCCATCGTAGAGTGCGTCCAATATTGGCCAACGGGTCACCCATTCCAAAGGGTTGGTCGTATCCTTGTATACCTGCTCTTCCAGACGGGCTAACTCCCCTTTAAGCGAATCCCTCTCCTTTGCCAATTTGGCATGGTCGGAATCCAAGTCGCGGATCAAATACTCTAGACCAAGACGATAGTCTTTCGCGATTGCAATCTCTTCCGTTAGCGCAGCTATTTCCTCGGTGTATCCGTCGATTCGTGTTTGGATTTTCTCACGAACAGCAACGCTGGCACCTTCGCCAACTTTTAGTCCCAATTCACTCACCGTGGCAGTACGATCAGCAGCTACTGATTTTCGGTTGGCAACTATTTTTTTCTCTAGCCGCATTGCCTCAGTAAAATACTCGTGGAGTTCCGCAAATACCTTCTCACGCGCGCTAATCGCCTGGTCTTCTGCTTTCTGAGCCTCACGCTGTAGCGAGGCATCGACTTCGTCGCCGGCCTGCTCTACTTTGCCGCTTGCTTGCTCTGCTGCTGAAGCAGCTTCGCCTAGCGTTTCTATCGCTTTGTCGAGAGCCGAAAAATCTGTCGGTTCTGATCGACGCTCGTTGTCTGCTGACACGAGGGCCTTGAATTTCTCGATCAACGTTGCATCGAGATTTGCAGCCTGAGCGCGACGTATGCCAGCCGCCATGGAGTCCATGTTCTCAGAAAATTGATCCGCCATGGAGTCGTGCTGCGCACGGATCATCCACGCATCTTTCTTCCGGTCGGCTAGCTGCCATTTCTTCCACTCACGGTTATGGTCTTTTGCCAATAGCCAAAGTGTAGCAAACAGCATCACCAGCGTGGACACGCCAAAGACGATGTGTAGCACCTTTTGATTACGCCAAGTTTTTTCGGTTGCGGGCATAGGGCGAGTAATTCTCAGAGGTCTGCCTAAAGCCATTGCTTTAGGCCATCTACCTTGGATGGTTGCTGGTAGCTTGTTGCTAACAGTGCATCGTTAAAAATTCAAAAAGTATTCAGGGATCGTAATCAGGTATTTCAAATTGAAAACCCAACGAAGGACCATCTTGATCGGCAACGAAGCCATAAATAGCAGTAGATTGGTCATCACCATAAACCGTATGAAACCCATCTTCTGATAAAACTTGCGGAATATCGTCAGTGCCATAAGTGGCGGAAGTACGATGAAATAGCCCAATACTAGGAAAATACCAATCCATTCGCGGTAGATGATATAACCGATTTGCACCAGCAGGTTACTGCCGGCTGGAGCTACCGGGATATGGCCTTGCCAGAAAACATCCGACAGGTAGACGTTTACTAATGCCTCGACCTTGTGCGCATCCCAATGCTCATAGGGACCAAAGAAGTTCCAGTTCGGGCCTCGCAAGAGCGTGCCCAGCACGATAAGCGTGACCCACATCTCCAAGAAACCAAACTGAAAAATAATATAGCTAAACTTACGCTCTTTGATCGTGTAGTAGCCATTCCCTCGCTTGTTGAAGTCGAGATACGGAATGGCCATCAAACCGGCAACGATCAAACTCGGCAGCACCACGCCCGCCATCCACGGGTCGTAGTAGACCAACATTTCTTGCAGGCCGAGGAAATACCAAGGGGCCTTCGAGGGATTCGGCGTCTTTGCTTGATTGGCCGCTTCTTCCAATGGAGCCGGCAGCCCGATCGCCCAAAAAATCAAGAACGCGGTTAGCGCGATCATGCAAATTAACTCGATATAGACCAAGTCGGGCCATACCAGAACCTTTTCGTTATTCAGTTTCTCTAGTGGCGGCTCGCCACGAGCAATACGCTTGTCGTTCTCAACTGCCTGAGAGGTCCCCAGCCAAGTAAAGAAGGCGAGCAGGAACACTAGCATGACGATCGGCACATTGTCTGGCTTAGCGACGATCTCGTAGAAGTCTGCGTCGGTCATCGACAGGCCAAGAAACAACCACATCAGATTCCAAATTGCCCAAGCGATGGCTGGCTTGACAAAGAACCCTCGAAAAACATACAGCACCACTAGGCCGAGCGTCGTACCGACACTGTAGATAACCGGCCCCGTGCTATTGTTGATCGCGTCTCGTACCGACTCAGGAAGCGACAAAGTTTCTGCCGATCCACCAGCCCAGGCAGCGAGAACCGAAAACGCACAACCGACGATCAACCAAACGTGGGAATTGGTGATTTCAATTTTGCTGCCAATGCCCGGAATTGGCAGCTTACACCAAGCCTGCATCTGGCCAGATCGCCAAAGATACAGTGCGGCCAAGCCATTCATTGCAGCCAGCGCAAGGTAATAGGGCACCAAAAATGAGGCGACCATACTAAAAAACTGGGCTTCGGTCAGTCCGTGGGTCATTGGTGAGGGGCTGGGGACTAAGGGCTGGGGGCCAGGAGTGGGGCTAGGTTGAATGTTCTCCTAGTCCCTAATCTCTAACCGCTGGTCCCTTATAAAGGTCCGCTGATGCCGCCGTCCTTTCTTACCCGCCAAAAGTGGATCGCCAGTAGCAGAGCTACACCTAGCGGGATCGCGATACAATGCAAAATATAAAACCGATTAAGCGTCTCTTCGCCTACCTCGCGCGCACCTAAGAGCGCAAAGCGGGCGTCCGAGGCGTTTGTAATCATGTCGACACCGCCTAACGTCAACAACTGCTGGCCGGGGCCTTCGTGTCCAAGTACGGGCGTAGCGCGAGCCATATTCGAGCCCACAGTAATCGCCCAAACAGCCAACTGATCCCACGGCAACAGATAGCCCGTGAACGACAACAGCAGCGTCAACAACAACAAAAACACCCCCACCACCCAATTGAACTCGCGTGGGGGTTTATAGCTACCGGTAAGAAATACACGGTACATGTGCAACCAGACGGTAATCACCATCGCATGGGCAGCCCAACGATGGACTTCTCGCAATATCCCCAAGGAATGGACGTCTCGCAGCATCTGAATATCGACATACGCCCACTCGACCGTCGGGCGGTAGTAAAACATCAACAGCACACCGGTCACGGTTTCCACCAGAAACAGAAAGAACGTCACCCCGCCCATGCACCAAGTGTAGGAAAGCGCAATCCCCTGCTTCTTGACCGAGACAGGGTGCAGATGCAAGAAAAAGTTGGTCAGCATCACCACAATCCGATTGCGGCGGTCCACCGGCATCGGATGTCGGAAAACGCTCTTCCAGATTTGTGATTCGCGAATGATCTCGCCTAATCCCGGCATAATCTTGCTCTACCTACCAAAGGCCGTTTCTGGCCAAACTGTTGTAATAAACTCTTCGACTTTGTCTTCAATCTTTTTGAATAGCAACCTTCTGCACGCTCTCGCGGGTTATGCAGGAATGTAGCAGGATGCGTCGCTCCATTCGCCCTTTTCTTCAAAGAACATGCGACTCTTATCAATTTCAATCTGCCCATCGTCCGCTATTCGGATAGCAAACCGTTCTAATGGACGTGGTGCAGGACCTTCGAAATTGATGCCGTCCTTGTAAAAGCCACTCCCGTGACAAGGGCATTTGTATTTCTGTTCGGCCTCGAGCCAGTTGGGCGTACAGCCTAAGTGCGTACAAACCGATCGCAAGGCATAGATCTGTTGCTGCCCGTTGTACTCGGCGTTGGCTATCCAAACGCCAAACTGAGCCTTGAACTTTGTATTGACTTGGCCTGCGGGAAAAGCATCCGGGAGCCCTACCTTAAACTTGCTCGGCGGCTCGCGCAGGACGTTGGGAAACATGAACCTCACGGTTTCAACCGTCCACAGCACCAACACACCGAATAAGCCCACCATGCCGACGACAAGAAATCCGCGACGAGTTTCCTCTGGCGCTTTACCTTTTGCTTTGACAGGCGGCTTGGCCATTGCGTAAGCCGGCTTCTCGGGCATCGGCGGCACGACAATTTTTGGCTTAGGCTTCGGGTCGGCCTTCTCTTTCGCAGCCGCTTCCGATTTGCTCATCGGTCCCGCTTTGGACGACTTCTTAGCCGCAGCCAAGATGCTTGCGGTATCGCGAGGCTCAGCTGGCTTGCTGGGCTTGGCAGCTTTTGCCGCAGCCGGTTTGGCTTTTGCCGCTGGCTTCTTAGCAGCCGGTTTGGCAGCAGACTTCTCGGCGTCTCCGCCTGCCTTTGCTCCGCGAGCCATTGCCATCATCTCGGCAACGCTTGGCCGACCACCCGACGAAGACTTGGCCGGCGCCGGTTTCTTAGCAGGCGCGGCTTCTTCCGATGCCGACTCCACTGGGGTACTTTCCTCAGCATCCGACGCCGAGCCATCACCGTCAGCCTTTCGGGCTGCGGCCAGCATCTCGGCAACCGACATTTTTTTCTTATCCGCCATTGTCGCCAATTCCGTCACGGTGAACGGTCGCACAAAAAAATCTATTCGAAGGGCTGCAAGACGAACATCTCACAGCCCATAATTCTACGAAAAAACATCCCGAAACATTTGCCGCAAAACGCTTTCCAGCAATAGTTTACGTAGCAAGACTCACTGCCACAAGAGTTTGTGACATTTTTCACAAGCTCCATAGATTTAAGTCTAACTCCTCAAAATGTCAACCGCCCTTTCTAGCAAATCGTTCGCAGCAAACCTAGCCAAGAGCGGTTTTCTTGTCTTGATGTAAAAGTGCTGATACTATCCCGCTCGAAATGGCAACAATCGCTATCTAATTTATGCACATCGACCTGCGGAAATACTGGAGCCTTCCTCAACGCTAACAATCCTCCTAGAATCACAGCGGTAGTGCTGAACTTCCTTCCGGAGTTCGAATGAGCCGTTTAGTTTGGAGATCGCGATGAAAGTACTGGTAGTTGGCGGCGGTGGCCGTGAACATGCACTAGCCTGGAAAATTGGGCAAAGCCCTCGAGTCGATCAAGTCTTTGTCGCCCCCGGCAACGCAGGCACGAGCACCGAAGACGACTCACCGGTCATGAATGTCGCCATTTCAGATCACGACATTCCTGCTCAACTCGAGTTTGCCAAGCAAAACAACATCCGACTTGTCGTGATCGGCCCTGAGGCCCCCTTGGCCGCCGGTGCAGCCGACGCCTTCTCTGAGGCCGGCATCCCCGCCTTTGGCCCCAGTAAACTGGCCTCCGAACTTGAGGCCAGCAAAGTTTTTTGCAAAAACCTCCTACGTCACGCAGATATCCCCACGGCCGAATTTCAGACCTTTCACGATTGTAAGGGCGCGGTCCAATACCTCACCGACCGCGAAGACGTCCCGGTCGTTGTCAAAGCAGATGGGTTGGCTGCCGGTAAAGGCGTGATCGTCTGCAATAATCGCGAAGAGGCACTCGCCGCGGTGAATCGCATCGCTGGCAACAGGGAGTTCGGCGAGGCGGGTAGCCAACTGGTGGTCGAGGAACGCCTCGTTGGCCAAGAGGCCAGTATCCTGGCCATCACCGACGGGCAGACCATCCTCACCATGCCTGCCGCCCAAGACCACAAACCGGCTTTCGATGGTGACCGTGGCCCCAATACGGGCGGAATGGGTGCCTATAGCCCCACGCCGCTGGTGACCGAGCAGATCATGCGATCGGTCGAAGAAAAAGTGCTCGTCCCCACCGTCCATCAGATGAAGCGATCTCGCCGCCCCTTCCGCGGAGTTCTTTACGCCGGCCTAATGATTACCAAGCAAGGCTTGAAGGTTCTTGAATACAACGTCCGCTTTGGCGACCCCGAGTGCCAACCGCTTATGATGCGGCTCCAAAGCGATTTGGTCGACGTGCTCGAAGCGACCGTCGAAGGCCGCCTCGACGAAGTTGCCCCCATGCAATGGGATCCACGCCCCTCGATCTGCGTGGTCATGGCGAGCGAAGGTTACCCCGGCTCGTACGACAAAGGCCACGCCATCCGCGGCCTCGACGAAGCAGCCAAGCTGCCTGACGTCAAAGTCTTTCACGCTGGCACCGCCACCCAAGATGGCCAAGTCGTCACCAATGGCGGCCGAGTTCTCGGCGTTACCGCCTTGGGCGACACAATTTCAGCCGCCAAGTTACAAGCGTATACCGCGGTGAAGTGCATCCGCTGGAACGGCGCCTGGTGCCGTAAAGACATTTCCGACAAAGCGCTGCTGTAACTGTGCAAGCGGTAAACAGAAACTTGTCATAGCATTTAGGCCCCCTCAAACGTCACAAGTTTTGGCATAATGGGTCGTATGACTTTTGTGCAATTCATCTTGGCTAGCCTGTGGCACCATCGGCGTATTCAGCTTGCTGTGGTGGCTGGTGTTGCTATTGCTACGGCGGTTATCACTGGTGCACTCTTGGTTGGTGATTCGGTTCGCGGGAGTCTGCGCGATCTGGCGCTCGAAGGTCTCGGTCGCATCGATACCGTACTCGTTGCCGAGCAACCTTTTCGCGTTGCGCTGGCTGATGAACTTCTCGCTAACCCTGCTGTTCAAGAACACTTCGACGGTACTGCTCCGCTGTTGCTTGTGCCGGGTACTCTCAGTTCCACGGGCGGGAAAGAGACCGTCCGACGTGCAACGCAACTCTCCATCATTGGCCACGATACTCGCTTCTGGCAATTCGGTAGCCAACCATCTCCCGCTCCGCTCGCCGGCAACGAATGTGCTATTACCCGCTCGATCGCCACGGAGCTTAACGTCGGGGTCGGCGACGAAGTGCTGCTGCGTCTGCCGTTGCTTAGCAATGTCCCCGCCGACAGCACCCTTGGCGAGAAAGCTGAAACTACGACTACCCGACGGCTCGAAGTCGGTGCCATCCTGCCTAACCAGGGGCTTGCCCGATTCAGTCTGCGGCCTTCGCAGCAATCGCCTCGCAATGTTTTTGTTTCTCTCGCTACGCTGCAAAAAACACTTGACCTGAACGATAAAATCAACTTGGTCGCCATCGGTACTCGAAACGCGATGGTTCCCTCAAATCAACAAACTCAACAGATGTTGCGGCGGTCGCTGAAGCCGACGCTCGCCGATTTTAATATTCGGGTCGAGCAATCCTCTGTTTTCGATTATCTCAGCATCACGGCCGACCGGCTTGTTCTCGCGCCTGCCTTGGTTGCTGCGACCCAGGAAACATTTCCCGAGGTACAAACTCAACCTGCCATCACCTATCTGGCCAACACCATCACGCTCGGCAAGCGAAAAATTCCGTACTCGATCGTCACCGGCATCGACTCCAACCCGACGATCGGTCCGCTACTCGATGAAGCAAACAAACCCCTCGTTCTTGCTGACGACGAGATTGTGCTGAACGATTGGGCTGCCAACGATTTGCAGGCGGCCGTCGGCGACACGATCTCGATTACTTACTACGAACCCGAAACCACTCACGGTCGGCTCCGCGAAGCGGCTCCGCTTGAGCTTCGCTTACGTGCAATTGTCCCCCTTCGAAATGCCGACGGCAGCCGAACTGCTGCCAGCGATCCGCAGCTCACTCCCACGCTTCCGGGCGTCACCGACCAAGGCTCGATCAGCGATTGGGAGCTTCCGTTTGAACTCGTCGAAACCATCCGTTCGCAAGACGAAGACTACTGGGACCAATACACCACGACGCCCAAAGCGTTTGTTTCGTATTCGCTCGCCCAACGGCTTTGGAAAACCCGTTGGGGATCGGTCAGCGTGCTGCGACTGCCCACCTCGGCAAGTTTGACGGTTGATGTGGTTGAGCAACAATTGCACCCTGAGCCAGCCGACATGGGCATGACGCTACTGCCGGTCAAGCAACAGGGCTTACAAGCGGCACGCGGCACCACCTCTTTTGAAGGGCTTTTTCTGGGCTTCAGTTTTTTTCTTGTGGCTTCGGCTCTGTTGCTTATTGCTCTGCTCGTCCGACTTGGAGTCGAGGGGCGAGCAGCCGAAGTTGGTGTGTTGTCGGCCATCGGCTGGAGCGTCCGTAAACTGCAATGCACCTGGATGGCCGAAGCTGGTGTTGTTGCGTTGCTTGGCGCTACCCTCGGCGTGGTCGCAGGCATTGGCTACGCCCGACTGATGATTCATGGACTCTCGACTTGGTGGGTGGCTGCCACGGTTACTCCTTTCTTAAAACTCCACGTTCCGGCGGCTAGTCTTCTCATTGGTTATACCCTTGGTGTTGTCGTTGCGTTGGCAACCATTTGGTTTGCACTGCGCAAGCTGGTCAAACTGCCAGCCCGTCAACTTATGGCGGGTGATTGCACTTCGGCTGACGACGCTGTTGGCATCACCAGTCGTGCCAAACGCTGGCTGCCGCCTGCGCTGCTTGTCGCTGCTTTGGCCATCGGGCTGCTTGCCTTCGGCTTACAGGGCGAAGCACAAGCGGGCGCTTTCTTTGGCGGCGGCGCACTGGTGTTAACCGGCCTACTCACCTGGCTGCGGCAAACCATTCGCCGGCCAGCCAGCGCCACGCTGCGAAGCCTCTCGCTTGCTGGCTTGGCGACTCGCAACGCCCGTCGCAATCCTAGTCGTACGATCCTCTCGATTGGCTTGGCTGCTGTCGCGAGTTTTTTGATCGTTGCGCTCAGCGCGTTTCGACTTGCCCCCACCGAACAAGGCACCGGCGGTTTTGATCTGATTGCCACGGCTGACCAACCGATTCACTTTGATCTGAACACCTCGGCTGGCCGAGAGGAACTCGGTTTTGGAGATCGTGACGACCGGCAACTTGCCAAAACGACCATCCACGGCTTCCGCGTCCATCAGGGCGAAGACGCCAGTTGCCTGAATCTCTACCAAACCTCGCAGCCAACCTTGGTCGGTATCCCCCGTTCGTTTTATGCCGAAGATACCTTTGGTTGGGCCGTCGCGGCTGACCATGCGTCTGACGAAGGCCCTTGGCATCTGCTCGACTCGAAGCCCTCGACCGACTCGGACGGTCGCACCGCCATCCCGGTGGTGCTTGATAAAAACACCGCCACTTACAGCCTTCATCTCTCTGGCATTGGTGCCACATTTTCTGTTCGAGACGCCCTCGATCGTCCCGTTACTTTGCAAGTTGTCGGCCTACTTGCCGGCAGTGTTTTGCAAGGCAAAGTTCTTGTCAGCGAAGCGAACCTCGTCGACTTATTTCCTGAAAACAGCGGTCAGCAATTGTTTCTGATTCGCGGCAACGGCGACTCTTCTGCCGCCGAACAACTTGCGACTCTCTTGGAATCGCAACTCGAAGATTACGGCTTCGACGCGGTGT
Source organism: Planctomycetota bacterium (assembly GCA_013152205.1). GTDB lineage: Bacteria > Planctomycetota > Planctomycetia > Pirellulales > Lacipirellulaceae > Bythopirellula. Next base: position 61,740 of record JAADGV010000081.1, read on the forward strand.
CGACTCAAAAACGGCTTGCTGATTTTCTTGCGGTTCAAAATACTTATCTCTCGACTTTCCAATCGCTCGGTGCCCTGGGCTTGCTGCTGGGAGCCTTGGGGCTTGCGGTTGCTCAACTTCGTAGCGTGCTTGAACGCCGGGGCGAGTTGGCCTTGCTCCGCTCGGTCGGCTTTCGGGGCAACCGACTTGCGGAGATGGTACTTGGCGAAAATGTCCTCCTTTTGCTAAGCGGGCTAGCCGTTGGTTGTTTTGCGGCGCTGGTTGCGGTGTTGCCCCATTGGCTTCTGCATCGGGCAGAAACGCCGTGGCAAACCTTGGGGATTTTGCTGTTGGCGATTCTTGCCACGGGGCTTGCTGCTGGCTGGTTGGCGGTTCGTGCTGCTTTGCGTGTTCCTTTGCTTCCTGCTTTGCGTGGGGAGTAGTTAGTTTTGGTTTTCCGGCCAGGATGGCCGGGGGTGCAAAGCGGAAAGCGGTTGTTTTGACTCGGTATTGGTCGGTTTGTTGACTTTATTGGACAAAAGTATGCGGCTTGGTGCTTCTATCGCAGTGTTTGGCGGGTTAGTTTTGGCACGAATTGCTGGGGGGCCCCATTGGGGTGGACAGAATTGAGTTCGGAATGCGGAATTTGGAGTGCGGAAGGGGTGGATATTGTCCATTTGGGCGCGGTAAATGACGAAATCTGAATGACGAATGACAGTAGTTCCAAGTTGGGTGTTGATAGTACCGAACGCAAGCCTTTTACGCCAAAGGCGTTTCACACCGTAGCCCAGGGTC
>JAADGV010000041.1 GCA_013152205.1 Planctomycetota bacterium
CTGACCAGCCAAAGCTTAAACAATCATTGAACTCTCCCGGTACCTTGTTGGCAATCTCATCGTATAAGGCGCGAAGACGCAAAGAACGGGTCGCAAGCTTCTACTCGCGGCTCCGTAAGGTAATTGCTCTCGCAGAGGCGCAGAGACGGCAGAGCTATGGCATCCCAGTTTTCTCTGCTGTCTCTGCGTCTCTGCGAGATAATCCCTTGTCCCTTGGGAGCCGCGACAACTTGCAAAAAGTGCGGCTCAGTCGGATGAACCAGATTTATCCGGCGAACCCAAGAGAAGCTTTGGTAATAGCTGGAATACAAGAAAAGCAACAAGCAACACCAGCAGTGCGTGGGGCCAATAGTTGGCGATTGGCAACCCTGCTAACCCAGCGAGCCAACCGCCCAATAAAAGTAGTGGCGGTAAAACCATCAGCACTCCGCACCCGATAGCAGACATGGTGCCTTTGAAAGCCAATTGCTCGGTAAGTTGCTGCTGATGGACGTCAATCATCCGACCACGACGGAGACTGATTTCGATAGTGTCGGCAAGCTCCATCGCATGCAACGCAGAAAGCCACGTTGTCGATTGCCCGTTTTTGGACTCAACTGCTGCGACAAAACTGTTCAAAGCCACGCTAGCAGCTTGGGTTGCTTCAAGCGGAGTCGCTTGCGACTGGCCAGCATGGTTAGTTTCCATTTGCATCGCGCAACCTTGCTCGTTGAACTCAACGGTCAAAGTGCCCTGCTCTGCAACGAGCGTTAATCTGGCCCAGGCGGATTTTTCGACGGGACCAACTTCCCAACGGACCGGTACTTTGCTGTCGCCAAGAAGCTGCACGCTGAGACCTGCGTAGGTGGCTTGCTCGTCAGGCGATCCCAGTGCCCCAAGCCGGTCGAGCCGACCTGCCATCTGGCCAAGCAGCTCAACATCGCGTGCGAAGTGCCACAGCGTTTGCTCGCGGGTGCGGTTGGCGAGCGGGCGATGCCAAACGATTTGCTCGATCGCCCCCAGTCGAGGATGTTGCTCACGAACCCAATCGGCACATTCGCGAATAATTTGCTGTTGCTCGACCAGAGGGTTGTAGTGGTGAAGTACCGCGCCGCTTTCGTTGCGGGCCATGTCGATTTCGTAGAAAGCCAAGACCGAATCGACCACCGGAAAAGTAGCCAAGACGGCAACCCCGTTTTTTACCAATTGGTTGATTTGGTCGGCACGCAGATCGCCAGGGGCAGCGCCTCGGCCAACAATCATAGCGTCGCACGCGTCGAGGTCGTATAACGCCTCCCACTGGTCGCCCAAATCTTCGGCATCGCTGCCGAGTAGCTCTTGTAGCAGAGCCGAACTGTCCTCGGAACCTGCGAGATCGCCACACCAGACAATCTCGTGCCCGGCTGCCAAAGCAGCTTGGGCCAGGAGGAGGCTCTCGCGATCAGTACCTAATAGCGCAAAATTCATTTGCCCGAGATTAGCCGATCATGGGCCTAGTAACAACTCATGGCTGACTAGCCGCTGGAGGATTGCAAAATCAGTGTGGGAGATTATCTGTGGTTAACCCGCTAACGAATACAGTTTTTTGCCACGAAACATCGCCCAGAAAGTGGTATAATCCTGCAGGAATCCTATTTCCCCTTAAAACGCAAATCCCTACACATGTTCCCTCGTATTTTTCTAATCTCGCATTCCCTTCGCTTGTCGCTGGCGGCAATAGTTTGCTGCTTGCCTGCCCTCCCCTGCTGGGCGGAAGAAACTGCCAACGAAGCAGGTATTCAGGCATGGATCGCCCAACTGGACGACGATCTTTTCGACACGCGAGAAAAAGCCCAAGAACAGTTGGAGCAAGTAGGACTTGCTGCGCTTGAAGCGACTGCCATGGAAAGCCAAAACGGCTCGCTCGAGAGTTCGACGCGAGCGATCAACATTCTGCTTTCTTGGTCAGAGTCGGTCGACCGTACACTCCGTGTGGCCGCCCTAGAAAAACTGCTCTCCCTGCCCAACCGCCCTAAGGAAGCAAAAATTGCGTCAGCACTTTTGGCGGATGCTCGTGAGGAGGAAGCGTTGGAAGCAATCGTCGCGTTGGGTGGTTACCACAACATCCAGCCTCATTCGCAGCTAAGGACCAATCGTCTGCGATTGCCACCGCAAGTAGTGATTGGCTCGAAATGGAAAGGTGGCGTTGCCGGTCTTAAACATTTGGCTGCCGTTCGGCATGCGGCAACCATCAGTTTCCACTCAGCGCCAGTCGACGATTCGGTTATTGAGCCCTTGTTGGATCTCAAGTGGGTGCGACGCTTTGAATTCTATGGAACTCGAGGGGTCTCTAAGGCTGCCACGGATAGACTCGAACGACGATTTCCCAGTACGGTAGCCGTACGAAGTGCGGCCCAGTTGGGAATTTCGAGCGATTCAACTGCTTCCACAAAAATAGGCGGCGTGGTAAAGGATAGCGCAGCCGAGAAAGCTGGTTTGCAAGTAAACGATCTAATTACAGAATTCGATGGCGAAAAAATCCAAGATTTTGAAACTCTCACTGCACGTATCTCACAACACGAGCCTGGTGATTCGGTGAAGCTAACCATCGTACGCAATCGAAAGATCGAACAGATTACCGTAACCTTCGACCGATGGGGCCTAAGCCCAGCCCAGATACGCAACTTCAACGGCAATGAGGGAGACGCCCAAAAAGCCCCCCCCCCGCCAATACGCCTTGATCGTCGTTAAACTGCACTAACCCACAAATCGGGATTGGCTACCCGGGGGCAGCGAGCCTTCCCTATTTTTTGGTTCCGAGGATTTTTAATCGACGCCATACTCTTTCTGTTTTCCACGGATAAAATCAACGCCTTCCTTCAGCAGCGTGTCGCCGTCGGGTGCCAACTGTCGCCAGACCCAGGTGTTCATGTTGTCAGTGCAATCGACAAAGCTCTCCAGCGCGGCATTCCCCTGGTAGTTTATCTCGGCCAACGCACGAAAGATGCCGTCCCAATCCACAAGGCCGGTGCCTGGTATGCCCCGATCATTTTCGCAAAGGTGATAGTGAATGAGATCGTCGCCGGCTAGCTTCGTCGCTTCGTAGAAGCTTTTTTCCTCGATATTCATGTGGTAGGTGTCGAGGTGGATTTTGACGTTCTCTTCGCCAATCATCTCCTTCAAACGATAGGCTTGTTCACAGGTGTTGATCAAACAGGTTTCGTAGCGATTAACAGGTTCCAGACCAATTTGCACGCCTAGGTCGCCTGCTAACCGAGCGATGGGCCTGAGCGCGTCGGCCGAATATTGCCAAAGCTGTTCCTCGGGTCGGTTAGTCGTTTGTCGGACATGCTCCGAGTAAATCACGCCAGAGAAACTGGGGGCACCGATGGCCGCCGTTGCTTTGACACAATCTTCGAGGTAAGCGACGCCCTTGGCACGCACGGTAGGGTCTTCGCTGGTGATGTCGGTGTTGTTGAGCAGAACCGTTGAGGTCACCGTCGCCAAGCCCACTTGTTCGAGACGCTCTTTAATTGCTTTGGCGTCAAAAGTTTCCAGGCACATCAGGGGGATTTCGATAAAGTCCATCCCCAGGTCTTTCACCTTATCGATAAGATCAAGGGTGTCGTTGCTCCATTGCGAGCACCAAGCGTAGGCATGAATACCAAGTTTCATCGGTCAAGATCCTAAAGCTGTTGTAGGCGTAGTTTTTTACCGAGATGACTGACTTACGGTCACCTTGTCAGGTAGACGCAGGTTGCCTGAAGTATTAGAGCAACTTTCCCAAATGCGTGATTGGGATTTCCCAGGAAACTGTGAGGAATCCAGGCTAGTCAGCCTATTGGCGATGCAACTACCGCCTTTTGGTGTCTTCCTCGGGCCGACGTTTCTGCCGGTACATGTCGCGGTCTGCGCTAGCGATTAGTTGATCAAGATCCGTCGAGACATCTTTGGCAAGAGCAACACCAATGGTGGCACCGACTCGAAGTGGTTGATTGTCGACCACGATTGGCTCTGTCGTGGCAGCTATTAGTCGGTCGACGACGGGTTCGATTTCTCGGAGTTGACGAACGCTGGCTAGGAGAATGACAAATTCATCACCGCCATAGCGGACCAGCAAATCATCATCGCGAATAAATCGCTTCCACCGAGTGGCTAGTGTCGCCAAGATGTGATCACCGGTGGCATGGCCGTGCCGGTCGTTAATTTGCTTGAAATTATCTAGGTCCATAAACAGCACCGCATGGGGGACTCGTCTGTCTGGCGCAAACTGTTGCCAGCGAGATCGGTGAGCGGAAAGTTCGCGCCGATCGGGCAGCCCCGTTAGTGCATCGCAGCGGAACGCGTATTCGGCTGAAGATTCCAGTGGGCGTATGGTTACGAGCAGACTAACCTCCTCTGGACCTAGTAGCGGAGTGATAGATATAGCAGCATAAAAATCGGCGCCATCACACCTCCGAATTCTCGTTTGCAGTAAATGGGGGGGGGGCAGCTCCGATGCAAGAGGTCTATCTATCCAATTTAGATCTAGTTTAGGTATTAAGTCAGGGAGGGAATATTTGGCAATAAAAGTAGGCGGGGCGCCTAACCACCCGGCCACTTGGTGGTCAGCAGCCAAGATTTTTCCATTGCCGGAAGCGACAACGCAAGATGCCTGTCCGTTGATTGGGGTGATGGAGGGCGGCTGAGCCCTATCAACGGCGATCTTTTCTACAGAAGTCGCTATTTCCGCAGAAGCAAGAGATTTTTTAGGGCCTAGCTTTTTGCTGTAAGGAATGCTTTTCATCAGAATACCGGTACACAAACCGTTGGGGTATATGGCGTTAGAGTAAGTTTCCTGGATGCAAGATAAGTCCGTTTTAGCGAGATCCTGATAGCTTACCAAAAAATTGACTTTTCCCATGCTGTTCTTTTGACCCAGGCATCCCATCTAGTATAATCGACGCATTGTGAATTCTTGAGGATTTGCGATGAAATTCTGTGTGGGCGGCGGCATATCGTCTGTGTGACCAACAAAAGTTGGCAAATTTGGGGGAGGGATTTTCGGCTAGACACACAATTTTTCCATCAAAGAGCTACGGAGCCAGAAGCAGCAATCCTTAGCGTTGGCGGCTACGCCACGGCAACTCAACTACTACCGGCTAGAAGCCGGTAGGTTCGGAAATTTCGTGAGCTTCGGACTAAAGTCCTTCACTCACGAGGAGGTAACCTGAA
>JAADGV010000017.1 GCA_013152205.1 Planctomycetota bacterium
CCCGTTCGATAGTTTTCCATCCCCCCAGTATAAGATCCTAAAGGTTTCGCCTAAAGGCGAGGGTTTTATACCCATCGCAAGGACAATAAACGAAAGAAAAAATAAACCACAAATGAACACAGCGCGGCAGAGCCGCAACCAAATAGGCAGGATTTTCGTAACCGTTCATAGGATGGAAGAAAATGAACCACAAAGATCACTAAGGACACGAAGAATAGAATTCAATAGTCATCCATCAGAATAAATTAGTCCTTCTGACAAAACCAAAGGTGTAAGTGAAAGCAAGCGATTTGCCCTCCAAATCTTAGTGCTCTTAGTGTCCTTCGTGGTTCAACCTTTTTCATTCCGTGAACGGTTACGAATTTTCTCGCAAAGGCGCTAAGGCTCAAAAGAAACACAAAAAAAGATTGTTCGCCCTGTTCTTTGCGCCTTAGCGCCTTTGCGAGAGCCCAATTCATAGGTCCGTTTATCAAAAACTTTCATCCGTGTTTATCAGTGTTCATCCGTGGCTAAATCCATGGCTTTTCATGAAATAAATTCGCGATCATCCGCGTAATTCGCGGGCAAAAAAACCAATTCCAACCAACTCAAAAAATAAGATGACCGAAAACCTTCGCATTGGCATCCCCAGCAAAGGCCGCTTGGCTGAGCTTTCGACGCAACTCCTCAAAGACGCTGGCCTACGCTTCCGACGCCAAGATCGTAGCCTGTTTGCACGAGTTCGCGGCATGGCAATCGACATGACCTTTCTACGCACCGACGACATCCCCATCTTGTGCGCAGAAGGAGCAATCGACCTTGGCATCACAGGCGGCGACCTCGTCGCAGAAAGCGGTGCAAAGCTCGACACCCGCCTAAGCCTAGGAGTAGGCAACTGCCGCTTGGCGGTCTGTGTGCCCGAAGATGGCGACGTAAAATCCCCCGCCGACCTGGATGGCAAACGCATCGCCACCAGCTTTCCACAGGTCACACACAAGTACCTCGCTGGCCACGGTGCCACTGCCCGTACGGTCGAACTAACCGGCTCGGTCGAAGTGATGATCGCCCTAGGCGTAGCCGACGCCATCGTCGACTTGGTAGAAACCGGCAGCACGCTGGCCGCCAACCGGTTGCGAATCCTCGACGAGATCGGCAGCTACGAAACCGTACTCGTCCAAAATCCTCGCACACCACACACCACCTTAGCCGACCGGATCGTCCGCCGACTCGAAGGAGTGGTAATTGCTCGCGCCTACTCGCTGCTCGAATACAACGTGCCCACCGAAAAGCTAGCTGCCGCCGAAAAAATTACCCCCGGTTTTAATTCTCCTACCGTCAACCGTCTTGAAGACGCCGATTGGTGCAGCGTACGAGCCATGGTCAAACGGGGCGATGTCATTGAAATTATGGAGCGTCTAGAATCGCTCGGCGCAACAGCAATCCTAGAAACGGCAATTGCAAATTGCCGCCTGTAAGCGAAATCGCGCCTCACTCATAAAACGCCATACTCGCAAAACTAACGCACGACGAACGATCTTCGGACACCGCCTGGTCGTATTTCAACAACTCCCCACGCTCAGGCCGCATCGCCTCTAGCATCGTATACGTCGGAGCAAGGCCACAAATTCGGTTGCGATCTTCTTGGGATGCAACATGGATAAACCAGCCCTCGGGGTCGCCTTCGCAAGCGTTGGCCAACAGATGTTGATCGTCGGCCCACTGCTGCTTGAGCCGTTCGTCGTCCAGCAGGTTTTCGTCGCCAAATTGTTTGCCAATGTGAGCCAGATCGACCCCCGCCACAAAGCAAACCTTCTTATCCGTGGCGGCAACCACCGCCCGCAATGCCGAGACAAAGTCGGCAACCACAGGCGAATCGCCCGGCGATCGGTTGTGTAAAACAAACGGGTGAAACGAGCCGACCAAAATGGGCACGATCTGAAAATCGCGCCGTCCGCCCAAAATGTACTGCAACATCAGGGCTTGAAACTCGATCGAGTGCTCTCGTCGATGCGGCATTTCATCATCAAAAATCACCGGCACATCTTTAGAAGTCTCTTCTTGCAACAACCGCCGCTGCAAATCGTCTACAAAATCTCGGTCGGTCGAGACCGTCCCTAGCGGTGTATCGAAATGTTTGCGCGAAACACTATAAAACCCCTTCAACGGCGTGTGGGCAGTACCAAGAACCACAAACACCTCGGCATCCGACTCGGTAACCACCCGATCGTAAGCCCAAGCGAATGCCGGGCCGCCACGGTGAAAATCGATGTGTGGACTCATCACACCACACAGGCGTTGCTCTGAAGACATCGCAAAATCAGCCGCAGCACTGCCTTCCCACGGCAACAGCCCAGGCCCATCCTCACAAGTAAAAATCTTCTCAAGCAGAGCACGCAACTCGTCCACCTCTCCAGGATAAGCCCCGCCCGCATGGGCAGCCGGCCGGACCTCCAGCTCTTGATAGGCACTCAAAATGGCTGCTCGATGTTCAGAAAAACGGTCGTTGTCCAAAAAGCAACTCTCGTCCAATTGCTGCACAATTCGTTCGATATCTTCCATCGACAACGATTGGCCAATCGTTTTCTCAAACTCCTCCTGTAGCTCCGGCAGCGATCGCTCGCCGTTCATCAAAGTCACCAACATCCCCGCAACCATCGGCAGCGCAACCGCTTTAGAAAAACCGTACGGATCGCGAAGCACATACATCGCATCGTCGCCGCTCATCGGAACCAGCTCGAGCGGACGAATATGGGGACAAATGGAGTTCGGCATGGCAAATAATCAACAAAAATAGAGCCGGACGGCAGGGTTGGCGACGATTTCGATCCGAAGCCAGAGTACCCGACCCATTCTACCAGAGAAAACAGAGCCGCGCTATTGGATTAGACCTGACAGGTTCATCGATGCCAACAGGCCGTGAACCAACCAATCGCCAAAGGTACCGAGTACGCCCAATTGCCAGAGAAAGCCGCCGGGGGGCAGCAAGGCGATGGCCAAAAACCAACCGCCGACAACCCGGCCGCAGCGGATCAAAGATTCGGTATCGTCGATCGTAGAGATTCGCATGAGCGTGCGTCCTTTGATTGCATCCAAGCGAGTAGAACAGAGTTCTCTACGGAGGATCACGCTCCACGGTTCAGAAAAAACGCCCGCTAACAGCCGGACAAGTCTGCCCAAATTTTAACAGTTGAAATTGTGCCACCACTTCTGAGATAATAGCGATTAGCTTTTAGCAGTTAGCCGTTAGCGATCAGATTTTCGTCATTCGTCATTCAGATTTCGTCATTTACAGCGCCCAAATGGACAATACCCACCCCTCCCACTCTATAAATTCCGACTTTTCCTTTCCCTTTTGTCCACTCAATGGCCCTCTCCCGCAATTCGTGCCAAAACTAACCCACCAAACACTACGATACCAGCACCAACCACCCCAATTTTGTCCAATAAAGTCCCCCCCGCCGCTCGCGGCTTAGCCAAAACGCTTTCAAACAACGACCGACCAACAAAAGAGCAACCCCATGGACGAAAACCCGCTAGCGACGAATGCACTTTCCAATGATTTTCTTTTGGAAGAAATGCGAGAGCTTTGGCGCGAGTCGGATACCGTCTGGGAAGAGTGCCGAAACCAATTGGAGTTCGGCGGATTTGTTTCCGCCGACTACGTCGAAATCTATCAACACCTCGTTCAGTTGCAGGGCAAGGTAACCACGTTTTTGGAATGGGGCTCTGGTTTGGGCGTCGTAGCAATCATGGCCAGCCGGTTGGGTTATGAAGCCTACGGCATCGAGGTCGAGCCGTTGTTGATTGAACATGCTCAACAACTGTCCGAACGCTTTGGCAGCGAGGCCGAGTTTGCCGAGGGGAGCTTTATTCCTGACGATTATCAATGGGGAATCGAAGAGGTCGGCAACCCTTCTCGAACCAACTTCGACACCCGAGCTGCCTACGACGACTTGGACATGGAACTACGCGATTTTGATTTGGTCTACGCCTATCCGTGGCCCGATGAGCATGGGCTCTACCTAGACATCATGCGCACCTGCGGCGGCGAACAAGCTTTGTTCCTAACCTTCGACGCCCGCGAAGGAACATCGCTTCGCCGTGCCCGAGATGAATAGCCCCCAGAAACAGCACCTGCCATCTTTTGGTAGATCTCAAACCATGGAAATACCTGAAAACCAACATTCTTTCGTCGTGCTCGTTGTGTCGTCGTGGTTCAACCTTGCGCAGTAGCTCTATTTTTTCAGAAAGGTCACAATTCATGAGACGGTATATTTGTATTTGTCCGGCGTTGTTTTTAGTCAGCTTTTCTTTCCTCTTAGCCGCTTCGCAAGCGACCGCAGCAGACAGTGTGCCGCTCAAAGTATTGATTCTCGATGGCCAGAACAATCATGACTGGAAAACAACAAGCCCCATTCTAAAATCCTACTTCCAGCAGTGCGACCGCTTTGACGTCGAGGTAGCCACTTCGCCGCCAGAGCGTCACGACATGAGCAGCTTTCGGCCTAAGTTTGCCGACTACGATGTCGTCGTGAGCAACTACAACGGCAATGCTTGGCCGAAGCAGACTCAGCTCGATTTTCAGGCTTACGTCCACAACGGCGGCGGGTTTGTCGCGGTACATGCTGCCGACAATTCTTTTCCCGATTGGCCAGAATACAACCAAATGATCGGACTCGGCGGCTGGGAAGGCCGAGCCCAGCACTCCGGTCCGTATGTCTATTTTCGTGACGGGGCACCGGTACGCGACGACACCAAAGGTCGCGGCGGCAGCCATGGCTCGCAGCATGAGTTCTTGGTAACAACACGCGATGCCAACCACCCAATTATGCAAGGTCTACCAACAAGCTGGCTGCATACGAAAGACGAACTTTACGATCGACTACGCGGACCAGCAAAGAACATGCAGATCTTGGCCACTGCTTACGCCGACCCGAAGCAAAGAGGCTCGGGCCGCGAAGAACCCATGCTCATGGTCATCAAGTACGGCTCCGGCCGCGTGTTTCATACAACGCTAGGCCACGCCGACTACTCGATGCGATGTGTCGGATTTATCACAACATTGCTCCGAGGCAGCGAGTGGGCTGCGACAGGCAAGGTAACCCTAGCACTACCTACAGATTTCCCCACAGCTAAGAAAAGTAGTTCTCAAAAGTAATATTGAAGTTTGCGCCAGGAAAGCGACAGACCGACCGACGGGAATGCCGGATTTAGCGAGTGAATGTTGAGACCATATAGCCCGGCCCTCTGGGTCGGAACACACCACTGCGATACGTTTTAGAGGCCTAGAATGCTCGATATCCTTGTGATTGCACCCCACCCAGACGACGCGGAACTTGGCATGGGGGGGGCCATCCTGAAATTCAAAAGCGAGGGCCTACGGGTCGGAGTCTTGGACCTCACCAATGGCGAACCGACGCCGCACGGCTCGTTAGAAATTCGTGCCCAAGAAACGGCTGCCGCCACCGAGATTCTCGGACTCGATTGGCGAGACAACCTCGGGCTACCTAACCGGAGCCTAGAGCCAACCCTCGAAGCTCGCGCCCAACTAGCTGGAGTGATTCGTCAGCAGCGGCCTCGTTGGTTGTTTGCCCCTTTTTGGACGGATGCCCACCCCGACCACGTTGCTGCCACGCAATTGGTCGAGGCAGCTCGATTTTGGGCCAAGCTCTCGAAGACCGACATGCCCGGCGAGCCGCACCATCCCGAACGCATTTTCAATTACTACTGCGTACATCTCAAGCTCGTACCGCAACCAGCGTTCGTACTCGACATCAGCGACGAGTGGGAGCAGAAGCGAGCGTCGATCGAGTGCTATCAAAGCCAATTCATCAAGGGCCGCCCCACCGAGCCGCCAACCTTTGTTGATTCTCTGCGCGACGAAGCCGCCTACTGGGGAAAAACAATTGGCACCAAATACGGCGAGCCGTTTACTAGCCGCGAACCGTTGGGGCTGACAACGATGGCGGGATTGGTTTAGTTCGACGTGCGTACCCAAGAGGTCAAGGTTAGCCGTTGTCTCAGTTGTCTCAAGAGAAATTGCGACTACACATTTTGGAAAGCGACAGCTCTGCTAGCATCTTTGCAAAAAATTCCCTCATGCGAGTTTAACGATTCTGCCGAAGATAGCGACAACGGGCTGAGGCTATGGAAGTAGCCTTGGCTGCGCACCCAAAATCGAAAGGGGGGCCCCTTTCATTTTGGAACTGTCGCCACCATGCGTGGAATACTCTTCAATCTTCTTCTTTGCGGAATGCTTGTCGGCCTCTCGGGTTGCAGTTTGCTGCTGCCTGAGATTTCACATCAGCCGGTGATTCGCAATCCTTTTCCGCAACTCAGTCGGGTTGCTGTCGCTCCGTTTTTTAATCACAGCGACGAAGCAACCGTCGATGGTCGCGCCTATGCCATGGCGTACTTTGCCGAGTTGCAAGCTACGGCTGGCTTCGAAGTGGTGCCGTTGGGCGTGGTCGAAGAAGCGATTATCGCTAACCGAATTGATCTGAACGGAGCAGGCGAAGCTCGTCGCCTAGCTCAAATTCTTGGAGTGGATGCTGTCGTTGTGGGAGCGGTCACCGACTTCTCGCCATACTACCCACCACGTTGCGGGCTGCACGTCGAGTGGTATACCGCGAATCCTGGCTATCACGAGATTCCTGCCGGCTATGGTTTGCCTTGGAACACGCCAGAAGAAGAATACATTCCAGATTCGTTAGTCTACGAAGCGCAGATGGCAAATGCTCGATCGCAGATGGCCCAGCAAGCCCCCGATTGCGAGGGGCAAAGCACCGCGCTGCCCGCTCCGCCAGACGTGCCGCCGTATCTGCCTACTGGAGCGGCCCAGCAAGCAGATCCGTTTGCTACCAAAGTCCAACTAGCCCAGCAGGTCGAAGAACTTCCGATTGGTGAAATGCAGCCGCTGTCGGCGGACGGTCAAGGTTCGACCAATACAAACGAAACAAGCAAACCGATCGATGCGAGCCAATCAATCGTCATAGATGGAACATCGCCCGACGCTTGCGTCACGGGAGGATGTCCTGAGCCCTCTTTTGTAGCCCCTGGCCGGCCTCCATGCGTGCCGTACCACGGTCCTGTACTTAAGCACACTCGTATCTACCGAGGGACTGATCCAGACATAGCACAGGCTTTACAGGGCTATGTCTACTTCCGCAACGATGCTCGGTTCGGAGGTTGGAAATCTTATCTTCAGCGTAGCGACGACTTCATTCGCTTCTGCTGTCACATGCATATCTCCGAAATGCTTGCTGCTCGCGGCGGAAGTCGGAAAACGCGTGTGGTGTGGCGCTGGCCTGATGACCGATAGACACCTCTAGAAGCCAGTCTCGCCGGCAAAGCTTCTACCGGTCAACACCACGACGCTAGCCCATGTCGTGTCGACCAACCACCCCGCAACGAGCCGTCACCTCGGTACCAGCACCTTGGCTGACAAACGGCTATTCCTCGACGCGCTGCCGCATGGAGTGCTGCTACCGTGAACTCTGATGACATCAATGTGTTAGCGCTTGTCAAAGGACGAGAGCGTTATATTTTCCTCTACGACGACACCCAACGCGCAGAGGCCCTACGCACGCTTGGCCGTTTTGCTTCGAGCAACGAGCTAAGCTTCACTTGGTACGATGCGGCCGTTTTGAGCCAAAAAGTTCGTCAGGCCACTCCCTCGGGCAACCTGCTCGACCGGCTGTCGATGTCGCAGTCCACCGACCTCGACGAAAAGTAGCCCTACCCTTCGACCTCACTGCCTGTTTGCTATGCAACGCAAGATCGCCAGGTTTTTGCAGCACTTGCATGTCGAACGCGGTTGTTCGCCGCATACGCAGAAAAGCTATCGCGAGGATTTGGAAACTTTTGCCGAGTATTTCCGCGAGGAGGATGGCAGTTGTCCCGACGCTGCCGGGCTCACGGCAGTCGAACTTCGCGGCTACCTTTCGGCGCTGCACGAGGCGGGTTACGCCAAAACCTCGATCGCGCGAAAGCTAGCGTCGTTGCGCAGCTTCTATCGCTTTGGCCAGCGTGAGGGTTGGATTGATAGCAACCCCGCCAAAGCGCTTCGCAATCCGCGTAAAGCCAGGAAGCTTCCACACTTTTTGACGACCGACGAAATCGGCAAGCTACTTGCCACCCCACCTAGCGACGCCCCCATGGGGCTGCGCGACCGTGCCATTCTCGAAACACTTTACTCCGCGGGCCTTCGTGTCAGCGAATTGGTCGATCTGAATGATGGCGATCTCGACTTCGACCAAGGCATTGTTTTGGCTCGTGGCAAGGGCCGCAAAGAACGCCTCGCCCCACTTGGCTCTTTTGCGCTCAAGGCACTACGGCAATGGCTCAAGCTCCGCCAGCTCTCGGCGAAAGAACCGCAGGGACCGCTTGCTCCCGTGTTCGTCAATCGCTTCGGCACTCGGCTGACCACCCGCAGCGTGGGGCGGATGTTAGAAAAGCACCTTCGCGAGTCGGGCCTTGATCGTCGGACTAGTCCACACACGCTACGGCATAGCTTTGCAACCCATCTGCTGGATCGGGGTGCAGATATCCGCAGCGTGCAAGAGCTACTGGGCCACAAAAGCTTGGTGACGACGCAAATCTATACGCACGTAAGCACCAGCAATCTGCGAGCCGCTTACGAAAAAGCCCATCCACGGGCTTGACGGTTTTTGGATGTTGGGGGCCTCAAGCCAGGGGGTTTGCAATCCCTTGGCTTTGGGACGAGCAATCGGCCTTTTACCGTGAGCGCTCCGCCCTCTTAGCGGCATACCCGTCAGAATCGCTACAGGCAGACATCGCTAAAGTACAACTTGGGTCTCGTTTTGTTGACCTAGGGCATCTTGCGACGTAGATATTTATCGACAGCCTATGGTGAAATCTCCCCTTCGGCGGAAGAAGTGTCGCGCAACTCCCCAGCGCTAACTCGCCGTTCTCGCCAGACCGCAACCCAATGTTGCCATTGCTACAGCTTGCGCTGGGGTTCCCTACCCGGGATTTGCTCCAGCGTTTTACGCCGGAAAAAAGAGGGCCCGATGAAACAGGGATCTTTGCTAATCGTCGACGACGATCGACACGTACTAGAATCGATGACCGATTGGCTACGTAGCCAAGGACTCACGGTCGATTCTTCTGGGGGGTATACCGATGCTCTCGATAAGCTTCGACAAAAGCACTACGACCTGCTGCTGGTCGACGTTCGCCTTCAGGATGGCGATGGTTTCGATCTTTTAGAGCAAGCTCGCCGGAACTATCCCGAAAGCCAAGTGATTCTGATGACCGGCTACGGCGATGCCGACGCTGCCGTCGAAGCTTTGCGTGCTGGTGCTGCCGACTATCTTACCAAGCCGCTCATCGACGACGAACTGTTGATGGCCATTGAGCGAATTTCGGCTCAACAGCAAGTGATTGAAGAAAATACTCAGCTCCGCAAGGAACTCGATAAACATTACGCCCTCGGCAACATTGTGGGCCAAGATCCGCGAATGTTAAAAGTTTTCGACATGGTCGAAAGCATTGCCGACACCAAAGCGACCGTACTCATTACCGGCGAAAGCGGCACCGGCAAATCGATGATCGCCCGCGCCGTACATCGTCACAGCAATCGAGCCAGCAAGCCCTTTATTGAAGTCGCTTGTGGGGCATTGCCTGAGAATTTGCTTGAAAGCGAACTTTTCGGCCATGTCGCCGGGTCGTTTACCGGTGCTACTACTGACAAAATTGGCAAGTTCATGCAGGCCGACGGCGGCACGATTTTTCTCGACGAAATCGGCACCGCCAGCCCTGCCATGCAGGTAAAACTGTTGCGTGTGCTCCAAGAATTGGAGTTCGAGCAAGTAGGCGGCTCCAAGACCTTTAAGGTCGACGTCCGCATTGTTCTGGCAACTAATGAGGATCTTGTTCAATCGGTTGCCGAGGGACGTTTCCGACAAGATCTTTATTATCGCGTCAACGTAATCAATATCGAGCTACCGGCACTTCGCAATCGTAGTAGCGACATTCCGTTGCTTGCTCAAAGCTTCCTTGAAGAACTTCGGGAAGACACCAATCGCCCCGTGAACGGATTCAGCGAAGAGGCACTCGCCGCACTGGCTAGCCATCCCTGGCCTGGCAATATTCGCGAATTGCAAAACGTTGTCGAACGTGCCGTCTTGCTTGGCAAAGGCGAAATGATTGCCGTTGGCGACTTGCCCCGTGAAGTCTCTGGCGGACCAAGCATTAGTATTCCGCGTGTCGGAAGCATGACGCTAAAAGAAGCACTCGAAGAGCCGGAACGGCAGATTATCCTTGACGTGCTAGAATCAA
Organism: Planctomycetota bacterium; assembly: GCA_013152205.1. GTDB lineage: Bacteria > Planctomycetota > Planctomycetia > Pirellulales > Lacipirellulaceae > Bythopirellula. The sequence goes on from JAADGV010000017.1 coordinate 10,282, forward strand.
ACAATTGGAACCGTAATGCCACGGCCGACTCACTCGGGGTCAATCGCACGACGCTCTATAAGAAGATGAAGAAGCTAGGGCTAGAAGATGGTAAATACGCCCATCGCTAGAGCATTTCTTATAAAAGCATAGCCACAGAGCACACCGAGATCTCAGAGAAAATATTGACGTGAGTAACCTTATCTCTGTGAACTCTGTGGCTACACAATTGAAGGAACTTCTCTAGTGGGCGATAAGAAGCGACTTTTCGTCGTAGGCACGAACACTACGGCGACGTAGATGACCCTGCACAGTTGTGCGTTCTGGCACTCGTCGTCTCAAGAGTTCCATCTTTTGCGGGACAAAAATCTCAAGTGCTATTTGCGCCGGATGCTGTAAACCACGGCTGCGATGCTAATCGATGTAACCACAGTGAAGATGATTTGGCCGGAGAGGCGATAGGCATCGATATTGTAGATGATAGAGTACGCGCTACGCCCTGTGTTGAAAATCTGGTCCTGAGGGGGCGATAGGATCGAGTAGTACTCCTCTTGCAGCGGTATTATGCCCAGAGGAGAAACGCCAACGCAGCGATACGGTGGGTAGAGGCACATTAGGCCCACTACGATCACGCCGAAAAGGAGTATGAGTTTGGGGCCAGACACGCGATTACCTTCTACTGTCCCATCGAGCCGCCTGAAAGGTTGTGCAAGCCCTTCGCGCGAGCAAGGCGTGGCATCAATAGGGCTATGCCGGTTGTTCCGTCAAGACAAGAGCACACATGACAAGAATAGCTCACAAAACCACTGGGTGTTCTGGGGAAGTTGAATAGGTCTTAATAACAGATGCCGGGGAGCTAGGCTCAAGCTATATATAGGGAGGGAAGGGAAAATTGCGATGTCTGACCCCTCAGAAGAATTGCTAAGCCACAGGTTTCATTCTAGCCGCAGGCGGAAGCCGCGGTTTTTTCTGGCTCGACCGCGGCTAGCAAAAATTTGCAATTCTCCTGATCTGACCTTGGGGTTTGTGGTCGGGGGAGGAATCGGGCAAAATCTAGGGTAAGGCGTACACCCATGTTGGCACGATTTTCCGTTTCCTGAGTCGTTCTTGTATGTGACTCTCACCCCTCACTTTGAAAACTCGCTAGGCAAGTCGTCATTTTGAATCATCCTGACTGGTATCTCGCTCTGACCGTTGGACTGCTTTTGGGTGCTGCGCTGCTCGGTGGGCGCATAGCACGGATGCTGCATCTGCCCAGCGTAACGGCCTACCTGCTCGTAGGCTTGGCCCTGGGGCCACACACCCCGGTGTTGGGGTTTCTCGAGTGGTGTGCTGCGCAGATTGGTATATTGGTATCGCTTGACGGGTATCACATTTCCGCAGAACATTTGGAACATCTCGAGCCGGCTGGCAATTTTGCCATTGCCCTGGTGCTATTCAACATGGGCTGCCATTTTCCGCTATCAAGCTTTCGGCGGATCTTCAATCGGCTTCTGCTTATGTCGCTGGGTGAATTGGGGTCGACAATGATCCTAGTGACCGGCGGGATGTGGCTGCTAAGCATCTTTCTGAACGACACGGGGCTGACTTGGCATATTGCCGTGCTATTAGGAGCGCTGGCCTTGGCGACGGCCCCAGCGACCACCGTGCTGGTTCTCAAAGAAAACCGCAGCGAAGGTCCGCTTACCGAGTTCACCACAGCGCTGGTGGCACTGAACAATTTAGCCTCGATCATTGTCTTTGAATTCCTGTTTGTACTCGTCCATGCGACACGTGGAGCCGACGTTTCGATCGGCATCGAGTACCTCGAATTAACACGGAATCTTATGGCGGCAACTTTGCTTGGAATGCTTGCCGGGTTAACGGTCAGCTTCTTCTGCGGGATTTTGCCGGCAACGCGATGGCTGGTTCTGTTGATCGCAGTAATTGCCCCGCTTATGGCTTTGTGCGAACTGTTGCATGTTCCGTATCTGCTAACTTTTTTGGCGATGGGTACCACGGTTGCCTCGACATCCGATCTGGCCGACGAAATCAGTGAGACACTTGATCGACTCACAGGGTTGCTGTGTGTGGTGTTCTTTGTCATCCATGGGGCGGCAATGGATCTCGGCAAGCTTGTGGCTGCTGGCGCGGTCGGAGTGGCATACATCACGTTGCGATGCACCGGAAAATATTTTGGGATTTTCTTCACCGCCAACGCCCACCGCGACGGTCCACAGGTAAAGCGGTGGCTCGGTTCGGCCTTGCTTTCGCAAGCCGGGGCGGCAATCGCGCTTTCGGCCATTGCGGTCGAGCGCGACCGAGTTCTTGGGGAACAACTGCAAGACATCATTCTTGGGACCGTGGTGTTCTTTGAAATCGTGGGGCCCGTCATGGTCCGAACCGCGATCCTCCGAGCTGGCGAAGTGCCGGTGGCTGCCGCGATTTTGCACACTGCCAATACTCCAACCGAACAACTGCGCAGCATGGCGTTTCGAATCATGCAGTCTTTTGGGATCGATCCGCCGCAAGGTAGCTCTGCCGATCAATTGGACGTGAGCCGTGTGATGCGTCGGAATGTCAAACCACTGCAAGCCAGCGCCCATTTCGACGAGGTGCTCGACCACATTGAGCAAAGTCACGACAACACCTACCCGGTTGTTACACGCGAAGGTGAATTGATAGGCATCATCCGCTACCCGGACGTGCGAGATATCATCTTCGAGCCGGCGGCAAAAATGCTTGTGTCTGCGGAGGATCTGGCCGTGCCGGTCAGGAAAGTACTTTTACAAAATGAAACGCTGGGAGATGCATGGCGTTTGCTCAAAGATGGCCACGACGACTGTGTTCCCGTCGTGACCACGGCAGCGCCGCAGCAATATATCGGAGTCGTTCGACGTCGCGATCTTCTGCGTTTGCTCAGCCACGACATCAGCAAAGAGCAAGCGGGGGGCTAGTGGTCCTTCAATTGTATAGCCACAGAGTTCACAGAGAACACCGAGGGAAGGTTATTCGCTTCAGTATTTCCACTGAGACCTCAGTGTGCTCTGTGGCTATGCTTTTATAAGAAGTGCTTCACGGGTGTCACCCTAGTAAACCCCTGAAACACAGCATTTACGCGTGAAGAAACAGCGTTGGATTGTTAGACGTTTCACGGATGGGGGGGTGTTTCTTGTGCTACGATACGGTCCGAGGCCATTCAGTTTTTCAAGCTAAGCAAGGTGCATGCAACACTAGCCCGACGCGCTAGCGAGGGAATTGTGCGAGAAATCCCTTGCTAGCGCGTCGGGCTAGTGAATTGCTATCGAATCGGTTATCCATGAATAGCGTTTTTACTCTGCGTAATGGCATTAGGCTGCTTGCTTGGATGGTGGTGCTGCTTGCCTCGCTTTCGATTACCAATTTGCCCGGCAACTGGGGACACTCGGTCTGTGGAGTCTGGGGTTGTGGGCCGCCTACCCAGGTTTTGGTGGGTTGCCATTTGGCTTGGCTTGTCGTTTTGATTCCATTGTCGATGATCTCCGGTCGGTCGTGTGGCAAAACAATGATATCTCCTCAACGAGTCGGCAAACTACTTTGCGTTGTCGGGGTCTCGTTGGTGATGGCCATCGTGATTTACCAGTGGGCGACGTGGTGGCCAGTGGCGAGTGAGCTGCAACGCAATTACTTCGTACAACGGTGCGGGTTTGTAATCGTTACTAGCGTCGATATTCCGATGCTGCAACTGTTGGCGATCGGACTGGTCATGATTCGACGAGGGCGTCGCTCTTCATTCTCCTCCGAGGAAGCTGCGTTATCCCCAAATACGAGAGAGGTTCGGCTGTAGTACCATGGAACTCTCAAAACCTACCGAAGCGGGCATTAGCGAGAAAGATGGCGAATCTCCCTCGACTCGTCGATTCTTTTTCTTCCACTACCAGCCACGGCCGCGTCTGTACACGGCATTGGCACTCTTGGCTTTAGGGCTGTTTGGTTGGCGGTTGTATGCCGACCGAGATTATTGGAACAAAGCGTGGGCGCAGCGATCCTTATTCCTACAAAACAGCGCTGAACCGTCTTTCGCACAATTCTCGCCCCGCCCGCGCCGTCCCTCTTTCGACCTGTCGAACGTCACGGTACCGGCTAGCGAAATACTCTCAGGCGGCCCACCCAAAGACGGAATTCCGGCGCTAACAAACCCCAAATTCACCGCAGCCGTTGATGCTGTCGACCTCGGTCCTGAGGATCGGGTCATCGGCCTTTCGGCACCCGATCAAGCAAAAGCGTATCCGCTGAGAATTCTCAACTATCACGAAATCGTCAACGATCGTGTCGGCGATCTGCCGGTGGCTGTCACCTATTGCCCTTTGTGTGATTCTTGCGCCGTTTTTGATCGCCGCACCGAACTCGGCGAACATGAATTCGGTGTTTCCGGTTTGCTCTACAACAGCAATGTGCTGATGTTTGATCGGGGCGGCAACCCGGAAAGCCTCTGGTCGCAGATCCAAACGCAGGGAGTTTCTGGTCCGGGAGCGAAAAAAACGCTCGCGGCCTTACCACTGGAACTGACTACATGGGGAAATTGGCTGGCACGGCATCCTGAAACACTGGTGTTGTCGTCGGAAACAGGTCATCCCCGCGATTACGGCCGCAATCCTTACGAGAAATATTTTTCGACGCCTCGACTCATGTTCCCGGTCGAGCTGACCAGCGACCGTCTGCCGGCCAAATCGCGTATCCTGGGTGTCTGGACAGATTCAATGGCAAAGGCCTATCCTGAATCGTACTTTAGCGAAAGCCGCCTGCGAGTCGAGGAGATGCTCGACGGCAAAAAAATCGTTATCCAGTACAATCCCGCAGCTGGGAGTTTGCGAGTTACCCAGGCCGATCAGGGCGTGCGCTGGATGTATTCGCTTTGGTTCGCCTGGTATGCCTTTCACCCAGAGACCGACGTCCATGGCCAATAGCCGTGTTGGCCATGCATTCTGTTTCAGGCGTCACACTTGGCGAGTAGCCCGCCGACTCCCTGTCGGTGGCAAAAGTCGCCGAAGGATTCGCCATCTTGCCTTGCTTCTTTGAAGTAGCGGAAGACGGCTACGATCGTGGAGATGACTTCGGCTTCGGGAACGAGATTTTTGTAGATAAAGTTGAGCCGATCGCCTTCAATACGACCGCCGAGATAGATGGTGTACTTGTTCTTGGCCTTGCCTACGAGGCCGATGTCAGAGTTGTACGGGCGGGCACAGCCGTTGGGGCAACCGGTCATGCGAGTGGTAAATACTTCGTTGCCAAGCCCGAGTGCTTCGAGATCTTTTTCCAACTGATCCATCATGCTGGGGAGTATCCGTTCGCTTTCGGTCACTGCCAGTCCGCAGGTGGGCAAGGCGGGGCAGGCGATCGACCAACGGCGGGCATTCGAGGTCTCTTGGGTAAGAGGGACGCCATGTTCGCGAAGGATTTCTTCGAGCCTTGGTCGATCGGCTTCGGCGAGGTCGCAGAAGATAATGCCCTGATGCGGAGTGAGCCGGAGCGGGGGATTCAGCTCGGAGCCGATGGCCCGCAGGGCGGCTTTTAAGCGAAAAGTACCTTCGTCTTTGATGCGCCCATTTTCGACATTCAAACCGTAAAACAGGCGGCCATCGCCCTGTTTGTGCCAACCCATGCCATCGTTATGGGCTTCAACTTTGACTGGCTTGGGGGCGGGCAGACTGGCACCGTAATACTCTTCGACCTTTTGCTTAAAACGATCGATGCCCCAGCTATGAATCAGATATTTCAGTCGAGCCACTTTGCGGTCAGACCGATTGCCAAAGTCTCGCTGTACTTTAACGATGGCTGTTGCGACGTCGAGTACTTGATCGCGAGTAATGTAACACAATGGTTGGGCGATGGCGGGGAAGGTTTTTTTGGCGCTGGGGGTCATGCCAAAGCCGCCGCCAACAAGTACGTTGTAGCCGACGATCGTAAAGTTTTCGCAGATGGCCAGCAAACCGAGGTCTTGCGAGTAGATGTCGGCGCTGTTGTCGCCGGGCAGGCCGATGCCGGTCTTGAATTTCCGGGGAAGGTAGGTGGGGCCATAAATTGGCTCGACCTCTTCGCCTTGGGTGCTGCCGCCTACGAGTTCCTTTTCGCCGGTGGCTTCGTCGGTTAGCCAAATCTGGTGATAGGCCCGAGTGCGGGGGCGTAGGTGAGCCGCAATTTCGTCGGCCTGTGTTTGCATTTCTTCATAGACGGGGTCTCCCTTGTAGGGACAAGGCGAGCACATGACGTTGCGTTCGACATCGCCGCAGGCTGCTATCGTCGTGAGCTGGACCTCGTTGATTCGACGGATCGTTTTTTTCAGGTCCGACTTGAGAACGCCATGTAGCTGCAAGCCTTGGCGCGTGGTGATGCGGAGCGTGGTGTTGCCGATCTCATCGCACAGATCAAGCTCGGCTAGCAATTGTTCGCTGGTGAGCTTGCCACCAGGAATCGCCGTACGAACCATGAAGCTGTAGACCTTGCCTTTGGCTTTTCGGTCGTCGCGATTGTCTTGCTGGTAGGTGCCGTGGTGTTTGAGAAGCTGGATACTTTCTTTGCCGAAAAAATTGTTGTCGTCGGCCAGTTCCTCAGGAATCGGGTGGAGAAGGTATTGGCTACTTTCTTTGATGCCCTCGACAGCACTTGGCTTTTTCTCTTTCGGGGTAGAGGCGACAGATTTATCAGGAGAAGCTTTGCTCATAGTCGTTTTCGTCGGTGTGATTTTGCCTGAAATTTTGAAGGGCGATGTGTGTCACAGAACACAGCAGTCACGATATTGGCCCGGTGTACCTTGCCTAATTAGGACAGGTATCCCAGAGGAGTATCATAGCTGGTGGTAGGCGGATCTGCCATATTGAGAGTACCGCCCAAATTGATACAAAAATGCACGCCAAGCCCCAAATTCCGTCCCTAAACAGGAGTTGCGTTGGACACTTCGGTGTTTCACACCTGAGTTATTTCGAGAAAATACTATTTAACCCATGACCGTTCGTCCTTGGTCACGTAAGCAAGAACCTAGGCACATCGCCCAGCAAGTTCATATTAGCTCGCGCATGGCGTACCATCATCTTCCGATTCGGCAGGGGGAGGAGTTTCGGAGGATGGCGTGGGAATGGGCCATATGCCCGCTTCGGTCATGCGTCGTTGAAGTTCAGTGTAGATTCGACCTTCCGTGTCGTAGCGATCAAGAACATGCGTGAGGAACGTTTGCCAACTCGGCATGGTGTCTGGCAGAAGATCGATGGTGCGTTCAAAAAGATCAGCCATTTGGACGCGAGTTTCGCTAGCACAATAGATTTGGCCATTCGACATTGCAGCATCAAGAACGGCCTTGATGTTGTCGGCATGGTAGGCGCTAATGAATGGGCGAATCATGGTTTCAAACAACTCCTCTGCTCCACGGAAACTGCGAGCTTCGGCGTACTGTTTAATCGCATCCTCAATAAAGCTCGGATTCGGATTTCGTGTGTAGAGAACCTTCTTCTCGTCGTTGCTGAAGGATGTGGCGCGAGCAGAAAACAGCGGACGAAGCTCGTCTAGTTTCAAACAGCTAGAAACAGCGTCAATGGTCGTCACATCGAAGGTGTAGGCTCTCACGATCTCCGTTATCCGTATTTGGCTGGTTTTTCCCAACCAACTCCAGCAGCGTCGATCCGCACGAAACAGCCGCATCACACGGATTAGCTCGTCGTCGGTGCATCCGTCGCACAATCGCGGCAACTCGTGACGCATACGCTCTTCGAACGGTGCCGCATGCCGTCTTTGCACGGCTACCAGCGACATAATAACGGATTCTTCTTTGCCGATTAGGTCCGGCTCCGAATATTTGACGATCACCTTGAGCAGCACGGTTACGAGGCTATCGATAAGCCCCTTCTTGATGTGTTTCAAGTACCGTTCATCTAGGAATTCGCTGACCGTCGACTGTGTTGTGGGGAATGAAGCACGAAGTAAGTCGTTCTTGAACCGCTGCAGAGCCGACTTGCCTTGGATAGGAGGATACTGAAGGAGATTTGAGATTGCGTGGACGATGTGCATCCGAACCAATTCAGGAGTGGGCTGAAAAAGGTAATCCTCACCGGCGAAAGCGGGATGAGCGCAAAGGTGCCGATCATCGCGAAGCCTCTCCATGTCGCGTAGTTCGTGATCGGTCAAGAACTCGAACTGCGCATGTGCGGCCGTCAGTAATTTACCCTCAATCGCTTGAAGTTGTTTTTTGTTCTCAACGGGATTTGCAACTCGCAAAGAAATCGCCCTGTCGACTCGTTCGATGAACACCCTGGCCTGGCCATCACCCTGAAGCGACAATTCGCGGATTTTGCTGATAATGTCATACGTTACAGCGACCCATGTCGCGGAAATCGCGGATCGGAAACAACGAGACCTGTAATTAGCAACCGCTTCGCCGATGTATTCGCGCGAATTGTGGTCCCGGACGCTGAGAGCCAGTTCGTCGAAGTCAGCAAGAATTCCCTCGAACACGGTGATTCTCCCTGCCTTTATTCCGGTTTCGACTTGAGCTTGTCGGCGGCGCGAAATCCCTCCGCAGTAACATTGAAGACCTCGCCTTTGTGACCGCGGTCTTCGATAAGTCCATACTGTACCAATTCTCGAACCGCTCCCTGCCACCTGGCTTCTGATCGAGGGTCTTTACGCTCACACATTTGTCGCCCATTTGTTTGGAGAATAAGTCCCGACATGGTGCGGGCCATTAGGATGGTGCCGTTCTTGTCGTCTGCAGCTTCAACTAGCAATTCACTTGCCTCGTGCGACAGCTTAAATGTGGGGGCGGGAGGTTCTGTCTCAATCTCCGATGCGGTCGATCGTGGATCATAGAGCAGCAATGATTCCTTGAGACTCTCACGAAGTCGCGGCCAGCTTGCGGTGAACCATGCATCCAGCTCCTGTTCGTCGTAAGTGCTGTCAGCGAATGAGTCATTGATTGCTTGTACAAGCAACCTTGCGCCATCAACGTCCGCCTGGACGCACTGGAACTGTGCAAAGGGGCCAGGGACTTGCGATGGGCCGATGCCTGTCAAAAATCCACACACCTTGGCATCACGGTGTCTTGCTGCGATGGCACCTGCTTCAAAGTAGAGCCACGGCGAACGCAGGTTGTCGGGCGTTAGGCAGATTATGCAAAACTCCGTCGATTCCAGTTGTTGCATCAACGTTGGGAACCAACGTTCGCCCGCGGCAATATCCACGCTTGATACCCAGGGCTGCGAGCTAGGGATCACCGCGGGAAGCCATTTTCGCAGTGCATTTGCGACTCCTTGGCTCTGCTTTCCTGACCAGCTAATTAACACCTTCATCCTACAATTCCAAATGAGTTTCGATCAGAATGTCGTCTCGGAGATTGCGGTCAACACCGGAGAGAGTGACAAGTCATTGTCCGCTTTCGGAGTCGTCGAATCTGCTAGAGCGATCAATGGATGCATCAGGTTTTCTGTTGATGGACTCCGCGTCGCCTTTGTACCCGCGCACGTACTATCTGCTCCTGCAGTTTTGCGCCCCGCAGGACATCCAAAGACTACCTAAATCGTACCAAATCACAGGGCTCCCTAACAAGGACTGAAATCATGCTTCCTGGCTGGTATTGAATCGCCCCGTGACAGTGATCGAGTTCAGAGCGGGACGGCTCCAGCATTGGTGTACACAGGAGGGCGTGTCATTTGTCACTCGGGCGAAATGTATGCGTGCCAAAGTTTCATCGTCCGAAGCACCTTTGGAACTTCCTCAGAGTGTATTTTTACATCAATCTGGATGGTACCCATTTGGCTCGAATTGGCAGAGTAGCTGCTTGAGACAATTTGCTTATCCCTCTACGATGCCTTACATGAGCAACTTTGGCGATCGAACGTCTGTTTGGCTGGCGACTGGCGGAGGGGTAGGGCTGGTGAGCCCTGCCCCCGGAACGGTCGGGGGATTGTGGGGCTTGCCGCTGGCCTGGGCTATCGGCCTGCTTGGCTCGACCCCGGCCCAGTGCCTTGCCATCGCTATCGTAGGACTCGTGGGGGTGGCCCTATGTTCGCGGGCCGCTCGGGCTTTGGGCGGAAGCAAAGACCCGCAGGCGATTGTGATGGACGAGATCGCCGCCTTGCCGATCGTCTATCTGGGGGTGGCCGAAAAAAATGCGGCGATGTGGGTGGCCGGATGGATGCTGTTTCGGCTGTTCGATATCACGAAACCCTCGCCCGCCCGCGATGTCGAACGGTTGCCCGGGGGTTGGGGAATTATGGCAGACGATTGGGTCGCCGCCCTGTACGCCTGTTTGGCTTTGAATCTGGTGGAGTGGTCGGGCTTTCTAACAGCGGCCTGACACGGCAGCCTGCGGTCGGTAGAATTGCCTTTTTCCGATTCATTACAAAGGCCAAAGACATGCCCGCTGCACTACTCGACGGTAAAACCCTCGCCCGCCAGATTCGGTCTGAATTGGCGGTGGAAGTTGCTGATTTCATTGAAAACAACGTCACCGTTCCGACGCTTACGGCGGTGCTCGTCGGAACAGACCCGGCAAGCGAGGTTTACGTTCGCAACAAACGTCGTGATTGCGATGAAGTGGGCATCCAAAGCAGACTACACCAACTGCCCGAAAAAACCACGCAGGACGAACTGCTGGCCTTGATCGGCAAGTTGAACAAAGACGATTCGGTACATGGCATCTTGGTTCAACTGCCGGTGCCCAAGCAGATTGATACCGAGTTGGTACTCGACGCGATCAACCCCTTGAAGGATGTCGACGCGTTTCATTCGGAAAACGTGGGCCGACTGATGCAAGGTCGGCCACGGTATTTGCCCTGCACGCCTCACGGTGTGCTGGAATTGTTGGCCCGAAACGAAATCCCCACGGTCGGCCAACATGCGGTGATCATCGGGCGAAGCGACATTGTAGGAAAACCGCTGTCGGTGATGCTCGCCCAGCGCGGCAAGGACGCGACGGTAACGCTGTGTCACAGTCGCACAAAGGATTTGCCGAGCGTTGCGCGGCAAGCGGATATTTTGATCGTGGCGATTGGCAAACCGAATTTTGTGACCGCCGACATGGTGAAGCCGGGAGCTACGGTGATTGATGTCGGGATCAATCGAACCGACAAGGGGCTGGTTGGCGATGTCGACTTCGACGCCGTGCGTGAAGTCGCCGGGTATCTTAGCCCGGTCCCTGGCGGAGTTGGACCGCTTACCCGGGTGATGTTGTTGGTAAACACCCTAGCAGCAGCGCGACGGCTTGAGCAATAGGCCTGTCGGGACTACCGGAGGTTAAAGATGGGTGCAAGTACGCCGCTCTACCGGCGTTGTCGGTTGGCTTCGTAGAACAGGACGGCTGCGGTGGCTGCGACGTTGAGGCTGTCGGCGATGCCGTGCATGGGGAGGCAGATGCCTTGCACCTCTTGGTGATTCCAAAATTCGGAGAGGCCTTGGGCCTCGTTGCCGAGAAGGATGGCGGCGCCGTTTCGGTAGTCGACCTCGGCGTAAGATTGCTTGGCGTTGGGTCGAGCGGCGAATAGGGGGAGTTTCCACTCCTGTAGCTTGGCGAGCGTTTCTTCGTTGGTGGCTGGGTAGACTTGGTTGGCAAACACGGTGCCTAGGCTGGCGCGGATGGTGTTGGGGTTGAACAAGTCGGTTTGTCCATCGGCAACGATCACCGCATCAAAACCTGCTCCGTCGGCTGTGCGGAGGATTGCGCCGACGTTGCCTGGTTTTTCCAAACCTTCGAGTACGGCAACCAGCGGCTGTGCTGGCAAGCGGAGTTGGCTGAGGTTGCGGGTAGGTGTTTTTGCGACGACCACGATGCCATCGTTTCGCTCGCCAAAGGCGAGTTTTTCGAATACTTCGGGGGTTACGTCTGCGACCACAGCCTCGCCGCTGTTTAAGCGAGCTACGGCCGTTTGCGATGCGTCCAGAGTGCAAAGTGGCGGGCAAACGAATGCTTCGACGATTTCAATTTCGGAATCGAGGGCGCGGACGATTTCACGTGCGCCGTCAATCAAGAAGCGGCCTTGCTTTGTGCGTTGTCGGGCACCGCGCAGCTTGGCGGCCTCTTTGACGCGAGTGTTTTGGCGGCTGGTGATTTTTTCTGACATGGTGGAGTGTTTTGCCCACGAGTTTTGCGAATGGTTTCTTACTTGGGCCAGCGGGCGAAGGTGCCGCTGGGGAGCTTTCGGCCGGTGGCCGTTTTTAAGTACAGCGTACCTACCTGGGGAGGTTGGCCACAGTGGCCGAAAATTCCGTCGGAGAGGTAGGCGCTGAGTTCCGCCGGGCCGATGTCGGGGGTGTGGCAGGTGCAGAGTACGAAGGCTCGGTTTTGGGCGGTTAGCGTGCCGCACAGTTTTAGTAGCGGTAAAAGGTCGCGACGGATCGACCAGGCTTCGCCTTTGGGGCCGTGGCCGTAGCTGGGGGGGTCGAGGATGACGGCGTCGTAGTGGTTGCCGCGTTTGACTTCGCGCTGGCAGAATTTGAGGGCGTCTTCGACGATCCAACGGATCGGGAGGTCGGCCATGCCTGACGCGGCGGCGTTGCTACGGGCACGCGCTACCATGCTTTTGGCGGCATCGACGTGGGTGACTTCGGCGCCGGCAGCGGCTAGCGTGCTTCCGCCCGTGTAGGCAAATAGGTTAAGTACTTTTAATGGTCGCTTGGTGTTTCGGACTTGTTCGGCGATCCAGCGCCAATTTTCTAGTTGCTCGGGAAAGATGCCGATCTGGCCGGATGGGAGTGGGGCCAACTCGAATGTCGTGTTTAGTTCATTATCGACTTGGATAGTACATGTAGGGGTTTCCCATCGGCTGGGGGTGGGGGTCCATTTGCCGACGGTGGCGCGGGTGCCTTCGTAGCTGGCGGTGGCGTCTTGCCAAGCTTTGGGATTTGCGGGCGTGTGTTGCTGGGCGGCGGGGCAGGGGCGGTCGAGTATCCAGTTAGCGAACCGCTCTAGTTTTCGCGCGTTGCCGAAATCGAGGAGTTCGTAGTTCATGGGGGGGGATGTTTGATGTGAGATTTTTGATTTTTGATTTTGGCTAAGCCGCGAGCGGCTGGGGGGACTTTATTGGACAAAATTGTGTGGGTTGGTGCTTCTATGGTAGTGTTTGGTGGGTTAGTTTTGGCACGAATCGCTGGGAAAACGCATTGAGGTGGACATAATTGAGTGCGGAATGCGGAATTTGGAGTGCGGAAGGGGTTTGTTTTGTCCATTTGGGCGCGGTAAATGACGAAATCTGGATGACGAATGACAGTAGTTCCAAGTTGGGTGTTGATAGTACCGAACGCAAGCCTTTTACGCCAAAGGCGTTTCACACCGTAGCCCAGGGTC
>JAADGV010000071.1 GCA_013152205.1 Planctomycetota bacterium
GCAGGTCTTACATAAAACCACACTCGACGACATCGAAGCCATGTACATGCACTGCGGCTACGACGGAACATAAAAAAGTAAGTTGCTCTAGCACCAATCTACGAACCCACATGCAGAGGATTATCAAGCGGGCTGGTGTCGCACCATGGCCGAAACTGTTTCAGAACCTCAGGAGCACCCGTCAAACCGAATTGGCCGATAGTTTTCCAACAAAGGCAGTCTGTTCTTGGCTGGGCAATAGCAAGCCGGTTGCCTTGAAGCATTATCTCCAGGTTACCGAAGATCACTTTCAAAAAGCGGCGCAAAATCCGACGCAGACAGTGCGTGACAGCGACGACACGGGTGAACAGCCGCGACGCGAAAAGGTTAAAACGTCGGGGAAAAGCAGCTTTGACAACAGCAGACAACCACTGAACGTCTGTCTAGTGGGCGACACGGGATTCGAACCTGTGACCTCCGCGGTGTGAGCACGGCGCTCTAACCAACTGAGCTAGCCGCCCGATTTTTCTTTGGACTGACGATTCTACTGTGGGGCAGGGTGGGTGGCTACCGCGTTTTTTGGTATTACCGTTTTGCTTTGGCCGCTTTGCGATCGCCGTGGTGTGGTTGCCATTGCTAACGACGGTTGCTCCACTAGTCGGTGTCTGCGGTGGTGGGCTTTTCTTCGGTTAGCTCATCTTCGATGGGCTCGCCCTCAGTGTCGATGGCGGTGCCATCCTCGGGCGAGTCGATGGTTGCCGTCTCGTCGTCAGTTGAGCAATCGTCCTCGCCGCGGTAAGCGTCGACCGTGTCGTCGGAATAGGGGGCGGCTTGCCCTTCGGGATAGTAGTCGATTTGGTTATTCGGGGAGTAGTTCTTCGAGGTGTGGATAGTGTCGTTCAGGTCGTTCTGAATCCCAGACAAGCCGCGGCGAAACTCGGCCAAGGTTTTTCCCCACGAGCGCGCAACCTCTGGCAAGCGGCCGCCATAGAGCAGCAGGGCGACGCCCAAGATAACCAGCATCTCTGTTGGGCCAGGGCTAAAGCCAAAGGCTATAACCCACCCGTTGTTTAGCACGGACATGGTGCTGTCCTCTCCTTGCTAAACAGTGGTCGAAGAGGTTGGTTTGGCTGATGACGAATCGTCTTGATCCTTGCTGTCCTGCTTTTCGATGGCCGTGTTTCCGTCTTCGTCGACTTCGCCCTTGATACCCTTACGGAATTCGGTGATGCCGACTCCAAGCGAGCGCATCACTGAGGGGAGGCGGGTGCCGAATAGAAGCAGAACTACGACCCCAACCACAATCATCTCGGTCGGACCTGGAAGCATAATAGCGAGCATGGTGGGCATAATAAACTCTGTCGTGAAAGTCGCGAGCTGCGATCAGTCGCCTTTTTTACTCGCATAAATACTGTCAGCACAATCACTCGGGCGAATTCGCACGGGGACTGGCGACACTAATCAATTTTACTGGGTTCAGGTGCCAAGTCAAACGGCTGAAATTAGGGCCAAGGACGGCGGCTTGGAGAGGTGCGGTTGTGAGGGCATACAGCGTGTTTAGAGCACTTTTCCTCGAATTAGCGTTGGACGCTATTCCAGCCTTTGCGGCCAGCCAATTCGCTGGGGCCCTCGGCAGGGGTGTAGCGGTAGTAGACTTCTAGGCACATGGCCGAGAGGGCCGTGGTGTAGACCTTGCCACCATAACCACCCCAGACGGTAGCCTCGCTCCAGCTTCCGTTGTCTTGTTGGGTTGCGAGTAGCGCGGTCGTCAAGGCATGGTTCCAGTCTTCCCAAGCTGCGGCGGCGTCGGCAGATTGATGCTGATTTCCGTGCAGGGCCAACGTGGCATAATACCAGAAGTATAGATTTCGATGTTTTGCCGTGGGTAACTCTTTAGAAATCGATTGGGTCGCTTCTAAAGCTGCGGCTGTGTTGCGATTCAGAAACTCCTTGCCTTGTAGCAGTTGACGACAAAACAGGGCCTCGGCGGTCATGGTTCGGCTAGGAGGTCCGCTGGGGAGATACGCCGCCAAGCCTCCGGCACTGCCGCGTTTGACTCGTCGCAGAAAACGTTCGACCCGAGTCCAGGTTACGGCAGGCACATGGAGATTCGCCAACTGAGCGCTTTTGAGCGCCATCAATTGCCAGCCTAGCTGGCTCGTATCGCCTTTGTGGCCATATTGATATCGCCAGCCGCCGTCTGTCGGGTGTTGCATCGACAAAGCGTATCGGACCGCTGCGTTGGCCATCGGCTCTAGCCGAGAGTCGCCGGTCAGTGCATAGGCTTCGCAAACAGCAAAGGTTGCCATCGAATGGCAGTACATCCGCGCGAATAGTTGCGCCTCGCCATACAACGAACCGTTTGCCCGTTGCCGTTGGCGAAGATACTCCAAACCGTTCGCGACTTCCTTTGCATACGGACCACCTTGGTGGGTATGCCCTGAACCGAGAAATGCCAGTAGGGCGAGCCCAGTAATACCCATGTCTGCGTTGGCTCCGGCACCGTGTCGATTGTGGCCTAAGACAACCCGTTCGTGTCCAGCACCAAATCGAGAGGCATCCCAACCCCCATTTCTCGACTGAGCATCGGCTAGCCACCCCAGTGCTGCACGGACGGCCTGTTCGGTCTGCGCGCTACCGCCTCGCTGCTCGGCAAGCTGATCGCGGTTTTTTGCAAACCGATCGGCGTAGGTCGATGGCAAAGTTGGTTGAAGCTCGCTGGGCAGAGGCGGGGCCGCTTTGGCAACTTCGTCGGGAGTCGGTGTTTTTGTTTGGCTGTCAGCTTCTGCTAGTTCGGTTTCGACGGATGGTTCGGCAGCCATCTCTTCGGGTTCAGGTGATGCTTGGGTTTCTTCGGCAAGCGTGGCATCGGTCTGCTCTGGTTTGGTTTCGGCCATCGCCTCTTCTGGTGGTGCTGCCAATAGCGAGGGGGCTTCTAAGGGGGGGGCTGGCTCTTGCGGCTCGGTTGCTGTTTCGACGACTTGTTTGATCGCCGCGACGTCTGGGCCAGTTTCTAAAGGCTCGGGCTCGGGCGGTTCTGCGGGGGCTGGTTCTGGGGAAACCAACGCAACCTCTTGGGGCTGTTCCCAGGCAGGAGTAATCTCTTTTTCAATAGGCTCGTCGTTGTCGATGGGCATCGCGGGTATTACTGAAACACGAATCGGCGTGTCGCTGCCGGTCTCGGGCGCACCCGACATGATATGCACGGTTGTTGCGGCGACTGCGAGTAAGACATGCACCCATAGCGAGAGGATGGCACATTTGCGCATGGGTTGTGCGTCGGACCAACGTGTCCGCAACAAGACAACCAAGAGAATGGTAATCGCAGCCAGCGCCGACCAAAGTATTAGCCAGGTCGAGGACGTGAGTCCCCACGAAGCCAATAAGTAGGTGGATTGAATCGACATGAATCTCTATCGCTGCTTGCCCCGTTTGGCTTCGGCAATTTTTACGGTAATCCCCAGGTCGGTGATATTTGCTTCTTTGCACGCAGCCAAGGCTCCGGCAACGTGCTGAAACGCCGAAGTGGCATCGCCACGGATGACGACGCTCAGCTCAGGGTATTCGCGCTGGGCAGCCGCAAGTCGGTTCTTCAATTGTTCGAGAGAGACCTCTTCTTGATCGAGCGCCAACTGGCCATCCTTGCGAACGCTAACAATGCGTTGTTTCGGGGCGTCGGTAAGGGCCTTGGCAGAAGCCACTTCGGGTAGCTCCAGCTCGATATCGCGTTCCATTTCAGAAAATTTGGTTGCCACCATGAAAAAGATAATCAGCAGGAACACAACGTCGATCATCGGCGTCAAGTTCAGCGTCGGCTGTTCGTCTTGTTGCGTTTTGATGGGCATGGGGGGGGATGTTTGATGTGAGATTTATGATTGATGATGTGAAAAGTAGCTGATTGTTTCTGCGTTCTGAGATCAAAAATCAAACATCATACATTTCACATCCTTATGCTGCTTTCTTGTTCTTCGCTGATCTTGCCCCGCGTGAACGGCGTTCGTCCAAGGCTTCGGCTGAAATCAGATGGACTAGGTCTTGCCCGCGGCGATCGATTTCCATCACGAGTGTGTCGACCCTTCCAACAAACCAGAGGTAGAGGATCAAAGCGGGGATAGCGACCGAGAGTCCTGCGGCTGTGGAGAGGAGGGCACCGCCGATGCCGCCCGCCAGTAGTTCGGGGCGGCCCATTGCCGAGCTGCCGGCAATGGCCTCAAACGCTTCCATCATTCCCCAAACGGTTCCGAGCAGCCCCATTAACGGACTGACGGTAGCGACGCCGTTGATGACACGCAAGAAACGCCGCATGTCGTTTGCTGCGCGTTCTCCTTCGTCGAGTACCGCCTGTTCGACCTCGACCGCCGGCTTACCCCAGCGTCGAATGGCAGCGGCGTAGACGTCGGCCACTAAGCTGTTGTTTTCGTCGCATCGCTGTTGCGCTTCATTTCGATCCAGAGCGCCTTCTTCAATTTGCAGCAAGAATCGCTCGGAGAATAGACGTGGAACCACGCGGCTACGGCGGAGGCTGATAGCTCGTTCGAACACCACTAAAACCAACACAAACGAGCAAACCGCAATCGGCAGCAGCAGCGGGCCACCTGCCCAAAGCATGTCCCAAAGAGTTTTGCTGGGAATGGCTTGTTCAACCGCTGTAGCATCCTGCGCAAAGCATGTCGAACAGCTCGCGGCAACCGCCATCCAGCAAGCTGCAGCGTAGGTTGAACGTCGTGTTAGTTTGACTAGTGTTTTTCGCATCCTTGCTCCGGCACATTTCGGACCGCGTGGCGGTCCGGTTATTGACTCGACTCTTCATTAGCGTCTTTTTGTTACTTGGCTATCGGCCCATTTCATCCGGGCTTGTAGCTTCTCTTCTGATTCTGATCCGCTCCATTTTTTTAGTGCGGTGGAGTAAAGTATTTTCGCCTTATCCCAATGCCCTTCTAGCTCCCAGCACTTCCCTGCTTGCAAGGCCGCCCTGGCTTGCCACTCGGGTTGCGTGTGTTGGTCGATAACTTTTAAGTAAATCTCTCTTGCCCGGGCAAAGTCGTACTGGTGAAAGTAAGTTTCTCCGATCATCCATTGCGCCATCGCGGCGGTTTCGGTGTCCTTTGATTTTGGATTTGCAAGAACCCGATAATAGGCATTGCGGGCTGCCGACATCTCTGCCCGACCTGCCAATGCTCGGCCACGTAGGTAGTCGGCTTCGTAGTCTAATTCAAACTGTGCGTGCTTCTGGTCGAGTTCGTCGAGCCGCTTCAATGTTTTTGTCCATTGCTGTCGACGTGCCGCCAGTTGTGCGCGTCGCAGCGGCACCATTGCCACCCAAGGTTCGGCCACCCCGGCAACTTGTAGTCTTAGTTTTTCAAACGCGATTCTTGCTTGGTCGTAATTGCCTGTGCGAAACTCTGCTTCTGCCAACCAGAACGCAGCCCGCGTCCTGGCCGGTTCGTCGTTGAGCTGGTTGCCGACTTTGCCCAATAGATCTAGGATGGTTTGCCAATCGTTGTCTGTTGCTGCCAGTTGGCATTTCAGGCAGACGGCTTGTTCCCAGAGCTTGCGGAGTGGCTTCGTGGTGCTGTTGGCGTGATGTTCAAGCAACCAGTCGACGTACTGCTGTGCCTGGTCGCTCTCTTCTTCATCGGCCCATTCGAGGGCCAACCAATAGGCGGCCTCAGCCGCTTGGGCGCTCTGGGGAAACTTTGCGTGTAACTTGGAGAAATATTTGGCCGCCCCTTCGCGATTTTCCAATCTGACTTCGAGCCAAGCCAACTCTGCTAGCATTTCTGCCCTGGATTTCGATTCGGGGTAAGTCGCTAGGTGCTGTTCGTAAAGTTGTTTTGCTGATGGGTATTGCGCGAGTTTTGCATGCAATCGGGCTGTACGTTTCAGAGCCTCTTCGTGTGCGTTTCCAGGCGAATACGTATTGAGCAACTCGTGATAGGCGGCCAAAGCCGGGTCGTAGCGGCCATCGCGCTCAAGCCCAACCGCCTCATCAAGCAGTTCGTCGGTTGGCATGGCTTCACGGACACGCAGGATGTTTCCGCCGGTCTCTGGCAAATCGGCAGTGAAATTGCTGACGGGAGATGGCTCGCGCAACACATTGGCAACGGCTTGATGCTCCTCGCCTGATGGGTTCGATTTGGCAATCCGTGCCAACTCCCATTGCGCATCGTCTGCCCACTTGCTTTCTGGATAGCGATCGATCAACTGGCGAAACCAATTCGTCGCAGGCTTGTACTGCTTGGCTCGCGAGCAACTCTCGCCCAAGTAGAACAGAATCGCATCGCGATTGGCATGATTGTCTTCGCCGTTTGCCGCCAGGGTTAAATGTTTGATCGCGGCAGGCCAGTCGCGCTGAGCATAGCTAGCCATCCCGGTTAAGTAGCGGTACTCAACCATCCACTGCTGGTCGTCAGCAAGTGGCTGAAGTTCCTCCTTGATTTCCGCAAACCGCTGAAGCTTCCAGAGCGACCACCCCGCGGCCAAGCGAGATCGCTGGGCAATGTTGCTGTCCGTAGAAGGACTTTGTATTTCACGAAATGTAGCCAACGCGGCGTCAAAATCTCCCGAATCGTATTGCGAACGGCCCAATAGCAGGCTTGCCGCTGCGGCAGTGGCGTGATCCTTGGAGTCCAGCAATTGGCTAAGCGTGGTAGACACCTCTTGCGTTTTCCCGAGGGCCAACAGTGCCTTTGCCAATCCTAGCCGAGCAGCATTTTCGGGCGTCGATTCTGTCGAGTGTTTGAGTGCCGCACGGTACGACGCAATGGCACGGTCGTAGTCAGCTGCAGCCGAGGCGAGATCGCCGAGATATGTATGTGCAAAAGCTGCGGAGTCGCCTTGCGTAGGTTGCTCGACATACTGGGTGAGCAATTTTTCGGCATCGATTTTATCGCCTGAAAACCAAGCGGCTTCGCCAGCACGAAACAAGGCCCGTTTCGCTTGAGGGCCGTCTTTCTGAAGCTCCAGGACGATGCCGTACTGCTCTCGCGCAGCCGCGTAGTCGCCCAATTGCATGAGACACTCGCCCCAATAGAAAGAGGCCGTTGAGCGATTAGCAGAGTTCGAGACGTCGTTGGCAGACTCAGCAAAGATCTCAGCCGCGCGTTGCCATTTGGCCTGTTGATACAAGCCAGTCGCTTCGCGAAAGGCGTCATCCTCAGCCGACACATAAATGCTTAGCTGGCAGATGATTGCCCAAGCGAACGTCGTCGCTAGAAATTGCCGGAGGAGCTTGCGCATGATCGCTTCCTCGTTGCCTACCCCCACAATAAAAATCTGGCTTGCCGAAACCCGTCTCCGCGAGCCTCGGCAAGCCAGTGATTCGTCTTGTTAGATAACCAATCGATCTAGCTGATGACGTAGACTAATAAGGGCTTTGTACCCCGGTATCGACGTTGCCAACCATGTGCAGATGGTTGTGATCGACGTAGATCACCTCGCGAGCATCTTCGTCTCGTAGCGTGTGTGGCACAGGCCAACCGATGCGGCGAACGTCCTCGAAGTAGATGGTGCACTTGTAGTGAGCATGATGTTGTTGAGCCGGTCCGATCATGGGGTAAACCCGTGGTGGGTCGACATAGTCGGATATCTTCTCTTTCACGATCCTCACATTATTGCGGTTATGCTCATGTAAAAATGGGATGCCGCCTTGTACAGGTCGGGCTTTTTCCATAGCTCGCATGACTTCGTCGTCGCTAGGTGGATCGAGCGCGACCGCTTCGGTACCCGAAGTCAATGGGCCAAGGATTGGTACACGGTCGTATCGTTCCTTTTGCCAGAACTGGTCTTCCTTCTTCTTTTGGAAGTAGGGACTCACAGGGACTGGGACCGCGAAAATGCCTAAGCTCGGTCCTGTGGTTGGTAATCCCCAGTAGCAACCGCTCGTCGAAAGCGAACACAGCGCCAGCAGAATAGCGATTGTTGATGTTGTAAATCGATTCGGTCGAGACATCAAATCCACCTTTACCCATCCATTGATTCGGTCGGAAGACTGGATCATCCGGTCGTCGCCGCAACTATTGCAGGAGACCCAATGATTTATCACCCCTGGGGTTTGAGACCCTGAGCTGATGTAAGTGTTATCGTGTTAGGCTGGGGGAAACTTGCGGCCTTTTCCGATTGTGTCGATAAAAACGAAAATCGCAGCTAGCTGCTAGCGGTGGCGGTGCTGACCGGAGTTAAGAGTCGACCCCTCCAACTACCCAAAAAAACCCCTCGCCAGCCAATCAAGCCGACGAGGGGTGTCCTGAAGTCTTCTGTTTTTCGTTCCGCAGACTATTTGTTGTCTTTGAAATCGAGGAACCACCAGCCATCGTCCCATTCCAAAGTCACCTTACGCCAGCCGAGTGGCACTTGTGGGTAAGGATAGAATGGACCAATATACGGCCAAGCCGAAGGCGAATACTGCTTGGGATAAGTCAAAGCAGCATAGTTGGGCGAAGCTGCATAGCTAGGCCAAGCGTAGCCGGGCATCTGTGGATTGTCGTAGCTTACCGATTGGCCAGTCGCCCCAGGCATTCCGTTGCCCATAGCAGCAGGAGGCATCCCCCCGCCGTTAGGACCGTGGCTTGCTTGGCGATTGTAGTTTGTCCGTTGGACGCCTTGGCCTCTTCGAACACGTTGGGGACCTTGGCCGCTGCGAGCATAAGGAACCGGCATGTTGTTACCAGGGCGACGACGAGCAGTGCGACGCTGCGGAGCCGCTTGCCGACGTGGTTCAGTTCGCAGGTTGCTAGCAATCTCGAAGTTGTTGTCGCTCATAGCTTCAGCATCATTGAGGCCTTCAACCTCTAGCTTGCTGACCACGTGCGAGACGCCCTCGCTACTGCGAGCGATTTGCTCTGCTAGTTGCTTCTGGCGTTCGCTTGTGACGGTACCCGTCAGCCAAGCAACGCCGTCTTTGTACTTTACACCAACGCGGTAGTCTTTGAGTCGACCGCTCTGCTTAAGTTCTTTGGCAATGGCCTGCGCCTGGTTTTGATCGCCATCAGAGGCGACGCTCGTTTGGACTGTCATTCCCGTCACAGCAACAGCCATCGCGAGGCTAATAATGAAACTCCGCATTGATCCCCCTCCTGAGAAAATTCTTACTGCAGGAAGCCAAGCTCTTTACTTGTGCATTGCTTGGCACTGCTAACCGACGTATTGGTTCGTCTGCTTAGCTGCTTCGGCAATCGGTAGTGCGGAAAGGGAGCTTTTTTCCGATTTTGCCGATGATTGGGTTGCAAAGCATTAAAGCAGGGGGAATGCGTTTACTTTGCGGGCATAAAGTCTGCTGTGATAGCAGCGCAAGGACCACCGTTAGCGATGGCGGCCATGCCACTGGGAATAGAGAATGCAGTCCGTCGCGAGAAAAGAGGCAGACGTCGTCCAGCAGGCAACTTACGGACTCGTAGCAGAATATTGGTGCGAAATGTGGGCTAGGATCTGGGGACTAGGGAGTGAAACGACCCATTTCCCTAGTCCCCAGTTCCTAGCCCCTAACCCCCCTTTTCAATTTCAAAACACGTTCTTAGGCATGCTTAGGCGTGCAGCGAATTCGCATCGCCAAAATCAAGGATCGCCATCACAATCATCAAGCAGAGAGTGATAGCAGACAGGGGCCACATTTCCATGCAAAAGTGATAACCAACAACCGTGGTAATCGCGATCGTCGGCAAACAAACAAGAAAGCCGAGTTGTGCAAGCCCTTCGTAGCGATTGCCCAATTGCATGCGAACCAACCAAGACGCAACAATCCCCAAAACGTGAACGGCAATCCAAGCCAACCCAAATCCAGTGAAGTAACTCATTTTACGGTGCTGTCGGAAATCCCTTCCCGACCCTCTCTGTGATAGAGACGATTGCTAGCAGCTTCGCATCCTGCAAGGCCGCAGCAGTTAGTGGCCCCAAGCATAGTTGCCAGGCGATAAGAGTGTGAGATCAATTACGCAAGTTCTGGGCCAATTGTGCGAAATTGCGGCCGGGTGCCCGCCGAATTTATCCATGCCGCACTAGCCCGACGCGCTAGCGAGGGATTTCACCCATCAATTCAGGTTTGCCGGCCCCCCAGCGCGTCGGGCTAGTGAACTCACGATGCTTCGTGTTGCGAAAAATACGGCCATGGCAGTGTGAACCTCGACATTGTCAGTAGCATCCTATTCTGGGATACTTGTAGGTTTTACAAAGCAGTACGGCATATTCTCCCACCCCAGCGGCCAACCTTATGACGTCCCACGACGCCACCGAGCAACTAGAATCCTTACTCGACGAGCGTATTTTGCTGCTCGATGGTGCTACCGGTACCCAGATTCAAGCCCTAGGTATCGACGAAGCAGAGGTCCGCGGCGATCGATTCCCCGATCACCACAAGGACCTAAAGAACTTCGGCGATCTCCTTTGCATAACTCGCCCAGACGCCCTGGCCGAGATACATCGCCGCTATCTGGCCGCTGGCGCGGATATTATCGAAACCAACACCTTCAACGCATCGCCCGTTGGGATGGCAGATTTTGAGCTGCCAAACGAACTCGTGCGTGAGATCAACACCGCAGCCGTAACGATTGCCAAGCAGGCCTGTGCTGAATTCACCGACAAAAATCCCGCGAAGCCTCGGTTCGTTGCCGGCTCGATCGGCCCAACGGCCAAACAGATGGCCATCTCGACCAGCGTCGAAGATCCCAGTTGGCGAGCGACTACTTTCAACGAGATGGCCGCCTCTTATCGTGAACAAATCGCGGCTCTCATCGAAGCCGGCGTCGATATCTTACTCGCCGAAACGGTAATCGATACGCTCAACCTCAAGGCCTGTCTCTTTGCGATCCAACAATATTTCGACGACACTGGGCGTCGTGTCCCGGTGATGGTCTCTGGCACGTTCGACAAAGGCGGAGCAACCTTCGTCTCGGGTCAATCGGTCGAAGCCTTTTGGAATTCGATTGCGCACTTCCCCATGCTGAGCGTCGGCATGAATTGCGCACTAGGCCCCGACGTCATGCGGCCACACCTCGAAGCACTACAGGCAGTCGCCAGCACCGCAATCAGTTGCCATTCGAATGCCGGTTTGCCAAACGAAATGGGCCAATTCGATCTAGGTCCAGCCGACATGGCAAAAATGGTTGGCGAATATGCCGACAACGGTTGGATAAATATCCTCGGCGGCTGTTGTGGCACCAGCCCCGAGCACATTGCCGCCTTTGCCGAGCGTATCCGCAACTGCAAACCACACAAACGCACAACGGTCGCTTCACGCCTGCGTCTCAGCGGTACGCAGCCGCTCACCCTGCGCCCTGACAGCAATTTCCTGATGATCGGCGAACGCACGAATGTCACCGGCTCGCGCAAGTTTGCCCGCTTAGTCAAAGAAGAAAATTACGAAGAAGCAATCGAAATCGCTCGAAATCAAGTCGAGGGCGGTGCGAATGTGATCGATATCAACATGGACGAAGGCCTGCTCGACAGCGAGGCCGAAATGACCAAGTATTTGCGTCTGATCGCAGGCGAGACCGACATTGCAGCCGTCCCGATAATGGTCGATAGCAGTAAATGGTCGGTTTTAGAAGCAGGCTTGCAATCGATTCAGGGCAAACCGATCGTCAATTCGATCAGCCTCAAAGACGGCGAAGAAGAATTTCGCCGTCGTGCAAAACTCTGTCGGCAATACGGCGCCGCAGCGGTGGTCATGGCCTTCGACGAAGAAGGACAAGCCGCCACCGAGAGCGAGAAAGTCAGGATTTGCCAACGGGCTTACAAGCTGCTGACCGAGGAAATCGATTTTCCTGCCGAAGATATTATCTTCGATCCCAACATCCTCACCGTGGCCACGGGTATCGACGAACACAACAACTATGCGGTCGACTTCATCGAGGCGACGCGAAAAATCAAAGCCACTTGTCCCGGCGTGCATATCTCGGGTGGTGTCTCAAACATTTCGTTCTCGTTCCGTGGCAACAACGTCGTCCGCGAGGCGATGCACTCGGCATTCCTCTATCACGCCGTGCAAGCGGGGCTCGATATGGGGATCGTCAATGCGGGGCAACTGGCCGTTTACGAAGATATCCAGCCGGAACTCAAAGAGTTGGTCGAAGACGTACTCTTGAACCGTCGAGCCGATGCCACCGAGCGGTTGGTTGATTTCGCAGAGACCGTAAAAGGGCAGGGCGGTGCGGCCGTAGTCGCCAACCAGGAATGGCGTGACCTACCCGTAGAGGAACGGCTCAAACATGCCTTGCTAAAAGGCATCGTCAAACACATCGACGAAGACACCGAAGAAGCCCGCCAAAAATACGATACTTGTCTGCAAATCATCGAGGGCCCGTTGATGGATGGCATGAGCGTCGTAGGCGACTTGTTCGGCGAAGGGAAAATGTTCTTGCCACAGGTCGTTAAATCCGCACGAGTGATGAAACGCTCGGTCGCCTATCTTTCTCCCTACATGGAAGCCGAAAAGGTCGCGGCGGGTACCGTCGGCCAAGCTCGTGCCAAGGTGCTTTTGGCAACCGTAAAAGGCGATGTCCACGATATCGGCAAAAACATTGTCGGCGTCGTACTTGGTTGCAATAGCTTCGAGATCATCGACCTGGGGGTCATGGTCTCCTGCGAAGCAATCCTCGAAAAAGCCATCGAGGAAGATGTCGACATCATCGGACTCTCAGGGCTCATCACCCCGAGCCTCGACGAAATGGTGTATGTCGCTCGCGAGATGAAACGAAAGAATATCGACAAGCCGCTTCTCGTAGGCGGTGCCACAACCAGTGCAAAACACACGGCTGTGAAAATCGCCCCGTGTTACGATCACACGGTTGTTCACGTACTCGACGCTTCGCGTTCCGTCGGAGTCGTCGAAAAGCTAATTAGCGCAGACAAACGCGAGCAGTTCGAGGCAGAGAATCAAAAATTGCACACGCAGTTAGTTGCTTCTTACGAAAAACGCCAGGCAATCACCTTGGTGCCTTACGAACAAGCTCGGCAAAAAAAGTTTACCTGCGATTGGGCTACCGTGGATATCGCCACCCCCGCGTTTACAGGCGCGCATGTTCTCGAAGATTTTTCGCTCGCCGAGTTGCGCGATTTCATCGATTGGTCGCCCTTCTTCCAAACGTGGGAACTCAAAGGCAAGTATCCACAGATTTTCGACGACAAAAACGTCGGGCCAGAAGCACGTCGGCTATTCGACGATGCCCAAAAATTGCTTGACCAAATTGTGGACGAAAAACTACTTCGCGCCCACGGCGTCTACGGCTTCTGGCCAGCGGCAAGCGATGGCGACGACATTTTAGTTTACGCCGACTCGTCGCGATCGGTCGAGCAATGCCGTTTCCACGCACTACGCCAGCAATGGCAGCGCAAAGGCCAGGACACGTTCTATTCGCTTGCCGACTTTATTGCGCCGGTAGAAAGTGGCCGAAAAGATTTTATCGGCGCCTTTGCCGTAACGACCGGTGTCGGCTGCCAGGAATTAGCGTCGAAATACGAAGCCGAACACGACGATTACAATTCCATCCTTGTCAAAGCGCTCGCCGACCGCTTGGCTGAGGCCTTTGCTGAGTGCTTGCACACCCGCGCCCGCCAAGACTGGGGGTTTGGGAACGAGGAGAACCTTGCAAACGAAGAACTCATTGCCGAGAAGTACCGTGGCATTCGTCCGGCCCCAGGCTACCCCGCCCAGCCCGACCACACCGAGAAACGCCCTCTGTTCGAACTCCTCGAAGCAGAAAAACACACCGGCATCTCGCTCACCGAGAACTTTGCGATGACACCAGCCGCTAGCGTCTCGGGCCTTTATTTCGCCCATCCTCAGGCACGATACTTCGCCGTCGATCGTATTTCCCGCGATCAGGCAGAAGATTACGCTCGCCGCAAGAACATGACACTTGCCGAGGTAGAACGCTGGCTCAGCCCCAACCTTGGGTATCAGCCGGGCTGACCTTGCAATCCCTTGGCCTTGCCATTGTGGTTCAAGAAGGCGTGATATTTCGCAAGTTAATCTCAGTAGTTCCAGATTTGAGCCGAAGCAGACTTGGCTGGCTGGGGTCAGGTTGCCGGAGTTACCCCGACTTTTGCGGCAACGCGCGACCGGCAACTGCCCCCAGAACGTGGCAATGGTAGAATGAAACTCACTGGGGGCAGTTGTCAGCAACGTTTTACTCGGAATTTGAACTGCTCGGAGACAACCTGACCCCAGCCACCCAAGCTGCGATTTTGGAACTATTGAATCTAGTTTTTCAAAGTGCGATAAAAATACTTTTTATCTTTATGGTTCCTTTCAGATTTATGCCGCGAGTAGCACTGCTCGTCATAAAACCCGGCGTCTTCTGAGACAAAAAGCAATAGAAAAGTTTTCTGCTCTAGGTAACAAACCCGTTGCAACCGTCGTTTTTGAAACGACTCACAACAATAGGTTTCTTGTCGGCGACTTGACAACACTGGGTGAACCATTCTTAGGGCAGCCAAGGTTGACTTTAGGTCAAGGCCCTCTCACCTTCGATTATACTAACTCTCTTGCAAATCAACCTGGAGTGGAACAACATTAGAGAGCGATGATTGGGGCTATGGCAACGCGTGAACGACTCATCCAAGCAGGACTTGACCTATTCCATCTGCATGGGATCCATCCAGTGGGATTAGACCGGATTATTAACAAGGCAGGGGTCACAAAGACGACGTTTTACAACTATTTCGAAAGCAAAGAGAATTTTGCTTGCGCCGTCCTCGATCGTTTTGGCGAGGAAGTGCATACACGTATCTTTAGACGCATCGTGGGGCCCGACGCTCAAGATGCCAAGCAGCAGCTTCTCAATGTCTTTGATGCTTGGGATGAGCTGTTTGAAGAGCAAACGTTCCATGGTTGCATGCTCGTCGCAGCAGGGGTGGCTAGCGGCGACGCCCACGACCCTGCTCGACAAACGGCCATCCGAAACAAACGGACCCTGCTTAGCGCTTACGAAGAGCTAGCCAGAGAGGCTGGGATTCAAGATCCAGCTCGATTTGCCATGCAATTCGGAGTTCTCATCGATGGCACGCTAATTGCCCGGCATCTCTATGGAGACCAAGCCAAGGCCGCTCGCGAAATGGTTGAAGATTTGATCGATGCGGCGCTAGCGAAATCCGGCAAAGCCGACAGTTAGGACCGATATTCGCTACTTTTCGTCCGACGATTTCTCGTCAGCTGCCGATTCGGCAAAGTTTAACGCCGCCGAGTTCATGCAATAACGCAATCCCGTGGGCTTCGGGCCATCGTCAAACACATGCCCCAAGTGGGCAGCGCAACGGCTGCATCGAATCTCGGTCCGTACCGAAAACAATCGACGATCCTCAACCTCCTCGACACTCTTTTTGTCCACTGGCTGAAAAAAACTAGGCCAACCTGTGCCCGACTTATACTTGGCCGCAGAGTCGAACAGGGGCAGGCCACAGCAAACACACCGATAGACCCCGTCCTTTTTATTGTCCCAGTACGCATTCTTAAACGGGCGTTCAGTCCCTTCTTTTCGCGTGACGTGATACTGCTCTGGCGTAAGGCGTTTTTGCCAATCGACCTGGCTCCAATCCGTATCCTCGGCAAGCGACGATTCATCGGGGGCCGGCCTCACCTCCGCCGGCTTGCCAAGCTTGTCGGCGAATACCTTGCGGAATTTCTCCATCTTCGGTTCGATCACTGCCTGACAATACGGCTGCCCACCATTCCTCGCAAAATATTTTTGGTGGTAGTCTTCCGCAGGAAAAAACTTGGTGAGCGGGCTGATCTCAGTCACGATCGGGGCCGAAAAAGCCCCCGACTCACCCAGTTGTTTTTTTAGTTCCTCCGCTTGTTGCTTCTGCTCGGGCGAATGATAAAAAACCACCGAGCGATATTGCGTTCCCACATCAGCGCCCTGGCGATTCAAGGTCGTGGGGTCGTGGGTCTTCCAAAAAACCTCTAAAATCTCGGCCAGCGAAATCTGCTGCGGATCGAACTTCACTTGGATGACCTCGGCATGACCGGTAAGGCCGCTGCACACCTCTTCATAGGTCGGGTTGTCTTTTTTACCCCCGCTATAGCCCGAAACGACCGAACGCACCCCTTTCAACTCGCGATACACGGCTTCGGTACACCAGAAGCAGCCACCGCCGAACGTGCTGGTTTCCAACTCGACGCTTGGCTTTTGCACTCGATCCTCTGCGCTGCTATCTTCTGCTCTCAGCGAGAACGGAGAATTCGACACAATAACAACCCCTCCGATTAAAACCAAAATGGCTCCAACGACAGACACTCGTATCGTATTGAGCTTCGTCATCAATCCACCCTCGCAGCGCTGGCTGCTTTTTCAAATTAACACCAAATATCAGCGCGACGCCCGTTTCAAAATCGAACGCTCGCCTCGTGTGGCGTCTGGTTGCGTAGGTTCCGCCGGGGTCGGCAATATCTCTTCGGCTACAACCGCTTGTTTCTGCTTTGGTGCCGTACTAGCGGTTGTCTGATCGCCAGTCGAGATCGCACCAAGCCGGCGGAGCGTAGCACCCGTCGCAATAAAGCTGGGCATCCCTGCAAGTTTGGCATACTGGGGATTCCCAGCCACTGCATCAAACTTTGCCAACGTCTTCTTCAACGCCTCGGCGTTTTGCATTGGGGCCTGAAGAACCACGGTAGGAATCTTTAAGTGCCGCTGCCAACCGGCCGCTGTCTGTAGACTTGAAAGTTGAGTGTGCAATTGGCCAGAAACATCTCGCAAAGTGGCTTCCAACGCAGCAACATCCATCGCCGCCAATTTTTCTGGGGTGGGCAGCGATTTTTCTTTTTCAACGATAGCCCGCGCTCCTGGCGCTGCTAGCGTCGGCGCACCTGCTGCGGCAACACGCGCTGCCGGCGGAGCTAATTCCGGAACCCCCGGAGTCGCTTGTTGGCCCTGCTGCGGTTGCCGGTTCGTTCGCGGCGCAGGGGTAGCAGGCCGACGACGGCCGAAGAACCTTCGTCCACCCACGGGTCCACGCGCTGCTAGCATATCAAGTGGCGGAACGTCGATGCTCACAAACGGGGCCCTTACGTGCAAGCCCCCATCTGCCGAGCGGCTCACAATTTGGGCATCAGCCAGGGCGGGCAACAACAGCACTATAACCCCGCTGACAGCAATGATCTTGCGGAAAGAGCAAGCAGGCATGGGTAGAATCCTTTCGCCAAAAAACCGGTTTGTCGGAATGAAATTTTGTAGAGGAAGGGAATTATACCCAAAACCCCACCTCCAAAGCAAACCAGCTTTTCAGCCCCCCCCAGCCGGACCGCCACGCGGTCCACGGCAACCGCCCGTTACGCAAAAACCTCAGTCCCCAGCCGCCCAGGCTCAGCAAACTCCGTCTCACACCGAGCACAAGCATCCCGATCTCGCGGCACCTCGGCCGAGCACTCGCCACACGCTTCCATCATCGGTCGACGGTGCATCACCCAATAGGCCATCAGCGCCGGCCACGTAAACAGAAAGACCGTCACACACCACAGCACCGTATTCTCGCGGCAATACTTTTGTTGCCACTTGTAGGTCAGCCGAGCGAAGATGACCGACAAGCCCAGCAGCAGTACCAGCACTGGCCAGCAGAGGGGTAAAATTTCTCCCAAAGCTGCGCCTAAGCTTTCCGCTTGGTGGATATTCATCCCAGCCACCGGCATCACGCCAAAAACGCCTACTAGCCAAGGTAACAACGACGGAGCGACGATGCTTACACCGACCGTCGCGAGCATTGGGGTCTCGGTGGATCGTCCGCCCAACAGCCGTAAGTTTTTTTCCTGAACAACTTTTCCCTCGGTATCAATCCAAAGCAGGTCAAAAATACGCCCAGACTCCCATTTGCCTCGCTCAACGGTCAGCAACAACTGATCTTCAGCCATCGAGTAAGCAGAAAAACGACTCTCCCTAAGTTGCTCGGGCAGCGAAAACGCTTGTTGCGAATTGTCGAAGGGATTGATCACTACCAGTCGGTCGTCACAGCACGCAAGAATCCGATCGGCAGTTTTATGCTTGGCATCTATTCCTGGACTCGCAACGAGAGACCAAACCTGCATCGAGGCCAATCGGAAAGGCGACTGGGCCTTGAGCGAATCAGCGTTCTCGTCTCCCGGCAGGGTCGCCGGTTTTGCTTCCGCGTCCTCGTCAATTGATGGCAATGGCTGAGACACAATGCCTAGCGATCGCAGGCCATCAAGACTAGTTAGCGTGCGAACTCGCCGATTGGCTAAATCAAGTTCCTGTATTTCTCTGCCATCGATCATAAAGCAAAGGCCCCACGCTAACCGGTTCTTGTCGGTCGATGTCCCTCGTCCGTATAAATAACCAAGTCCACCGTATTGCACACTGTTTCGAGATGCGATCGGTTGATGTTGCCAACTCAAAGTAGAATTTCCCATATCAAACCATTCGTCTCGCGCAGGGATCGATGGGCGAAAACCAGCGCGTCCCAAGTAGCCAATCCTCCGTTTCGAGATCGGGTCGTAACCAGCAAAATAGGCATGTCCTGGGCGCTCGCCGTCGCGAATCGCAACCCACGACATGGGTGGTTTCTGCTCATCATTAACCCCGGCTATTCGTTCACGCCAGGTAATTGGCGACTCAAACCATCGCGGCTTCTGATACGGCTTGCGAATAGAAGCTTGTCCGAGCCAATTGTAGCCTTCCTGCTCGACCGCTTCGCCATCAAGCGTACGTAGCTTGGTGTTATTCCAGTTGCCTCCGACACGAGTTTTAATAAGCGGGGTACCGTCTGCTGCTACGATAATATCCTCAAAATCTCCGGGCACGGCCGAGGGCATCAGCGACATACCGATCGCACCAATCAAAGCAACACCAACACTCCAGGCCGCACCCAACCCGAGCGTCAGCACAAGCACGGAGATCCACTTGCGAGTAACTATTCTACCGAACATAGGGCCTCCAAAATTTGGTTCTTCAGGACGTTTAGTGGGTAGTTTTCTGATTTCAAGAAAATTGAATTCTGATTTGCCCCGAAGGGGGTAATGGCATGTAGCCAGGGGCGACAGCCCCTGGAACGTGTTTCGTTCGTGTTTCATAGCCCCGCCGGGGGCGACAGCAGTTTGCCTATTGCTCGACGTCGCCCCTGCCGGGGCTTTCCTGGTCGCATAGCTGAATTCCAGGGACTGACGTCCCTGGCTACACAACCTAGCTCCTCCAGAGCCAGCCTTCCTCCTCATCATTAGCGTGTATTAGCGCTGATTAGCGGTTCCTTTTCTATTTGCAGCCAAAGGCCCAGCTGTGGTTATTCTTTTTTTACTTCGAATTACTAGCACTCCCGAAGAACTCCAAGGCTAAAAATCACTGGTCTCGACAAAGTAAGAAATTGCTACGAGAACGCCAAAGTATCCCAGCACCAACATGGGGATGAACAACCAAATGTACGGGACGGCGCTTGCGAAAAAGACCCAAACGAAAACGCCTGCCAACGGGATGAGTCGCGTCCCAAACCACCGCCCAGGCCTCAGTCCGCTGAGGAATGCCCCCAGGTAAATCAGTGGGAGCGCCAGCGCCAGTTTCCAAGCACTGAATGTCATCGACCACTCGAACGGGGCCGGTTTTTTACCCGGTATCGACGCCCACCAGCCGTAAATGCCAATAGCAACCGCTAAGAGGGCAACAACCAGAAATACTCCGACGATGATTTTCGTCCCAAAAACCACTCGGCGCGAGACAGGTCGCCACAGCAAAAAATAATAGGTGTCTCGCCCACGCTCCCAGGCCGACTGTTTCAGCCCCAGGGCAACCGCCAAGCCCCCCACTAAAACTGAGGCCCAAGTCGCGAAACTGTCATTAACAAACGCGATCGACTGATCCGGAGCAACATATCCTCCTGACAGGTAACGCAGCGGATTAACCCCCATCAGTCCCGCAAGGGCCCAAACCATCCCCAGCGAGGCCAAAGCCATCAGCCCAGCCGACTCACGCAATTCCTTGATCGCCAATGCTTTGATCATGACGGCTCTCCTCCATTGCAAACAGCGGCAGCGAACGCTTGCGGCCACGGGTGTATTCGATAAACGCCTCTTCCAGATTCAAATCAATGATTTCAATACTTCGCGGCTGCAAAGCTTCGACCGCCGTCCGCTGGGCCTCGTCGTAGCCCACCAAGATCAATTCCAACTGCGAACCCAAGTTCCACGAGTTCACCAGCCCGGGGCAATCGACCGCCTCGGGAGCAGGACCGGGGAAATCCAACACCAACTTTTTGACCGACTCACGAAAATGATCGGTCGGACAATCCACCCTCAACACCCCGTCGACCATGATGCCAATCCGATCGGCCACGCGCTCGACATCGCCCAAGATATGAGAGCTAAACAAAATCGTTCGGCCTTTACGATGGATGATCTGAATCAGCGACTCCAGAAAATCTCGCCGTACCACCGTATCCAAACCCAACGTCGGATCGTCGAGGATCAATAGCTCAGGCTCGGGCGCCACCGCCAACGCAAGCGACACCTGTGCCCGTTGACCATTGGAAAGCCGCCGCAGCTTTTGTTTTCTTGACAGTTCAAAGTGATCGAGAATCTGCTCGACCAGCGTATGGTTCCAATTGCTATAAAACGCCCGCGTAAACCGAACCGCCTCGCCGATCGTCATCCAGTTGTACAGCGGATGGCCCTCGGCAATATACGCGATACGCTCCCGCGTCTTCGGACACATCGCCGAGACCTTCTCGCCCAGTAGCTCCACTTCGCCACTGTCGGGCTGAACCATTCCCATCAGCATTTTGATGGTCGTCGACTTTCCTGCTCCATTGCGACCAAGAAAACCGTAGACCTGTCCCCGTTGAACTTGCAGGTTCAAGCAGTCGACCACCCGACGCGTGTCGTAGTGCTTGGTCAATCGAAAAGTGCGGATTACGTCGGTCATGGCGCGTCCTTCTCCTCGGTTACAAATGCAAATTGCCCGATGCGGTCTTGCACCATGGTCAACAGTTCGCCGGCAGAAAAGCCGAGATGCACAGCTTCGACAAACAGCAGGTCAAGCTTTTCGCTAAGCTGTTTTCGCCGTGCCTTCTTGGTGAGATCGTTACCAGGCTCGGCCACAAACACCCCGCGACCTTGCTGGGTGAGCAGCGTACCTTCTCGCTCTAGCTCGGTATAAGCACGGGCAACCGTGTTGGGATTGACGACCAAATCGCGCGACAATTGCCGCACCGAAGGCAGCCGATCGCCCGGCTGCAATTGCCCACGGGCAATCCCTCGGCGGACTTGATCGATCAATTGCCGATAGATGGGCTTTCGACTTGTGGTATCGCATTGAAACTGCATGATTCCCTCGCTGTACTAGTTGTATTAGTACAGCGAGTTCTTGTCAAGCGATAAGGCAAAGTTTTCTCCTGCTGCCGAAGATGCGTGCCCACAGGCCTAGCTTTCAGACGCTCCCACAATCCTGCCGATGAGCATATAAGTGCTAGCTAAACACGAGTCGAATAACCCCGCGACTCTACGACCAATAGCCGCGACTCTACGAGTCGCCGGAGCCCCACCCCATTGGTCACAACCCCCATAAACAAAAAACTTCCCGCAAGCTGCAAATGGTCTACGCGCGACGCAATGCGATTCTAGGACTACTCGCCTGCTGCATATCGGCAGGCTGTGGGCTCCATACGCCCGTCCTCAAGACGGGAGGCACCGGGCTCAAAGGGGCACTGCTGAATTACTCCTGTGGCGTTCACCCTAGCGACGCAATCGACCCCACCAAGCCAACCATCGTCATCACTCACGGCTGGAACCCGTTGCCAAATCTCATTCAGCTCTCACTGGGGTCAGCCGGGGCAGAGGCAATCAAGTACCGATGCGGAGACACCTACAACATTCTCAGTTGGGACTGGAATGCGGTTCGAGTCCCTCCCATACCCAGCGAGGCGATTTGCATTGGTCGAGAACAGGGCCTCATGATGGCTGCCGCACTCCGCGCCCGAGGAATCGATCCCACTCGTACGCAAATTATTTCTCATAGTTTAGGCACCGTCGTTGCTGCGCAGGCTGCCATTTGCCTTCGCGATCGAGGCCCTATGGCACAGCAAACATTTCTCGACCCGCCCAGGATGTTTCATCGCGAGTTGTTCGAAAACCTAGCCGCAGCACATTATGCCTGTTCGGTCGAAAACTATTGGGCCCCAGGCATCAGCGGTTTCGGCGCGCCTGCCGAATATCCAGGGGTGCGGAGCTACGCCGTCGAAGGAACCTACCCCGTGCTGGGCATCCTCGACCTCAGCATGTCGAATCACGTCAACGTCATGCGCTGGTACCATCAATCGATGGTCTGCCCCTCGATACCCTACGGCTTCCAAACCAGCATCTTGCTTGGCCACTGCAATACAAACCCGTAAAAGCTTGTTTTCTTGCCACAATTTTTTGAAGGAAGAAACCGCTAATCAACGCTGATAGTCGCTAATCGCAGGTCTGTTTTCCGTATCTCTTTCACCCATTATCGCTGATTAGCGGTTCCCCTTTTTGTTTGCGGCCAAAGGTCGCGCTAGGGTTTCCCCCGCATTTGGCCTCGCGAACAACGGTCCCCAAAAAACAACAGCCGGCCCCCCATCCTGAGGAACCGGCTGTGTTGAACAAAAACTTTTACGACGTCAACTCTACTTTTGACGACGACGGAAACCTACCATTGCCAATCCGGCCAATCCAGCCAGCAAGCAAGTGCTCGGCTCAGGAACGATGGTTACAGTCGTAGTATCGGTTCCTGCCGAATAAACAGGAAGGAGGGACGAGCCTCCGACACTAGTGTGAGTGACATAACCATCCCCGATGGCACCGTTGATGAATGACACTTGGTCGCCAGCAAGAGTCCAAAGGCCACCTTCCATGGCGATGCTACCACCTAACCAGTCACTGCCAGCGAGGGGAATCGATTCAAAAGAGATAATCGGAAGAGGACTCGCTATCGTAGAGCCGGTAAGATTCAGCGTACCCCCGTCGTCGATGGTGATAACTCCGAAGCCACCGAGGCCACCAGTCAGAGGAGTTTCATTGATGCCCATGATCAATGCTTCCACATTAAGCGTGGCAGATCCACTGATGTCAATCGTCATAGTACCATCGCCCAGTACAAGAGCACCAGAGACTGAGGAAGGGCTAGCGTCGGTGGGGCTAATATTGACCGTTCCACCGGTCAGGTCCACTGAAGCTGTGTCGCCTATTTGCTGCCCCACGGTAAGGCGGTCAACATTGAGTGTGCCACCACTCACACTTACGATTGCAGTGCCCGTGTCACCGAAAGTTGAGAAAGTATTGGGAACACTTAATGTACCACCAGTGATGGTCAATGTACCCGTGTTGCCGCCACGGCCAACGCGGAGGCGATTACTAATACGCATTCTAATCTGAAGTAGCGCGATTGATGTAGGGGGCGGCGCAGACGGACTGGACTAAGGCCTCGTCCAGCACGGCTGTTTT
>JAADGV010000087.1 GCA_013152205.1 Planctomycetota bacterium
CGTAAAAGATCTCAGCAGTCGTGGCGTGAGCATCATCTATATCTCGCATCGGTTGGCGGAAATCGAAGAATTGGCCGACCGGGCAATTGTCTTGCGCGATGGCAAATACGTTGGACAGCTTGCTCGCGAAGAGATCGAACACGACGCCATGGTCTCGATGATGGTCGGTCGAGATGTGTCAAGGTTTTACCAACGCGTGGCACACCAGACGGGCGAAGAGGTCTTGGCGGTCGAACAGTTGCGAACGCCAGCCAATCCGGAACAGGAACTTAGCTTTGCCGTCCGGTCGGGCGAAATTATTGGCGTCGCCGGTTTGGTGGGTGCCGGGCGGTCGGAGTTGCTCACCACGTTGTTTGGGGTAACCCCAGCGGTGGGTGGTTCGATGACGATGGCCAGTTTGAGCCAACCGCCGCGTACTGCCAAAGAGGCCATCGAGGCGGGGATTGTCCTTGCGCCCGAGGATCGTCGGCTAGCAGGTCTGGTGCTGGCCATGAGTGTGAAACAGAATATCTCGCTCCCAACATTGCGACGAAACGCAAGGGCCGGATTCCTGAATCGTGGCGCAGAGAATCGCATCTGCGACGAAATGATCAAAACCTTGCGGATTAAGACACCGACCGCCGCGCAAGTGGTGCGATATCTCTCCGGCGGCAACCAACAGAAAGTTGTGCTTGGCAAATGGCTGGCGACCGAGCCTAAACTGTTGCTGCTCGACGAACCGACGCGAGGCATCGACGTGGGGGCCAAAGAAGAAATCTACAAACTGATGCACGAGCTGGCCGGGCGTGGCGTAGGCATTCTCTTTGTCTCCAGCGAAATGGAAGAGATTCTTGGCTTGTCTGACCGTGCTTTGGTAATGCACGAAGGAAAAATCACAGGCGAACTCGCCCGAGAAGAACTCACCGAGGATGCCGTCATGCAGTTAGCTACGGGGATCGCGCAAACAGTTTGAGCCACAGATGAACACGGATGGACGCAGATAATCAAACAACATCCGTGTTTATCTGCGTTCATCGGTGGCTAATTTTTTTCTGAGTAAAACCAATCGCAAATGCTCCAAACCCTTGCCATTCTTTTGACTACGTCGCTTGTGTGCGTTGGCTTATTGGCTGCTTGGGCGGCAACTTCGCCGAAGCATTGGTTTTTGCGGACTGGCGTGTTTGTGGCGGTGCTTGCGCTGCTGCTGTTGATCCCGGCGTATGAACCGTTCGTTGCGTTTGTGTTGCAAGGGGCGGTCGTCGCGGCGGGCGTGCAATGCACACGCTGGTGGCGGCAGCGGAAAGAAGCCGAAGATCGTTCG
Source organism: Planctomycetota bacterium (assembly GCA_013152205.1). GTDB lineage: Bacteria > Planctomycetota > Planctomycetia > Pirellulales > Lacipirellulaceae > Bythopirellula. The sequence continues at coordinate 1,301 of JAADGV010000087.1, forward strand.
TCGCCACGGACACAATTTTCGCTTGCCACCTTGCTACTGGTGACCGTGTATGTTGCCATCGCCGCGGCTGTGGCCACTCGTTTGCCGGCGCTAAACTTTCGCGCATGGCAAAGCGTTGTTCTGATTGGCGCGATCTCCGGCTTGGCGACACTATTGGGTCTATGGATTGTGCACGGTCGACTAGTTCGCTGGTGGCTGCGTGTGGTGGTGGGATTTATTCTGGCGCTGAGTATTTCGCTGCCGTTGGTGTGGGGCGATTGGTTTGTGCTGTCCGCCGTATACTACCCGTGGCCTCCTCCTGCCCCGGGTTCTGTGTGGTCCAAAGGAATCTATGGAGGATATTCCGATAGCGATCCGATCGCAGTCTGGATACCCATCACAATTAGTATCATTGGAATTTTTTGTGGCATTTTTTTGCTATTGTTCAGGTTCGTGGTGACAGATCCAATCGCAACTTGCATGGTGCCACGCTTGAAACGTATTACTACGGGCTACTCACTGCTCTTGCTAGCCAGTGTACTGCTGATTCCTCCGGCCTTCGTTTACTACCAACTGATGACACCGCTGCCGATACCACAAACGGACTTGCCCGATCCAAACGGTTACGACGCCCTAGTTGTTGCATGTAAAATGGCTGCAAATTCGAAATTCAATAACTTAATGTATGACTACTATACAACACCTACCAAAGAACTTGCTGCAACCGTCAAAACAATGGAGTGGGCATACGAGCAAGTGCAGGTTGGACTGGCCGAGGATGTACAAATCCCCGTCGACTATAAAGCCGATACAAACGCTGAAATAGATACTATCACTTCTCGTCGAGCATTGGCCCGAGCAATAGCTGGCCGTGGCTGGCTTGCTCAGATCGAAGAACGGTTTGAAGACGCAGTAAGAAATTATCTGGATGTGATAAAACTTGGATATGCTTTACGTCGTGGGGGGCTAATTGTTGATGCTCATGTTGGGTCCGCGATCTCTGGGATGGGCAGGTATGCATTATTTAATCAACGAAATCGAATTTCGGAAACAACGTGTACTGAATTAGTCGCGGCATTGACTGAATTGGAAAGTCAATGTGAAAACGATGACGATTTTGTTCTACGCAATCGAATTTGGAGACAACATGCAAAGGGATGGCATGGTCATTTTGTAGATATTCTGGGAGTAGCAGTCTATGGAGACTCTTTCTTCAATGTGGAGGTATTTTGTAATTCCACTCGCCGCGAGCGCGCCCAGATACGTTTGCTGCGTGTCGAACTAGCGATTCAGGCTTGGCGGGTCACTCACGGCAGTTTCCCCGAGTCGCTCAGCAAAATGGTTCCCAAATACCTAGCTGAAATCCCGGTCGACCCGTTTGATCCGGAGGGCGGTCTGCTACGATATCGTCAGACGGACGAGGGATATCTGCTCTACAGCGTCGGTTATAATGGCATTGATGATGACGGAGTAGCACCGGGGGAAGAAGATGTTTTGGGAACTGACACGGGCGACCTTCGGCTGGATGTTTTGTATGCTACTGAGCCTACGGAAGGTGATGGTGGTGATGATGAGAACGAGACGTCGGAAGAAGACGGCGAAAGGATTGAGTCGCAGTGAGTGATGAAAACAAAACAACTTCGTCGATCGATCGCTTGGTTGCGATGCTACGCGCCGGCGGCAAGATTTATGGCATCCTGGGTTTGCTTGTCATCATCTGTCTCTACACGGCTGCTTCGAGCGATCGGTTTTTGTTGGTTGGCAATGTCGAGAACCTGGTTCATCGAACCGCGTTGTTTGGCATTCTCAGCATCGGGGCGGCGTTTGTTATCATCACCGGGGGCATCGATCTCTCGATCGGATCGCTGGTCTGTTTGGTTGGCATACTGCTGCCGTTTCTGCTCACCAAACACGATTGGTCGGTGCCTGCTGCGGTTGCGTTTGTGCTTGGGATGTCGGTAGTGATCGGCCTGATCCATGGCTTGCTCGTTACCAAGATGCGACTGCAGCCGTTTGTTGTTACGTTGTGCGGACTGCTGCTCTACCGGGGCATTGCCCGGGGGATCACCAACGACCAGTCGCAAGGGTTTGGCCTCGGGTTCAAAGGGCTTCGGAAGATTGCCACCGATCGATTGCCCGTATTTGGCGATACCGAGGGAGTCTTTCATTTGCCCTCCACAACTCTCGCTCTGATTATCTTGGCGATTGTCGCGGCTGTGTTTTTGAATAAAACAATCTACGGCCGTTACCTACTGGCATTGGGCAACAATCCCGAAGCGGCCCGCTATAGCGGAATCAATACCGACCGCATGGTGCTGCTGGCCTATGTCATTTGCTCGTCGCTAGCCGGGCTTGGTGGTATGTTGTTTGTGCTCGATATCAATGCCGCCCAGCCGAGCGACTTTGGCAATTTTTATGAACTCTATGCCATCGCCGCAGCCGTGCTAGGGGGCTGCTCGTTGCGGGGCGGCGAGGGAAGCATCCTAGGCGTGGTCATTGGCTCAGCCGTGATGGTGGTGCTGAGCAACTCGATTAACCTGGTGCATCCCAACTACCAAAATATCGAGTTCGCCATCATCGGAGCGGTGATTCTATCCGGCGTAATCGTCGACGAACTCGTCCGACGATTCATTGCATCGAAACGTGCTAAGAAACGCGAGGGGTAGGCTATCATTGGTTCAACCTGACGTTACAGGCTGTCGATGTCACGCTCTGCACGAACTATGCGAACGATCTCAACGCCATCTGAGACGGAACGGAAGAATATTACATAGTTGCCTGAGGTGAAACTTCGACACTGCCCAAACCCCCGCGTTTGTCGCCGTTCACCCATCTCCGGATTTTCGGCCAGCAATTCGCAGGTCGACTCGACCTTCTCGATCCAACGATACGCTGCATCGGGCTTGTCTTGTGCGATGTATTTGGCATGATCCAGTAGATCGTCAGCGGCCAAAGTCGAGTAGTGAACCTTGGGCATTTGTTATAGAACCTGCCCGTCTTCGATGGCCTTGATTTGTTTTCGTGCTTTCGCGTAGACATCGTCTGCGGCAATACGATTCCCTGCATCCAGGTCGTCGAGACCTGCTTGCACATCCCTTGCCAATTGTTCTCTCATGAGCACCAACTTGATACCCTCAGCCACAATCTCGCCCTCGTTGCGAAATCGCCCCTCCGAAATGAGTTTCTGAACGGCAGGGCTAAAGTCGGAGGGTATCTGAACATTCATCGTATGCTTGCCCTATTGAGGTATGCGCTAGGAAAACGACAGGCCGACCAACGGGAGTGCCGGATTTTGCGAGTGAATGCTTGGACCAAGTAAAGTTTCTGATGCACACGTCAATAACAGGAATTGGTCAGAGCAAGGACCGGCACTCGGAAGTCGCTGTTGACATTATAGGTGCTCCCCACGTTTTACGGCTAGTGAATAATTGCCTAGCTGATGCTCAACTTGCCTGGGATTGTGGGGCAGAACCCTGCCAGTATGGCTGATGTCCAGGGAAACCCGACTATACCAGATCGCCGTTTGGGGCTTCGTCGTCAAGAAAAACCAATTACCTTGGCCCTCCGATTCGGGGATGTTACGATAGCTGCATGAATCTCTCACGATCGAAATCGGCAAGCGATGCTCCGGAGGCTTCTCCAGATTCTGGTGGGCCGTTGATTCAGCTTCGTGGTATCACGAAGGTGTATGACCTGGGAGAAGTGAAAGTCGAAGCTCTTCGACCGATAACGCTTACGATCGAGCGAGGCGAGTATGTTGCTCTGATTGGTCCTTCGGGGTCAGGCAAGTCGACGCTGATGAATACGCTCGGCTGTCTCGATCGGCCGACTGCGGGTAGTTATCTTCTCGATGGCGAAGAAATCGTCGACATGTCGAACGACGAGCGGGCCCATATTCGCAACCGACAGATCGGCTACGTTTTTCAGAATTTCAATCTGCTGAATCGCACCTCGGCCTTGGAGAATGTGGAGCTGCCGTTGCTCTACTCCAAACACATCTCCGCCCGTCAGCGTCACCAACAGGCAACCGAGCTTTTGGAGCAAATCGGCCTGGGCGATCGGCTCGATCATCACACGAGCCAACTTTCTGGCGGTCAGCAGCAGCGGGTGGCGATCGCACGCGCCCTGATCAATCAACCTGCGATCCTGATGGCGGACGAGCCAACGGGTAATCTTGATACGCGAACCAGCGCCGAGGTGATCGAGCTATTCCAGCAGCTTAACCAGGAGCAGGAAATTACTGTCATCCTGGTCACTCACGACCAAGACGTAGCAAGAAACGCCAAACGAACGATCGTACTGCGTGACGGGCTGGTGATCGAGGATACGACCGACTTTGAACAAGCTTTGCAAGCGCTGCACTCGCACCCGCCAGTTCCAGCGGGTGTTTTGTAGGAAAGAACGGAGTCTCTATTTGTGGAAAAACGAATCGTTGGCTACGACTTCGCCCGGGCGCTTGCCATCTTTGGGATGGTTGTGGTTAATTTCAAGATTGTGATGGGCGCCGATGAGAATGGCCCGGCTTGGCTAGTAAGCCTAGTCGGGCTGCTCAGCGGACGAGCGGCTGCCACCTTCGTGGTTCTTGCTGGGGTTGGACTCTCGTTGCTTTCACGAAAGGCACGCACCTCAGGGGATAGCGACCAGCTCAGGAAGGATCGACACACGTTGTTAAAACGCGCGTTTTTTCTCTTCGTTGTTGGTCTGCTCTATACGCCGATCTGGCCTGCTGACATTCTCCACTTCTATGGGGTTTATATTGCTGTGGCTGCCTATATGCTGGCCGCCCCCACACGCTGGCTCTGGACCTTCATCGGGGTGCTTGTGCTGGCGTTTGTCGTGATGATATTTGCGTTGGACTACAGCCAAGGATGGAACTGGGAAACGCTGGAGTATGGCGACTTTTGGAGTATGTCTGGAATGATTCGCCATCTGTTTTTTAATGGGTTTCATCCGGTTGTGCCCTGGCTCGCGTTCTTGTTGGTGGGGATGATACTCGGACGACAAGACATGAGCGACCCCGTCCTTCGCCGGCGTGTTCTCGCGTTGGGAGCGAGCGTAGCGATTGCTGCCGAAGGAGTGAGCTGGCTTGTCGTCCGTACTCTTTCGTCCGGAGCCAGTCTTGCAGACCAAGAAGATATTGTTGCCATTTTTGGAACTGGGCCGATGCCACCGATGCCGCTTTACATGCTGGCGGGGGCTGGAACTGCCTGTGCCATAATCGCTGCTTCGGTTTCGCTAGGCCAGCGATACGGAGATGCGGTCTGGCTTCGTCCCTTCCTGGCAACAGGACAACTCGCCCTTACGCTCTATGTGGCACATGTGTTAGTCGGTATGGGAACACTTGAAGCCATAGGGTGTTTAGAAAACCAGACGCTGCCGTTTGCTTTGTTGGCTTCGGCAGCGTTTTGTGTTGCAGGTATGGTGTTCGCTCAACTGTGGCGAAGTCGATTCGACCGAGGGCCCCTCGAAGCGATCATGAGGTTTTTGACCGAACCGCGGAAGGGCGATGCATAACCATTCAAAAGGGATTGTCTCGCAGAGACAGCGGAGGAAACTGGAAAAACTGGAAAGCCGTAGCTCTGCCCTCTCAGGGAGATCCTATTAACTCAAAGTGAACAATCGATACTTGCTTCGAGCAATTTGCACTACCCCGCATTGAGCGAATGTCTAAACGAATCGTGTATTCCGCGCAACCGGCCTAACCGGAATAGTCGTGGCAAGCTGATCCAGTAGAAAGCGAAATCGTGGTATAACCGGCCCTGATTTGTCGATCCATTGAGCCATGGGCTTCATGCGGAATGGATCTGGCGGCTTCACGGCGATCGGGGGGATTGCGCTCGTACTCCTGACAAGCGTGTGGCTGCGCCAAGCTCGGGCCGAGCTGCCCTTTCCGCTCTGGTATCCGGAACAGCGGTCTACCACGGTGCGCGATCCGTCCGAACTTTCTCACATCCCCCTGCCCCTCAGCGAAGCGCCTCCCACGGTCACCCATCCCCGGTTCGATGCCCCGCCACTGAATCTGTCGCTCGACGAGGCAATCTACCAGGCGCTTATCAACGCCGAGGTGGTCCGAGTGTTGGCGGGAGTGACGGCAGTCAGTAGCGGTCGAACTATTTACGACGCACCGATTACCGGTACGGCAATCGAAAGCCAGAAGGCCCGTTTCGACCCGGTCTTAAATGTTAATAACGGTTGGAACCGATTTGAATCGGCCAATACAACACTCTTCGAAGGCCCTGGCGATCCGCCGGGCGTCCCCCTGCACACCCGAATCGACGGGTTGCGAACCGACAACTATGCTCTTGATTTCGAGCTTTCCAAAACGTTATTGAGCGGTGGGCAACTGGCCCTCGGGTACGACGAAAACAATAATCGCTTTCAGCCGGGTCTTTTTCCTCTCAACCCTCGCTACGGATCTTCGATCGACCTGAGCTTTACGCAGCCATTGCTTCAAGGTGGAGGATGGGCCGTCAATCGGGTGCCCATTGTTCTGGCACGAATCGACACCGAACGTTCCTACTTCCAATTCAAAGGGAGCGTCCAGGATATGGTCCATGGCGCGATCCAGGCCTATTGGGCATTGGTTCTGGCACGCACCGAGCTGTGGACCCGCAGACAGCAGGTCGAGCAGACCCAGTGGGCGTTCGAGATGACCTCGGCCAAGCGAAGGTTCAATATGCTTAGTGGGGCGGACGTGGCCCAAACCCGTCTGGCCCTGGCGAACTTTAAGGCCAGCTTGGTGACTGCCGAGGCGAACGTGCTGCAACGCGAGGCCGCTTTGCGCAACCTGCTAGGGCTGCCCCCGTACGATCCGATGAGGGTCACCCCAATTACCCCCCCCACCAAAGAACGTCTCCCAGTCGATTGGCACGAAGCACTTGCATTGGCCGAGCAATATCGGCCCGACCTGATCGAGCTGAAACTAATCCTCGAAGCCGACCAGCAGCAGTTGCTCCAGGCCCGCAATCTAGCATTGCCGCGAGTCGATGCTGTGGCACTCTATCGCTGGAACGGCTTGGAAGGAATCATGCCTGTCGGCGAGTCGGTTTCTTCGCCTCTAGGAAGTAACACCGATTGGACCCTGGGGGTAAACTTTTCGGTCCCGCTCGGGCTTAGGCAATCCAGGGCTCAGTTGCGACAGCGCGAATTGCTGATCGCTCGCGATCGGGCAAACCTCGATCAGGGGATGCACAATGCCGTGCATCGCTTGGCACTGACGACGCGCAACCTCGACCAATTTTACGAGCAGTACCTTGCCTTTCGCGAAACCCGCGCGGCTGCCCGCGTGAACTTGGAGCAACAGATGGGCCGCTATTCTGCCGACATCACCATCTACTTGAATGTCTTGCAGGCCATCGCCGATTGGGGAAATTCTGTCAGTTCCGAAGCCGCTTCGCTTGCCCAATACAACACCGAGCTCGCCTCGCTTGAAAGAGAAACGGGAACCATCTTAGAAACGCATGGCATCCGGTTGTTCGAAGAACGCTATGGTTCGATTGGCCCGCTAGGTCGAGTGGCTCGCGACCAGCATTACCCAAAAGCAATTCGCCCCAGCCCAGGCCACCCTGTTTATCCGGTCGGCGAACAACCGTCCGAGCAATTTTTCGATCTAGAAGATCCCCTCAAGCGGCTTGAGGCCATCCGCCGTCGCCAAAGAGAGCAACTCCCACCACCTACACCGCTTTCGACGATAGAAACGCCATCGACCCTCCAGTTACCCAATCTAGAACAACCCGGATCGATTTTGCCTGGAAAAAAATAGCGGCTCCAGTACTACAGTTGCGTTTGCCGATTTCTCTCTGGTTAAGTATCTTTGGCCTGTCATTTATGGAGGGTATGATCGCGTCGACTGGCACGTTCAAGAGATCCCAAAACGGAAGTGGAAGAAGCTCAGTTGCGGGCAAGGAACCAAAGGTCAGCGATTCTACCAGTGGGCCTTTGTTCCTTTCGGAATACCGACCGACAAAGGGTACCGTAAAGGCTTGGCTTGGTCTCGATGGCGAAGAAACCACCAAGCCAATGCAAGAAAATGTCACTACAAATCCCGCGGAGACCCACTCCCGTGGTAAAACGCAACTGTAGTGCTAGAGCATTTCAATTTTCGGATTAGCCGCTTGGGCGCTAGCCCCGGTTAAGGCAGGAAAAACCGTGATTCAACTCGCATTCTAGTCAGTTTTGCCACAACGACACGACGGGCACGACGAGAGAAAGTCGTGTGCCATGCAGTCGCAAACCCTTTCCCTGTAGGTAGTTAGGATTTTCCTGACAGGCTTGCGCAAAGGACTCTGTGTAGGACGCAAGTCGACAAACTCCTGCAAGCAGGCCGGCAGCAAGATTTTTCTTGATGAGTCGGGCTTCTGCTGGAGCTTTCCAACCAATAGCAAATTCTCCACGATGAGTCCTCATGAAAGTAACGACAACAGTAGGCCTTCTAGCGACAATATTAGTATTAGTCGGGTCGTTAGTTGGAAGAGTGGAAGCTGCTCTCCTACTTAATCCTAGTTTTGAAAGCCCTGATGTTCTTAGTACCGGCTACACCGATGTTGATCCAACAAACTGGGTAGTCACTGAAACCGTGAGCTTTCAAGTTTCGCTCTTTGACAGAGCCGATTTTCCTGGCGTGGATGGAGATCAGTTCGTAGCATTTAATGCGGGTGCCACTCCCACAGGTTCTTCAATTAATCAGGCGTTCGGCACTATCGCAGGTGCATCCTATGAAGTTTCATTTTGGACAGCGGCAAATGTTCCCGCGATCTCGTCCGTGAATGCGATGATCTTTGATGGTGTAGGGATTGGAATGATTCCCTTAGCATCACAAAACAACAATCTCGGCGGACCATTCTCCTTCGTACAAACTACCTTCTCTTTTACGGCAAGTTCCGGAACGACGACTCTTGCCTTCGTCGATGACTCGACAGAAACAGTGTCTTCGGATCTGTTTCTTGATCATGTTGAAATTACATTGATATCTGTGCCTGAACCTTCGCCAATAATTCTCATTGGACTTGGTAGCCTTTGCTTAGCTTTTACACACAATCGTATGTGGGGGAGCCAGAAAAGGTGTCCGCAGAGCAGTAAGTATCTTGTGGTGTAGCACTTATTTTCTTATTTCCAACTTGGAGTTGAACTCATGATGTTGAAACCGGTTCTTTTTTCTTTTGCGGCAATCTTGGTCGTCGCCAGCCAAACCTCGGCTGCGATCATCTATAGCCAAACGCAATCGGGGTCGGTCGGCAGTACGACCATCCTGACTTTTACGGGCGCGCTGCCGGCAGCGTCTGACGCCACGCTGTCGCTGATCGCGAAGCCGGGTGGCGAATTGTTCAACAATAACAAGCGGTTGGAGCAGTTATTGGTGGATGGGAACACCTATCAAACGCCTGGCAATCCGGCCGGTTGGATTCTGCCTGTCAATTTTTTGGATGGAGGCGGGGTGCTGCCTCCACCGGTGACGATTCCGCTGGCCGATCTCATCGGTTTTGTTGCGGATGGTCAAGTGTCGGTTTCCGTGACACGTCCCGGCTTTCTTTCCGGGGGAGTATTCGACTTGGTGCTTGAGTACACCTCAGTTCCCGAGCCGGCCTCTGGGTTGTTGCTGGTGTTGGGGATGGCGGGTGTTGCGTTGCCACGACGTTGGCGGCGTTCGCCGTAGCAGAGCGAAACCCACTGGGAGCGAACCGTGTGTTTCGCTGCGACTGCTCCTGAAAAAACTGCGGCTTCCGCCTGCAGCTATGACAGGATCTTCGACGTTGCCGTTGTTCTGGGGGCTTTACCACGAAGTTGCATCATTTCCATGCTTGAAGGATAATGGATTCTTCAAGCAACTGGGCAATGGTACGGGCCGTGGTAAATAGCAGTGTAGAAAACCTGAACATCGGTAAGCAAGGCGATCCGGGGTCGACTTCGGGGACGCTTATTCGGCGTTGGCAAGGGCAGGAATCGGAGGCCTGGGAGCGGCTGACTTACCTTTACTTTCCTTTGATTTACGATTGGTGTCGACGCAAGGGCTTGGCGCCCGAAGATTCTCGCGACGTTTCGCAGAATGTGTTTATGTCGATTGCCAAGTGTACGATGCGGTTTCAACACCGAGAGGGTGTGAATTCGTTTCGCGGTTGGCTTTGGGGAGTGACCAACAATCACGTCAAGTACTATCTGCGCCAGCAAGTGGGCCAGCCACAGGCGACTGGTGGCAGTAGCGCAGTAAGACGACTTGCCGATATCGCCAAGGTGTCTGAAACGATCGACGATGCGGCGGAGCAAGCGGACGCACGAAACTGCGAAGGTGGAGTGCTCAAGCGGGCGCTGGAACTGATGCGGAAAGACTTTGAAGAACCAACGTGGCGGGCGTTTTGGAATACGGCCGTAGAAGGTCGCCCGGCCGCCGACGTGGCTGCCGACCTGAAGATATCGACCAACGCGGTTTATCTGGCCAAGTCGCGCGTACTGCGCCGATTGCGCGAAGAATTCGAGGGGCTGATTGAGTTGTCGACATGATGGTCACGACCAAAACGGATACCTGCCCCGATCCAGAAGTCTTAACCGGTTTTTTGCTGGGTAAGCTTAGCACCGTGGAACTTGAGACCATCGCGCGACATTTGGGCACTTGCTCTCGGTGTACGCAGAAGGCGCAGTCGCTAGAAACCCGAACCGATGTGCTCGTCGATACGTTGCGACAAGCGCTCGTCGAGGATAGCTACGCCGAAGAACTTGCCTGTCGCGAAGGCTCGAAAGCGGTTGCAGGTCGACAATTTTCGATGCCCTCTCCCCTGCCCGACGTTTCGCCAACGAGTAAACCACTGGGCCGTTTGGGTACTTACGAACTCCTGGAAGAGATTGGTCGGGGCGGCACAGGCGTTGTGTACCGCGCTCGTCACACACGTTTGAAGACCATCGTAGCGGTTAAGGTGTTGCCTGCCGAAGCGCTGATGCGACCCGACACGCTTGCCCGATTCGATCGAGAAATGGCTGCGATCGGCGGACTCGACCATCTGCACATCGTTCGTGCAACCGACGCTGGCGAGGACGACGGACAGCATTTTTTGGTGATGGAGTATGTCGAAGGGGGCGACCTTGCTGCGTTGGTTGCTCGCCAAGGTCCGTTGCCAATTGCCGAGGCAACAAGCTGCATTCTTCAAGCGGCTCGGGGATTGGTTTACGCTCATGCCCAGGGGATGATCCACCGAGACGTCAAACCTTCGAACTTGTTGCTCGGGGCAGACGGGATCGTGAAAGTTTCGGATCTTGGACTAGCGCGTGTGCTGTTGGCGGTGGAAGACGATGGCTCGACGCACACCGGCTCGCTGATGGGTACCTTCGACTACATGGCCCCAGAGCAGGCGCTCAATGCCAAAGAGGCCGACGAGCAGGCGGACATTTATGGATTGGGGTGTACGCTTTACTACTTGCTCACCGGCAGCCCACCCTATGCAAGCAAGTCGGCATTTGAAACCTTGATTGCCCATCGAGAGCAATCGGTGCCTTCGGCCAGACAGGTACGCAACGAGGTGCCCCGTCCTATGGATCGGCTGTTGCAACGGATGTTGGCCAAAGCTCCCGGCAATCGGCCTCCGTCGATGGAACAAATCGTTCAGGAATTAGAAGGGTTGCGTTCCAAAGGCCTTGTGGAAGAGAAGGATGATTTAACCCCCCTGCTTTCCGATACGGTTAGGCAGGTCGAACTGAAACCCCCGAGGAGGTCTCGCAGTAGGTTGTCTCGTCGTAGACCGATCTCGTTTTGGGTTGCCGCAATTGGCGGTGCGATCTTTGGGACGCTACTGGTTATCGCTGGTTTTTTGATATGGCCAGGTTCTGACCAACAGCTTTTGCCGCCGAGTTCCTCGGCAGCTCGGTTCGATGTTCGTCTGGTGCAGGCTGCTGACGGAGTACGAATCCGGTATATTTCTGAGGCGGTGAAGTTGCTAAATGGGGATTTGCCCAGCGAGAGCGTGACCTCGGGGCGTTTTCGATTCCTAGACTTCATCGACCCCATGTCGAGTTCGGGGGGATTTTTTGATAGGGATTTGGCGTTTCCCGGCTTCGAGGTTGTCGGCAACATTGGGGTTGAGGATAGCAACCACTTTGCTCTCAAGGCGGTCGCAACGGTCTCCGTCCCTCGTCCTGGCGTATGGACCTTCTGCGTTGTTAGCGACGATGGTTTTCGGCTTTCGATTGATGGCAAGATCGTTGGCGAGCATGATCCGACTCGTACGCAGGCGGCAACCTTGGTCCCCATCGATTTGGACAAGGCGGGGCCGCATCTCGTCGAGTTGATCTATTTCGAAGCGACGGGCGGCGCGGACTTTGAGCTATGCGCAGCCGAGGGCCGATACGACGACTTCGACGCCCAAGCGTTTCAACTCGTAGGCTCTTCCTACGAAACCGGCTTAACTTTGGAGCGGCCTGAGTGAAACGCTGAGCGTATTCGGACGTTGACGATCCGTGTTACTAGCGGTTCAAATTTTCGCAACGAGCAAAAGTTTTGTATGATCGGACCTGAAAATTTAGACTCTCGCAGCGGGGCCTTTGGCCGCAATCAAAAAAGGGAACCGCTAATCAGCGCTAATACACGCTAATAGGTGAACGAAATGCGAAAAATAGGTTCAGCAGTTCCAAATTTGAATCGTGGCAAACTTGGGTGGCTGGGGTCAGGTTGCCGGAGTAAGGCCCAAATTTTTCCGCAACACATGACCGGCAACTGCCCCCAGGGCGTGGCAATGGCAGAATGGAACGCACTGGGGGCAGATTGTCAGCAATGTTTCACTCGGAGTTTCAGTGTTTATATGACAACCTGACCCCAGCCACCCCCGATGCGTTTTTGAAACTACAGAGGTTTGAAATTAGCGATTACCAGCGTTGATTAGCGGTTTCTTCTTTCAAAAAATTGCGTCAAGAAAACAAGCTTTTACGAGTTTATTTGCCGAGATGGCATATCTATGGCATCTCGGTTTTCTCCGCGGTCTCTGCGCCTCTGCGAGACAACACTTTTTCTTATTTCTTTTGCGACTTCGCGCCTTTGCGAGAAATTCCTACCTATTTGGTTGCGGGCAGAGCCGCGCTGGGTGTTTCGCTACCGCTTTACGCACGCTTGTATGCAGAGACGATGGGCGTAGGGCTCTCTCATGGCTACCGCGGGGGGTGGGCTTGGATTATCATGGATCGGGTCGCGTTCCCCTCCCGTGCCTGCCAGGCCTACGATGAAAAGACTTCTGAAGATCGCTGTGGTTCTTGCCATCCTTGGCGGTCTGGGAGCGGCTGCCTATGGGCCGATCGCCAAGAGTTGGCGCGCGCGAAACCGGCCCGTTTGGCGAACGGAAGAGGTGACGCAGGGAGAGATCATTTCCGTTGTCAATTCAACCGGGACGATCAAACCGGTTTTAGAGGTCTCGGTTGGTTCCTTCGTCTCGGGCCCAATCATCGAACTGTGTGCCGACTTTAATCAGGTGGTGAAAAAGGGAGAGGTGCTGGCCCGCGTCGATCCGCAGCTTCCCGAGGCGGCCCTTGCCAGGGCCAGAGCGTCGCTCGCTACCCGCGAGGCTGATGTCGAACGGGCCCAGGCGATTTTTCTCCAAGCTGTCCGCGACGAGAAACGGGCCCTTGCGTTGCAGGATGAAAACGAAGAATTCATTTCGGTTAAGGAGATGGATGTCTTTCATTTTAACCGTCTGTCGCTTGAAGCTCAGGTGAAACAGTCGAAGGCGATTGTCGAACAAGCCGAGGCCGATGTAGAAAACGCTTTGACGAATCTTGGTTACACCGATATCACGTCGCCGGTAGACGGCATCGTGATTGATCGAAAAATTGACCAGGGGCAAACACTTGCCGCCCAGTTTCAGACGCCTGAGCTGTTTATCGTGGCTCCCGACATGGAAAAGAAAATGTATGTCATCGCAGCGGTCGATGAGGCGGATATCGGGTTGATCCAACAGGCCCAGAAATCCGAGCAACCCGTGGAGTTCCGCGTGGATGCCTACCCGGACGAACTATTCACGGGCAAGATCGAGCAGATACGCAAAAGCTCGACAACAACACAAAACGTGGTTACCTACCCAGTGATCGTTGCTGCGGCCAACCCCGAGCTAAAGCTTTATCCGGGAATGACGGCCAACATTTCGTTTCAAACCGAGAAGAAAGAAGGGATCCTCCGGATTCCTAATTCTGCCCTGCGATTCTATCCCAAGCGAAGCCAAGTCCGAAAAGAAGACCACGATATTTTGGATGGCAAGGACGATTCCAGCGCCCAAGAGATGCCTGCCGTCCAACATTCGGCTGCCGAGCGGACCAAGGCAAGCCGTAAGCGCCGGCATCGGCATGTCTGGTTGGTCGAGGGCGAGTGGTTGCGGGCCGTGTCGGTGGAGACCGGGTTGAGTGATTCAAAGAGTACGGAACTGGTCTCTGGCGAGTTGAAAAAGGGTGACCAGTTGGTGACCGGGGAAAAATTGAAAAAATGAATTTCCTGCTAACCCTGCGTATTGCGTATCGAGCTTTGGCCAAGAACAAAATGCGTGCCGGCTTAACGGTATTGGGTGTGGTGATCGGCATTGCTGCGGTCACCGCGATGGTTTCGGTTGGGCAGAGTGCCGGCGCCCTCGTGCAGGGGCAGTTCGAGATGTTTGGCACCAACGTTATTGTCGTGCTGCCAGGCAGCCGTAGTCATGGGGGGGTTCGCCAGTCAGGCCATCCTACCCTTACCGCTGAAGACTCTAGTGCGATCGCCGAAAATTGCCCGTCGGTGATTGCCTCGACACCGATGATTTTTACCAGTGGGCAAGTAATCTATGGCAATGTTAACTGGAGCCCCGACACCATGCGGGGCGTGGGAGAAGACTTTCTTGTCGTGCGGAATTGGCAATTGCACAGCGGCGGTTTTTTTACGGCTCGCGATATCCATTCGGCTGCCAAGACGTGTGTGATTGGCCAGACGTTGGTCGCCAAGTTGTTTCAAACACGCAATCCGATCGGGCAAAAAATCCGTGTGAAGAACATTCCCTTCCAGGTCATCGGAGTCTTGCAGGCCAAAGGGGCCAACATGGTGGGCGAAGACCAAGACAATGTTCTGCTGATGCCCTACACGACCGTGCGGAAACGGCTGCAAGGGTCGCGATTCAACAATGTACATGCCATCATGGCCTCGGCCCGCTCGGTCGATCTGATGAGGGAAGCAGAGAACGAAATCGACCACGTTCTCTACGAACGGCATCGCATTCCCCCGGGCGAGAACCGCGACTTCGAGGTGCGAAACACAACCGAGATTGCCAACATGCTCTCGATTATCACCGGCACAATGACCCTGCTGTTGGCGGCGATTGCAGGGATTTCGCTGTTGGTGGGCGGAGTGGGAGTGATGAATATCATGCTCGTTTCGGTGACCGAACGAACTCGCGAGATCGGCATCCGCATGGCCGTGGGCGCGCGGGGCAAAGACATCTTGCGTCAATTCCTGGTCGAGTCGGTCATGCTCTCTTCGATTGGCGGGCTGATTGGCGTGCTGCTAGGGGTGGGTTCCTCGGTCGGCATCACCATGGCAATCAATTCGTTTTCTCAAGGGACCGAGTGGCCGGTGATCATCTCCTTCAAAGCAGCCGTAGTTGCCATGCTCTTTGCCGCAGCAGTCGGCATTTTCTTCGGCTACTACCCCGCCCGTCGAGCAAGCCTGTTGGATCCGATCGAGGCGCTGAGGTATGAATGAAATGAATTCGGAATGTCGAATGTGACGCTAGTACTACAATTTCGTTTGCCGATTTCTCTCTGGTTAGGTATCTTTGGCCTGTCATTTATGGAGGGTATGATCGCGTCGACCGGCACATTCAAGAGATCCCAAAACGGAAGTGGAAGAAGCTCAGTTGTGGGCCAGGAACCAAAGGTCAGCGATTCTACCAGTGGGCCTTTGTTCCTTTCGGAATACCGACCGACAAAGGGTACCGTAAAATCCTGGCTTGTTCTCGATGGCGAAGAAACCACCAAGCCAATGCAAGAAAATGTCACTACAGAGCCCGCGGAGACCCACTCCCATAGCAAAACGCAACTGTAGTACTAGCGTCACATTCGTCACTACGTTTTCGTTTGAATCACCTGAAGTACGGCTGGGCAAAAGTCCCTACAATCCTCAGCCCTATGGCCTCGACTCTCCTAAACCCATATCCAGAGAATCCTGATCATCCTGTCAAAATTCTTTTTGAAAGTAGTTCTGGAAAAAATCTGATCTACGAGATGGCCAGAGAACTTGGGCTAGCGCGGCTTAGCCTGTCCGGCAGTTTCGCTTGAGAGCTGCTCTTGCCACTTACTAACGAGTTGCAACACTTCAAGCGGCGTCATGGCGTTGAGATCGACTGCGCGAATCTTCTCCAACAACGGATGATCCATCGTTTCAAAAAGCGTCATTTGCAGAGGACGCCTATTGCTAAAATGATTTTGCGGAACGGGTGACAATTTATTCGTAGTGGTTCCACTCTTTTCGCCATGATGAGTAGCTTCGAGCTGCGTCAGAATCTCTTTCGCACGATCGTTGACTTCCTTGGGGACGCCTGCCAACTGGGCAACATGGATGCCGTAGCTCTTATCCGCAGCACCAGCAACGATTTGGTGTAGGAAAACCACTTGGCCATCCCACTCTTTGACCGCCACATTTCGATTGGCTACTCCGGCAAGTGTATCTTCAAGCTCGGTAAGCTCGTGGTAGTGCGTAGCAAACAGTGTGCGGCAACCGATCGTTTCGTGAAGGTGCTCGACGATCGCCCAGGCAAGCGACAAGCCGTCGTAGGTACTCGTTCCGCGACCGATCTCGTCGAGGATCACGAGGCTGCGTTGTGTGGCCGTGTTGAGGATTCGGGCCGTCTCGGTCATTTCAACCATAAACGTACTCTGGCCACGAGCCAGATCGTCGCTGGCCCCTACGCGAGCAAAAATGCGATCAGCGATGCCAATCGTCGCCTCGCGTGCCGGAACGAAACTGCCGATCTGCCCCATCAACGCAATCAATGCCACCTGACGAATGTAGGTGCTCTTACCCGCCATGTTCGGTCCGGTGACAAGCAAAAATGTTGATTCGGGATTCGGAAGCTGGGACTTCCCACCGAAGCAAACGCTATTCGGAACGAAGGTTCCTTCGGCTTCGGTGATGTCGAGCACCGGATGACGCCCATCGGCAATATCAAGCACCGGCTCGTCGATCACTTTGGGCCGCACGTAATTGCGCGATCGGGCCAACTCAGCCAGCGACGCAAGCACATCCAGCTCGGCTAGCGCCTCAGCCGTCGAGTACAGTCGGCTAGCCGCCTCAGCCACCATGGCTCGCAACTCGAGAAAGATCTCGTATTCAAAATCCTGGGCACGCTCTTCGGCAGCAAGCACTTTCTCTTCATACTCCTTGAGTTCAGGAGTAATATACCGCTCGGCATTTTTTAACGTCTGTTTACGAATGAACTCAACCGGCACTTTGTCTCGATGGGCGTGGGTGACCTCAAGGTAGTAGCCAAAGACCTTGTTGAAACCGACCTTGATGCTGGGGATACCGGTCCGCTGAACCGCCTCGGCCTGATACTCGGCCATCCATTGTTTGCCGCCCTTCATCAGCTCGCGTTGCACGTCCAGTTCGCTGTGGAATCCTGGTCGGATGAATCCTCCCTCGCTGACGACTAGCGGGCAATCGTCTTCGAGCGCCGCTTCCAGTTTGCCGCGAACATCGGCGCAGAGATCGATCCTCGTTTCTAATTGTTGAAGTCGCCCGGCCTTGCGCTCTGCCAATTTGGCTTTCACCTTTGGAAGGCAACGCAGGGTACGAGCCACAAAGCTCAAATCACGGGGCGAGGCTCTACCGGCAGTAATGCGGGCCAACAGCCGCTGCACATCGTAAATCGAGCGGAGGCCCTCTCTCAGATCGTTGGTCAGTGCGGGTTCGGCAAAGAACTCTTCGACGCAATCTAGCCGAGCAGATATTGACCCAACATCGGTCAGCGGGCTGGCCAACCAATCGCCAATCAGCCGCGCACCCATCGAAGTAACGGTTCGGTCGATCACTCCCAGCAGCGAACCCTCGCGCCGCCCGTCGCGCAGAGTCTGCGAAATTTCCAGACTCCGGCGAGTCGATTCATCAATCTCTAGACAGCTACCAACTCGGTAGGGCAACAACCGGTCGAGATGCGCAAGCGAAGACTTTTGTGTCTCAACCAGATAGTCGAGCACGGCGCCTGCCGCTTGAAGCGCAGGGCCATCACGGTCGCCAAACCCAAAACCTTCGAGCGAGTGTGTGCCAAAGTGTTTGGAAAGCGACTTGGTTGCCGCCTGCCGACCAAAGGCCCAAGAGGGGCGGACGGTCAACATGCGTCCCTCCGTCCAATCCATAGGCAGGTCGTCAGCCGCATCGCTCACCAAAATTTCCACCGGAGCGACACGAGCCAACTCATCACCAAGCTTAGCTGCGGGTACGACAGCCGCCTCGAAACGCCCCGTCGAAATATCGATCCAGGCCAGCCCGCAATCGTCTTGTCCACTCTGCCCCAGCGAGATCGCCAAGAGAAAATTGCTCGTGCGCGGATCTAAGAGCGTGTCGTCGGTTATTGTCCCTCGACTAACAATGCGGGTGATGTCGCGTTTCACAAGCCCCTTGGCCTGACGAGCATCCTCAACCTGATCGCAAACAGCCGCTCGAAGCCCGGCCGATATGATTTTTGCCAAATAGCCATCGAGCTGATGGTGCGGAAAGCCGGCCATTGGCACGGGGTTCTCGCTCTTATCACGACTTGTGAGCGAAAGGCCAAGAATTCGGGCAGCCGTTTTAGCATCTTCGAAAAAAAGCTCGTAGAAATCGCCCATCCGAAACAGCAGCAAAGCATCCCCAGCAGCCTGTTTGGCTTTATGGTACTGCTGCATCATCGGTGATTGGGCCATCGAAACATCTCCGCAAGTGGTCGAAGCGGTTGATGCTATCCGATGGCGGGGGAAGCGCGAAAGGGGGCAGCCGCAGGAGGAGCGTCTGGCAAACAAAAAAAGGGAACCGCTAATCAGCGCTAATACACGCTAATAGGTGAACGAAATGCGAAAAATAGGTTCAGTAGTTTCAAATTTGAATCGTGGCAAACTTGGGTGGCTGGGGTCAGGTTGCCGGAGTAGGCCCAAATTTTTCCGCAACACATGACCGGCAACTGCCCCCAAGGCGTGGCAATGGCAGAATGGAACGCACTGGGGGCCGGTTGTCGGCAATGTTTCACTCGGAGTTTTAGTGCTTATGAGACAACCTGCCCCCAGCCACCCCTAGATGCGTTTTTGAAACTAGGGAGGCTTGAAATTAGCGATTATCAGCGTTGATTAGCGGTTCCCTTTTTGTTTGCGGCCAAAGGCCGCGCTGCGTCCTCTGCGCTAAAATCTTTTGCGTCGTGTCGTTGTGGTTCAATCTCCTTACTCGATGGTAAAATCAGCACGTCGAGTTAAGGTTGGTAAATTCTTATCTACCGCTCGCCTTACTGTACCAACTCTTCTTCTTCACCGGCGTTGAGCTCGATGGCTCCGGAATCTTCCAATCCGCGGACAATATCGACGATTTCTTGCTGCTTTGATTCGACAAGCGAAAGCTTGACGGCTCCCATATATTCCATTTCTTCTTTGAGCATCTCGACAGCACGCTGCGACATATTGCCAAAGACCTTTTCCTTCAGATCGATACTCGCACCCTTCAAGGCTGTCGCCCACTGCGAATTCTCGACGCCCTTGAGCACCGTTTGCATATCCTTGTCGTTGAACTTGCCGATGTCCTCGAAGACGAACATTAGCCGGCGTATTTCCTCAACCAGTTCGGGGTCTTCCTGAGAGAGATTTTCTAACAGCGTGCGTTCCGTAGCTCGGTCAGAAACATTAAGCATCTCGGCAACTGCACCAACTCCCCCGGCATTTTCGAAACTTTGGCTCATCACGCTAGACATCCGACGCTCCAGCCCTCGTTCGACTTCTTCGATAATCTCAGGGTTGGTCTGCCCCATGTTCGCAATACGCTGCACCACCAGAAGCTGGTGGTCGGGCGGAAGTCCCGCCATAATTTCAGCCCCAGCGGCTGCCGGTAGATGCGATAGGATAAGGGCAATCGTCTGCGGATGCTCGTCGATTACGTAGGTCAGGATATTTTGACTATCAATCTGTCTCAGGAATGCAAACGGCACTTCCTCAATCGACTGGCGAATGTTATCCAGCGTGTCGCTGGCGTCTTTTCCTAATGCCAATTGCACAAGCGACTTTGCCCGATCCAACCCCATCGAATCCGCACCGACCGCAGTCGGATTCGACTCGGCAAACTGCATGATCGTATGCTCTTGCTCTTCGACAGAAACCGACTTCATCCGTGCGATTTCGATCGAAACTTGCTCCACTTGCTTTGGGTCGAGCCGCCCCATTATGGACGCCGCCTCCTCTTCGGGAAGTGAAGTAAGCAAGATCGCAGCTTTGTAGAGGTCAGACATCAGCTTGCATCGGGTGAATCGAGAAAAGAGAGCGCACTGCCACGCATAACGCATTGCAGAATTGTGGCAGCGTCAGTAGATAGCATCGTCCGCCACAACCTGGGAACTTAAGAAGACTTTGCCGGTTACAGTAACTTTGCCGGATCAGCGATGCTCCAGAATCGCATTACTGCTAGCATGAATTCCGGTGCTGCTAGAGCATTCCTTAGAAAAGCATCGCCACAGAGCATACCGAGGTCTCAGAGAAAATACTGAAGCAAGTAACCTTATCTCGGTTTTCTCGGTAAGACAAACCCATTAGCGTGTATTAGCGCTGATTAGCGGTTCCCTTTTAAAGGCCACGCTGGGCTATCACAAACGCTCGTGATTAGGCGTTGGCTTCGACACATGCCGGCTCGAAACCAACTTCAAGGTTCAGCGGCCCAAAGTCGGTGTCGAATGGCACCGAAATCGGCCTGGAAGCTGACGGGAATTGGATTGTATGCGCTGCCCCGGTAATCACATTGGGTAGGCTAACACTCAGGTCATACTCTTCCAATTCGGCCTTCGCTTGGCCTGCGATCATGTTAGCCAGTTCGCCAACGGCATCGATCACGTCGTCGTCCAACTCGGCAATCTCCATCATCAGCATGGTCGATGCAACACGGAGAGCGACTTCTTCAGACAGGTTGATAACCACCATTCCAGCGGCCTTCCCCGAGAGCCCAATGACCCCGCTCACTGGATAGCATTGCGTCTTACTCTCCGACAATTTTATCTCGCCCCGACGCACTTCGCAGTCAAGCATGGTCGAAAAAGCATTCGAAACAGCGCGTAGGAATGGATTGATGTGCTCAGCCTGCATGATCTCTACCCCAGTCTAGTGAACAACCCTGCAATCTGGGTGATTGCCCTGGCTGAACACGGTTGATGCGCAATGGTGCTTGCATTCCTCAAAAACTAGGTCATGTAGAGCCTGCGTCAAACCTTTCTTTCATTGTGAAAGCAGGCAGGTCCGATCGTATCGATTTTTCAGATATTTGCGGCTGATTTCACGATTCGCCTGGGCCGGTTTCATAGATACCCCACTGGCCATCGCATTCGTCGACGGCGATGCTCACTCGCGCAGGTCGCTGCCCCGTACGCTCATCGAGCTTCTCCAGCAGTCGATTCGCAATAAATCGGGCAAGCAACTCGGCTGTGGTATTCGCGACAGGGAGCAAAACGCAATCCTCACGCGGAAATACCCAACGGCGCGTGCCATGGGTGACGGTCACTTCCTTGTCTTCTTCTTCCACTCGAATGGTTGCATGGCCAGTCGGAAGCAGCATCCGGTGATCCAAGCCGTCGACAATCTCTTGCAAGGTGTCACGTAGCACGATGAAATCAATCACGTAGCAGTTTTCGTCTAACGGTCCATGAACCTCAGCCGCGACATGATAGTTGTGGCCATGCAGCGGCTCACACACATCGCCATCGTAGGTAATAAAATGAGCAGCGCAAAACACGAGCCGCTCTTTCTCAATTCGTACTCGATACTGTTCGCTCATTGAAAAGGTTCCTTATTCACCCCAGGACGATTGCAAAGTCGCTGATTCTGTAGTAGCCGCGGGCGGAAGCCGCGGTTTTTTCAGATTCGACTGCGGCTTCCGCCCGCCGCAGCTAGCATGACTTTGCAATCGTCCTGTTACTCGACAGCTAACTCTCTGCTGCATTGCGATAGAATGTAACCGGCCAAACGAAGCGTTGTTCTCGAAGCATAACAAACAGCCCTGCCGCGACGACATCGGCTGAGGTGCCCGGATTGCGACGGTGCCCATCTGCGCGAAGCCAAAAATCGAAATCCTGAACAGCACTTTGGTAGCCAGCTTCTCCGGGCTCACCCGTGCGAAGAATCGCTACCGAACGACGTTGGACCTCCTCGCCCAATTCTAAACCACACTTACGCACAACCAGACTATCGGGGAAGTCGGCCAATAACTGCAAATAGGCGTAGACGATCGCGTCGTCAAGCGGCCAGCCTTGCTGCAAGCCGTTTTCTATTCGCTCAGCGGCCTGAAATACTTGCTCGAAATGGTTGACATACTGCCGAGCAACCAAGTCGCGATCAGCCGCCAGTCGCATTGCCTCAACAAGCGATATCCGCGGCAACTCAGCACCCTGCACGTCCGCTTCTTCAACCTCACCAAGCCCACCCGGTTGAGCGGCGCTGATTGCTTCGTAGACCGCCTGAGTATCGTCAGTCGTCAATGCCGACAGCACTTCAACAACACCCGACGTTAACGGTTGCTCAGCCGGCACGGCTGCTAAGGGGGCGATCAGCAGCACCATCCCTAGATTGGTGTTCGTGGCGACCGCTGCTTGCGTGGCTTGAATCGAGCGTAGTATCGTCGGCCCAACCCCCAACGCGGCAGTCTGCTCTAAAATCGGCCCAATTGCGACGGCTGAAGTTAAAAAATCGACAAAGGTCACATCGTCGAAATCTGCCCCTCGATAGACATTGCCCGGCTTCGCGGCGGTCGCTTCCCAAATACAAGCCAACGTCGCACACGCCCCGATTGTGTGGGGCGGCGACTTCAAAATCCTATCAGGCGATTCAACCTGCTGTGTCACGACGTTTCCTCACACCGCTGGCAAGCCGTCCTTGCCAACCAATCAGAAAGCAATGTTTCGACTTGATCGGGAGCATCCTCGACCACCCAATGGCCGACATCCTCCAGTCGATGGACCTCAGCCTGGGGCCAATAACTGCAAAACTTGTCGAGACACTCCGGCGTAAAACACCAATCTCGCATCCCCCAGATCAACTGAGTCGGCATGTTAGCCAGGGTCGGTAACCCGGCCTCGATCTGCTCCAGCGTTTTCCAAGTGGGGTGACTCGCCGAAAGCGGAATGTCTTTGACAAACTGATAGACTGCCCCGCGATGTTGCCAGTCGAAATAGGGCGCCAAATACGCCTCCTCGACGCGAGAATCAAGACGCGACGCCCTCGTCACCGTCATTCGCAACGCTGCCCGCGAAAATGCGTTGACGCCCTGCAACGCTAGCCGACCGACAACCGGCCAACGACAAACGCGTATGCGCCAAGGAATGAACCAGGGCGGAAATGCGCCCGTATTGAACAAGGCCACCCGCTCGAACCGGTCGCTCAGTTTCAAAAGACCGCCCAGCCCGATCGAGCCGCCCCAATCTTGGGCAACGAGGGTAATTCGGCGTAAATCGAGCGACTCGATCAGCGTTGCTAAATTGTCGATATGATCGGCCAAGCTCAACGGGCGAGGCTGCAAGTCGCTCAAGCCACACCCCAAGTGATCGGGAGCAACACAGCGGTACTTGCCTCGATTGGCCAAAATCAGCCGACGCCAGTGGAACGACCAAGTCGGGTTGCCATGCACAAAAAGCAACGTCGGTGTCCCATCCTCACCAGTGTCAGCCGGTGATTCATCAACGTAGTGATATCCACTTTCGCCCAAGTCGAGGTAGTGCGAGGCAAACGGATAAAGTTCGCCCCAACGATCGCGACCCGGAAGAGCAGCTCGATTTGTATTGTTTTCAGACACGTTCGACTCAGCCCGATTGACCCTGATTCGGCTACCCCCATAGCAAGCTCAACAGTCTAGCAGCCCGAGCGAGTTGTAGCAGCCCTGTGGACCAACTTGCAGGAGTAATGACAAAGTCGCAGACTCCGTTGTAGCCGCAGGCCAATAGGGTCCGCTGTGCGGACCCTATTGGAAATGGCCATATTTTGGCTGCGGCAACAGGCCCCTGGCTTATCAGGCATTACACCGTCTAGAATGCTGCGAGCAAACTCTTGTGTGCCTTTCTGGCGTTTGCTTGAGCGTGTAGGCATGTGTGTGTTAGAATTACATGCTGCGAAAAACGTGTCAACGTAAAGTAGGAGCTATTTCATGGCCGAACTTGATTTTTTGAGTCAACTAGATCAAAACGAGTGGTTGGAGCAATTCTTCGATGCACAGCAAGTGGACAAGGGCGGAATAATCCGTCGGAGCATAAAGGATGTCGAACGGCTGGCGTCTAAAGAAAAGCTTCTTTTTGAAGTAAAGCAAAGGGGGTTTCATATGGTTGAAACCGGCGAACAGTACGTCATCTTTTGCCACACAGGTGCGATGAAAATTCACTGCTAAGATTCAAACTCAGAAAAAGGGGCCTTTGACGATCTGCCCCCAGAAGCGTACAAAGGTGGGTCTGGTGGCGATGGTCTGTCGACCGCCGACGAGGGGTCTCTGCAATGGGGGCTTTGCGAACCTGGTCAGGGTGGAAACACCGCAGCCATAAGCTTACGCTTCTTTGTGTGGGGGCCTCTCGTCGGCAGCCGATGCGGTTTTCCCCGGTTCTGACGCGGTACGAGCAGCAGGCTATCTCTGATACGTTGCGAGGCAATGCCTCAATAATACCATGACCGACGACCCCTCCTCCCTACCCGGCGATACAACTAGTCCAGCCAACGGCGACTATGTGGTGGTCGCGCGTCGGTATCGGCCCCAGACCTTCGAAGAGCTTATCGGCCAACAGCACGTCTCCCAGGCCCTCTCGCGTGCGATCGCCAGCGAGCGGGTTGGCCACGCCTACCTCTTTACCGGAGCACGTGGCGTAGGCAAAACGTCGGCTGCCCGCATTTTGGCCAAAGCGCTCAACTGTGCCCAAGGCACTTCGCCGACGCCCTGCAATCAATGCGAAATTTGCGAAAGCGTCAGCGCTGGCGGCGATGTCGATGTGCTTGAAATCGATGGTGCCAGCAACCGGGGTATCGACGAAATCCGTCAACTTCGGCAAAACGTGGCGGTACGCCCAAGTCGCTCCCGGTTCAAAATCTATATCATCGACGAAGTCCACATGCTCACGAAGGAGGCCTTCAACGCCCTCCTGAAAACTTTGGAGGAGCCTCCCGAGCACGTAAAATTCATCTTCGCGACGACCGAACCCAACAAAATCCCGGTCACTATTCTCTCGCGCTGCCAACGCTACGATTTCGCCGGCATCGAGACCGCAGCCATCCAAACGCGGCTTGCCGAGATTGCCAAATCCGAAGGAGTTGAGATTGAGGCCGACGCCCTGCAAATCCTAGCGATGCGTGCAGCCGGTTCGATGCGAGATAGCCAATCGCTGCTCGAACAACTGCTCTCCACCGGGTGCGAGAAAATTACCTCGACCGATGTGACCACCATGCTCGGAGTTGCCCCCGCAGCCCGACTCAGCCAACTCGTTTTACCGTTGGTCGCGCGTGATGCCGCCACGGCCCTGGTCGAACTCGACGCTGCGATTGCCGAAGGGGCCGAAATTAGCCAACTGCTCGATCAGCTGCTCGGCTATTTTCGCGATGTAATGACGCAGTCGGTAGGCTGCGACGAGACCAGCATGTTGTACGCCCTGCCCGGCCAAAAACAAGAAATTCGCAACATCGCGAATCAACTCGGCGTACAAACGCTGCTGGCAATCGTGCAAATTCTTGACCAGACGGCAGCTCGTATGCGGGTTAGCACCCACACCCGTACCCTGGCCGAAATGGCCCTCGTACGTGTCTGCCACTTAGACAATCTCGACGAGTTGGCCTCGTTGATTGGCGAACTCAAGGGCACGACGCCCCCGCCTTCTGCCCCAGAAAAAAAAAACCTCGCCGTTAGGCCATCAGCCCCGACCTCACCCCCGCAGGTGAACGCGCCACCGCCTACAAGCACTCCGACTCAAACAACGACACCCGCGGCACCAGCCCCAAGCCCTCCGCCCGCTTCCGAAGCTCCTCCTGCCGCAAACGAGGCAACCCCTTCAACCACAGCACTCTCTACGAGCAGTGTCGAAGAAGTCTGGAAACAGGTAGTCAAGTCGCTCACAGGCATGATTGCCGACCATGCCGCCGAGGCTGAGAAAGTTTCTGTCGACTCGGCCGGTCGTTTGGTTCTGAGTTTCTCACAGAGTTTCCATCGCGACATTTGCGAAAAGCCGAACAACCGTTCGCGTCTCGAAGCGGCCTTACGTACGACATGTGGCCAAACGGCCCCCATCGTTTTCAATACCCATACCCGCACTGATGCGGCCCAGCCTCGGATCACCTCGCGACAAGCGCGTCGCCAACAACAAGCCGAGGTAGCAGCCCAGCCATTTGTTCGCAAAGCGATGGAACTGTTCGCCGGCGACCCCGACCGGCTTCGTTACGTACCTCCAGAAAACGAATCATAAGCGTCACCGTTTTCAGTCGTTCCACATGAAAACGCAAACAGTAAATAAAATAGAGGAGAAAGAATCGTGTTCAAAGGCTTAGGAGATATGGCCAACATTGGCAACCTCATGAAGCAAGCCCAAGAGATGGGCAACAAAATGCAACAGCTCTCTGAGGAACTCAAAACCAAACGAGTTGTAGGCAGTGCCGGCGCGGGGCTTGTGGAAGTCGAAGCCAACGGACTCGGCGAGGCACTCGCCGTGCGAATCGATCCCTCGCTATTCGAAAAGCAAGATCGCGAATTGCTCGAAGACCTGTTGCCCGCCGCAATCAACTCGGCTCAGCAAAAAGCCAAGCAGCTACACGCCGAACAAATGCAGTCGCTAACGGGGGGGCTCAACATCCCTGGGATTGGCGAAGCACTTGAGCAATTCGGTGGACCGCCGCCCGCGTAAAACACTTAGCAATTCGCCTTTGTTGAAGTCGCTTTTCTATCCATTTAGGAAGCTGCGCTCGAACTGTCCAACCATTGCCCCTAAATCCCAGTTAATTTTACGGGCAATCGATGGGCCTTCTATGCCGGAAATTCAGGCACTAAACATCAAAAGGTCTCGCAATAGCAAGCCCTATCGCTCTTGGCTGTTCTCCGCAAGGTAGATTTCTAGCGGAGAGTCGTTTTGTTTACAGCGTCAAGCTCTTTTGGCCAGCACTTTGTCCAGATGTCGCTGCTTGCGTCGCCTCGCACCGCAAGCATCTCCCCAGGTTTGACCTTCGGCACCTAACGGCATTATGCTACAGAGGGTTCGTGTGCCGTAGCCAATTCGCTCGGCACCACTCGATTTGTTTTCTTGTTCCACAACTAAGCTCGTTCAAACCAGGCGACCATAAAGCAATGCGTCTTTCTTTCGGTCAACAAATGCAGATGGCTCAGAAGCAGGTGCTCGCACCGCGGATGATCCAATCGATGGAGATTCTGCAGTTGCCGATCATTGCTTTGCAAGAACGCCTCGAACAGGAAATAGAAGACAATCCTGTTCTCGATCAAATCGAACCGATTGAAGATCAAGGCACCCTCCAAGAAGAACAGGTCAACCCCGACGCGCCCACCGAATCTGAGCGTGAGTTGGTCGTCGACGACAACACCAACAACGAGGACGACTTCGAGCGGCTGCTGAATCTGGCAGACAGCCTGCCAGACGAGTACGAAGAGCGTAGCCGTCCCTCGCGCGGGCAAATGGAAGCCGAGGCAGACCGTCATCACGACGCCATGGCGAACATGGTCGCTCGCCCTGAGTCTCTGCACGATTATCTTCACCATCAGCTCAGTTGGTACGACCTAGATGGCGACCTACGACAGATGTGTGAACGGATAATTTACAATCTCGATAGCAATGGTTATCTCAAGTCGCCGCTCGAAGAATTGCTGCTGCCACCAGCCGACCTCAACGGCGATGCTGATTTGTGGCACGAAGAACAGATGAAAATCGCGGAAGAAGCTTTAGCCGCGGTGCAGCGTTTCGATCCGCCTGGAGTCGGCGCTCGCAACCTAAAAGAATGCCTACTGCTGCAACTCACTCCCGGACTCTTGTTTTACGAAGAACTTCAGGTGCTCATCGAAAATCATCTGGAAGATCTTGAAAACAATCGTTTACCCTTGATTGCCAAGAAGACCGGATTTTCGCTGGAAACCATCCAGGAATCCTGGGAAGACTTACGCACCCTCAAGCCAAAGCCCGGCTCAGAATTCAACGACAACTTTGCTCCAGCTGTTACCCCCGACGTGTTTGTCGACCGGCTCGAAGCCGGGGGATACGAAATACGACTAGAAGATGGGCAACTACCATCGTTGTTCATTAGTCCTACGTATCGCAAACTGCTGCAAGACCCAAACACGACTCCCGAGACTCGCGACTATATCAAACGCAAAGTGAATTCGGCTCAGTGGATTATCGAAGCCATTGAGCAACGCCGCAGCACGCTGACACGGGTTTCGCAAGCCATCGTCGACCACCAAATTCGGTTCCTCGACGATGGTCCCGAGCATATCGAACCACTCAAAATGCAGCAGATTGCTGACAAAGTAGGCGTTCACGTCACCACGGTCAGCCGGGCCGTTGACGACAAGTGGATGCAGACTCCCCGTGGGATCTTCCCACTCAAACGATTCTTCGTCGGCGGCACCACTAGCGCCGATGGAGCCGAGGTGGCCTGGGACAAAGTACGGCTCAAGCTACAAGAAATTGTCGACGACGAGAATAAGGCCAAACCATTCAGCGACGACGCGTTGGTCGACCAACTAGCGAAAAGTGGCATCAAAGTCGCTCGCCGTACAGTCACCAAGTACCGCAAGGCCATGGACATCCCCAGCTCTCGCCAACGTCGGGTCTGGACTGAGGATAAGAAGTAGACGCATTCTTGCGCGAAATGTCGGTAGGCCCGCTGTCTACACGGCCTCGACATACAACCCGCGTTTACGCCGTTCTTGCCGGCGAACTTCGTCAATCATCTCTGCCACCATGTGGACCTTTTCGATGCCGGGCAGATCTAGCTTCGGATGCGAGCGATCGCTGGAAGTGATCGTAATGGTTCCCACACCAAACAACCGTTCGATTGGCCCTTGCTGAAACGAAACATCATCGACGTCGATCGCTTCGATCCGGTTGATTTCGCGCCACAGTATTCCACTTTCGTGAATAAATCGCTGGTCGGTCAGATAGTAACGCTCACTCAGCTGGCGGTAGAACAATCGACAGACTAACCCAATCCATAAGAGTACGATTGCCGCCACGGTAATCGACCAACCCGTGCTGCTAAAGCTCATAGACAGGGCAACCACAATCAGCAACAACGAAACCACCCCAGCACCAATCCAAGAACCGATCATTGCCAACTTGGAATACTGCCCCTGCCAAAGTTCATTCTCTGGCGGATCGTCGGTACTGCGAGTCGCAGCCGCCGCTGCCTCAAAACGCTGTTTCGGCGCAAGACTTTGATCGGCTTGAGCAGCGCCCGCAAGCTTTGTGCCACATTGCTGGCAAAAAGCGGCATGATCAGCAACCTCAGCCTGACACTCCGAGCAAACTATCGACATCTGTGTCTCCTTGTCTTGGATTCGCTTGCCATGCTTCGCCCTCAGTATAGACAATTCCTCTGCGCAAAGAAGTCGCCCAACTTTTTCCTCAGTATTCAGCCTGGGACCAAAGCTGGCGAGAGCCTGTCCGAAAATTATTCGTTGAATACTGCGGAATATTCCCAACTCAAAATACTCTGCAAAAACCAACTCTTATTGATGTATGCGCCAGGAAAGCGGCAGGCCGACCAACGGGAGTGCCGGATTTAGTAAGTGAATGCTTGGAGTAAGTAAAGTTTCTGGCGCATACATCAATAAAAGCTTGTTTTCACATAATTAGTGCGTATTAGCGCTGATTAGCGGTTTCCTTTTTTTCTTACGGGCAAAAGCCTCGCTGTGCTCTCCGTAACTCGGTGGCAAATATTTTGCTTCTTTTCAGTTTGAATGATTATCGAGGAACGCGCCTCCTCAAACTTGCTGCAAGTCACATACTCTGAAAAACGCGCCTTTTTCGCGTCTATTCGCGTAATTCGCGGGCGCCTTTTTTCAGTTTAAGTTCCCAGTATTCAAACACTCGACCAAGAGTTTCTACTAGCATGGTTTACGGCTGCGCTGACTCCTGTATAGTGACTGCCATGAAGTGCCCGTTTTGTCGTATGGACAACGACCGAGTGATCGATTCCCGAGCATGCCAGGATGGCTACGCTATCCGTCGGCGCCGCCAGTGCCTAGATTGTAAGCGTCGCTATACGACGTACGAGCGCATCGAAGAATCGGCAATCAAGGTAGTCAAAAAAGACGGCTCGCGTGCCCCGTTTGCTCGCGAGAAGATCAAGTACGGCCTAGAGCGTGCCTGTTGGAAGCGGCCCATTAGCGACCGCGACATCGATCGCACGGTGTCGGCAATCGAAAACGACGTCTACTCCTCTTTTGAAACCGAGGTGGACAGTCGTCGACTTGGCGAATTGGTAATGGATCATCTCCGCGTCCTCGACGAAGTAGCATACGTTCGGTTTGCTAGCGTATACCGTCAATTTGCCGATGCGGGTGACTTTGTCGAAGAGCTTCGCCCCTTCTTATCCAAGGCAAAGAAGACCCCTCGCTGACCTCCCTCGCCCCACTACCCTCGGCTCCAGGTGGGTGGACACTGCTTACCAAAGCCCCTAAAATTCCGCTTTAGCCTGGGGCGGTAGCTCAGTTGGGAGAGCGCTGCGTTCGCAATGCAGAGGTCGAGAGTTCGAATCTCTTTCGCTCCACTTGGTTTTCAAGAGCAACGTTCTAAAAATGTGTGATCGTGATTTCTCCGGAAACTTCTGGCAAGACAGCAAATCGTGACCACAGGGGAGTACACCTTGCACTAGTCAACTCGCTCGTGACGTAGCCTACGGGCAAGTTGGCAATCAGCAAACATGAGCGTCTCTTTTTCACCACCCCGGGCGGCGTATATCCACGTCCCCTTTTGTGTACACCGGTGTGGCTATTGCAACTTTACCCTGATCGCCGGCCGAAACGATCTTGTCGGTCCATTTCTCCAATCGCTAGCCAAAGAGCTTCGTTGGCTAAGCGAGCCACGTGAAGTTGATACCCTCTACTTCGGTGGCGGCACGCCAACCTACTTGTCTCCCCCGCAGCTCCAACAACTCTGCGAGACTGCCCTCGCTTGGCATCCACTCGCCGAGGGTTACGAGTGGACGGTCGAAGCGAACCCCGGCGACTTAGACAAAGACCGTATCCAAGTGCTTGCCGATGCCGGGGTTAATCGCCTCAGCTTAGGGGCTCAGTCATTTCGCAACGAAAAGCTCAGCCTCCTGGAACGCGATCATCAGGCAAGTGATATTCGCAATGCGGTTCTGCTCGCCCAACAAGCACAGATGCAAATTTCTCTCGACCTGATTTTCGCCACTCCTGGCGAAACCCTTTCGCAGTGGCAAGAAGATCTAAACGAAGCGATTCAACTCAAGCCAGACCACATCTCGACCTACGGCCTAACCTATGAACGTGGCGCCACCTTCTGGAGCCGACTGGGACGCGGCGAAATGACAAGCGTTCCCGAAGAGTTAGAACGCGATATGTACCTCTTGGCGATCGATCGTCTTGCGGACGAAAATTTTGAGCATTACGAAATTTCTAATTTCGCCCAGCCAGCACGACGTAGCCGACACAACGAAACGTACTGGTCAGGCGAGGGATACTACGCTGCTGGCCCCGGGGCCGCTCGTTACGTAAACGGTGTACGAGAAACAAATCACGGCAGCACCACCACCTATCTGAAACGTGTGCTCTCAGACACTTCCCCCGTAGCAGAACGAGAGTGCCTAGACCAAGAACAACGGGCCCGCGAACTACTCGTTTTCGGACTCCGTCGATTAGAAGGAGTTACGCGCCAGCCGTTTTTTGAACGCACTGGCATAAGCCTTGACGATTTAGCTGGCAACGTGATATCAGACTATGTCGAAGCGGGGATGCTTGCCGACGATGGCGAAACGATTCGGCTAACGCGACAAGGTTTGCTTATTAGCGATGCGCTATGGCCAGACCTGCTTTAGGCGATCGGAAGATGAGAATTTACCAACCTCAACTCGACGTGCTGAATTTTTACCACCGAGTAGCAAAGCCGGCGATCCCTCCGCCCAACAACACCTACATCGGCGCCCGAGGCAATTCGCGTTGAAAAGGAGGGGCCTCTACCGGAGGCAGGTAACACTGCGTTTCCTCCGCCCAAGCATTGCGGTCGTCTTCGCTTGCGTAATAACGAAGCCAAGTGTCCGGATCGCCATCCGTATTTGCACAATCCCAATGCAAGTAGTTATTCCGCCTCGCAATTTGTTTCTCGTGAGCAGGCAGAATGTCTCGGTAGATAAGGCAGTAAAGCTGGCGATCGGTAAGATGATCGGTGAAGTCTAAAATAATGTTCTTTTCAAAAAGCTGATTGACCGTTTTGTTGAGCAACTGCTGCAACGCAACGTCTTCGACCGAGTCCGGCGAAGGCAACTGCAGCGTCGGCCTGAACCATTCGGCAATCGGCAATATGGGAGCACGCTCCCACTCCAGCATCGACTGTAAAAAGTCGTTCTCGCTAGAGGTCGACATCAACTCAGCATTCACCCGACCGATCGACTCATCGTACAACGGCTCAAGCGCATCGCGCAGCTGCGCGTTACGAAGCAAATGCTCTACATCATCAGATTTGGGGGAATTCGGATAAATCATGGCCACGTTGATTAGCTAGGTCAATCAAGATGATAAGCAAACGGTCGTTACTACCGAGGCCTCAGCGAGGAGAACCGAGACCGGCAAGCGGCCTCGTCAGCAGCAGCGTATAGTTCGACTCTATCAACCAGCAGCGGCTCTGGAAACCATTTTGCCACCTGTAAACAGGTAGTTTAGGAAATTGTTCGAGCAGGACCGTTACGACCGGCAATCTTCCCCCAGACTACGCCGGCACAGCTATCACGGCCCGCACCGTTCGCCACCAGGCGAGCCGTTGACTGGCCCAACCCAGCAAGAGAATTGCAAAGTCACAGATTCCGTAGTAGCCGCAGGCGGAAGCTGCGGTCGAGCCAAAATAAACCGCGACCTCTGGAAGATCTCAGAAACGCACCTGAGTGCGACGGGTGAGCAAAGTACTTACCGCAGCAAGGAGTGCGAGTATGACGCTGCTTGGTTCCGGAACAGCAGCTTGAAACAACTCCGCCTGCGGAACCGCCAGTAATGAGTACTGTCTGGGGTATTCGTTGCTGCCAAAGCCGAAGCTATAGCTCACCACTCCATAGTCAACCACAAAATGAACGTTCGGCAAGGCACCCTCCATACTTGGCAAGTAGGGCCAAATCGAGTTCGGCAGCAAGGTGTCCTCCTCAGCCTCAAAAACCTCTGCCCTAAGTCCAGGTGCCAAGAGACTCTGAAAGCTGATTTCAATGCCAGAGAATCCTCGGATGATAGGGACGGCATTTACTCGGATACTCTCAGATGAACGGTACAGGTTGAAATTATTGTCGTATTCATCAATCGCAAACGAGGAATCGTCTTCTTCAAACAGAGGCGACTGCCAATTAAACTGCGAAAAATCGGGCTCGCCACGACGATATGTGGTCACTTTCGGAATCGACTGAACATCGGCAAAAAAATCGCGGCCAAAAATCTCTATCGACAGTGGCGAATACTGCTGCCGTACGCCAAATTCATCCGCTGGCCCAAGTAGCGGTGGAGCAAACACTGTTACGCCACCTGTCGTCGAGTCATACTCGAAATCTGGCCCTTCGCGAAATACCCCTTCGCCTCGTGTCGATGCAATTGGGTCGATGAACAACCCGCCCTCTGGTATCGGTCGAAGCGGTGTTAGTACTATCTCTACGGCACGGAGTCCCCCTCCCGGATTCAAAAGCGCACTCTGCAAACCCGCATGAGCCGAGGTTGTCATCAAGCACACGAACACCATCCCAGCAGTCAGATTTCGCATAATTCTCTCCCTCTTCCAAGCAAACGGTTTGCAGGCTAACGATTGGTAATGTTTATCGGTTAGGCCGAGGGGAAGGTTTAGGGGATATTTTCCGGCAAGGCTGGCGAATTCACGCGTTTCGCCCTGCGAAAGTGTTGATGGCAAGGCACCCTCGACGCTGTGGTCAACTAAAAAATGCCACCAACGCTAGCAGCCGCACTCGCCCTATCGGCAAACTTTGCCAACAGCAACCCTGTGGCAATCTCCGATAAAACCCTTGAATCGTCCGACTTCAACTCAGTCCGGCGCACTTTTCTCTTCATTCATCTTGTCTACTAGGCCAAAGCCGCAAGCGGCGCTTTGGGGTTTGCTATGACTTCGTTCCTACTGCGTCCGGTACGCCAATTGGCGCAATCGCTGATCGGCAACGACACGCCCCGCCAAATCGCTTGGGGTTTTACATTGGGGATGTTTATTGGCCTCATCCCAAAAGGCAACTTGATCGCCGTGTTGCTCATGGTGCTGCTGTTTGCCTTACGAGTGAATCTCTCCGCCGGAATGCTAGCGACGGGACTCTTTTCTTGGGGTGGGTTCCTGCTTGATAGTTTTGCTCATCGCATCGGTTCTCTTGCCCTGGTATGGCAACCAGCACGCCCGCTATACACCTGGCTCTACGAATCGCCGCTCGGAACTTGGATCGGCACCAACAACACCGTGGTTGTCGGCCAGTTGCTCATCGCGCTCTACCTGACATATCCGGTCTATTGGTTTTCGATTCAATTTGCCACTCGGGTTCAACCCCGATTGAGCAAATGGCTATTGCGCTATCGGGCAATTCGCTGGGTTCGAGGTGCTGAGATCGGCACTCACTGGGGGTCTGACGCATGAAGCTCTTCCGCTGGAAATACGTCGTCCCGCGCCTGATCCTCCTGTTGGCCGTAGCCGCAGCGTTGCGATTTGGTCTCGATCCAACGATCCGCTGGGCAATTGTCGCCAGTGGCGAGTCGGCCATCGGTGCCAAAGTTGAACTGGCAGAAGTAAAAACTTCGCTACGAAACGGCGAGGTTGTCTTCAGCAACCTGGCAATCGCCAACCCAAGCTCACCGCTGCGCAATCTCCTTCAAACGGAAGAAGCAAAACTCCAAATCGACATCAACGCCCTGCTACACAAGCGGTTTGTCGTCAACGACGGCACCGTCAAAGGCATCGAATTCGATACCGACCGCACTACGTCAGGCAAATTAGCCGAAACGCCCGACGACGCCAACGAAGGCCCCTCGGTGTTCGATCCCTGGCTCAACAGCGCAGGCCAGTTCGGCGAACAATGGCTCGACCAACTCAACGGACGCCTGGGCCAAGGCTTGGTCGATCAACTCGAGTCGCCAAAAGTGGCGAAAGAACTCGAACAACGCTGGCCGCAGCAATATAAAGAAATACGCGCTCAAATCGATTCGCTGCGTGAGCAAAGCAAGTCGTTAGAAAAACAATTCCGCGAGGTTCGCAAAAACCCACTTCGCAATCTCCAAGGGCTGGGTCAATTGCAGCAGCAACTTGCCACGGCAGACGCCCAGCTTCGAAGTTTACAACAACAACTCACAGCGCTGCCGCAACAGATCGAAGCCGATCGCCAAGCCGTGCTTCTTGCCCGCCAGCGCGACGAAGCGTTTATTCGCAGCCAACTTCAATTCACCAAAATCGATGGCGACAGCATCACGCAAATGCTGCTCGGCGATGCAACCAGCCAAGGCCTTACGGCAGCGCTCGACTGGATTGGTTGGGCCAGACGCCAAATTCCTTCAAAACGCAATACACTCCCAGCATCGCGTGGCCGTGGAACGACCGTGATCTTTGGTCAGGCAAAACCGCAATTCTGGATCAAGCGTCTCCAACTCGAAGGCCAAGCACAAACGGGCGGTCAGCCGATCCACTTGGTCGGCTCGCTAACCAACGCCACCTCCGCCCCACAATTGGTCGCCGAGCCAACTAAGCTCTCGCTTCGAAGCGACGAAGGCCGTATGTTAGCCATCGACTTAACACTCGATCGACGTGGCGAAACAGCAATCGACCACCTACAAATCGCCTGCCCACAAATAACGTTACCCGGCCGAACGATCGGCAACGCCGAAAAACTGGCTATTCAAATCGCCCCAAGTTCGGCCACTTTTCACCTCGACCTGACGGTGACCGGCAACCAACTCGCAGGCCAGATCGTCTTCAAACAGACCGAAGCCCAATTGAGCGCGACCTCCGATTCGCAGAAAAACAAGCGTCTGATCGCCACTTTGGGCCAAGCACTCGATCAGATCAAACAAGTTGAAGCCAACGTCACCTTGGCTGGCACATTGCAAAAACCAGGCATCTCGCTCCAATCCGACTTAGGCAACCAGCTCGCAGCAGGCATCAACAACAGCGTGAAACAGCTCCTCGAAAAACAATCGCAGGCGCTACTTGCCTCCACACGCAAAAAAGTGGATGCTCAACTCGAACGGCTTGCCCAGGCTCGCCAACAAGCCCAACAAGAACTCCTAGCCAAACTCGGCAAACACCAAGAGCTGCTAGGCCAACTAGCCGCCCTAGGCCAAGGAGGTTCCCCCATTTCGATCCCCCAACTAGGAAAAACCTTCCGCTTCGGCACGCAACGAAAATAGTCCCTCCGCATTCCCCCTTCCGCACTCCGCATTCCCACCATGCCCCTCCGACTCAACGAGCGTACAGCAACGCTGTGCAAAGCTGCCTTAGACCAAGCTGCTGAACTAAAAATCGCTGCCCACACGCTGCCTTGCGGCACAACGCTCATCGATTTCGGCATCAGTGTGCCCGGAAGCCAAGCAGCCGGCATCATGCTCGCAAAAGCCTGCCTCGCCGACTTGGCCACCGTCGAGGTCGAGCCAACTGCAACCGACCGCCCAACCCCAGTGGTCTCAGTCTCGACCGACCACCCCGTCGCCGCCTGCATGGCCTCGCAATACGCCGGCTGGGAAATCAAAGGCGAAAAATTCTTCGCCATGGGCTCCGGCCCCATGCGTGCCGCCGCCGGTCGCGAACCATTATTCGAAGACATCGGCTACCGCGAAACCCCCAACGTCTGCATAGGCGTCTTAGAATCCAGCAAATTCCCCAACGACCAAGTCTGCCGCGAAATCGCCACCAAGTGCAACATCGAACCCAGCGGCCTCACATTGCTCGTCGCCCCCACCAGTAGTATCGCGGGCACGCTGCAAGTCGTAGCTCGCAGCGTAGAAACAGCCCTGCACAAACTACACGAGTTAGGCTTCGATCTAACGCGAATCGAGCGTGCCAAAGGTTTTGCCCCGTTGCCT
Organism: Planctomycetota bacterium; assembly: GCA_013152205.1. Lineage (GTDB taxonomy): Bacteria > Planctomycetota > Planctomycetia > Pirellulales > Lacipirellulaceae > Bythopirellula. Next base: position 38,703 of record JAADGV010000087.1, read on the forward strand.
CCCGTAGCGAACGACGATTTTGCTGCAATCGGCATCACCAACGACGCCATCCTCTACGGCGGACAAGTCACCCTCGAACTACACGGCGACGACCAATCGCTACAAAAAATCGGCCCACAAGTTCCCAGCTCAGCCTCCAAAGACTACGGACGCCCCTTTGCCGAAGTGCTGGCCAGCTACAACAACGATTTTTATCAAGTCGACCCGCTACTCTTCAGCGCAGCCATGGTAACATTCATCAACCTCGACACCGGCAACCAATTCACCTACGGCAAGCCAGACCAAGAAATCCTAGCCCGCTCATTCGCCACCGAATAAGACTAAGGACAGTTCGAGAAATAATTGTTTGATTTGCAGAGCAACGAAAGGATTTATCAATAGTTATTTGTCAATCGTCATTGGTCATTGGAGATGAAGAGAGAAAGATGGCCAATGACAAATGAGAATTAACAAATGACAAATGTTTTGCCCCAACTCCAAAGGCGACACTAATTTTTCAAGTCTCCCCAGCCCCCAATCCCTACCCCCCATGCAAATCGCCGTCCTAGGTTCTGCAACCAGTTGGTACATCGCCGACCTACGACGAGCAGCCGGCGACCGCCACACCATCACGCCAGTCACCTATCGGCAACTCTGCTCCCAGGTGGCTCAATCGCACGTAACCCTTCGCTCTGACGAGGTCGACCTGCTCGCTTGCGACGTGCTGCTCATCCGCTCGATGCCCCCCGGCAGCCTCGAACAAGTGATATTTCGCATGAACGCCTTGGCAACAGCCGAAGCCGCCGGGGTGCGAGTGGTCAATTCGCCCCGATCCATCGAAATCGCCGTCGACAAATACCTCACCACCGTTCGCCTACAAGAAGCGGGACTGCTGGTCCCCACCACAGTCGCATGTCAAACCGCCGAACAAGCGATGCAGCATTTCGAGTCGCTCGGCTCCGAGGTCGTGGTAAAACCTCTCTTTGGCGGCGAAGGGCGCGGCATCACACGAGTCGCAGACGAAGCGATCGCCCTCCGCACCTTCAAAGCCCTCGAACAAATCGGGGCGGTAATCTACCTCCAACAATTCATCGAACACGAAGGCTACGACCTTCGCCTGTTCGTGCTCGGCAAAAAAGTGCTAGGCATGCGCCGACGTCACCCCAGCGATTGGCGAACAAACATCAGCCGCGGCGCAATCGCAGAACCCTTGGAAGTTACCGAGCAACTAGCAAACCTGGCCCACCAAGCAGCCGCAGCCGTCGGCACATCCCTAGCCGGCGTCGATTTACTACCCGGCAAAGATGGCCAACTCTACGCCCTCGAAGTCAACGCCGTCCCCGGCTGGCGAGCCCTAGCCAAAGCAACCAACACCGACGTCGCCAGCAAAGTAATCCAATGGCTCGAAGAAACACCCACCTAGCCGGACCGCCACGCGGTCCACGGCCCGAGAAAAGTGTGTCCCTCTGCCACCCCTTAGCTAATTCCCACCAAAATCCCTCCAAGATTCCCTCCCCACGGGCGAATAACTGCTGACAAACCGGTTTCTCGCCATACAATCCATGCGGAAGGGGAAAATCGCGTAAAACTCCCGACTGCATCTTCGCTCATGGGCCCTACGTGGGCTATGTTTGAGTTTATTATAGGTGCCTAGCCCAGAACTATCTTGGAGGCGGCCAGGGAAATCAGAACCACCAGACTGTTCTTGGACGTGCAGAAAATTGCCGGTCTTACCACTTTGGGAGGGACGATCCGATGCTCAACACCATTTTCTTGATCGCGGCTGTTATCGGTGGCACGGTTATGGTCTGTCAGTTTCTGCTCATGTGCCTAGGCATGGGAGATGATGGCGTCGGCGACATCGGGGGCAACGTCGACCTTGGAGACATCGGCGCCGACCTCGACATCGATGGCATCGACGTCGCAGACGCAGACCACCACACCTCCTGGGGCCAAGCAGGCGATGCCGACATTGGCCACCCCGACGCCTCGCGGATTTTCGAAATTCTCTCGTTCCGATCCGTCATCGCCGCCGTGGCGTTTTTTGGCTTCGCAGGCAAGGCCTCGCTCGCCTCGGGCAGCACAGAAACCAAAGCCCTACTCATCGGCCTCGCCGCCGGAGCAGGAGCCATGTTCGGCGTCTATTGGCTAATGACCCAAATCTACAAGCTACGCACCGCAGGCAACGAGAATATTCTAAACGCACTTGGCAAACAGGCCAGCGTTTATGTCGCAATCCCAGGACAAGGAAACGGAATGGGGAAAATCCAACTCGCGATGCAAAATCGTATCGTCGAATACCAAGCCGTCTCTGAGCAAGAAGCAACACTCAAATCAGGCGACCAAGTCGTCGTAATCGACATCCTCGGCCCCGACAAAGTGCTAGTCGAACCAGCCGCATAACCCTCCAAGAAAAAGCGTTAGCGGTGGCGGCCGCGCTACCCAATTTGCACTCGCTTACAAATAAAAAGTACGACAACAGAACGATTGAATCACTTCAGTAACGTATAAGGGGAGACTCGCATGAACATCATGTTATTCGCAGAATCCAATCCGCTTGAATCGGGATACATCTGGTACGTAGGTTTGGCGCTATTGGTAGTCATCGGCTTCCTGGGCATGATCGCCTTTGTCAAGATGTCCTACAAACGCTGTAGCAGCAACCAGGTCTTAGTCATCTATGGTCTCACCAGCAAAGGCCAAGCTGCCAAGACCATTCACGGCGGTGCCCAATTCGTCATCCCCTTGTTGCAAGACTATCGCTACCTCAGCCTCGAACCGATCCAAATCGAAATTCCCCTACGCGGGGCCTTGTCGATCGAAAACATTCGCGTCAACGTACCCAGCGTTTTCACCGTCGCGGTCGGAACCTCTCCCGACGTGATGACCAACGCAGCCATTCGCTTACTCGATCTAACAACGGCTGAAGTTCGCAAGCAGGCCGAGGAAATCATCTTCGGCCAACTACGGCAAGTCGTTGCCTCGATGGGCATCGAAGACATCAACCGCGACCGAGACGCCTTTCTCCAGCACATCCAAAATTCGGTCGAGCCCGAGCTGAAAAAGATCGGCCTCGTACTGATCAACGTCAACATCACCGACATCACCGACGAAAGTGGCTACATCGACGCCATCGGTCAAAAGGCCGCCTCCCAGGCGATCCAACAAGCCCGAGGCGATGTGGCAGACGAGGTAAAACACGGTGAAATTCGCGTCGCCGATGCCAACCGCGAAAAGGCGGTTCGAGTTGCCGACGCAACCAAGCTGCGTGAGATCGGCACCCGCGAAGCCGAACGCGAGCAAGCCGTCCGCATCGCCGATCTAGAGAAAGAACAAACCGTCGGCGAGAAAAACGCTGCTTTCGAGCGCGATATGCAGGTGAAAAACTCTGAGCAACAGATGCGTATCTCGGTGGCCGAGGCCAATGCCAAAGCCGTCGATGGCGAAAATATCGCGGAGGCAACTATCGCCCAATCGCAAGCCACGCTACTCACCGAGCGAGCCGACGCCTACGAACGGGGTGAATCGCGCAAGCGCGAAGCCGAAGCCGCAGTACTCGAAATCCAACACCGGGCCATGGCCAAAGCCGCACTGGCCGACGCCGAACGCATCGAAGCCGAAGAACGAGCCAAAGTCGAAGCCCCGGCAAAAGCCGACAAGGCACGCATCATTGTCGACGCGCAGGCAGAAGCCGAAAAACGTCGCCTTGAAGCCGAAGGAGCCGCAGCCGCCATCTATGCCAAGCTCGAAGCCGAGGCACGCGGGCAATACGAAATCCTGGCCAAGAAGGGCGCCGGCCTCAAGCAAATTGTCGAAGCCTGCGGCGGAGCCAAAGAAGCCTTCCAACTGATGATGCTTGAACACATGGAGAGCTTGGCAGATTCCTCGGCCAAGGCGATCTCGAATATCAAGTTCGATAAAATTGTCGTCTGGGAAAACGGAGGCCAAAACGGCCGCTCGAACACGGCCGACTTCCTTCACAAAATGGCAGGCACTCTGCCCCCCATGATGCAAGTCATGCGAGACATCGGCGGCGTAGAAATCCCTGAAAGCATCGCCAAGCTAGCCGGCGTAGAAGAACCAGCCAAGCCCGAAGAAAACAACCATACGCCAACCCCGGCGGGTGCCGAAATGCCCCCAACGGAGACTTCGCAAAAACCGAGTGACCCTAGCACAGCTTCACCCACCTAGCCAAACTATCCTGGTTCAGGACGATTGCCAAGTCAGTGCGATCGACCAAAGCTTAGGAAAAAAGAATAACCGCAGAGGACACGGAGTAGCCCAGCGCAGCCTTTGGCCGCAAACAAAAAAAAGGGAACCGCTAATCAACGCGAATAATCGCTAATCGCATGTCTGTTTTTCGCATTTTGTTCACCTATTAGCGTGTATTAGCGCTGATTAGCGGTTCCCTTCTTTCAAAAAAGTGTGTCAAGAAAACAGGCTTTTACGGGTTTGTCTTACAGAGTGCCTTACAAATAGATTTTCTCCGTGTCCTCTGCGGTTCAATTTATTGTGGTAGATTTTGTGCAATTGTGACTTTGCAATCATCCTGCATTCTGGTTCAGAAGACTTGCATGAAGGCAATTTCCGAAATACCATGCCTACTTGAAGCACGATGTAATGTCGAAGGTTTGCAATCCCTCGGCTAATCCGCCTACGAAAACACCGAAAGGATTCGATGGCAACTGAAAACGCCGCCCCCATCTACATGCTTAACGTCCTCTGGTTCAAGCCAGACGGTGGCAAGCAAACTTATCGGCAGTATCTTCAGGCCGTGCAGCCTGTCGTTGCAAAATACGGCGGCAAGAAACTCGATTCCTACGTCCCTGACTTAGAAGTCATCGGCACATTCGATGCCGATTTTATTTTCACGGTCGAATGGCCAAACTGGGAAACCTTCCAGCAATTCATCCACGACGACGATTTTCTCGCCATCCGCCACCTCCGAGAGGAAGCCCTCGACCGCTCGCTACTGATCCGCTGCCGAAAAGTCGGCTAATCGCGCCCGCATGGGTGTGCGTCTTACACTAGTGGTCCGTCAAGATTGCATTGAGAGGTTCGGCTGGGTGCCACTGTCTGGCTCGCCCAGCAGTGGAACCCTGGTACCAGCTTCACACTGCTGG
>JAADGV010000069.1 GCA_013152205.1 Planctomycetota bacterium
CAAATCATCTACGGCGTACTGAAAAATCAAACTATTTTCGATCCCACTCTAAATTCCGCTTGACGTCTAACGGACAATCTTTGCGAGAGTCTAATTCACTGGTCCGATCATCCGGTGCCTTGTGGTTACTGCCATTTTGCCATCAGCGGCGAAAAGCCTTGCTGTGGGTTGTTATTTCGATTTTGGTTTACGGCCCCGGCGTGCAAAAGCCAGCATGGCGATGCCGATCAGTGTCAAGACCAGCCCGCTTACCGCGTTGATGATAACCGCGTGCATGTTACCAATTGCTGAGTACGTGCCGATAAGCACCAGCACTCCCAGAATGGTGAGAAAAAATCCAAGGATCCGAATCGAGGCGGCATCACGCTCGTTGTGATCGGTGGTGTCCAAGTCAGCAGGTTCAGGCATCAGTATTCGCCTTGTTAGCGTCCCAAAATCAAGTAAATGGCAATGTAAGGTAGCAAAACAACCATCGACCAAATTCGCAAGTCTCGCCACCACTTCTGATCGGGTGCCCCGCGGAAAATAAACTCTCTTCGCAGCGTCCAAACCCAAATGCCGGCAACAACAAAAAGGCTAATCGCACAAGCAACGGCAACCGACATCGGCAAACTACCCAGCCAATCGTCCAGTGGCTTGTGAAGCGATTTTAGCGGTGGGCCAAGCGTCTCGCGGATCGTGTCCGTGAAATTCTCCCACGCTCCCTTTTCGCCACCCTCGGCTGGTTGCGACGCTTCGGCAAGTAGTGCTAAAAAATTCAAGTAACTGGCTCCGCTAGTCAGGAGAACGGCAAAGTCGCAACTGTACGAAATGAATCACGATAAATTGAACTACCGAGGACGCGGAGGGCACAGCGCGGCCTCTGCCCGCAAACAAATGGGTAGGAATTTCTCGCAAAGGCGCGAAGTCGCAAAGGAAATAAGGAAAAGGATTGTCTCGCAGAGGCGCAGAGACAGCGGAGAACATGAGGATGCCGTAGCTCTGCCGTCTCAGCGTCTCTGCGAGATCCAATTACCTTACGGAGCCGCATGTGAGGGCTTATAAGGATTGATTTCTCCGCTCTTTGCGCCTTAGCGCCTTTGCGAGAGTCTAAATTTCCAGGTCCGATCATACAAAACTTCTGCTCGTTGCGTAAATTTGAATCGTTAGACCCGACAGGTGGGTCTGGCATCAAATCTCATCCCTTATTAGCGTATATCAGCGTTGATTAGCGGTTCCCAAAATCAATCCCGCCTATCCTGTAAATCCCGTCAAAAAAATCACCGGCTAGCAATTCACATTCTCCTTGCAGCTATGCGTCATTGGTTTTCGTCGATTTTATCACGACCGATCCGTAGACCAATCCTTCGAGTTCTTTGGCGGTTTTTCGTGGCGTTACCAGACTCACCGCGATGATCACCGCCATCGAAGCCCAAAACGACCAGAACGAAACAAACAGGTAGGGATCGTCTGAGATAAACACGGCATCGCCCAAAATGTTCAGCAGCATGGTCAAGCCAACGCCAATCACCAAGCCAGCAAAGCCCCCCCAAGCCGTGGCCCCTCGCCAGAAAATTCCTAGTAGCAAGATTGCCAAGGTCGGCCCTTGGAATAGTGATAGTAGCGTCTGAATCACGTCGTAGAGTGTTTCTGATTCCTTAAAGCTTGGAGCATAAAGGGCGGCAGCTACCAGGATTACGGCAGTCAACGACCGGCCAACGGTTAGGCCAAGCTTGCTGGAGAGTTCTTGGCCGGTAATCTTTTTATAGACCGGGCGGTAAATGTCGCCTGTGAAAATCGTTACGCACGAGTTGAGGTAGGAGTCGACGCTCGACATCAGCGCTGCGAAGAAAGCGGAGAACATCAATCCTTTCAGCCCGGCCGGCATCAACCGATCGATGAGCGTGGGAATTGCCGCGTCGGACGAATCAAGATCGGGAAACAACCCTCGGGCCGCCATGCCTGGCAAGAAGACCAGGATTGGAATCGCCATTTTGAACAAGCCCGCCGTCAACATGCCGGCCTTGGCATCCCATTCTGAGCGAGCACCCAACGCCCGTTGCATCACGGCTTGGTTGCCAACAAAATATGCGGTCGACATCACAATGCCGAGGCTAAAGACCATGCCCGGCCAAGGATATTGCGTACCCTGCTTATGCTCGACCAACAGTCGGAAATACTCTTGCGTTTCGTCCGGCTGAGCCAAAACTTTTTCTGTCATGCCCGACCAGCCGCCCACTTCCCACAGCCCCAGCGCAAGCAAGGCGCCGGTGCCGACAAACATTACTACCATCTGCAAAACGTCGGTCATCACCACCGCCGCTAAGCCTCCACTGATGGCATAGCAACCGACAATGATCGCAGTGACCCAAATCGCAGTGATCTCGTTCCAGCCAAGCACGTTCCGCAAGAAGACCGCCGAACTCCAAAGCAGGATCGAAACCGTTGCCAGCATGAAGATCAACAGCACCACGGCATGGAGCCAGCGCGTCGCGGAGTTATACCGGCGACCCAGAAACTCAGGCAACGTGTAGACACCTGCTCGCCAGTAATAAGGCACGAAAATAAATGCGGCTAACAGAAGCGCCGGCACCGAGCCGATCCAATCGAAGTTCGCCTGGGCGATGCCACGGTCGTAGGCTGCCCCTGCGCCGGTGATGAGATCGATCGCACCGATGTCGCTCACGACAATCGACATGCCAATCGCCCAAAACGGCAACGCACGCCCGGCTAAAAAAAAGTCGCCGGACGAATGGATATATTTGGCGAAGTAACTACCAATGTAGAGGACGCCGACCATGTAGACGCCGATGATGATGTAATCGATCGTCGCAAGGCTACCCATAGAGGACTACCATCAGAGGGGCTGTCAGAGGAAAATTGGTATACAATCGCGTCAGTCTAATAGATCATCGCAGCAATTTCTAGCCATGATGGACAAGCCGCAGGAGGATTTGCAAAGTCGGTGCGATCGACCAAAGTTTACGAAAAAAGAATAACCACAGAGGACACGGAGTAGCACAGAGTGCCTTAAAAATAGATTTTCTCTGTGCCCTCCGTGTCCTCTGTGGTTCAAATCAAATTGTTGCGGTTTATTTTGTGCAATTGTGACTTTGCAGTTGTCCTGGGACAATCCGCAGTTGCGGCTGAAAAAACCGCGGCTCCCGCCTGCGGCTAGTATGGCTATGTCTGCAAATTGCGGTCTCAACTTCCGATTGATATAATGCGTTTGCTGTTTACCGCAGTTTTGGTTAATTCGACTACCCCCAATAGTTTTGCGAGAGACCAATTTCGATGACCTTCCGACCAACGCTTTTTTATTGTCGCCGGGCTCTGTGCTACTTGGCGCTTTGGGCCGTATCTTTCGTAATGTGCCCCAGTCGTTGCCCGGCACAGGCAGCCGACTCTATCGACTTCAGCCGCGACATTCGGCCAATTCTTTCTAACAAATGTTTTTCGTGTCATGGTCCTGATGCTGAGCATCGCGAGGCCGACTTGCGGCTCGATACCGAGGCAGGTCTTCAAACCGACTTAGGCGGTTACTTTGCCATTGTCCCGAGTAAGCCCGACCAAAGCGCCGTCTTTCAGCGAATTGTTTCGACCGACCCTGACGAGCAGATGCCCCCGGCTGATTTGGGCAAATCGCTCACTCCCGAAGAGGTTGAACTCATTCAGCGCTGGATCGCTCAGGGAGCCGCTTGGTCGGATCATTGGGCCTATGCCCAGCCTCAATCGACTGCCAAGCCCGAAGTCGCTGATAGCGGTTGGCCACTAAACTGGATCGACCATTTTCTTTTGCATCGACTTGAGGCAGAGGGATTGTCGCCTTCGCCAGAAGCCGACCGCGTGACACTCATCCGCCGACTCAGCTTCGACCTGACGGGCTTGCCTCCCACGCTCGAAGAGGTCGACCAGTTTGTTGCTGACAAAAATGGGAGTGCTTACGAACAATTGGTCGATCGTCTGTTGGCGTCCGATCGTTACGGCGAACGGATGGCAATCTACTGGCTCGACTTGGTGAGATACGCCGACACGGTTGGTTATCACGGCGATCAGGATCACAATATCTCGCCCTACCGCGACTATGTGATCGATGCGTTTAACGATAACTTGCCGTTCGATCAATTCACACGTGAGCAACTGGGCGGCGATCTTTTACCTGACGCGGGCCCCGACCAAAAAATCGCCTCCGGCTACAATCGCCTCCTGCAAACAACTCACGAAGGGGGCTTACAGCCCAAAGAATACTTGGCGATCTACGCGGCTGACCGTGTTCGCAATGTTTCGGAAGTGTGGCTTGGGGCCACCATGGGTTGCTGCCAATGCCACGACCATAAGTTCGACCCACTCACGATGCGAGATTTTTACTCGCTGGAGGCATTCTTTGCCGACATCGACGAGGTCGAGCATTTTACCAAGGGCGGCAACGAGTTGCCGACCAATCGCGCACCTGAAGAAAAACTGCTCACCAAGCGAGAACGGCAGCACCTTGCCGAGCTGGAAGGCCAGCTCGTAAAGCTCGAAGATCAATTGGTGACTCACACCAAAGACGATCCCGAATCGCGAATTGCGCTCGAAAAGAATGTCGCAAAACTCAAGACGCAAGCCGAGCAAATTCGTCAGAGCGCCCGAGCGACGATGATCAGCGTGGCCATTGAGCCGCGTACCATACGAATTCTCCCGCGAGGCAATTGGCTCGACGATAGCGGCGAGATTGTTGAGCCAGCTGTGCCCGAGCGTCTGGGCAAGTTGAGCGTCGGCGATCGTCGGGCTAACCGACTCGACTTGGCAAATTGGCTCACCGACCCGAAGCAAGGGGTGGGCCAACTCACAGCTCGCGTTTTTGCCAACCGCCTTTGGTATCTCTTTTACGGCGTCGGCATCTCGCAAGTTCTCAACGATTTCGGCGGCCAAGGCGAGCCACCTTCGCATCCCCTGTTGCTCGACCAACTGGCACTTGAGTTTTTCAATAGTGGCTGGGACATGAAACATATAGTCAAGCTCTTAGTGATGAGCCGCGCCTATCGCCAGCAATCGCTGACCTCTGAGCAATTGCAACAACACGACCCCTACAATCGGCTCTTCGCCCGGCAAGCCCGCTACCGTTTGCCTGCCGAAATGGTTCGAGACAATGCCTTAGCCATTAGCGGGCTGCTCGTGCTTGATTACGGCGGAGCAAGCGCCCGACCCTATCAACCCGCGGGCTACTATCGGCATCTTAATTTTCCCACACGCAAATACGAAATGCACAGCGACACTCGCCAGTGGCGGCGCGGCGTTTATGTCCATTGGCAGCGCCAATTTTTGCACCCCATGCTCAAAGCCTTCGACGCCCCCAGTCGTGAAGAATGCACCGCCCAGCGTCCGCAGTCGAACACTCCGTTGGCAGCGCTGACGTTGCTCAACGACCCCACCTTTGTCGAGTCCGCGCGTGTATTTGCAGAGAAGATCTTGCGCGAAGGTGGCGACTCAACCCCCTCGCGCCTCTCCTACGCCTTTCGAGCGGCAGTTTCTCGCCAACCCGACGAATTTGAAGCCAAAGCCATCACCGAGCTACTCGCATCAGCTCAGAAGCAATACCAAAACAACGCAGATGCCGCCAATGAGCTGGTCGGCGTCGGACTAACACCAGCCAACAGCGAACTCGACCATGCCGAATGCGCCGCCTGGACAGCCGTCGCCCGCGCCATCCTCAACTTGAGCGAGACCATCACCCGGAATTAGTGTATACACTTCAATTGTGTAGCCACGGAGTTCACAGCCCGGCCTCTGGCCGCAACCAACAGGTAAGAATTTCTCGCAAAGGCGCTAAGACAGCGGAGAAAATCAGAATGCCATAGCTCTGCTGTCTCAGCGTCTCTGCGAGATCCAATTATCTTTCTGAGCCGCATGTAAGGATAAAGCAACAATGGTCGCTGCCTTTTGGGGTGTCTTCATTTGGAAAGAATTCAAAGAGGCACCGCCAGGAACCAACCGCCTGTTGGCATTAATGTTCGCATTGTTCATCGTCGGCCTAGCAATGATCGTCTATGCCAACGTGTAACGGCGCCAATGGCAAAGTCACAATTGCACAAAATAAACCACAATAATTTTGAACCACAGAGGGCACAGCGTGGCCTTTGGCCGCAAACAAAAAAAAAGGAACCGCTAATCAGCGCTAATACACGCTAATAGGTGAAAGAAATGCGAAAAAAAGACATGAAGTAGTTCCAAATTCCTGCTGAGCCATAGGCGCTAGCCTCGGGTTTTTCGTAACATCACCCGAGGCTAGCGCCTACGGGTCAGTTTGACCGGTGGTTCTGACGCAAATGTTGGAACTACAGACATGAGATCAGCGTTTATCTGTGTTCATAAGTGGTTTCTCTTTGTTTGGTTGCGGCCAAAGGTGCAAGTTCAAGCAAACGATTAGCACTCCAACCCCTTAGTGCTCTTCGTGTCCTTCGTGGTTCAACCTTTTTCATTCCGTGAACGGTTACGAAAAATCTTATCCTGACAATCAGTATCGCGTCCCCACGGATTAGTTTCTGAAAAGATTGAAAGTTAAAATCATCATGGCCTCAAAAATCGTTATCGCTGGAAGTTCGAATACCGATATGATCTTGCAAATGGATCATATCCCCATACCGGGCGAGACAATCCTCGGGGGCCGATTTTCGATGGCGGCAGGGGGCAAAGGAGCGAATCAGGCAGTTGCCGCTGCGCGGGCAGGGGGCGAGGTTGCCTTTCTGGCTCGGGTTGGAGACGACCTATTCGGTCGGCAGGCGATCGAAGGATTCGAGCGCGATGGAATCGATACCCAACATGTGACCTGCGACAACAAGGCCCCGTCGGGCGTCGCGCTGATCTTTGTGGCCGACAGCGGCGAAAACAGCATCGGCGTTGCCTCCGGAGCCAACGGAGCCCTCTCGCCCGCAGACGTCGACACAGCCAAGCCATGCATCGAATCGTCCAACATCCTGGTCATGCAACTAGAAACCCCTTTAGAAACTGTCCATCATGCGGCCCAAGTTGCCTCGGCGGCAGGGGTACCGGTTATTCTCAACCCTGCACCTGCCCAACCGCTTCCCGACAGTTTGCTGCGATGCGTCTCGATTCTCACACCCAACGAAAGCGAAGCAGAGCAGCTCACCGGCATTCCGGTAACCGATTTCCTAAGTGCAACTCAGGCCGCCGAAGCATTACGGGCCAAAGGAGTCGAAACGATCATCATCACCATGGGAGCCCAAGGAGCCGTGATGGTCGGCCCAAAATTCCAAGGCGCCATGCCAGCATTCCCCATCGAACCGGTCGACACCACCGCCGCAGGCGACGTTTTCAATGGTGCCCTAGCCGTAGCTTGGTCAGAAGGAAAACCACTAACCGACACCGTCCGATTCGCCTGTGCCGCAGCCGCCCTATCAGCAACCAAACTAGGAGCACAACCATCCGCCCCAACCCGCCAAGAAATCGAACAACTGCTGATGTCAAAATAAACAGCAAGGCAAAAGGTGCGTTTCGCTGCGCTGCACGCATCCTACGAATTGCGGCGAGGCGTGGTGCCAAGAGCAAACAGGCCAGCGAGGGTGGCGAGCAGAAAACTGGTCGGCTCGGGGATGACGTTCTCGAACAGGTAGGCCGAGCCGGAGTTGAAGCCCGCGTCGCCATCCCAGACTGCCCCGACCAGGGCCGTGTTACCGTTAATCGCCACGGAATCGCCGAACTCGTCGAACGCAGCGGCGTCGGAAGCGGTGAGCTTGGCAATCTGGTTGCCAGTAGTAACGTCGAACAGGTAGGCCGAGCCGGACGCGTTGCCCGCGTCGTCATCCCTGTATGCCCCGACCAGGGCCGTGTTGCCGCTAATCGCCACGGAAATGCCGAAATAGTCGTTCGCAGCGGCGTCCGCAGCGGTGAGCTTGGCAATCTGGTTGCCAGTGGTAACGTCGAACAGGTAGGCCGAGCCGGAGCTGTTGCCTCCGTCGTCATCCCAGGATGCTCCGAGCAGGGCCGTGTTGCCGCTAATCGCCACGGAAATGCCGAACAAGTCGAACGTAGCAGCGTCTGAAGC
>JAADGV010000094.1 GCA_013152205.1 Planctomycetota bacterium
GCATCAATACCTTGCAAATCTTACCAGCTACCAGAGCAAGCTCTATCCCTATATCGTAACGCTAGGTGACTTTTTCAGGGACGACTGCTTAACGAAGTGGGAGGGCGACTTCGGACTGGGCAAGGACGGTGCTGATTTTCTTATTTGGCAACGAAATTTCTCCAGTCCTCCACTTTCTTCAGGGATCTCGGTCGTGCCCGAACCATCCAGCTTGGTTTTGTTTACCCTGGCTGGCTTGGGCTACATGGCCTGTCGTAAACGCCGGTCAAATTTGTAGCGAGTTGCTTATAACCGAGTGCTGGTTACGATTCGTTTCGTTTTTGGGAGGCCTTCGGCAGAAATCTACCACCTTCTTCGGGCCGCTCAGCAGTCATTGTCCGATCCCGCGCCACTGAGTGGGTGAAACACCAGTCTTTTGCTTGAAAATTTTCGAGAAGTGATAGGGGTTGTCGAAGCCCAGCATGGCGGAGATCTTCTTGATCGGCAGGTTCGTGGTACGCAGCAAGTCCTTTGCCCGGCTGAGTCGCAATTGCAGATGGTACTGGTAAGGAGGCACGCCCGTTTGCTGTTTGAAAATCCGATGAAAATGGGTGGGACTGAGATTCAGCGAGGCGGCTAATTTTTCCATGCTCACGAGTTCCTCTGTACGTTGCTTGAGGAGCACTATTGCTTGGCTAACCAGGGCTTCTGTACTCGAGTCGTTTTGCTGGCCTCGGACAGTCGCTAGAGTTGCCGCTAGAATCTCCAGCGTACCCGAAGCAATTAATTGCTGGTATCCAATCGATTCCGAACGTACTAGATCAAGTAACTTCTGGTAGGAACTCTGGATCATGGCGCTCTGGCCGGTCTTGAGCACCGGGGTTTCAGGAGAGATAAATGTGTGCTTGCACAGGTGGTCCATAGATTCACCGTTGCAGGCGACCCAATACTCGTCCCAGCCGGTCTTCTTACTCGGCCGGTAGCGATGCCATTCGCCGGGAAACAACAGGATGATGTTACCTGCGGTAATTTTGCCTTTCCCTGCCTTGGCGGACTCGAAGTCCCCGCCGCCGCGAGTGATGTAGATAATCTGATATTCCGACAGCACGCGTCCACCCTGCCAGAGGAAATTATACTTTTCGGGATGCGGAGCAAGTGGGTAAGTCACGTGGGGAGGCACACACGTGTGGCCGGCACCCGTGACGTAGATCCCCCATTGGATGTCTCGATCAGTGACCGGGAGATACTGAAAAAAGTTCATGGTAGAATCCAACATGCTCCTCCTTAGAGGATAGACATCCATGGGCCAGAACGGCCCTGTTGTCCCGCCATGGATCATAGCAGTATTCACCATCTCCCGTCAAATTATTCTTTACTAACACGGTAGAGACCGTTGGAAAGAGAGGGAGCAGGCTACAATTTCGCGCGATCTTTCCTCCCGACGCGTACCCTGGATTGCATGGTAGAAATAGACATGGATTTGGTGGCTTTGGGTATCCTACTACCCTTCTCGTTGTGTCAGCATGGAAGGCCGTAGAAGGGGTTGATCCCGCTCTCCTCTCGTTTCTGTTCCACACTCGCTTTACTGTTCTTGGGGTTGTATGAAATGTGGGGCTGTCAGGAATATTGTGTCAGCTAGCAGGAGAGGAATTGTGAGTCGTGAGTCGTCTGATTTTCTAACAACTCGCAACCCACGGCTCGTGACCAGTTGTCTGATTTGTCCGTTTTTTTGTTACCTGACACAAAAATCTTTACAGGCCCCTCGATGAGTTCGTTGCAAGAAAGAGTTCGTGTAAATTACGAGACCGCCAAATCGCAGTACGCCGAGTTGGGAGTCGATACGGAGAAGGCCCTCAGCCGCTTAGGTGATATTGCAATTTCCCTGCAATGCTGGCAGGGTGACGATGTCCAGGGGTTTGAGCAAGAGAGCTGTGAGCTCGATGGCGGAATTGCCGTAACGGGAAACTATCTTGGCAGGGCTCGAAACGCCGATCAGTTGCGGACCGATCTCGAGGAGGCGATCCGCTTGATCCCCGGACGCCAGCGGCTCAACTTGCATGCAATCTACGCCGAGACCGGCGGCAAGTCGGTGCCTCGCAACGAGCTGGGAGTTGCTCAGTTTCAATCCTGGATCGATTGGGCAAAACAGCGTGGGGTAGGGCTCGATTTTAACCCGACCTACTTCTCGCATCCGCTCTCCTCCGATGGGCTCACACTCAGCCATCCTAAGGAATCAATCCGACGCTTTTGGATTGACCATGGTATTTGCTGTCGAAAAATCGGTGTAGCCATGGGCGAGGCGATTGGCAGCCCGTGTGTGACCAATGTGTGGATCCCCGATGGGTCGAAAGATACACCGGTGGACCGCAAAGGCCCCCGTGAGCGACTTGCCGACTCGTTGGACCAAATCTTTGCTGAAGAATTGGATCCGCATCATCAGCTCGATTCCGTGGAATCCAAACTGTTTGGAATTGGATCGGAAAGCTACGTCGTTGGCTCGCACGAATTCTATTTAGGTTACGCAATCAAAAATGGCACTCTGCTCTGCATTGATTCGGGGCATTTTCACCCAACCGAAATGATTTCTGATAAGATTTCCTCCGTGATGAATTGGGTGGATCAGCTGTTGTTGCACATCAGCCGAGGTGTCCGCTGGGATAGCGATCATGTGGTGCTGCTTTCGGATGACGTACGAGCGATAGCCCAAGAGTTGGTCCGAGGCAACTACCTGGACCGAGTCCATATCGGGCTCGACTTCTTCGATGCAACGATCAATCGGGTTGCCGCCTGGGTGCTTGGTACACGGAGTGTGAGTAAAGCCTTGCTGCTGGCGCTTTTAGAGCCGATCGACCAGCTTCGCGCGATGGAAGAAGCTGGCGACTTGACATCGCGATTAGCTCTGATGGAAGAACTGCGAACACTTCCTTTTGGCGCTGTCTGGGATATGTTTTGCGAGAGCCACAACACGCCAACCGATCGAACATGGATGCAAGAGATAAAACAGTACGAGCGAGAAGTACTTTTGAATCGCTGATAGGTGCAGCCTATCCTCAAGGAAAGAAACCTGCATGACCCCTCAACCCCTCCTCGGAATTTTTCTTCATGCCCTCGGCGGTAGTGCGTCAGCCAGTTTTTATGTGCCGCTAAAAAAAGTCGACAAGTGGGCGTGGGAGTGTTTTTGGCTCGTGATGGGCGTCGCAGCTTGGCTCATCGCGCCTTGGGGTGTCGCTTTGATCACCACGCCCGATCTGTTTCAGGTGCTCTGCAGCAGCAAGCCAGAAGTCCTCGGCCTCACCATGCTCTTTGGACTCTTCTGGGGCGTGGGAGGGTTAACGTTCGGACTGTCCGTCCGTTACCTCGGCATGGCGCTGGGCTATGCGGTCGCCTTAGGTTTTTGCATGCTCGTGGGGACACTTGTTCCGCCCCTCCACGAAGGTCGACTAGGAGAAATCGCTGCCACGCCTTCGGGGCAGATGATTCTTGCGGGCGTGGTTACCTGCATGGGAGGCATCGCCATTTGTGGTTTGGCGGGAGTGTACAGAGAGGGCGAGCTGACCGACCGACAAGAAAATGGCACCGGGGAAGAATTTGCACTCACAAAAGGTTTTGCCGTCGCCATCACGGCGGGCATTCTTAGCGCCTGTTTTGCCTTTGGATTAGCAGCGGGAAAGCCGATTGCCGAATTGGCAAAAAACGCGGGAGCCGAGCCACTCTACCAAAACAATTCGGTGTTGGTCGTCATTCTCTTGGGCGGGTTCATTACCAATGCCGTGTGGTGCTTGCTACTCAACGTCAAGAATCGGTCCTTCCGTGACTACGTGCAAGGAGCCCCTGGTAAACAACTTCAAAACTACTTGCTATCGGCCATGGGAGGAGTACTCTGGTACGGCCAATTTTTTTTCTATGGCATGGGAACCACAAAATTGGGTGAAAAGTACGACTTTTCTAGCTGGTCGATTCACATGGCCTTTATCATCATCTTTTCCAATCTTTGGGGACTCTACTTTCATGAATGGCGAGGCACAAGCCGAAGAACCAGGACTTGCGTCGGGCTCGGCATCTTGACGCTGATTGTTTCGACCATCGCCATCGGCTGCGGTAACTACTTGGCCCCAGAATGAACACGCAAGGAAATACGGAGACCCGTAGCAACTCACCATGAATATGTTTCAACCTATCAAACCGAGCAAGAAATCACGAATTGGGATCTACTCTATCGGCCATGAACATTATTGGAATCAGTTCGACGGTTTACTCGAGCGATTGACGGGGTATGGCAAGCATATCGCCGATCGCATTGCTTCGTGGGGCGAGGTGCATTATGCAGGAATGATTGATGGAGAAGCCAAGGCCCGTCAAGCCGCTGAGTTTTTCAACCAGAACAACGTTGACCTGATCTTTTGCCATGCGGCAACCTACGCGATGTCCGCCTCGCACCTCCACATTGCGCAACATTGCCAGCGTCCGGTGGTGGTGTTGAATCTGCAACCCACTCCGGCGATGAACTACGAAAAAACCACCACCGGCGAGTGGCTTGCCCATTGCGTTGGCTGTTGTGTGCCGGAAATCGCCAACGCGATGAATCGCTACGGAATTGATTTTCATGTTGTGAGCGGACTACTGGGATTGAACGAAACCCCCCATATTTCACTTGCCAATGAGGCAACTGCCGAGCACCCTGAGGCAATCGCTGCTTGGCAGCAAATCAAGCAATGGGTTCGTGCGGCAAACGCCGCGCGAACGCTACGAGAAGGCCGCATCGGTTTCTTGGGGCATACCTACCCAGGCATGCTCGACATGTACAGCGACTTCACCATGATCCAAGCTCAGACGGGCATGCATGTCGAAACACTGGAAATGTGCGACTTGGCAAAAATAGCTGAATCGGTGACCGACAGCGAAAAACAGGCCAAGCTCGAACAAGTCAGACAAATGTTTGTTTTGAGTGAGGACTCGCCAGCCGACCCGCTCGCTCGCAA
>JAADGV010000097.1 GCA_013152205.1 Planctomycetota bacterium
GGATAACGGGGATTGTGCTTCGCTCATGAGGATTCCTTTCAAGGGTATTATTCTACCCCCGAACGGTATCCGTCAATCTTGGGCTATCGCACACCACCTTCGTCTGAAAAATCTGGCCAGAATCTTCAATCTAGAATGCGTACTGAAGTTATTCTTTCTTTTAAGAAAGCTGGCTAACCTCCACGATCAGAGTCGATTTAGATATCATCAAAATTATCTCTACTCGTGTGAATAAAGCAAACTGTCCATTTCGATTCCACAAAAAAAGTGCACGATATAATGCACGAAACACGGGTTCATAACGTGCATTCCATAGAAATCATGGAAGCAAGAAAACCAAGCCTTCGTTTTTTGGAACCGGCGGTGGCTCCATCAACTTTCTGATGGCATCAAATACAACCTGAAATTGCTGGTCGTATTTCTTCTCCATCGTGTTGATCTTGCGAGCCAAGTCTTTGTGCGTCGAGAGTAACTCTCGCAGCTTCACAAATGCCTGCATGATCTGAATATTGACCTCGACGGCCTATTCGCTTCGCAAAGCGCTGGACAGCATAGCAATGCCCTCTTGCGTAAGTGCCGATGCCTGACCTCCGTAAAGGCTTTTGAGCAAATGGCTTATGGGAATTTCAATCGGCCCGCTGCCCCGAAATCCAGGGGAATTGCAAAGTCGTAGGTTCCGTTATAGCCGCAGGCGGAAGCTGCGGTTTTTTCAGGTCCGACCGCCGGCTTCCGCCTGCGGCTAGCATGACTTTGCAATCTTCCTGCCCGAAATCGGGGGCCTTGTAGGCAGCCTGAGCGGGTGATATGCTCTGAGGTTTGGCAAATCTACGAAATACTGGGCTGTCTTGCCGGCGGCTCGACCCAGACCCGAGACGTCCGAGAGGCGAGGAATCTGAGCATGCAAGCTGATATCCATCCCGATTACCACGAGACCCAGGTCAGCTGTGGTTGCGGCAACAGTTTTACGACGCGTAGCACTCGAAAAGAGTTGAAGGTCGATATCTGCAACGCCTGCCACCCGTTTTACACGGGCAAGCTGAAATTCGTCGATACGGCGGGTCGGATCGAAAAATTCAAGAACAAATTTGCCGCTGCGGGCTATGCAAGCCTCAAGAAGGGGAAGAATGCCAAGGCGGAAAAAAAGTAGCTACCCTATTCACGTTACCGATTGGCCATTGTAGATCGAGCGGATCTGCGATGGCCATTTTGCATTGAATCCTCTACGTTTCGGCGGCAATAGCATGCGTGAACTTCTGGAAGAAAAACTCGCCCGATTTACCGAACTCGAACAGTATCTTATCGATCCTGAAGTGTTGTCGAACTCGTCTCGCTTGGCATCCGTTGCGCGCGAGCATGGCTCGTTGGCAAAGCTGGCAACCAAATACCGCCGCTTCAAAGAACTAAACGTCGAAATCAACGAAACCCGCGAAATGGTTGCCGGCGACGATCTGGAAATGCGCGAGCTGGCTGAGATGGAACTGCCCGTGCTGATCGAGCAGCGCGAACAGCTGTGGAACGAACTACTCGAGCTAACGCTCGGCGGTGCGGATGCCAATCGGACGCGGTGTGTCATGGAAATCCGTGCTGGAACGGGCGGCGACGAGGCGGCTTTGTTTGCTCGCGATTTGTACGAAATGTACAAACATCACGCCGAAACGAAACGGTGGAAAATCGAGATCCTAGACCACAGCCCTACCGAGTTGGGCGGGTTCAAGGAAATCTCTCTTGGGGTTTCAGGAGAAGGCGTCTACCGAGAACTACAATACGAAAGCGGTGGGCATCGTGTGCAACGGGTGCCGCAGACCGAAACTCAGGGACGCGTTCATACCTCGGCTGCAACGGTCGCGGTGATGGCAGAGCCGGAGGATGTCGAGGTGAATCTGAAGTCCGAGGACTATCGCGTCGACAAATTCAATGCGAGCGGACCGGGTGGCCAACACGTCAATAAGACCGAGTCGGCAATTCGACTTACCCACTACGAGACGGGGACGGTCGTACAATGCCAAGACGAAAAAAGCCAACATAAGAATCTCGCCAAGGCGTTGCGAGTCTTGAAAACTCGTGTCTACGAAGCAAAGCGTCAGGCGGAAGTTGCGAAACGAGCGGAAGAGCGAAAAACGCTTGTTGGCTCGGGCGACCGTAGCCAGCGTATTCGCACTTATAACTATCCCGAAAATCGACTCACCGACCACCGCATTGGCCTTACGCTCTATAAGCTGGATCAGATTTTGGCAGGTGATATGCAGGTGGTGACAGACGCATTGGTCGACTACGACCGTCAGCAATTACGCGATTCGTTCGGTGCGGACGAGTAGCACCTTGTTTCTCTACTTCTACCCCAACATGCGCGATGTCTGCTGACGAGCCAACTGCTGAACCGACATGGACTATCGGTCGTTTGTTGACCTGGACAGCCGATTTTCTCAAAGAGAAAGGGGCCGACAGTCCGCGACTTGATGCTGAGGTGTTACTAGCTCATGCTCGTGGCTGTCAGCGGATCGAACTCTACACAACCTTCGAGCAAGAAGCCCCGGCCGAGCTGCGAGAGACGTTTCGCGCCTTGGTTCGGCAGCGTGCTGAGGGTACGCCGGTCGCTTATTTGGTTGGCTACCGGGAGTTCTTTTCATTGACGTTCGAGGTGACCCGCGAGGTACTGATTCCGCGCCCCGAGACCGAGCTAATGGTGGTGCGGGCGTTGGATTTGGCCAAGGAGTTGCCGGGCAATGGCGAGTTGCGGATCGCCGATGTGGGCACCGGGAGCGGCGTCTTGGCAATTTGCTGTGCGAAGCATCTTCCCGCTTGCTCGGTGACGGCCTTCGACATTAGCGTCCCGGCGCTAGAGGTGGCTGGGCGTAATGCGACAAAACACGAAGTGAGCGACCGAATTGAATTTGTCCACAGCGACTTGTTCGCACAGCGAGCAGCAACGGCTGAGTTCGATCTTGTTTTAAGCAATCCGCCTTATGTGGCATCCGAAGAGATGGCAACGCTGGACGCCAATGTACGCAACTACGAGCCGCACTTGGCCCTTGATGGGGGAGTGCAGGGCACCGAAGTCATCGAACGGCTAATTCCTCAGGCCGTGGAGAGGCTTCGCCCCGAGGGCTGGTTGCTGATGGAAGTCGGGCCTGGCAACTCGCAACGCGTTGAGCAATTGCTTGCCGAGGCAGTGGGAATAACTCTACGAGAAACGATCTCCGATTTGGCAGGGCTGCCGCGTGTGGTGCAGGGGCAACGGGCGACTTGAGCAGCTTTCGCTGCCTTGGGTTGCTTAATTTCCGGCCAGGATGGCCGGGCTATGGCTTGTTTGGAAAAAATGTTCTCTTTCATTTATCACTGAAGAACCGCGAAAACTATGTCAGAAGCTCCAAAAAATCCGTTGCGTTGGATGGCGTTGGTGATACTCGATCGGGCTGAGTTGCCCCAGTTCGAAGACGTTGCACAAGCTGTTGGCGAATACTTCTCTGACTCACCGGTGATGACGGCGGCTGGGGCTACTGAAAAATTGCTGACCTGTTCGATTGGTGAATACACCGCTGCCGCGACACTGGTCGACAAGCCAGTGCCGTGGTCGCAATTAGAAGGGCCTTGTGCGACGGCCTGGTATTGGCCCGACGCTGCTGATGCGTTGCGAAATCACGAGGCCCATTTGTTGGTCACGTTAATCGACGAAGGTGGCAGTGCGGTCGAAAAGAGTACGTGCCTCACCCAGTGGGTAGCTGGCTTGGTGGCCTCGACGCCTACGCTGGGAGTGTTCTGGGGGCCCAGCCGAATGGTGCATCCGGCGCGGGCTTTCATCGAACAGGCGGTCCAGCTTTCGCCGACGGATCTGCCCCTGTTCCTATGGGTCGATTTTCGCATCGAGCAATTAGACAACGGCAATTCCAGGCTCTACACCACGGGGTTAGAAGCCTTGGGGTTCTCCGAGTTAGAAGTCCACGAGTTTGCTGGTGATCCACAGCATCTGTTGGAGTTTGCTTACAACATCGCCCACTATCAAATAGGCAAGAACAAGGTGATCAACGATGGCGATACCATTGGGCTCACCGAAGAGGTCCAGGTCACTGCCCGTCGCGAGCCCTCGATATTCGACGAAAAGATCGAAGTGATCAAGCTAGAGATTGAGGTCGCGAAAGAGTAGGAGGCTGGCAGAAACTCGGGCAAAAAAAGATCGCCAACTCACTCGCCTTCGTCCGCTTCCCCGCCGCGGTAAATTTTTTGACGCAAGGGGTTACGGCTGCTCGTAAGGGGGCCTTCGGTGGTGTCGTCGGCCAGGGTGGCGACCATCATTTGTAGTTTCGCATCCAAGTCGTCGGCGTGGTGTACGATCAATGCTTCGGGCGTCATCGGCGGCTTAGGAGAGCCCCATTCGGGCAGGCGTTGATGGGCAACGATAAGGTGTTCTAGCCGTAGCAAGGTCTCGTCGTCGAGTGGATACTTGGCTGCCGTCTCGCGGATCATGTCGCGACCTTGAAGGATGTGGCCGATGAGAGTTCCCGAGGCCGTGTATTCCGCGCCGGTGGGGGTGGCTGTCAGTTCGCGAATTTTTCCGATGTCGTGCAGCACACCGCCGGCAACGACCAAGTCTTTTCGCAGCGGCGGCTGCATGTCGGGGTAAAGCTCGGCGTATTTGTCGGCCAAGTAAGCGCAGGTGCGTGCGACGCTAAGCACATGTTCGAGGTATCCGCCAGAGGTTGCGTGATGGTTGTACTTGGCGGCGGGAAGGGTGAGAAGCGTCTCTTGGTGCTTTTCTAAAATGGCCAGGACGAATGCTAAGAGTTGCTCGTCGTCGACATAGTCTTTCACCAAGCAGACCATGTCGTCGAACATCTCTTGCGGATCGAATCGCGAGGAGGGCATGCACATGGCCGGGTCGAAACCTTCGGCCGAGTCCGCTTCGGTGACGAGGCGGATTTTGCGGATTTCTAGCTGCGGGCCATAGTTCGTTTCACGGTATTGGGCGCGAAGTTTATAGAATTCGCCTCGGGTCCATTGATCTCGGCAAACGGTTGCCCAGGACGTATCGCCCCAGATCGGAAAGCTCACCTCGCGGCCCGAATCGCGAAAGGTGACACGAAAATAAGGTTTACCGTCTTTCGTGGTGAGTTCTTCTTTGGCGGAGAGGAGCGCGAAAAAGTCGGCCTCCTGACCATTGGTAAGCTCAGCCAACGGAACGAGGGACGTAGCCATGGGAGTACCCGTTTCTAATTTCTAAAATGATGTTTGAGAATCAGACATACGGCTGATTGTAGCAATAGACAGAGCGAGCGGGAGGAAGTGTTGTCGCAGAAAATCGGCCCAGCCGCTAAATTCGAGTCGACTCGGAAGAGAGGCCAGCAAGCATGTCGGTGAGCTGGGTACGAATGCTGTCCATAACCGGATCGGTCGGGGCACTACGGTCGCGGCGCGCGGCCACCTCGATCGCTTGGCCTACTTGGATCACCACATGAAACGGGCCATGCTGGCTGAGGCGGTCGGTGAAATCTTCCTCAAATCGCTCGACCGTTTCGAGAATATGCTCTGGGATATTTGGTTCCGAGGTTCTTACGTAGTTGCGCGGGTAATGCGACATCTGCTGTACGTAGTAGCAAGCGGTGAGTTGTTTCCACCGGCGTTGACGCTCTTCGGCTGAGATGTTGTTGCTCACCATGTCAGGCAAAATCACCGCCCGCAAATTTTTGACCCGCGAGACCACGCCTTCGTTCGTATTCTTTACGTTCCACTCATCTTCGAGCTTGGCGAGTTCATCTTCGATAAGCTGGTCGACTCGTTCGTAGAAGTCGCCAGTACGGGCATCGCCGAAATACTCGATTTCTTTGAGCGACAACAGCGCTTGGCCAACCTGCTGAAGTCGAGGAATGAGCGGTTTATCGCGTTGCGGATACCAAGAGAAGTGAGATTCAATTTCTTCCAGCACCGGCGCGACCGTGGCCAGCAGGTCGCCTCGAAAGAAGTAGCGGATGGCGACCGGGTGGACAACGACGCCGCCCGGGGCGTTGAGCTTCTGCCGTCGCTTGGCAGCCGTTCGTGCGATAAAGGCCGTGCCATCCATCAACGGCATGAGCTGATCGTTATGACGCGAGACGGCACCTTCGGGAAAAACAACCAGCAGTCGTTTGCCATCTACCAAAACATCGACCGCCGTGTTGATTGCCTGACGGTCGATCCCTTCGCGATAGACGCTAAACGCGCCCATGCGACGCAACATGAATCGGCTGACTCCATCTTGCTTAAACAAATGCCAAGAAGCCATTGCGTGCATGTAACGCTTGGTTTTTTGCACAATAGGATTGAGCGTCAGCGGGTCTGACATTCGGCAATGATTGGGGGCGATCAAGACCCCGTTGCCCGCGTCGAGCGAAGCCTGCAAGAGTTCGACATCTCGGCATTCGACCGAGTGAATGTCGTAGGTCTTGCGAATATAGCGATTCACGTAGTGCTTGATGAGGAACGGCCAAAAGTTGTTGTACACAGGGGGGACAAACTCATAAGGCTCTTCAATGACGATGTTTTGCATAGCAATGGTTCAACAGAAGTATTTTGGAGTATTCGAAGGTTGCAGTCGGCATAAATTGCCGAGGTGTTAAAGTCGTTTCTGGAGGGCCTCAGGATAACGCAGTTTCTAGCTTTTTGCCCAGGGCATCTGTAACTGCTGGCCCATCGCACATTGTGAATGGGGCCACCGTTGGCCGATAGGTATATGGAGGATCACAAGGTTATACTAGCCGCAGGCAAAAGCCGCGGTCGAGCCTGAAAAAACCGAGGGAATCCGTGGCACCGAAACGTATCCGAAAGAATTTGAAACCCCGTCGAGAGACGGCAGACCGTGAGGCCTCGCGTTGGAGCGAGGACTTTGCCAACTATTTACGCAGCGAATGCCATCTGGCGGTAAATACGGTTGAGGCTTATTCACGCGATTTGAACCGCTTTTTTCTGTGGCTGGGCACCCGACGGATTCAGCAATTGCGGGTGAACGATTTGGTCGGCTACCCGGGGTGGCTTGCTGAGCAGCCGCTGGCACCGAAGAGCGTGACACGGCATGTCGCATCGCTAAGAGTCTTCTTCCGCTATTTGCAACTCGAAGGGGCATTAACTGACAATCAGGCCGAATTGCTGGCGACCCCCAAGCTCTGGCAACGTGTCCCGCAGGTTTTGTCCGTCAAGCAGGTGAGCGACTTGCTCAACGCACCACGTCGAGCAGATCCCTGGTGGATGCGTGATCGTGCCTTGCTAGAATTGCTCTACGCCTCAGGATGTCGAGTCTCTGAGTTGGCATCGCTCGGTGTTCGCGATGTGCATTTGAAAGAGCGCTACTGCATTTATCATGGTAAGGGCGACAAACAGCGCATTGTGCCGTTGGGTGGTAATGCCGTGGAGGCGGTGCAGCAGTATCTGGAGAGCGAACGAGAAGAGTTGGCCGCGCGACGCGAGCCGCCAAGCCAACGGCTGATTCTCTCGCCACGCGGGGCAGGGTTGCGACGCGAACGCATTTGGGAACTACTCAAACGCTATGCCGCCCGAGTGGGTGTACCGACCGAAATCAGTCCGCACTCGCTAAGGCATAGTTTTGCTACGCACCTACTGGCCGGCGGGGCCGACTTGAGGCAAGTGCAAGAGATGCTCGGCCATGCCAGCATCGCTACCACGCAGATATACACGCACGTAGATCACACGCGGCTAAAGCAGGTGCACGAAGCGTTTCATCCTCGTGCCTAATGCGTGAAATCCGTATAGCCGGGGACACACTTGCCTCCGGGGCTCCTTGGACCGCGTGGCGGTCCGGCTGGGGGCCACTATGGTGCATCTGGTAAGGGTGCGAAGCGGACTCGTTCGACGAGCTTGTGTTGTTGGCCGTTGTCGTCGATGTAGCCTGTGATGGCGGTGATGGCGTTCATTGCAAATTTATATTTGAGATTGTAGTCGGCTTCGATCTCAACTTCTTGCTCGGTGGCCCCCGGGCCAGCTGCGTCGCCAATCATGCCGCGGATTTTTGCGTGGAGTTGTGCGAAAGGGGCTTGGCCATCAAGGACGATGTCGCCCAACTGTACTCGGGCGAGTTCACCGGTTGGAGTGGCTCGTAAACGGACCTTTAGCAGCGGAGTCTCGCTCGGCTGGCTGACTTCGCTGGCCGACGACGAGGGCATCCGGATATTAAAGTCGCCTTCGGGTAAAACGATTTTGAAAGTAAACACGAAGAACACCAACAGTTGAAAGACGATGTCGATCATCGGCGTCATCTGTAGCAATATCTGTTCGCGATGTTCTGCGTTACGAATTTTCATTCAAATCGGTTCTTGTGTTTATTACTCAAACTGAAAACAACCAACCACGAATCATACGAATTACACGAATATTGGGGCCAGGTCAGGCCCAAGATCAATCCAATTCAGACGCCTTTTTGGGAAAGGTATTTGGGAACATACCAACCTTATTCGTGCAGATTCGCGTCATTCGTGGTTTAACTATTTTTGATCTGTGTTTCATCCGTGTCCATCTGTGGCTAAATTCTTCTTGGGTTGCTAAGTGCCGCCAATCGTTCGGATTTCACTTTGTTTGCCGCGCAGTGCAAACTTCTCGAATTGTAGCTCCTGGCAAGCTTTCATAACTTCTTGTACAAGCCCGACTTTGGCATCCTGGTCGGCGCGGATGATGACCGTGACGTCTTCGAGCTTCTTTGACGTATGTCGCAGTAGAATTTGTGTTTCTTTGAGTAACTCCGACTTCAGCTTCGCAAGTTCGGTCAGTTCTCGGCCGGCGTAGATAAAATGGTCGTTCTTGGTGAGATGAATGGTCAGCGGTTGTTCGTAGCGCGCCGCGGGCGGTTTCGCAAGTTCGCTCGCCGGGAGCTTGATACGCTGGTCTTGCTCGGCATCCGAGAAATTGATGACCAACATGAAAAACGCGATCAACTGAAACGTCATGTCGATCATCGGCGTAAGATCGCCCTCGACGATGCCGGTGTCACCTTTAGGGCGAATTCGCATGGTCGAGGCTCCTGGCAGTCAAACGTAGGGGGGTTTTGAAAGTGTGTTGGCACATGGCAACGCGTAGGGGAAATTGAAGAGGGTTTTCCAATCCACGCACTACGGCTGGCCGTTGGGATTTTTCTGGAATCGGCTCATCAGGCCTTCGCCCACGATGCCAACTTCTAGCACCAGTCGGGCAACCCGATT
The DNA here is from genome assembly GCA_013152205.1 of Planctomycetota bacterium. Lineage (GTDB taxonomy): Bacteria > Planctomycetota > Planctomycetia > Pirellulales > Lacipirellulaceae > Bythopirellula. The sequence continues at coordinate 9,174 of JAADGV010000097.1, forward strand.
GCGAAGCAGGTTGTAGGCCGCCAGTGCAGGGATTGCCAGTGCTAGCCCTACGAACGTGGTGAACAATGCCGTCGAGATACCTTGGGCCAACGCTTGCGGGTCTGGGGCTCCGGTGGCCGTATTGGCGATCAGCTTAAACGAGTCGATCATACCGCTGACAGTGCCCAGCAGACCAATCATAGGGCTGAGTGTGCCAATCAGTGCAAGGTAGCTCAAGCGGTGCTCAAGTCGCATGTTCTCTTCCTCGCCAACTTCCTGCATGCTTTCAATCGCTTCGCTGTAGCCGGTGGATATTTTGGCGAGACCTGCCGATAGGACGTGACCAAGAAAAGAATCGTCTGTTTTTGCCAAGTCATAAGCTTCTTGAAACTGCTTGGCATCAAGATGTTTTTCAAATCCTTCGACGAGATCGGCCGGCACTACGTTGTCTCGACGGGCGGTGAGCAGGTTCATCACAAACAGCGCGACCAAGGTGAACGAGAGCCCGAGGAAGACCAATCCGTAAAACCAGCCCAGCGAATCGGCGGCCCACTGCAGGTAGCTAATATCGACATCCGCAGCATCCACCGCCGGGGCCACATCCTGCTCCACGGGCGCTGGCGTTCCGTCTTGAGCCAAGACGCTGGTGGGGGCGGCGCTGAAACAGACCATAGCAGCTAGAACACACAGCACGATGAAAATAGTTTTCGTGCCAGCGGAGCGAGCTGAGGGGGGGCTATCGATTGGCATTTCTGCATGATCTCCTGATGAGCTAGGGAGCTGGCGTGGTGGTAACGCCAACAGTATTTTTTATACCGTATTTCTAATTTAGCGGTCTGCTGCTCTTCGTCCAACTTGTCTTCGCTAGAAAGATTTATTGAGTGCGTTGCCCTCGGGGTCGTTCCGCAGGCGATAAATTTCCCCCAGTTTGCCGGGCCTACCTAATGGTTGGCCCATGGACTGCTGGGGTAGTCGTCTTTGAGCCGTTGCTGTGCGTCGGCTGCACGTTGTGGATGCCCTAGTGTAGGCCAAAGCTGGGATAACTGATATAAGGCCTTTGCACGTTCATTCGGGGCCGACGCAAAGAGAATATCGACGTGCAGAAATGCATCGCGAGCTGGTTTCTTCTTGTCGGCATGCAAATAGCACTCGCCCAATGCGTTGTAGGCCTGGGCAAGCAGCGGTTCATCTTCGGCATCGGCTTTGGCAATGATCGACTTGACGGCGGCAGCGGATTGCTCTGCTTCTCCGGTAGCGGCTTGGCTTGTCGCTCGAAGTAGCGTTGCCTCTGTCCGTTGGGGGCTTGCTACCGCATGGTCGCCCGCCGCTTGTAGGCCCTTGTCGAATTCGGCGATTGCCTCGGCATGTTTGCCCTCGGCTTGGAAGGTGCCACCAATAAGTACCGCTGATCGAGCTTTGTAAAAAGCGGAGGGCGCACGGGCCAGCTTGGCGTAATTCTTGCGAGCCGTCTCGTAGTCGCCCGTTGCTGCCGAGAGATCTCCCGCGAGTTCGATGACCTCAGTCAGATGAAAACTCTTGCGACTGTTGGCCAAAAACCGAGCGACAAGCGAGTTGGCTTGATCGAGAGGCCCTTGCCCGCCCATGGCGAGTTTTGCGGTGCAGTAGGTTTTCAGGAAATCTAGCTCTTGGGCGATCGCCTTCCGATCGATCTTGTCAGCCGCAATTTTTTTGAGAGTCTCTAGGGCTTGCTGGTACTGGCCTTTTTGGGCAGATAGCCGCGCTGAGTTTAGTTTCGTAGGCTCGCCTGCAAAACGGATGCTGCGGATTTCTTCGCTAGGAATGGTACTCTCGACCCCACGCTTCGAGAGGGTCACCGTTAGGGCAGTGATCTTCGTGATTTTTCCGATGTCGGTACCGTTGCGGCGCTGGATTCGATCGTTACCATTCTGCGCAAAGCCATCCGTTGCCAAAGCAAGCACGGTGGCAACGGTAAGCAGCATCGCAAGTATTGGTAAACGTCGCATCAAATATTCCTACCGGAGGCAATTCCTAGAGCCCGGCCATCCTGGCCGGAAGTGCAGAAAAAATCGAGTTACCGCAAAGGTCACAAAATATCACTACGGAGCCTGTTCTACCTGTTCCAGCAACTCTTCGAATTTCGGTTTCCATTTGGGGCCACCCAACTTGGGGTAAAGTTGTTTGAGCGTTTTCAAGCTTTGCCTGACGGTTGTTAGTTGCTTAGCGCGTTTCGGACCTTCTGCGATCTGAGCCGTGGCGAATCGGGCTTTGGCAGCATTGTAGCGGGCAGCGAAGAACCAGTTTTCGTATTTCTTTCGTTTCGCAATATCGTCGCTGGACGATTGGGCTATTTTGCGGCGATTGTAGTCGGCTACTTTTGCAATAAACAGCCAACCCCAGACAAGGTTTTTTTGATTTGCTTGCGGCTGAGCACCGCGAATCGATTGTTCGATTTTCTCGGCATCTTGTTCGTCGGTGCCCCATTGCAGCAAAGCCAAGGCGGCCGCTTGCTGAAGCTCAATAATGCTCGGCTTTTCGGCCAAGATTTTTGCGTACTGCTCGTAGGCCGCTTCGTATTGTTGACGGGCTTGCAGGCAATCGCCCAGACGCTTGCGTACCCCAAGCACGGCTTGAGGGCTTGGCGCATAGTTGGCATCTTTTTCGACTTCTGCGAGCAGGCCACGAAAGGCTTCTTCGGCCTGGGCAATGTACCGATCAGATTCTTCGCCCTCGAGTCCCTCGCCTAGTTGCAAATTGGTTTGGGCTACCCAATTGCGAATTTTCCAATCGCTAACATCGCTACGCTCGGAAACACGGTCGAGCAGGTCGGCAAACGAAGCGGCAACCGCCCGGGCCTTGTCGCTCTCGCCGGCAGCGGTCAGGTCTTTTAGTTGGCGTTGTAGTTGGAGACCCAGACTAATATAGATGCTGGTCAGTCGTTGCTCGGCGTCGGCTTGTCCGAGCGTAAGACGTTCCAACGAATCCATCAACTTCTGGGCAGACTCGGTACGAGGAGGATCGACTGAGACATAAGCTCGCAATGCGGCCTTAAATACCTCTTGGGTGAATTGCGGCCGTTGTTTTCCGTCCGGACTATTTTTGGCTAAGCGGAGGGGGCCCACGTTGGGATGCTCAAGCACTTCGACCGCTTTGTCGAACTTGCTGTCTGCGAGCAACAGTTGTGCGTAATAGAGCAAGCCCGTCGCCTCGGCGACGGAGGCACTTTCGGATTCGCGCAGCGATTGATAACCGCTGCCAAGAAGCTCAGTTGCACGTTGCTTGAGTTTGAGGGCCTCGTCCGAGGGAGTTCCGCCGCTATTGCGAAATTGCTGTTGATAGCGATTCCACATCGAACTGCCGAGGCTCAGCTCGGCTGCGGCGCGTCGTGCGACAGGCAGCTGCGTCAGTAGCTTTTCTGCCTCCTCGGGCCGATTTTCACGGAGAGCGATGTTAATCAGCAGGTTGGTCGCCACCGCTGCCTCCTCGGCATCAGGCCACCGTTGGAGGATAAGTTCGGCGATGCTTTGCAGTTGTTGCCCTTGGTGTTTGCTGGCGTCCTCATCTTTGGCTTGGCGAGCCAAATTGTAGAGTCGCTCGTAGGCGGCTAATGCCAACTTCGCCGCAACAGGGGCGAACTTATTGTCAGCATGTTCGCGAGCCAAGGTTTCACCCAACTCGGCAGCTTCGGCATAACGCTCACCTTCCCACAGCAGCCAGCAAAGGTAGTAGCGAGCTTCGACAAGGTCGTCGGTCGGGGTTTTGTCGGTAGCCTGTGCCAACGCCTTTTGGAAATACTCAAGCGCAGCAGCCTGATTTTCGGTAGCCTGTTGTTGGAGTTCTTCAACCGCCTCGGGGTTATTATTTGCCGCAAGCCTCGCCGCCAACTTCGACGAATTCATTTGGTCGATTGCTGTTTTGCCCGCTAGGAAAGCATCGCCAAACGATTTGACGCTGGTCGGTTTTCTGTCGGTACGTGTCGTTGAAGCCAGGACGACCTTAGCTTCGGTTTGAAATTCGCCCGGATGGCGAGACACCTCGCGGAAGAGTTTGCGGGCCTCCGATTGCAGTCGGCGGGCTTCGGTCGGGGGCTCAGCCTCTTGGGCTTTGGTTTTATAGGCACCAGCCAGACGATACGAAACCGCGAGCCATTCGGGTTGAGTGCGTTCTTCGCCAACCGAATTGTTAAGCCAATCTTGGCATTCTTCGATGGCCTTCTCGACGTTTTCGCTGGCCAAATGACATTCGGCCCGACGCCGGTACGCGCGAGCGATGAGCCGACGGAATTCAGCGTCGCCGGTGGGTTGTTTGATAATATCCTGGTAGCAAGCAAGTGCCGCCGAGTAGTTGCCTGCTATTTGATAGCAACGACCTTCGTAGAGTCTGCCAAAGAACCCCACACGCTTGCCATCGTAGTCTTTGTACAGCTTGGCAAATTCCTCAGCCGCAACTTCAAGGGCCTTTTTGCGTTGCTTTGATTTTGACGAGTAGCTTCGCGCCTTTTCAAACTCGAGGTTCGCCACCATGAACCGCCCCTCGGCCTGCCTTGATCGCAAGAGTTGTCGTGTGGCACGAGCTTCGGGATCGGCTTGCAAGGCAGCCGCTTTTGGCAACGCTGCCAACTGCTTGATGCAACGATCGAGCATCTCTCGCACATTCGTCGAGGCAGAACTGAGGTGCTTGCGCGCCTCTGCACCAAGTTGGTCGCGTTCAGCGCTGGCTTGCGATGGCAGACGGTCGGCCTTCGCCAATAGTAAAAGTGCTTGCTCGGTAAGCAGCTTACTGGCTTGGCTGAGCGCGTCGACACCCAGTGGCGAATCGGGATGTGCCTGGGCATAACGGTTAAACCCCTCGGCTGCTCGTTTAAGCAAAGAAAGTCGTTCTTTGCTCGACGCAGTATCTTTTGAAAGTTGGGCCAGGGTCGTGGCCCGTTCGAATTCCAGCCGACTGAGGAATTCTTTACCAGCAAGTGGATCTTGGTCGGCTTGGTCGAGATACTCAAGCGCCACATCGTGCCAGCCCCGGCTGCGGAGTCCTTCAAGAAACTCTGCGGCGCGATCCTCAGCCTGAAGCCAAGTCGGCAAGGCCAGCACGGTCCAGCAGAAACAACCAACCGCCAGCCACGAGACGAGCTTCGACGCTGGCTGTAAAGGCGAAAATGAATTCGACGACACTGAAGTCACAGAAACGCCTTTCTTCGAAACAAAGCACCAAAAGCCAACTCAGCAAGCTGAGAGGCTAGGGCTCGTTTATGACCATCTATCTGCTGCATATCCGCGTTCATTCTACACGTCGAGGCGGCTGAGGCCAGATGATTCGTAGGTTGAGGCGATATATCTGGTAAATTTTGGGTAAGTATCACAACTGCTACGTCTGCTTAGGGCCGGGTGTTGCGTCGTGAGAAACACGACTAAAATCAACATAGGGCATCTCCCTTGTTTCTCGGGCATCTGGGATACAGACAGTTAGCCTTTACGGCAATCAAGGTCTTGAATTTAGGAATCTCTTCGTAGTGCGTTATCGCTCAGCCACATCACGCGTACAAACACGCTCGCCAGGCAAAGGCCGATGGCGGTTGTGGATGCTCATGGTTGCATTGGGATTGGTGTTAGCCGTGATGCGACAGTTAGATCAACCAGCGACAGTAGAACGGTTAGACGAATTGTTCGGCGCCCACCAGCAGTCGGCCCTAGAACCTCACGACGAGCAGACCGTTGCCGAAATTGGGCCAACAAAAAACGCAACTAGCAATCAGTTCATTGATGAAAGTCTAAATCAGTCAGACGATCCGCCAATCGCTGCGGAGCCAGATGGCATCGATCTTTCTGCGGTACAAGACAAAACGTACTTTCGCCCCGAGGAGCGGTCTGTGTGGTTCGCTTTGCTTGGGCAGTTGCAACAGATGGACGAAACGCAGTTGGCCGACAAATCGGTTGGCGAATTAACTTACGCGCAGCTATTGCAACAGCCCGAAGTGTACCGTGGACGCGTAGTTACGCTGCATGGCACGGTGCTACGCGAAGAACCGCAGCAACTCGACGACAACCCGCTAGGGCTTGCCGAGTATCATCGCCTATGGATTCAGCCACAGGGAGGCGGGCAATGGCCGTTTGTGGTTTACTGCCTCCGGCTGCCCAGTGGTTTTCCAAGAGGGGATGCCATTCGCGCGAAGGTTCAAGTTCGCGGCTTCTTTTTCAAAAACTGGTCTTACCCGTGGGAAGATGGCTTGGGTCTCGCCCCCGTCGTATTGGCAGACCAACCAATCTGGCATCCGCCTGCTCCGCGAGCTGCGCGCAAGCAGAGTTCCTGGCAAAATTGGGCCTTAGCCATCATAGTCGCATGTGCCTGCGCGATCGGAGTTACTTGGTTGGCAATTAAGCGAACGCAACGTCGAATGGTACGTCCTGCTCAAGACGAGGCAATCCGTCAGCGATTTGCTCAGTTGGCCGAGGAGGACGACGCGTGACTACTCGCCACTTGGTTCATCTCGCCACAGGTGTTTTTCTTGTCGGTTGCTTCACCTTGCCAGCCTACTTGGTTCGAGCAGCCGACGAAGATGCGGCGTCGGGGTTTCATGGCGTACTTGAGCTTGCTGACCTTGGGGCAGAGACGTTGGCAAAGTTTTCGGGTGGCCCAGACTACAATAAAGAGGATTGGCAGCTCTTTGTGCAGTTGCTATATCGACTTGGGCAGTACCCTACAGCTCAGTTAAATAGTTGGACAACGTCGTGGGACGACGAAGAAAGACCCGAAATAGGTGATCTTTATGAAGTCACAGGGAAAGTCGTGTCGGTTGAAACGCTGGCGTTTCCCGACGGATTATCGCAATTGCAGCAGCGGTCGAAACTGTACCGCTGCCAAGTTCGCTGGGATGCGACCGAAGCCAAGCTAGTTGTGCTAACACCACGAGTCCCCAAGCGTTGGGCCAACCGCGACTTAACAGCCGGCGAACCTATTCGATTTCGCGGAGTCTTGTTAAGTGCATTAGAAAACAACGAGAAAATTGCTGCCGTGTTGCTGACCGACCATCTGTCTTGGTACCCACTTCAAGGAGTGCCCTCGGGGCAGGCTCTACTGGCCCGTCATGGAATGGACGTAGGACTCTTGGACGAGGTGGTTCATCGAAAACCATTTGTGGAGCCTTCAGTCAGTCGAGAAGGCGACGCTTTCTACGCTTGTCTGGCGGCAGTCGAGCAGGTAGATCGCGAGAAGTTGGCTGAATTTGCAAAAGAAAATGTCGCTGTCGTTGCCGAAAAATGGCGACTGCTGCACGATTCGCTAGCCAAGCAGCATCAGGTGCTTGAAGAAAAAACGGCGGTTGGTCGCCAGCTCGCCATAGCAGAGGCGGTTTTAGAACGTAGCAAGGCTGGCATGTCTTCGGTCGCACCGCTCTTTCTTCAGCCCGAGCAGGAAGTGGGCGAGTTGGTTCGTCTCGAAGGGATTGCCCGACGAGCGGTACGGATTGCCGGAACCGATCGACCCGAGCTAGAGGCGTACTACGAGTTGGAAATCTTCCCCCCCGATTCGCAAGATTTGCCGATTGTATGTTGCACGACCAGTTTGCCACCAGGATTTCCGAGTGGCGACGAGATTCGCGAGCCGGTGCGGATTTCGGGCATCTTTTTCAAAAGCTGGCAGTATCGCTCAAGAAAAATCACGTCAACCGACGGGGAGACAAAGCGGCAGCGGCGGCTGTATACTCCTATTGTTGTGGCGGGCAGGCCAATATGGCTAACTGACGCTAGAACGCACAATAGCCGGTGGGGCCTCTGGGGCGGAGTTGCTTTTCTGGCGGTGCTGGTCATTCTGTGGATCAACTTCGCGAAGTTAACACGCCGAGACCGAATGCTACGAAGCCAGTCGCGACAATTAAAAACCCCAGAGACGCTGCCCCCGATCGTGTCGAATGATGATGTTCCTGAAATTAAAACGTAACGCGCTTCCACCCGAAGTTGTGGATAGACTATGAGTGTGATTTCCGAGCGACTGGCTAAACCTCGACACGAACGGGTGGTGAAGAACCCGTTGCCGTGGTACACGCCGCGCTTTTGGCATGGAATGCGGCTTTCGACTTGGCTGTCGACCCTTGCAAAAAATCGTTTTGCAGTTTCTTTTTCTCGCCTTCACACAGCCACGAGTATCACCTTCTTTTGCGCTTTCAACAGTCTGTTCGCTGCTGCCGATCGCGCCATCTATGGTCGACGAGTGGCAAAAGTCGAAATTACTCAGCCGCCGATTTTTATTCTGGGCCATTGGCGCTCGGGGACGACTTTTCTGCACGAGCTGATGATTCGCGACCCAGAGCATACCTACCCGACAACCTATCAGTGTTATGTCCCCCATCATTTTGTGCTCACCGAGCCGTGGCTCGCTCCTTTGACAGAGAAACTCATACCAAACCGGCGTCCGATGGACAATATGGAAGCGGGGTGGCATCGTCCGCAAGAAGATGAGTTTGCGCTGGGGAATCTCGGAGTTCCGTCTCCTTACCTGTCGATGATGTTTCCATCGCGGGGCGAGGTCTACCCGCAGTATTTAGATCTGCGAGACCTAACCGAACCCGAGCAGCAGCACTGGCGCGAGGCGTTACTAAATTTTTTCCGGCGGCTAACCTTCCGCGACCAACGCCGCATTGTCGTAAAATCGCCACCCCACACAGCACGGCTGCAGACGCTTTTAGAGATGTTTCCCGACGCAAAGTTTATCCATATCGTCCGCGATCCGTACAAGCTGTTTATGTCGACGGTCAATCTATGGAAGTCGCTTAACGAAGTGCAACGTATGCAAGGGCTGGGCGATCAGCAATGGGTTGAAGAATACGTGCTAAGTTCGTTTGAACGGATGTACGCAGCATTCGATCAAGATCGGGAATTTCTTAGCGACGACCAACTCTTTGAATTGCGGTACGAGGATTTGGTGGAAGACCCTCTAGGGAAAATGCGTGAGCTGTACTCATCGTTGGATTTAGGTGATTTTTCGCGAGTAGAAACCGCCCTGCGGGAACATCTTGCGGACGTAAAAAACTACCGCAGCAATCGCTACGATTTGCCAGAAGAAAAACGTGACACCATTCGTCAGCGTTGGAACGGCTACTTCAAGCGGTACGGATACGACGTCCAACCCGAAATTGCTGAAATCTGATACTTCAGCACAGCTTGAACCACAACGACACAACGGACACAACGGACACGACGATATAGACGCGTTACACGCTACTAACAGGTTCTCACTCGCGGCTCTGAAAGGTAATTTCAGTAGTTCCAAATTCAAGCCGTCGTAGACTTGGGTGGCTGGGGTCAGGTTGCCGGAGTTACCCCGATTTTTTCGCAATACGTGACCGGCAACTGCCCCCAGGACGTGGCAATGGTAGTATGCGATGCACTGGGGGCAGGTTGTCGGCAACATCTCACTCAGGATTTGAACTGCCTTGGGACAAACTGACCCCAGCCACTCTGATACGAATTTGGAACTACTGAATTTAGATTTCCGGAGACGCTGAGACGGCAGAGCTACAGTATTTCAGTCTTCTCTGCTGTCTCTGCGCCTCTGCGAGACAATCCTTTTTTGTGTTTCTTTTGCGCCTTAGCGAGAACATCGTTGCTTGTTTGGATGCAGCACCAAGCCGCAGGGTCGCTTTGCCAACTACGCAGCATTCGGCATCTTCTTGCCTTTGAGTTGATAGACATACGCCAGCACCTCGGCCACGGCGGCATAGCTTTCGTCGGGGATTGGATGCCCGACTTCGACTTCTTTATAGAGCGATTGGGCCAATGGTTTGCGTTCGACCACGGGGATGTTGTTTTCTAATGCCAAGCGACGGATTTTTTGGGCAACTACTCCTGCGCCTTTGGCGACGACAACCGGGGCGGCCATCTCCTCGGGAACGTATTGGATTGCAATCGCAAGTTCTGTGGGGTTGGTAACGATAACGTCCGCCTGCGGCACCTGGTCGCTCATGCGGTTGAGCGCCATTTGTCGCTGTACGGCACGACGTCGCGCGATGACTTGAGGGTCGCCCTGCAAATCCTTCATTTCGTCACGTACTTCTTGTTGGGTCATTTTCATGTCTTGCTCATGCTTCCACTTTTGGTAGGCAAAGTCGAGGATCGCCAGCGTAAACAACGCGATGCCAATCCATAGCGCTGTGGACAAGGTAATGTCGATCATCATTACGCCCAACTCAGAGGCAGCGAGAGAACTGGCATAAATGATCTCTTCGTGTCGTAGATAAAGAACCGTAGCAGCAACAATCGAGACGATTGCCACCTTGAACATCCCGAAGCCGAGCTTCACTGCGCCTGACAGCGAAACAATCCGCTTCAGACCGCTAGCGGGGCTAAGTCGCTGGAAGTCAGGCATCAGTCGGCTGGGGACGAAGAGAAAGCCCGTTTGGAAAACACTAGAAACCACCCCTGCAAGAACAAGAAACCCAAGCACAGGCAAGAGCGACATCCCGATGGTCCCGACCATCTTTTGCGACAAGGCGATCGCATCGGTGCTGTCGGGCGATAACGATTCGACCGTACTCAACTGATACCGCATAAACGAACCGGCGGTCTCGAAGATATGCCCACCCCTGTACCGTAAGAGCATCACCCCCACAATCAACAGGGCTGCCGAGCCAAGATCCTGGCTATAGGCAACTTGCCCCTTTTCGCGCGCTTGTTCGCGGCGATGCGGGGTAGCATCTTGCGTCTTTTCGCCCGCTTGGTCTGCTGCCATGGATTAGCCCGTATTTCTCACCAGAATTTTACCTAAGTTGGTGCCATCGACCCGCGCAGAGCATCTTGCAGCAGGTCGAGTGCCGCTCCTGCCTGTTGCGGGAATGCCCACGCAATAGTACCTATGGTTATAAACAGACAGCCCAAAGTTAGGAGTGAGTTCACGCCAAAGCCTACCGCCAGAATGTTGATTTGTGGCATGGTTCGCCCAATTAAGCCCAACACTAAGGTAGATAGTAGAAGGGCTGTCATCGCCGGGGCAGCGGCACGAAGCCCCAGCTCAAAGCTTTGAGAGAGCAGCGTAGTGAGCACTTCGACATACGAGGTCCCCAGAGATGCCCTTCCCAACGGAAGCCAAGTATAGGTGTTGAGCAATGCGTCCATCATCATCCGATGGCCATCCAGCAGCACAAACATTGCCAAAGTTAAGAAGTAAAATGCTTGCGAATAAACCGAGAGATTGCTCTCTGCCGTGGGGTCGTACGTGCTGGCAATGGCGGTTCCGCCAAGTTGACTGACGATCTGCCCGGTAACCTGGATGCCACCGATGAAAACCGAGACACCAAATCCAAGGAGAAATCCAATCAAGGCTTCGCTAATGAGGTATTGCGCAAGAGTGAGCAGGTGAGTGATGTCTGTCGGTGGATTCGCCGAAACCAATGGGGTCACTAGCAAAGCAATCGCGACAGCCAGCAATGCTCGCGCTCGCATGGGTATGGCTTTGCTACTGAAAATAGGGGCCGTCATAATCATCGCCCCAAGACGTGCAAGCACCAACGTGAACGAGGCAAACTGATTGAACAGCAGCGTTTCTATGATCGACATCTGCGTGCCCTGTCAATCTGCCTACGCATTAGAGTGTATTGGGAATGTTCGAGATCAGCCCGCTGGCATAATCAAGCAGACGGGCTAGAACCCAGGGCAGCGAGAACGCCAATGCCAGCACCATTGCTACCAGTTTGGGAACAAACGCGACCGTTTGTTCTTGAATTTGCGTTAATGCCTGGAGTAAACCAACAATCAAACCAACGACCAAGCCCGAGACGAGGATCGGCGCCGCGACCAACGTGGCGATCAGCAAGGCTTCGCGGCCTAAATCGACGGCATCTTGTGGGTCCATTTTGTACGTCTATCCTGTTTTGCGTTTCGGTACTCCGGCCAGGATGACCGGGCTATGTAGACAAAACACTCGAGTGATAATTGCCCTTAGGCAGTTCTTAAGTCAATACAGTAAAGCTGTCGAGCAACATCTCGACAACCAAACGCCAACCATCCACAAGTACAAATAGCAACAACTTAAACGGCAGTGAGATCAAAACGGGTGGCAACATCAACATACCCATCGAGATCGTGACGCTTGCAACCACAATGTCGAGAACTAAAAAGGGTAAGTAAATTTGAAAACCGATGAGAAATGCGGTCTTCAATTCGCTAAGCATGTAGGCAGGCAGCAATGCTTGGAGGGGTACGTTCTTTTGGTTGCTCGTGGCCTCGTAATAGACATACTCGGGCAATTCGCCCGTCTCTTGATCGATTTCAGTCGGCATGTGGTCGAGGAAGAGATAGACGTCGTCGTGGTTGTTCGTACGGTTGATCTGCTCCGCCATAAACTTTCGGACTGGTGCCGTGCCACGATCCCAGGCTTGCTCCAAATTGATCTGCTTTTCGGTGTAGGGCTTGATCGCCTCGTCGTACACCTCGGTCCACACCGGGGTCATCAGCAGCACGGTCATAAACAAGGCGATCGAGGTGATTACCTGGCTAGGAGGCAACTGCTGGGTACCAAGTGCTTGCCGCAAGAGACCAAGGACAACAAGAATTCGAATAAAGCTAGTAGTCATCAACAGCAAGGCTGGTGCTAGGCTGATAACTGTCAGCAGCAGCATCACTTGGATGGTGGACGACAGACCTTCTGGGCTAGTCCATTGTTGCGGTCCGCCCATGCCGCTAGGAAAAAGCGAAGTAGGGATCGCCGTCGTTTGCGTAGCACCCACCGCCGGTAGCAGCAGGACAAGCAGCACTGCTAACAGGGGAGCAAAGGTTCGCATTAGGCGTTGGTAAGGCATTATGTTCGTCTATCGTCGGGTGCCGGTTGGCATGGTTTGGGCTTGGCTGCCTAAAAAACCTTTTGCAGGCTCATTGGCAAGTTGTTGTAGTACTTGTTGAAATTCGGCGGTGGTGCTGTGCTTATTCTCACGCATGCAGATTCCCAGCAGGCGGTCGACTTCCGTAGGATCGGTGACTTCGGTAATTGGCGTGGCGACACCATCAGGCGCGATCGAGACAAGAACGAGTTTGTTACCGATTTGAATGAGTTGCGCAAAATTGCGACCCGCCAAAGGGACTCTTCCAAGAACGGCAATGGCTTCTCTCGGGAGCGGGCTGTTGGGTTTCGGGCCAGTGCGGCGCAACAACCACGCGCAGACGAAAAAAAGACCAAGAACAATGGCTAAGCCGGCTCCGGCTGTTCCGAGAGATTCAATCTGGGGAGTCGAAAAGGGGAGGGCGGCACGATCACCCTTCGAGGCAGGGTTTGACGGAGGGTCAAAGCTGCTACGCGATCGCGGAGCAAGCCGACGCGGATCTGATTTTGCTTCAGGTTTTGGAGGCGGCAGGGGGGAGGCGATTGGTTTGCTTGATGCGGTGGGCTCGGTATGTACAGCAACGGCAACAGATCGGTTGTGGCGAGCAACTGGAGGAGCTGGCAAAGGCTTGGCTTGCTCTGAGGTGCTGTTGAAGTAAATCAATGGCTCTGCCGCGATTACTAGCGAGCCATGCACGAGCACAGAGGCAAGTATCGCTGCCGGAGCGAGGAGTCGAAACATCGATCTGATAGCGGCAGGGGGCATAAGATAGGTTGCTGAGAACGTGGGCAGTAGCCGGGCATGCGGTCGGCTGGACAACGGTAGACCAGTCGGCGCAGAGCGGCTTATAGAATTCGCAGGGAATTTCTGCCAGAGCAGTTGGCCAAACGTGCTAGCAAACAACCGAGTGCTAGCTACGCACAAGCGCTTTCACCGACGATTAGTTCTGCGACCCGGATACAGAAATTGTCGTTGAGCACCAGCACCTCGCCACGGGCCACGAGACGGCCATTGACGTAGATGTCAGCCGGATCGCCCGCCAGCTTGTCGAGCGGCACGATCGCTCCCTGCTTGAGCCTGAGAACGTCTTCTAGGTGCATGTGCGTCCGACCAAGTTCGATCGTTAAATCGAGTTGGACGTCTCGCATAAGCTCAAGCGTTGCCGATTCAGTGTTGGCAGCGGTCCCCGAGAATTTCTTGAATTCAAAACTTCTCAAACCTGGGGGAAGTGCACTGACCGACGGCACATTCGGTTGATCAACCGAGGCCAACGCTTGCTCAGCCTTGTTGAGTAAAAGTTCGATATCGTTCTGCGAAACATCGGCGCCGCTTGCTGCTGGCGCACTGGCTGTTGGAACGGGGGCACTAGGAGCTACCGGGGGTGCTGCCGGAGCGGCAGCCGGCGCATTGCCACTGAGCAGTGCTTCGATTTCAGACTGATCGACCGACGCATCGGCATCGCTTGCAGCAGGAGCTGCCGGAGCAGCAGCCGGCGCATTACCGCTGAGCAGTGCTTCGATTTCGGCCTGGTCAACAGCCGCGTCGGCATCGCTAGCAGTTGGCGGAGGTGACGAAGGCGGAGGTGTTGCACCACCGGTATCTTGCGCTTGGCGCAAAAGATTTTCAATTTCGTCTTGGCCAACTTGTTCAGAATCGTCCGCCATCGGAATCCATTCCCTCTGCGGTGGTTAACTACAGGAATTCAAAAATCGCTGTAGCGAATTTAACAACGTCTCTACCATGGAAAATATCAGCTTCTTTACCGCTCGGTGAACGAAAATTCACTGAATATCACTTCGTGTAGCAATGGCTTACCCAGAGCTCGATTGGTTTTCTCCAATATCTTACGTTTGATCAACCCCAACCCCGGGTCGGTGAGGTCTGCTGGGTCGGTGCCGCGGACGGTGATCGAAATTTGTTCGCTAATTCGTTTTGTGCTGGCAGTGTAGAGGTCCATAAATTCATTCTCTTCGTCTGCTAGCACAAGTCCGAAAAGCTTGAAATCAACATTCAGGCTGGTTCCCGAGTCGCGGTTATATGCCACGACATGGAAGGCGTCGAGGCTTACTTCGCGCATGTCTTCTGTAGCTAGCGGTTCGGTCGATTTTTCTTCGGTAGAGATTTCGCCTTCGCTACTGTCTTCTTTGGCCGCATCAGCAGCAGCCAATTTGGCGGCAATTTCTTCGGTTTCGCTCTCCGAAGGAATAAACATCGAGGCCGCAGCAACTTCGATCAACACAATCACCGAAACAAAGGCGATCGCCTTGACCAGTGTCATCAGCCCTGGCCCCTTGGCTGGGGTTTCTACCACTTCATCGTTGTCTGCCATAATTACAATTCCTCGACGGATGCCCGCAATTTCGGTGGCCTCTTAGTTAAGCCTAGCATACGTAACGCCTTGGTAGCCTTGCTATTTCGAACCGTCTAAATCGCGTACCCGTTCATCCCACATCAAAATTTGAACTCTTGAATTCTTCTTGAGTCGCTCAGGATCGACTCCGTTGTAGAGAGGCTCTTCAGGCCCCGCATTGCCTAGCCTGATCCGGCTCGGTTCGATGCCTTGTTCGATTAAAAACTGCCGCGTATTGAATGTACGTGCCGCGGATAGTTCAAAAAGGTTGCTATATCCGCTTGCTGGGTCGAGGGGGCGGCGAGTTGTGTGTCCGCGAACCTCAATTTTCTGCGGTTTGCCCGCAATTTGTTCGATGATGCGCTGTAAATCGCGCTTATTCGCCTCGGTAAGCTCCGCAGTCTTTTCGGCGAAGAAAATATTTCCCCCGCTCGAGGAGTCTTCTCCGGGACGGACCGTCTGTACTCGTTCGTTTTCGCCAACGACCGACTTATTTTCTTGGCCACCGTTTTTCAGATCTTTTTTCTTTGCTCGGCCCATCGCTCGAATGGGAGTGGGCAAAGATGCGCCTCGCGGGCGACTATCGCCGGGAACCATCGACGCCATGGTCATGTCGTGACCAAATTGCATACGAAACGACTCGACCATCGCCTGATACTTTTCGTCTTCTTTCATCTCGCTCATCGACACGAGCATGATGAAGAACGTCAGCAACAACGACATCATGTCGCCAAAGGTGACTACCCATTCGGGGATGCCAGGATCTGGTTCTTCTTCGACTGCCATGATGGTTTGCCAAATGTTAAGCGGCTTCGCTGTTCGATCGCAGTTTCGGCGGAATAAACGTGTTCAGCTTTTGTTCAATCACTCGAGGATTCTCGCCCGATTGAATGGCCATGATGCCTCGTACAATGATTTCCATCGCGAGAAGCTCTTGTTTGTTGGTAAAACCAAGTTTTTCGGCAAACGGCAAGAAAACAACATTCGACGCAATTGCGCCATACATCGTTGTCAACAAAGCCACCGCCATACCCGCACCAATCTTCGACGGGTCGCTCATGTCACCCAACATAATCACCAATCCCATCAGGGTACCGATCATGCCAAATGCTGGTGCGAATCGACCCATGCAGTCTAATATCGCCTTGCCGTCGCGATGCCGCGTGGCCACCGCGTCGAGTTCCGTTCGCATGATGTCTTCTATCACTTCAGGTCGCGTGCCGTCCACGGCCATCTGAATGCCCAAGACAACAAACGAATTTTCGATATCGCCGAGTCGACCTTCCAAGGCTAGCAACCCGTCTCGCCGAGCGGTTTCAGCCAGGCTGACAAGCTCTTCAATCAAACTAGGAATCGAGTCCAGCTTATAGAGAAATACTTTCATGCCGACGCTAAAGACGCCCAAAAAGTTTTTCATCGGAAACGAAATCATCGCTGACGCGATGGCACCACCAATGACTACCATCAGCGACGGAGCGTCGATAAAAGCACCAAACGAGCCACCACCAAGGACAATCGCGCCCAGGATAAGGCCAATGGCTATAATTACGCCTAGTACTGATGCTATATCCATCGGCTTAGGGGTCAATCAGTAGGTAGGAATATTGGAAAGTGGGAAATGGCTACCCATCTCGGGGGTGGCCAAGCCATCAACTGACTGGACAATCATAGCTTTGTGATTATCCGCGTAGCGGTTTCTTGGCCAAACAGCGCCTGTTGCTAGCCCGTGATTTTTCGATACAGCCGGTAAAATCCGATCGTAAACCGACTAACCGTTGCAGGTGTCTGGCAACAGTCGCTTGTTTCGTTGGTAATCAATGGTTCGCTCCAGCACTTCATCGGGTGTTTCAGCGACAACGATCCGGTCGTTGGACGTTAGGGTGATAAAGGTATCAGGGCGATGTTCAACGTACTTGATCAGGTCGGCGTTGAGGATAAAATCCTCGCCATCGAGCCGCGTCAGGCGAATCATATTTTAGCTCCCAAGGAGGGGAAATTGGTTCTCAAGCGTAGCTCAAGATTAAGGGGTCAGGGGTTCTAGGAGGCAGAAAGGTTTGGCTTGTACTCCGCATTCCGCCTTCCGCATTGTTTCTAGCCCAGCCAAGGGATCAGTCCACGTGTGATCCCCATCACGATCCCCCGGCAGTGCTAGAGTAACTTACGATTGGCTACCTCAAATTCATCAATTCATCAAGCAAATCTTGGGCAGCGGAAATCACCCGTGCGTTACCACGGTATTGTGTGGACGCCAAAATTAGATCGATTAGGTTCTGTCCAATATCGGTATTCGAAAGTTCGACCGCACCCGAGGTGAGGCCACCCAACCCCGAACTACCAGGGTCTCCCGTAAACGGAACGCCCGAGTTGATTCCCTCGGCAAACAAGTTATCGCCCAACTGCTCCAAGCCCGCATTATTCGTGAATCGGGCCATCTGGATTTGCCCAATATCGCGGGTGGTCCCGTTGCTGTAGACACCTTTGATGCGGCCACTTTCGGTAATCGAAAAACTAGTCAGGCTGCCTGCCGAGAAACCATCTTGATTGGTTAAATTCAAGGTGCTGGGATTGTCAACCGCCGTGATCGACGAGAAGTCGACTTCGAATTCAACTGGAGTCGACGAGGCCACATCCCGCCGTTCGATCTGTACGGTCGAGTCCGTTGCTGAGAAAAATTGCCCCGAAGAGTCGAATGTGACCAACCCCGTACCTGCGGTCGTATCAACCCCATCGATGGGTTGATTGTCTGCGGAGTTCGCAAACCAGCGAAAAGTGGTGCTAGTACTATCTCGCGATTCAAGCACCATACTCACTTTCACAGTCAGGGGACTTCCCAAACTGTCGTAAGCAATAAATTCGGAAGAGGTGCTTTCACCCTGGGCTTGTTGGGTTTGTGTGAATAGCAATGGCACGGACTCAGGAGCGCCATTCGCCGCAGTGAATTCAAACGCTGACAGGCTAATATCTAATTCGTTAGCAATACCGTCGTTCGAAGTGAATTGAAGTTGGCTATTGCCGTTGACTCGTCCTCCTGGCGATCCAGGGATCGGATTGTCTAAGTCTGGCGAGAACGTATGGATACCCAACGACTGTTCCATAAAGTCGATCAGCTCTTGCACGGTGGTAGAGGTAGTGATTTCCAAGTCTTTGCCCGCCAGGGCTGCGGTGCCTCGACTACCTGTGAAGGAAAGTGTACCTTCTCTGAAGAGATCGACATACTTCGAGCCATCAAACGTTGAGACGTTCACCAATTCCAAGCTGGTAGTGATTGCGGGGCCATTTCGGTCGAGTAGGTTGCTCGTATTGATAATGGCACTGTCTGGTGTCTTATCAATGTAAGAGGTGGTACCGAGTGCTAGAGAATCGACGACGTAAAAATTGTCAGGTTGATTGTCCACGTTTCGGTAAATTCGGATCTGATCGAATCCAGAAGGGTTATCTGCCGGATTTGCCAAGGTAGGGAGGTTTTGAATTTGGATACGTCGGTTGGTCTCTGTGACTGGCACACTTACCGTTTGCGACGTAGGGCGACTTTCAAAACCATTACTGCTGTTATAGAAGGTTGTGAAGTAACTGTAATTGACGGTATCGATCGAACTTTCATCAAGCACGCTACCCAGCGACCCATCGGGGATATTGTCAGTGTAAGCAGTCAATGAGGATGCGATGGTATCGACAAGCTGATAATCGCCACTACCATTTTGTCGATAAATTCTTGTCTCATCCAGTGGAGACGCACTCGTAGGGATGCCGGTGATTGAGATATCTGAGCCAGCGCCTACCGTAACTGTTGCTGTTGCTGCGGATGGCGCACCTTCGTCAAATCCGGTGGCAGCACTCGGATTTACGAAAACAAATTTGTAATTGTAGGTTCCTGCCCCAATGGCCCCTACGCCTCCGGCAGCTGGCGCTGTCCCCGTTACATTCGGAGGTTGTAGCTGGCCAAGCGAATTCGCCGCTAGATCGGTAGGGAATTCGATATTGTTATTGCTTAAAACGACCGACTCAAGAATCCCTGGGGTTTCCTCAAGAGTACCGGTTGCATCCAGATTGCCCGTCAGCGTTGCTGTTTGCGTTGCTTGAGCAACTGCCGCAGCGCCAAACGGGATAGTAAGCGCGGTCAACGTGCCCGTTTGGATTTCGTTTTGATCGTTGACACCAAAACCCAACAGACGATACCCGGTCACCGTAACGACTTCGTTGTTTGCATTGGTTTTTAACTGGCCGTTTCGGGAATAAAATCGTTGGGAAGAACCTTGGGGCCCTTGAACGATGAGGAACCCATCGCCTTGGATCGCCACGTCGAGCGGATTCGAACTGATTTCAATCGTGCCTTGGCTAAAGTCGGGCGTGATTTCTGCGACCTTCACACCCAAGCCCGTTTGGCGTGGGTTGGTACCGCCGCTCGTCGCCGTTGGACCGCCGCCGATGCTTTGGGTTTGCAAAAACTGCGTGGCAAAATTGACGCTCGACTCTTTGAAGCCGACCGTATTCGAGTTGGCTACGTTGTTGCCCACCACATCAATCGTGGCTTCGGCGGCTTGCAAACCCGTGAGGGCGGTGGTCATGGCTGATTGAAGACCCATCGTTTATCTCCCTATTCTATATTCTATTCGTTGGCGGCTTCTGTTCCGTTTTGGTCGTTAGCTTCGTTGGTCGCATTGGTTCCACTAGGAACCGCCTGGATGTTTGGTCTTGAGCTTGACGGACGGATCTCGCCCACATTATTGAGACTCACCGTAAAGCTGCGTGTCGGTTCCGAAATATACTGAGGTGTTTTGCTCAGAATGCTCGGCGAGAGGTTCTCATCACTAATCGTATCGCGGAAACTGCTCGTATTTCCGTCCGGCAATACCGTGACAAGATAAAAGGGCGCATCGCTCCCGGCATTCGCCTTGGTCCGATAGATTTGCTTGGGTGCATCAGTTTGCGGAAGGTTGTTGATCAAGACCGACTGATTCGCTTCATCGAGTTGAAGGGCATCACTCGTTTCAATACCAAACAAGTTGCCACTGGCATCTTCCCAAACAATTTTGTAGCGGTAGGTTCCCGACTCCAAGTTGCCTGGCTCGCTAGAAATTTCGACCCCCGGGTTGACTTCAAGATGTAGTTTTGGAGTGCCATTAGAGATCGTTACCCGAGCGACTTCTCCCGTCACACGTTGGTTGTCGTCAGAAATCGCTTCGATTTCAGTACCAATCAAAGCCGTTGCGCTAGAGATATTTTGCCCAAGCAATACCGAATCAAGGGTTTCCGTTAGTTTATCGGTTGCACCGACTTCCCGAATCTGGCCGATCTGGGCAATGAGTTCAGCATTGTCCAACGGATTCAGAGGATCCTGGTTTTGCAACTCTGCAATCATTATGTTCAGGAAATCTTCGATTTGAACATTGTTCAATGTATTTGCTTCGCCAAATGTTTGATTGTTTGGCGACGACGCGTTGAGATTGGGGATTTGAGACATGTGTAAGACCTCTTGGTTAATCGAGTCGCTTTTTTGTTGTTGCGGCTGCTGTTAGACCATCACATCAAGTCCGCCTGATAGGTCGGACGATGCTTGGCCAAGATTCGTGGGTGTTGGTGTATTGCTTTGCTCTTCGCTCTGGTTTGGAGTTCGGGAATTGGCTTTGTCTGAGCGAGAATTGTTTGAGTTGCGGTCTTCAGTGCTAGCATTTTCTTGTTGTTTACTCTCGTTTCGAACGTCGACATCGAATTTTTCGATGCGAATTTCTTGTTCCGCTAGCCGCTCTCGCAACGCGGGGAGATTGTCTAGCAGTACAGCGCGAGCTGCTGCTGTTTCTGTTTCCAGCTTGGCGGTGAGGATCCCCTGCTTGACACTGATTTCTATTCGAAGCGAGCCAAGTTCAGGGGGGCTCAGCTTTAGTTGAATGAGCCCGTCTTGGTCGTTGGCAGACCGGATCGCACCACTCACACGCTGTACAAACCGCGCTCGATCGACCGTAGACACCACGTCAGCTTCGGTACGCGAGTCAGCCGTCGCCGTGGTCGGATCGAGCGAAGGCGTATTCGACGATTTTTCGATAACCAACGTAGATTCACTACTTGTATTCGTGTTCGCGTTAGCTTCAACAGGCGTAGCATTTGCCGCCGCAACCGGCTCGGCATCAGCATTGATAGTCATCGATTCTCGACTTAGCGTTTCGAGTGGATTAACTGGGGCACTGGCAGCCTTCTTGTCGCTTTCAGACGTTGGTTCACGATTCGCTTCGTCTGGTTCAACTTCGTCGAAGCCAGGCGACTGCTGAAATGCACCATTGCCGGTCTCCGACTGACTCGGGAGATCGGTAGTACCCGGTCCTGAGGTTTCCGCACTGCCCTCCGATTGCGAAGCTTGGGCATTCTGCTGTGGTTTATCTGCGAGAAGCACTTCGTCAGTCGCTACTGATGTCGTCACAAGCTCAGCTTGATTCGTACTATCCGCATTTGGATTTTGCTCTTTTCCTGACGTGGATACAGACTCCTGCTCAATCTTGGCAACGACTTCATCAGTTAGGATTCCTCCCGTTGCTGTCTCCACGGTCGCTTCGATGGGTAATGGTGTCGTTTCAGTACCCTGCCCTAAATTTTCTTCCGAGGTAGCTGACTGAACAGCCGGCACCGATTCGATTTCAGTCGAAGTTTCAATTTCAGTTTCTGATTCTCCAGCAGCAATGATGGCTGCGCTAGAAAGCAAAATGTCGTCGGTAGCAACGATGCTTTCGATCACGTCGGGTATCGGCTCATTCGATTCGTCGCCCTCGACAGGAGGCGAGACAACCTCGTTCTTATCAAGAGAACCGTCCTGATCTTGCTCGGCAGTTAATGCTAGACCGTTATCCTCTTCGGAAGCCGGATCTTCTTGCGATTCTGAGGCGCTAGCCGGTTTTTCGACAGAAGATGCCCGCTCAAGGTGCTCTTGAAACCGTGTACCATCAGACGAAGTTGCCCTAGGTTGATCGGCAACCGAACGCGATGGCGCTACCACGGGCAATATCTGATCGATCAATGTAGCCATGAATTTATTGACTCCGCAATTTTCGGAATGTTTTTCGACTTGCTAATTCTATTTTTGGCCTTGCTTCAGTTCGTCAAGCTTGCCATCAATAAACGACTTTTCTGGATCTCCATTCAACATCTGTCTTTGCAGGTTATAGAGCATGTCGATCTCTTCATCACTGATGAAGGTTTTTAGGATGTTTTTTCGGTCGGTGGGCGACATGCCAACCAGAAGGAGGATGACCTCGTCAGTCCTCTCTGCTTTGAGCATCTTGACGAGAAGTGGTTTGGCTTGCTTTTTGGCAATGAGATTTTTAAGCTGGCTGCGAACAGCGACAATGCCAGACTCGATGGCCTCTTCTCTTCGTTGATCTAAGAAACTCTCAACTTCTTTTTGGATACTGTTAAAGCGTGCCGATTTGGTGTTGAGTAGCTTGAGGCGAGCATCGAATTCATCGATTTCCTTTTCAATTTCGTCTTGCTTGGCCTGCAATTGAAGCGAGGCAACTTGCAACTGCTCCTGCTGTTGATCGTAGGAAGGCTCCTCTGCCGGAACGTCTTTAGGGTTGTTCTCGTAAGTCTCCGCAATTTCGTCGAGGTCGATTCCATGCAGTAAAGAGACAATGCGAAACATACGCTGGTCGTCCAAAACATGCGTACTGCGCAAGTAGCCGTAGCCCGCGCCCAGGGTAATAACCGTGGCAACACTGATGTAACCTATCAGCGGAAATAAAATTCGTATCATTGCGCCCATACGTCAGAAACCTTCCGGCGAGAGGATGCGATTTCGTCTAACTCTTTTACCTCTGCTCGTTGCATTTGCTTTTGATGTTCGTTGCGTTGACGCTCGTTCAATTTTTCGAGGAGACGAACTTCTTTATCCGCCTCGACAACTGCCTGTCTACGACGTTCAACTTCTGCCTTCAATATGCCCGCTTGATCCTGCATCGTCGATTGTTGTGCCCGCAAAATTGCTTGGTAACGCTGTGTCTCTAAAAGTACATTCACATCGGCGGAGCCTGCGATAGCCGCACGTTGTTCGCTTTGGAGATTCGTAAGCTCGCTACCCACGGCCATGATTTGCTCGTCCAACATCTGTGTCGCTCGAGACGC
The DNA here is from genome assembly GCA_013152205.1 of Planctomycetota bacterium. Classification (GTDB taxonomy): domain Bacteria; phylum Planctomycetota; class Planctomycetia; order Pirellulales; family Lacipirellulaceae; genus Bythopirellula. Next base: position 32,390 of record JAADGV010000097.1, read on the forward strand.
TTCAGCCAGCTTGGTTCGCAACTCGTCGCGACGTATTTCGCGGAGTTTACGAAGTGTAGCCAGTCGGAAACGAAATTTTGACATGTGTAGGTGATTATTGGGATATGCGCCAGGAAAGCGACAGGCCGATCAACGGGAGTGCCGGATTTAGCGAGTGAATGTTGAGGCTATGTAAAGTTCCTGATGCACACATCAATAAATGGTTAGCTAGTAGGTGGTGGATTAGCAGCAGGTACATTGGCGGCTGCTGTAAGTAGTTGCTTGCATTTCTGTGCCACTTGTGTGATGGCGTTGCGGATTTCCTCGAGGGGCTGCTTTTCGTCGACTTGCTGTTGGAGCAAGGCGTTGATTTCATCCTGCATCGCTACCGCGACATCAAGCTTGCGATTCGTACCTTGTCGATAGGCACCGATCGACAAAAGGTCTTCGTTCTCGTGTAAGACGGCCAGCATCTGGCGAACAACCTGCGCTGCTTCTTTTTCTGTTGGGGTCGAAATTTCATTCATCAACCGACTAATGCTGGACAACACGTTGACTGCCGGGAAGTGTCCCCGTTCAGCCAGTCGTCGTGATAGCCAGACGTGCCCGTCAAGAAGTCCACGCACGCAATCGGCAATCGGCTCGTTCTCGTCGTCGCCCTCAACCAGCACCGAATAAAACGACGTGATGCTGCCGCCGGCCGTCCGTCCAGCTCGTTCGACAAGCTTCGGTAGCAACGAAAAAACCGAGGGCGGGTAGCCCCGAGTCGTTGGAGGTTCGCCTGCCGAAAGACCAATTTCTCGTTGAGCAAGTGCAAAACGGGTTACTGAGTCCATCACGAGCAGAACATTCTTACCCGTATCACGAAAATGTTCAGCAATGGCGGTAGCCGTATAGGCTGCTTGGACACGTAGCAGGGCCGGTTCGTTGCTAGTGGCAGCCACCACAACACTCCGCGCAAGTCCCGTCGGCCCAAGCTCTCGTTGAATGAATTCGTTGACTTCTCTACCGCGTTCGCCAATCAGTGCAATGATAGTGACATCGGCGTCCGTATATCGGCCCATCATCCCTAACAGCACGCTTTTACCGACTCCAGAGCCTGCAAAAATCCCCAACCGTTGCCCCTGCCCACAGGTCAACAAACCATCGATCACTTTAACCCCGGTTGCCAAGGGAGTATCAATCGGGGGACGTGTGGTCGGAGGAATCGGAGCACTTTGCAGAGAACGACGGGTGTATAACATCGGTTGCGGACGGCCATCAATGCAATGACCCCGCGCGTCGACAACTCGTCCCAATAGTCCGTCGCCTACGCGAATAGTCCGCGAAGTGCGAACCAGCCTGACAGGACTTCCGCGATGAATCCCATCAAGATCGCTGAGCGGCATCACCAAGGTCTGCTTTTCGCGAAAGCCGACAACTTCTGCCTCGACTCCTTCGCCCGATTGTCGTTCGATGGTGACCAAGGCACCCACAGGAGCCGGAAAATCGGCAACCGCGGCTGTCAAACCAATGGTTTGCACCACGCTCCCCGTGAGCCCGGCCAAGATGGCACTATCGATATGTTGTGGTAGTTCTGAATTCATCAGTGTCTTGTTTGAAATGCTAAGGAAAGTTAGCCTAGCTGAGTTCCTCAGCGATGCGTGCTACTTGGGTTTCTATCTGTTGATCGATCGAACCAAACTCGGTTTCGATTCGACATCCGCCAACCGAAATGCTTTCGTCGCCTACGATCGTGGTTGGGGCCGCCACATTAAACGACTTGGTCAACTGGGAAACTTGATTCCCCAGTGTTTGCTCATCTGCCGGGTTGAGTCGAACAGTGATTTCTCCGGAGCCTGCAACGAGTCGCAGCGATTCTTCGATCCACTCGATACTGATCTCCGGGTGTTGAGTAATTTCACGCCGAATGATTCTTGTTGCGATGGAGCCGGCCAAGTTGACGACCGACGACTCCCAATGGCGGAGCCAGTCTTGTCGTGAGTCTTCGATTTGTTCGACGGCAGCGGCCAACGCCGGCGTCAAAGTTTGCATTTGTTTGGCAACCTTTTCATCAAGGATTCGCTCGATGGCTTCTTCGGCTGCTTTGCGCCCCGCTTGCTCCGCATTTTGACGAATAATGGCCGACTTTTTTTCAGCCTCCTGAACAATCCGGACAGCCTCGGCCCGTACTTGGTCGAGATAGACATCCGCCTGATTTGTCATGTCCGACAAATCAAAAGACACCTTGCGCATATCCGCACCCGAAAGGTACTGTTGCGATTCGCGTTTAATAATGGTGGCCATGGTTGATGTCTTTTCGGTTCTGTCTGCGATTCAAACTTGCAATTGTTAAATGGGCACTTTATCTCGGAGCCAATTGACGAACACTTTGCAACAACTGCTGTTGAGCGGCTAGCATATCGCTAAGCTTGGTGGGCCCGATCGTTCGTAGTTGGCGTCGCATCGTATTGGCTTGTCGACGCGGCAGCCCTCGCAGCACTCGCTTCATGAGAACGTCGCTTGCTCCGGCAAGTGCCAATGCACCAACTTGACGGTCGGTCCGGCTTAGCGCTGCCATCAAAGTCACGTCGTCGGTCTGTTCCAGTTCGGTCAACGGATCGGCAGAATGCTCGATCGCTGGAATTGAGGAGGGAACGCTAGCTTGCGGTGGGCGAGGAGGCTGTTCGCTGGCGGTTTCAACACGGAGCGAGAAGTCACGTCTCTTGGCATGAACCGCAGAAACTGTCTTGACTTGCCGTTTAGATGTTTTGGTTCGTGTCGACTTAGGCGGAACTAGCTTCGACACGGCAGGAGTATTTCTCCCCATGTGGGCCAGGACCGTCTCCCGTTGTGCTTCTGGCGTATGCTCCAAAATGCGTTGAACAAGTTCCATACCTGCTGCTTGGCGATGTTTAAGCTTCCGCTGTTGCTCGATCCAATTTGCCAGTTGCGATTCAATCACCTGGACGGTTTGCTCGTCGGCCGTATCGAGATTGCCCATCCGCCCCAGCACCTCTGCCTGGAGACTCACGGACAGCATGCCCATCAATTCCGCAGCTTTCGTGACCTCGATTCGAGACAAAACGATAGCAATGGTTTGCGGATGCTCCGCTGAAAGCATTTCGACAATTGCCGAGGCTTCGGCGTCATTCAACGCTTCTAGCGTTTGCTGTGGCGACTGGGGAACCGAGTAAATTCCTTCGGAGTCGCGTTCCTCGATTTTTGCCAAAAGCGAGGCATCGAGCTCGACGCCTTCAACTTTCGGTGCAGGCTTAGGTGCCATGCTACGGCGGAATTTTTCGACGACCTCACGCTGTTCATCCGGATCGATGTTTTCCAGCTCATCAACTTCTGCCAGCACGGCTGCCGCATCTTTGGCGGGCATGCTGCCCAGCAGACGTTGGGCCATTGCGTCGTCCAGACTTGCCACAAAAATGGCAACGTCGCGCAATTGGCGGTGTCTGGCTTGTGGTGTTTGAGTATTCATAGGTTGCTTATCCGGCGTTGCCTATCCAAGAACGTAAAATCGCTGCCGCTGCGTCGGGATCTTCGCGAACAATATCTGTCAAATCATCAGTCAAACTCGGACCCTTCTTCAAACGCAACTTGGGTCGGCTGGGGTCATCCGATTCGCTAGATTCGGTCGGCGCTGACTCGTCATGGTCTTCACCCGTCTCGATTCCAAGCGTAGCGCCGCTGATTACCGGAGCAGGCTCCGAGGGCGGAATTGCTTTAACCATCGAACGAAGCATCATCAAGCTAACCATGGCGACAACCGCCATCGTCATGGTGTTAAAGTTTTGCCCTGCCCAGCTAAACGCCTGGCTTGCCGCCGAAGGTGGTTCGATTGGGTCTGGAGTAACGGTTTCAACGAACGTAACCGTAACGTTCTCAAAGGCTTGTTCAGCTAGCTTCCTCGGCAGCAAAGGGGCGACCAGTTCTTCTACTTGAGTTCGAATTCCGCCTTCCAGATTCTCTAGTTGGGTATCGATATCATCAGGCAATGGTTGCTTTGGATCGTTGCCTTTCCGAAATTCCTGCTCACGCCATACGCTGATGAGATAAGACTTGGGGATGCTAACAGTCGCACGAATTTTGTCTGGAACCATGCCTGCGAGGACTTCTATTTCGGTTTTCGTGCCCACGAAATTCTCAGCTTGGCTCTCATTGCTGGTAGTTTCGTTCTTGACCACCGACTCCGTGGTTTGTTCAGCCGTACGTGTGTTTGCTTGAGCCGTGGCACCAGGGCGGCCGCCATTCTCGTTTTCCGAAGTGGTGGTGCTGTCTTCGTCGGTGGTTAAACGAAGTGCTGCCACCTCTCCTTCGGGTTGTATGCTTTGTATCGTGTGCTCCAATCGATTGTCGAGTTCGGCGGTGACTTCAACCCGAGCACCCTTGAAAGCATAAAGATGATTCTCAAGTTTCGCAGTCATGTATTTTTCGTAAGCGATACGCTTCTGGTAGTACGGATCATCAAACGATTCCTGAGAAATCTCTTCCCCACCGCCGTACATCGAACCATCGCTGAGATTCGTTACGATCACGTTGTCTGGCTTTAGGCCTGCAATACCGCCAGCAACCGCCTGTCGAATCCTCTTCATCTGTCGCGGATCAAGAGTTTCACCTGCGGATGGAGAAACACTGACCGTCGCCGTGGCATTGGTTTTTCTGTTCAAGCCACGAGGCTTTTGGATGTCGAAGATAACAGTCGCATTTTCAATACCAGACATCTTGCTGACAATCATCGAAAATTGCTGCTCGCGCGCCGCCTTGAGTCGCTGCTCCCGAGTCACTCGATCAGTAAAAGGCCCTAAGTCGAGGGCTTCTTCAAGCAGCTCATTGAAGTTCGTTGGCAAAGCACCAGCATCGGCAATGGCAGCAAGATAGGCTGCCTTTTTGCCACGAGGTACTTTGATCCGATCGCCAACACGCTCGTAGCCGCTCAAGTCGGCTTTCCCAAGTGCGACTTCGATCCGATTTACAGCGCTCGATTGGAGAAATTCGCCGCCAAACAAATATTCGTCAGGACTGGCCGACTGCTGCTTCACCAAAAAACTTAGACTTACGCCAATCACCCCGACCAGCAGCAGAGCAGTTACCCGCGCAGCCGGGGTCATCGACAGCAGCAGTTCGCGTACTTGGCTAATCGCCTGATTCAAAAAATCCATCCGTGGACCTTATCTTGCTGTTGTTAGCTTGAGTTCCAAAAAGGTGTGAGCCGCAACTCTGGCACCATCAAACTCGAATGTCTTTTACTTCCTGATAGACTTGCATCATCTTATTTCGCATTTGCATCATCAGCCGAAATGCGAGATCGGCCTTCTGTACAGCGGTAAGCACTTCAGCCGGGTTGATCTCGCCCCCGGTCATCAATGTTTCAACGGCATGGTCTGCCTGTTGCTGCATCGAGTTCACATCTTGAATCGAATCGAGCAGCAAATCCTTAAACGAACCCGCCTGCTCGCTTTGCGGTTTAACCACCGAGGTCGGTGGCAAGCTGGCACTTGTCGAAATCGGGAGACTACTAATAGTATTCATAGCGACGTCCTGAATCAGTCGTCGGCGTTGGCCCCCCAACGTCTTGGCTATCTACGTCAACGTGTGCGACAACTCCTTAATTGATAGTGAGTATTGTGATTAATAAGTTGGTCTACCAGCCGGACCGCCATGCGGTCCAAGGAGCCCTAAGCCAAAATCTGCAAGGTCCGCTGGCTAAGGTCTTTGGTAATTTCAATAACACCAATGTTCGCTTCATAAGCTCGGGTTGCTTCCAACGCGTCGACAAACTCAGTCGACATGTCGATGTTCGGATAGGCCACCCAACCAGCTTCGTTGGCATCGGGGTGCCCCGGATCGTACTTCAAATTTGGTTCGACATTCGCATATTCAACGCTAGAAACTTTAACCCCCTGGCCGCCACCCGTGGTATTGATATTGGTATCAGTTTGAAAAGTAACATAGCGAGGTGTGTAGGCTTCTAACTCCCCACGCTCATTACGAGTGGTCGACATGTTGGCCAAGTTCGACGAGATGGCGTTGAGCCTCGCTCGCTGAGCAACCAAAGCACTCGTGCTGACATCCAATGCGTTGAACATGCGGTTTTTACTCCTGTCGTTACTTAGGCCCGTTCGGTGACGGCGGCTCGGAAGAGACGAAATTGGGCGGTCATCAAACTTAGTGCTAGGTTGTGCTGTTGCTGGTTCTTGCTTATTTCTGCGACTTGCCGTTCGATGCTTACGTCGCTGTTATCGTGGTACAGGATGCTCTTCATCGATTCTCGCACTTGCTCCATACCGTCGTAGCCTGTCGGCGCGGTCTTGCCCGCCAATTGGGCGTTGATCGCATACGTCGGCGAAATCATGGATTCTCGTTTTGCTTCTACGGCTTCTTTCAAACGGCTTTGGAATTCTTCTGGCGACAGGTCTCGGGTGCGATATCCTGGTGTGTCAAAGTTGGCAATGTTGCCTGCCAATACACCATGCCGAGCTTGGGTGAAGTTCACCACTTGCTCAAGCATGGGGACAGTCGACGAATCGAATATCGATGAAAGCATCGGTCCCTCGCTTGCTATTAGTTATTACGCAACTTGCATACCAGTTCAGGTTCACCTTGCCCAGCAACTCCAGTTAGGCACCCATAAGTCTCTAGGAGATCAGGTTTTCCTTGTCTTCCAAATTTCACTAAACTCCTCAAACTACGCCGACCGCTTTTCCTGTGAACCGGCAAAAACTGCCGACGGAATCGGCATTTTTTGCTGATCGATAGGCGTGGTATCTCGAAACGACTTTGCCCGTGGGGCATAGCCATACGAACGCAATTTTCCGCTTAGGGTTCGCACGCCGATGCCGAGCGCTTCAGCCGTCTTGGCTCGGTGTCCATCGTAGTGTTCCAACGTGGCAACAATCATCTGTCGTTCCATGTCTTCCAAGCTAGTGCCAACTGGCAATGGTTCGGCGGAGGTCGAAGCATCGATCTGCTCAGGCTGCTCTAGCCAGGGTCGCAACTCCGCTGCCGAAATCGGTTGGCCGTCATTAAGTACGCACGAACGTGTGATGATATTCTCTAATTCCCGGACGTTGCCCGGCCAATGGTACGACGCAAACAGTCGTCGGGCATCTGCCTCAAGGGTACAACGGGGCTTTTCCAACCGCTCAGCAGCACGGCTCAGAAAATGATCGGCCAAGAGTTGCACGTCATCTCCTCGCTCGCGTAGTGGCGGGATCACCAACGGCACCACCGCCAATCGGTAGTACAAATCCTGACGGAATCGACCTGCAGAGACTTCTTCGCTCAAGTTTCGATTCGTACTAGCGACGACGCGCACGTTGGCCTTTCGTGTTTCATTACAACCAACTCGCTCATACGTGCGCTCTTGCAGCACACGCAACAGCTTGGCTTGCAAGGTAAGGTCGATCTCCGTAATTTCGTCGAGCAAGATCGTACCACCCTCGGCCATCTCGAACCGGCCAACCCGCTCGTCGTCGGCACCCGTAAATGCACCGCGGCGATGACCAAACAATTCGCTTTCGGTAAGTTGTGGCGACAGGGCAGGGCAGTTCAAACTAACCAGCGGCCCCGTGTGACGCCGGCTCATCTCGTGGAGCGCGCGTGCTACCAATTCTTTTCCTGTACCACTTTCGCCACAGACCAAAACAGTTTCGTCGGTGGGGGCGACTTGGGCAATTCGAGTGCGGAGTTCGTTCATCTTCACGCTCGCACCTACCAGTCCGAAGTCCGTATCCTCTAGCGACAAACTCTTGAATTCGTCGGGAACTAACAAACGGCCACGGGTGATTGCTTGCGAGACGAGTTGTTCAAGCTGGGCAACATCAAACGGCTTTTCTAGGTAATCGAAGGCCCCGTGACGCATGGCTTCAACCGCAGACGAAATGGTCGCGTGAGCCGTAATCATCAGCACTTGACCACCATGCTGGCGTTGTTCAATTTGACGAATAAACTCCAAGCCGTCCATGCCAGGCATTTGCAGGTCAGTAATGACCACATCGAACGAAGATTTTTCCAACACAGGAAGCGCTTCAACCGCACTGGCCAAACAGACAACTTCGTAGCCACTATGGCGCAAAACATCGGCGACCGATTCACGCGCTGCTGCGTGATCGTCGACTACCAAAACTCGGCCAGTTGTTTGTGATTGCGGCAAGCAACTCATGCGGCAACTCCCATCACACGTCGAGGAATATGAATCGTAAATGCCGCACCGCCTTCTGGGCAGTTGCAAGCAGTCACTTGCCCGCCGTGGGTTTCGGCTATGCGATGCACAATCGCCAATCCCAGGCCGGTGCCGCTATCCTTCGTGGTATAGAACGGCTCGAAAAGTCGGGGCAGTTGTTCGATATCAATCCCAGGCCCACTGTCGGCAACTTCTAGCTCAAAGCCCTTAGGGCCGCTAAACGAGGTAATTACCAACTCGCCGCCCTCAGTCATTACGTCGAGTGCATTCAGAACGAGATTCAAAATGGCTCGTCGGAGCATCTCTCGGTCAGCGCTAAGTTGAATGTCTGGAGCAACATCGGTATCCACTCGAATTGCCTGGGCGTCGAGCTGGGGGCCCATCGATTCGCAAACTTCTTCAACAAGTTCTCGCACGAAGAAAGAATGCCAGTGTGGTTCGCGGTGGGAAGTGAAGCTTAGGAGATCGTTCACGGTAATATTCAGGGCGGTAAACCCTGCCTCGACTTTGGCTAGAATGTCCATGTTGGCAGAATCATCAGCCAACCGTCGCTTCAAAAGACTCATGTACAAAGTGACTGGAACCAAACTGTTACGTACTTCATGGGCTACGTGCGATGCCATTCGACCCAGGTCGGCAAGCCGATTTTGTATCGCCAATTCGCGATTTTTCGCTTCCAACTCATCCGTAAGTCGACCGACCTCGCCTTGCAACACCTCGTGGGTTTGCTGAAGCCGCACGGTCGCATCATGCCAAGCAGCCAGCACCGCTTCGAGACTGGCGTCTTGGCTCAATTTTGTCAGGTCAAAGTCGCCCTCGATCGCAGGGGTCTCGGCCTCGGTGTTAGCCGAGGGTTCGTAGATGCGAATTGCTTCATCCATGGGCATTTTGTCGTTGTCTGTTTTCATTTTACGTGCCTGAAAAAATATCAAGTCGTTGTTCGCCACCAGAGACTTCAAGACCAGGCATTGCCGTATGGGGGCCTTGCGGTGTCGTCATCTGGTGAGCTTGGTAAGCCCCTCTCGCAGCACTCGACGCTTGAGCAGCTTGCAGTTGATCGGCGACTTCGTCGCGTCGTACCGTCATTCTTTGTTCGTTGTCACGTTCCATCTGCATAACTTCAGCCAATAGCAGCCGACATTCTTCAGCGAGTTGGGCGCAATGGGCACGAGCTTGGGGCGAATGCCACTGACGTTGCTCGGGATCTTGGGCATGAAACGGATCTAGCTCTTTCTCAATCGCTTGAATCGCAACGATTACCTGGTTCTTGGCCGATAGCAAACGCAACAGCGAAGCCATCTCGCCGGTCGAGATCAACTCCGATTGTTTTTGACCAAGATCTCGCATTTGCACGAGGCACGTATGCCTCTTGGAAATCAGATCAGACAGTTTTTCGGTAGAGAGTTGTGTCACAGATTCAAGACTGGTGTTTTTATTCGATTGGGATTAACTACAAAACAATGTTTTCCATCTCTCAGCTTGCTCACCACTTTTCCATTTCATTCAGAAGACTTGCCCATTTCTCTCGATTGAAATTCGTGGCGACCTTAAAGTTGGTGTCTTTGGGTAATCGTCCAAGAACAAGCTTCGCTTGGGCGATAGTCCCGCGAGCCTTAATCGGTTGGTTCAAGCGTCGCCAACAGTTCGCGATATGAACAAAGCTTTCAAGCACGAAGGGTTCATCCTGGAATAGTGTCGAGACATTGCCGTAAGCAATTCTTGCCTCGAAAAAGCGATTGAGTTGAAAAAGCACGGAGCCCTGCATCATGTAGCAGTTACGACTCAAGGCTTTGAGTAGCATGTTGCTATCGCTATAATCATGCACCGAAATTTGCTTTTGAACCACACGGTAGTTTTCTAAAGCAGCTTCGAGCTTCTCGTCTCTTGCCTTGCGGTTTTTCAATCGCTCGTTCTCTGTTTTGGCTAAACGCATTTTCTTGCTCGGTTCTTTGGCCGAACTGTGGTAGGCACGGGCAATCGTGTACCGCGCCAGTAATGTTCGCGATGCGTTTGGGTAACGCGTTACGGCTTCGTCCAGCATCTTGATAGCATCCTCAAATTGATTCTGCTCGTAATAAAGTTCTCCAAGTGCAAAAAGCGAATCTCGCCATTCGGGGCTAGCCGGTGTTAGCTCCTCTCCTCGCAAGTTAGTCAACAACAAGTCGCGGGCTTTGTCGATCTGGCCATTGTGGCGGTAGGCCCGAACGCATTCGAGACGAGCTTGGTAGACCGCATCGCCGCGTGGATGCATGGCGATACACTCTTGAAGAGCTACGATTGCCTTGTCGTTTTCTTTCGTTGCCAGCAAACATTGCCCAAGCTGCAATAATGCGGCTGCATTGTATTTGCGTGACTCATGATGCAGATACTCCTCCAGCACTCGAGCCGCGTTTGTATAGCTTTGACCTCGGAAGTAGTTGTCAGCAGATAACCACAGGTCGTCCGTAAATTTCGCGGTGGCAAATCGTAACCGAGCCAGGGTCTCGTAAGCTCTTCCTGCCGCACGAAGGTGATGACGCCCAGTAGATGCGTGCTCCGCAGTATGGGTACTTTGATCTTTAGTCGATTCGGCCAGACGATAGTTCCCCCAGGATTCGTACGTTTTCGCTTGGAGTTCGGTGACTTCAATTTGATTGAATAACGGTAGAAATAGATCAACCAAAAGAACAGCTTGCTCGAACTGTTTTGACTTTACGAAGTACGCGTGGGCCAGCAGGAGGCGTTTTTTGAGTTCAGACAACGATAGCAGCCGGTTAACATAGGTTGCCGGTTCACCAACAGTTTCTAGCACCGTACGATAGCCTGCGAGCGCGTGCTCTACTTGACCATTCACTCGGGCTAGGTCGGCTCTCGCTATGGTGGCGACAATGCTCTCCTCGGTATCGCCATACAACTTGCTTATACGGTCGTATTGCTCGACCGCACTTGCCGTGTCACCACGGACTTCATGGCTCCGCCCGATCCAATACATCGATTCGCGTGTAAGCTTGCCGTTTAGCGGTTCTAAACGCTGCGCTTCTCGCAAATCATTCACCGCTCGATTTAGCAGCGAGGTTCGCGCTTCGTTATCTACGAAGGGCTTTTCTGCGGCCGTAATCGCTAAACGTCCAGAGACAATTTTTAGCAATGCCGGGTGAGAGAAATCGCTGCTAATCGAGTCGAGTTGTGCAAACGCTTCTTCAACTTTTCCAAGTCGCCCAAAGATTCTTGCCCGAATGATCTGCGCAGCGGCACGTTTGGCATCGGGGAGTGATGGGTCTTTCAGTACCTGCTCATTATGTCTTAACGCGGCTTCAAGGTCGGGATCGGGAGTCGCCAAATTCGCATCGGTTAGCAGCGAGTGAAGTTCGGTCGTTGGCAACCGATCGTCTTCGAGCAAGTTCTCTAGGATATCGATTCCTGCTTGCGGTTGATTGCCGCGAATCAGGCTTACCCCCAGCAGATACTTGAGCGCCCCCTCTCGGATCGGGGGGACACCCAGGACTTGGGCCTTCTGCAAATACCGGGCAGCGATCAGGTAGACCGCCCGCTTGCGATCGATCGACCATTCATCTTCCGCTTCCGAAGCTTTTACAGCACCAAGAACATACAGCGCAGATCCAAACGTCAGCGAAGCATCTTCTTGTTGCTGCATTCGTCTGACGATGCTTCGTGCTTCTTCATAGTTGCGGTTGTCGAGAGCCTCTAGGGCACGGGCGAGCGTGGCGGGGTCTTCTACCGTAATTGCAAGACGAGCCACATAGCTCCACGCCGTAAACAGACTACCCAAGCCGATTAAGGCCAGAGAACCAGCAATAACCATGCGCAGACGACTACGTTTTACCCACAGAATCAGCGCAGCGATCCGACCTTGCAATCTCGATGCTTTGAGAGCAGCGGGTTGGTCAGACGCAGCTTTTTCAGGTTGTTGCGGTTCGTCGGCCATTCGGATACTTGAGGGAAGGGCGTTATCAATTTTCGTTAACTGCCATAGAGCCAAACGCGACCATGCCGCGAAAATGCAGGCAGTCGCTCCTCCGACAGAGAGAAAAGCGGAGGGCTTGTACCGAAAATCTTCCCCAGTTGTCAATCCAAATTAAAGTGGCGAAGCCACTTTGCCGACAGCCACCGAAGAAAAAGAAAGCAGCAGCACACCCTTAGCGAGGGCGGCCACGCCATTACGGCCTGAGAACGGCCAAACTGAATAGTAGCACCCAAAAAATCGGCAAACGCTAGCACACCCAGATTTGTTGCGAGCTAAGAACCTCGCACAGAAAAAATTCGAGGCTCAGCTAGCAACCGAAGCTGGGGCGGGGCAGACCCGTTCCATAATCCAGCTATCGACATCCGACATCATTAAGTCGGTTAGTTCGTCGCCTTCAGGATAGAGTCGGAGCGACAGCGAAGAGCCAGCCAAGTGCAATAGGCGAACATTTTCCATCACGCGGTCAAGCGAATAACGCTGATCGGGCGACACCGACAACAAGAGGGGCAATTTGCGAGCCTCATTGATTCGCCTAAGCAGGCAACCGCCACTAGGCACCGGGCCACCCAACGAAATCGCACCGGCAAATTGATCGGGGTTTTCCATTCCCATGCGTAGGGCCATTGTGCCGCCCTCGTTGTATCCGGCGACAAAAATTCGGTCGGGGTGAATATTGAACCGCTCTTGAGCCTCGTTGATACATTGCATGACGCGCTCGCCAGCTTCAACAAGATCGTCGAGCGACTCGCCCCAGCCAAAAGCTCCACAAACCCCCTCGAAGCGTTCAGTTCCCTGAGGGGCAACGCCTACATAGTTGCGCACACTGATCATCGGCAATGCTTTGCTCACCTCGGTCTCGTTGCTCGCTGGACCGTGCAGCCAAACAATCAGAGGATAGGCATAACCATGCTCGTAGTGAACCGGCGAAAAAAAATTGCGTGGTGCATCAGCACGACGCAACGCTGTCGATTCAGGCAAGCCTCTTTCACTCAGCCATGCTCTTTCAAAATTGGGGGTGAGCAATTGCGTAGAGGTTTGCGTCAGCAATGGCGTGCGGTTCATAATTATTGAAGGCAGGAGAAGAGTTGCGGCGGACGGATTATCACGTTACAGCTTCGCCATTCATCCGCGACGTCGCTTCCATGACCAACGCCCTCGCATCGTGATCGAGCAGCTCGAACATTTTTGCTCGCGGTCGATCGCTTGCGATATATAAAACGCGCGATTTGGCTTTTCGAATTTTGCCCGCACGGTCTTTCGTCTTCGAATGACGTAACTTCTGGAGGGTTGTAATCAAGCTGCTGACGGATGTCAACGCCACGCCAATTTCGAGACGTCCCAAGCCGCTCAGTGCTAGCACTCCCCCCCAGAAGCGGTGCAACTACAACACCTGGCCATCCTGGCCCGAATACTCAACACGATGCGTACTAAACCAAGGTGGCCATTACCTCGACCAATTCTTTCACCGCATCGATGCTTTTCTGGAAAGCGGCTTGCTCGCCGTCCGTAAGCTTTAGTTCGACAATCTTTTCGACCCCACCCGAGCCCAGCACCACCGGCACGCCGACGTAATACCCGCCTACCCCATATTCCTTGTCGCAGTAAGCGGCACAAGGAATCAAACGCTTCTTGTCGCGGACGATCGCTTCGACCATCTGGGTCGTCGCAGCCGCGGGGGCGTAGTAAGCACTGCCTGTTTTTAGAAGGCCGACAATTTCAGCACCACCTTTGCGAGTACGGTCAACAATCTCCTCTAAGCGAGCTTCGTCGATCAATTGCAGCACAGGAATGCCGCCCACCGACGTACAGCTCGGAATCGGAACCATCGTGTCGCCATGCCCGCCCATCAACAAAGCAGAAACATCCTCGACGCTCACTCCCAATTCCATCGCCAGAAAAGTGCGATAACGGGCCGTATCAAGCACTCCCGCTTGACCTAGCACCCGTTCGGCGGGGAAACCGGTCACGTGCTTGGCTTGCTGAACCATCGCATCCAGCGGATTGCTGACGACGATAACAACGGCGTTTTCGCTTGTTTTTTTGATTTCCTCACAAACGCTGGTCATAATCTTCGCGTTCGTGCCAAGCAAGTCGTCGCGGCTCATGCCCGGTTTACGCGGGATACCGGCGGTGATCACGACCACATCGCTGCCGGCCGTCTCCTCGTAGCTCGTGGTGCCCACGATATTCGAATCGAAGCCCATGACGGGCGAAGATTGCATCAAATCCAGAGCTTTGCCCTTGGGCATATCCTCGGTTTGGGGGATATCCACAAGGACGATATCTCCCAATTCCGCAGCGGCACACCAATGCGCTGTTGTGGCTCCTACATTTCCAGCACCGATAATACTTATTTTGGCACGCCGCATAGTTTGGACCCCTTATTCTACTTCTTTTCGGACAGACAAATTGTCGAAGGTGCAGGCTACAACAAACGTGGCCTGCGCTGCTGAGTATCACGCGACTTGCCCGTTGTTGCAAGTGCCCTCAGCGATAGAGAGGAAAGAAGATCCTGACGCGGCAAACATGCCGCCTACCGAACTCGAGTGTCGGGATCGTTCAGCCAGGCAAGCCGCTTCAAAGCGGCTTGCATTCCAGTAGCTAAACCGGAAGCCGACTGACGCCCAACCAAGCGATTTAACGCACGTCCATCGGCTGAGACGAATTGGATGGTCGGATAGCCCGTCACCGAAAAATCTTGGCAAACTTCGGGTTGAAGGTCGGCATCGACCAGCACACAAACGAAATTTTCCGACAATTTTCCGATCAAAGAGTCGGTAAATGCAGTTTCTTCCATCTGCCGGCAGTAGGTACACCAGTCGGCGGTAAAGAACAGCAAGCTGGGCTTACCCAGCTCTCGCGAGAGGCGGCGCCCAACCTCCGTATCGTGGACAAACTGTAGCTGCCCATGCCGGGTGATCAGCTGGGGATCAATGCCGTGAACGGCGCTTGACGTAGCTGACTCCGAATCCACTCGGCCACATCCTAGACTTGCTGCCAACAACGTGCAGCTCACCAGTAGCATTACCTGCCGACCGGATTTTTGCCAAACGCTTGCGGTGCTATCAATACATGCAGTCATGGTGGCCATTCGACCAGTGGGCGTAGAAACGGCGCCTGATTTCTCGGCGGTAAACCAACACTCGTCTTCTATCGCCACTTCGCAGCCATATTCTCCAGTCGACTGCCGCAAATGCACATTAACAGGCTGCCAGAGCGGGCTGGACAATTTTTGAGGCCTTTCCTAACATCCCGCCTCTCTTCTACTACCTTTCTTTTCGCTTTTTGCCCATCGGAGGCCACGGATGGCTTCAGAGGTGTCGGGCGCCACGGACTGGATCCGTCGCGGCCAAGATCTCATTTTGCCGGTCGCTATTGTCGCCAGTGTTCTGGTGATTTTAGTGCCGTTGCCAACAGCGCTCATGGATGTGCTGTTAGCCGGAAACATCACGATCGCTGTGATCGTGTTGTTGACGACTATCTATGTCCGCTCGCCTCTCGATTTCAGCATCTTTCCCTCGCTACTGTTGGCTACCACGCTGGCAAGGCTCGTACTCAATGTGGCGACCACGCGACTAATCCTCACCGGTGCGGCAACCGATGGCCTTGAGGCTGCCGGCGGTGTGATTACCGCGTTTGCAGACTTTGTTGCCGGCGATAGCAGCATTGTCGTTGGTCTCATCATCTTCATTATCATCGTAGTGATTCAGTTTGTCGTAATCACCAAAGGTGCTACTCGTATCAGCGAAGTTGCCGCTAGATTTGCGCTCGACGGTATGCCGGGCAAGCAGATGGCCATCGATGCCGACCTGAATGCCGGAATCATTGACGAACACGAAGCCCAACAACGCCGCGAAGAAATCACCGAACAGGCAGATTTTTATGGGGCGATGGATGGTGCTAGTAAGTTCGTACGTGGCGATGCCGTTGCTGGTATTGTCATTACCGTTATCAATATCGTTGGCGGACTGATTATCGGAATGGCCCAGTACGATATGTCGCTGATGGAAGCTGGCGAGATATTTACTCAGCTAACCATCGGCGATGGACTCGTCAGCCAAGTCCCCGCGTTCTTAGTCTCGCTAGCAGCCGGTTTGCTTGTGACTCGTAGTACGAAAAGTAGCAACCTGCCACGGGAATTTGTAACGCAGCTATTCTCTCGACCACAAGCAATGGTCGTTGCCGCGGCATTCTTGGCAGTGCTAGCCACCACCGATTTGCCACGCACCCCCATGATCGTGCTATGTGCCTCGTGTCTGGGGATAGCCCGAGTGCTCACGCAAAAAGAAACGCGACTACTGGCCGAAGAGCAGCAGGCAGAATCGCAGCCAGAGCCCGAGGCCGAAGAGCGTATCGAAGATTACCTGACGGTCGACCCGATGGAGGTCGAAGTGGGCGTCGGGCTTATTCGTCTAGCCGACCCCAAACGGGGTGGCGATCTCCTCGAACGAATTCAGCGAGTTCGCCAAACCGTTGCTAGCGATATCGGCATCATCATGCCCAAGGTTCGTATTCGAGACAACATGCGCCTCGAACCAAACGAGTATCGCATCAAAATTGCCGACATTCCCGTGGCTAACGACATGCTCGAACCGGGCCATCTGCTGGCTATCGATTCCGGAATGACAACTGGCAAGGTCGACGGCGTCGACACCAAAGACCCAGCCTTCGGCACCGATGCTCGATGGATCAACCCCGCCCTACAAGATCAGGCCGAGATGCTCGGCTACACCGTCGTCGAGCCAGGCGCAGTGCTCGCCACCCATCTCACCGAAATCTGCCGCCGCAATGCCGACGAAATCCTTACTCGCGATGCTACCAAACATCTCATCGATGAACTCAAGCAAACCCAACCGGCGGTTGTCGAAGAGCTTATCCCCGGCGCGATGACGTTGGCCGAGGTGCAAGGCATCCTGCAACTCTTGCTACGCGAGCAAGTGCCACTTCGCCAGTTGGCGCTGATTCTCGAAACGCTAGGCGACTATGCCGGTCGCACCAAAGATCCAATTCTGCTGACCGAATACGTCCGCCATCGGTTAGCACGACAGATTTGCACACACTACCGCGATGCCGAAGCGCAACTACACGTAGTGGCTCTCGACCCCGCGATGGAAGACCGAATTCGCGCAGGCTTCGAGCACACCGACCGTGGGTTGTTCGTACGCATGTCGCCACAAGCCGTCGAAGCGACTTGCAGCGCCATTTCCAAAGAATTACCCAAGCTAACCACCGCACATCACACGCCAATCATCCTTGTCAGCCCTCAGATTCGCGTGGCCCTCAAGCAGATCACAGACAATCATCTGCCCCAGTTGGTCGTAATGAGTTTCAACGAAGTAACACGAGATACAAAAATCGTAACCGTAGGCATGGCCACCGATATCTGAGTGCCCCCAATCCCTAGCCCCTAAGCCCCCCATGCAAATAAAAACGTTCCGAGCAAAAACAATGCAGCAGGCCCTCAACTTGGTTCGCCAAGAAATGGGCCCCGAGGCCACCGTTCTCCATACCCGAGAACTCAACGCCGGGTTGGTCTCACGTTTCTTGCGAGGTCGGCAGTACGAAATTGCCGCTTCGACCGAAGTACGCGTGCCAGCTCGACTGCCCCAGCCCGAGATGCAAGCCGTCAGCTACCAAAGTACCTCCACCTACGACCGATTCGGGGAACCAACGCCCGAACCCCCAACAGAGCCAGACTACGGCCCCCGCTATCAAAACGAAACAAAAATCCAAGACGCTGGTTTCGGCGATTTGAATTCGCTCGCCGCCCAGCTACAACGACGAGTGGCTCGCTCGCCTCAGCGCCAACTGCCAGAGGCCATGTTCCAAGCCTACACCGACATGATCGAATTAGACATTGAAGAAGGTGTTGCCCAAGGACTCGTCGAACGTCTGCAAGACGAACTCGCGGTCGAGCTTCACGACACCTTTGCTGTACGTGCCGAACTGGCTCGCTTGATCTCCGAAGAACTGACAGTTAGCGGGCCAATCGAAGCCAATCCCGGCCAAGGCCGAGTGGTCGCCTTGGTAGGACCAACGGGCGTGGGCAAGACCACCACGATTGCCAAGCTTGCCGCAAACTTCCGGCTGCGAGAAAACAAACGTGTCGGGCTTATCTCGGTCGACACCTACCGCATTGCCGCGGTCGAACAGTTACGCACCTATGCCGACATCATCGACTTGCCGATGGAAGTCGTCAGTACGCCACGCGAAATGCGTGAAGCCGTCGCTCGGATGGGTGACCTTGATCTCGTGCTCATGGACACCGCCGGACGCAGCCCGCGCGACGAAGTAAGGATTCAAGAACTCCGTTCGATGCTCGAAGAGGCCGAACCAGACGAAGTCCACCTCGTGCTAAGTGCCGTGGGCGGGGTGCGCAGCTTGACCTCAACAGCCGAACGCTTTGCTACGATCGGCACCACCTCGATGATCGTCACCAAGCTCGACGAAGCCACAGGCCTAGGGAATTTGCTCTCGCTCTCCCGAAACTGCGGTCTGCCGATCAGCTACCTCACCGACGGGCAGAATGTTCCCGACGACATCCAAATCGCCGAATCAGAACGCCTCGCCCAACTCATCCTAGGAATCGCCTAACGCATAGTTCATTCCGAAAAAATATCCCACTAGCCCGACGCGCTAGCGAGGGACGAAGCACAAAAACAATTTCCATATTTAACTCCACAAAAAATTGAGACAGGATAAGCAGGACATCTCTCATCAGTTTTTATCCTGTCATCCTGTCAAAAAAACAGAGTTATTTCCTAGGCTGCCCCCAAGAACTTCGGCGACGCCGGAGCAAAAATCGAAAGACCAAACCATGCGAGACCAAGCAGACAAACTACGACAGCTTGTTCGCAAAACGATCAAAGAGCACCCGCGGCTCGAGCCGGGCGTGCCGTTCGTTGTCTTGAACGGCGGCAACGCGGGGGTCGGCACCAGCACAGTCGCAATACAATTGGTCCAAGAATTAGCCCAACTCGGAAAGCGTGCCGTCCTAGTCGATGCCAACCCCAAGCAACCCGACATAGCCGCCCAGCTGGGCATCGAAGCCCGAGGAAGTTTGGCCGACGTCCTGGATGGCCGACGCTCAGTCGTCGAAGTGCTTGAACCGATCAATGATTCGGTCTGCTTACTGGCCGGTCGTTGGGCCCCCAACTCTCCTCCAGAGATTAACCACGAAGCCGTTAGCCGACTGTTAACCGAATTACGCAGACTCCACGCCAAGGCGGATGTAGCAATCATCGATGCCGGCAGCGGGATGAGCCCCTGGGCAACACAACTTTGGCGAGCAGCCCACCAAGTCTTGCTAGTCACCACGCCAGATTCCGATGCCGTCACCGATAGCTACGCCACCGTCAAGCTTTCGCCGTATGTCGAACTCGCCGAAAAACTACGCCTGGTCGTCAACCGCTGCGACGATCACCACACAGCCCAACAAATAGGCAACCGCTTTGCTACGACTTGTCAGCAATTTTTGGGCATCGACGTAGGCGAAACGATTACGGTCGCTAGCAACACCGCGACAGATGCCCCTGGCCGAATACGTATACGCACCAGCCGACTCAACAATGCCTTCGAACAATCAGTCCGCCTGCTAGCAGCCGACGTGCTCAGCAGTTGCCTTGTGCTATCAAGTTCGAAGCAGTCGAGGCGGGTTGGTTTTTCCAGAAGCAGTTTCAAAGCATCGGAAAAGCAGCCCACGACCGGAGAATTTTCTGCGAAAAGTGCGTTTTGAAGTCGGCAGAAAAAAATGTTCAAATCAACAAATTAAACTCAAACCGTGTAACCGATATGACGATAACAATTGATAGATGGATGTTTCGCAAACGAGTGTCAAAATGGCGCGTTTGCAGCAAGTTTGAGGCCGAATGGAGAAGTTCCGGTGGCTCGTACTTACGCCGCAATTTTGGCTCTGGTGGGTATGCTGGTCATACTCCTCCGGGCGATGAAAGACGGCGCAGGTGTCGATGGCACCATCCTCAATGCCTTGGCTTGGATGGCCTTGCTCGGAGCTGTCGGATCGATTGTCGGGGCGATTGCCCAACAAACGGTTGACGAATCCGTAAGAGTTAAAATCGAAGCCGAGTTGGCCGCCACCTTTGGCGACACGCCTGAAGAACCGACCAGCTCAAACACGTAACGACTTGCTTAGCTAGGTACACATAAGGACGGTTCCAAAAAACCGCCTGATAGATATCCAGCGATCAAGACGTTCGTGGGACGTACAGTAAATACAACGAGAACGGAATCTCGCTGAATAGACTTTTGCCCTCGGTGATTTCTCACCGAAGCAAAAGAGCATCACGGAGGATTGAATGGCTACGACGACTGTCGCTGCGCAAGATGAGATTGCCGAAGTTTGGGTAGAATTCAAAAAAGACCAAAGCCGTCGCGATTTGCGAAATCGCTTGGTCGAAAGATATCTGCCCTTGGTAAAATACAATGGCGAACGCATCTGGGCTCGGCTTCCAGACGGCGTGGAACTCGACGACCTCATTTCCGCCGGTGTCTTTGGATTGATGGATGCCATCAAAGCCTTCGACATGTCGCGCGGCGTGAAGTTCGAAACCTATTGCGTCCCGCGTATCCGTGGCGCCATGCTCGACGAACTACGCAGCATGGACTGGGTACCTCGTCTGGTCCGCTCCAAAGCCAGCAAGCTCAACGAAGGCATCCGGCAACTCGAAGCCTCTCTCGGACGTCATCCCACAGCCATCGAACTGGCCGAAAAAATGGAATTGACCGTCCCCGAACTCGAAAAAATGATGTCCGACGCCAACGCCGTCGGGCTGATCAGCCTCAATAAAAAATGGTACGAGACCGACAGCTACAAAGACGTTCGTGAAATCGATATCCTCGAAGACCAAAAAGGCGAGGATCCAACCAAACGAATTCAAAAGTCCGACCTCATGCGGCTGGTCACCAAAGGGCTGAACCGCAACGAACGGCTAATTATCATCTTGTACTACTACGAAGAGATGACGATGAAAGAAATCGGCTCGACGCTCGACCTGAGCGAAAGCCGGGTCAGCCAAATGCACAGCGCGATTGTCCAACGACTACAAGGTCAACTCGGACGCCGTCGCCCCGAGTTTAGCGCCTCCTAAAGCAACTTGTCTTCTGGGCCGGAACCAGTGAAGAAGATAGCCGTGCGATACCCGCCGTTCGCTACCACGAACGATCGGTAGAAACACGGCTCTTTTCATGCCGTCAGCCACATCCCAAGAAAATTGCGACGCTATACTAGCCGCAGGCGGAAGCCGCGGTTTTTTCAGGTTCAGCCGCAACTTCCGCCTGCGGCTAAAACGGAAACCGCGACTTTGCAATCCTCCCCCCAAGACGATTGCAAAGTCACTGTGGGAGGCGTCTCTGACGCCGATCGTGAGTCAAAACAAGCACTTTCGGCGTCGGGAGACGCCTCCTACAATCACAGATCGTCGACTTTGCAGTCGTCCTGTCCCCCCCAAATCCGCTTGACTTTGACTTTCTGGCGCGGTGCAATAGTATTAGTCAGTGTGGGCAGGTAGTTTCAGGGGCTACCTGCTCGACCGGAACAGTGGGGGCGGTAGACCAAAGCTGAGCAGAAAAGGGAATTCCCCTTTTCTGTGTTCTTCCCCAAAGGCCCCGCGGCATCAGACTGGTCTACTAGTCCCCAAGAAAGCGTCTTTCATGTTACCTCACTTCGCAAAATATCGTGAGCCGAACAAGGGTTCAAATGGGACAAAGTCCCACCGCCTTTTCGTCATTCGTCATTCGACATTCGTCATTCGCCCGCAGGGCCTAACCCTAATCGAAATGCTCATCGGCATGGCCATCACCCTAGTGATGATGGCCGCCGTGGTGAATCTTTTCGCCAACATCGGCGCCGGCGTTCGAGTCCGCCGCGCCGGCATGGAAATTAGCGGCCAACTCCGCCAAACTCGCGCCCGACTATTCAAAGACCTCGCCGGAGCCACCTGTGAAGCCCGTCCCAAGCTCCGCACCGACGACCACAGCGACGGATACATCGAAATCGTCGAAGGCCAATGGTCGGATAAAAATCCAAGTCGGTTAACTGACGGGATAGACACCCCAGCAAGCCCCGAACTCGACTACGCCGCATCCCTGGTGCCCAGCGGGGGAGACCCGGCAATAATTCTTCCTCCGATCGCGACGCCTGGAGCGGTGACCAACGGCCGAGCTCTAGGCGACTACGACGACATCCTCGCACTCACCGTCCGAAGTGAAAGCGAACCCTTTGTGGGAAGATTGGTCGAATGGGAAGATCCTGACGGCGCGGGCCCAGAGTTATTTCAGTGGGTTACGAAAACGATCGAATCCAATCTTGCCGAAGTCATTTGGTATGCCGTAGAAAATCCGGCTGATACCACGCTTGGCCTAGGCGAGCCTGGAATGCGTACCGTCTATCGGAGGGTGCTGTTGATCGCTCCGTGGCGGCAAGGAACTGACGGGCAACAGATTTTGATGCTCCCTCCCTACGTGAATACAACGGTCAATCTGCCGGTTGGTCCGTCAACCACGGTTCCTCTAGTTCTTCAAGACCGAGCCTATTATCGTATGTGTGACGTGTCGTTTAGAAGAGAAGGCGACTTACGCATCCCTAATACCTTGGCAGACTTAACGAAACGAGAAAATCGTTTCGCGCACCATATCAATGGCCCCACGACTTATCCACACGCAATTCTGCAGACCGCGATTTTCCCAAATGCGGCTACTCCAGCTTTTCCAACCGGTTCCCTTAGCCCACTGCACCCATTCGGTTTGCCATTCGAAACATTACTTGCCACTGATCCTGATCGCACCGGCGAAGACGTCATGCTCAACAACGTCCTAGCGTTCGACTTGCGGGTGTTTGATCCCGGTGCGCCGTTGTATGACGTGGCAGGTACGGTCACCGAACCCAGTGATTTCGGCTGGCCAATTGGTGGTGGTACAGTCGTGGGATATGGTAGCTACGTCGATCTAGGTTGGCGTCCGAATTACACATGGACCGTAGCCGAGCCAGATGCTTTGTTTTATCTCGCACATCAAGTGGGCTGGCATCCGAGCGCCCCGACGCTACTTACTGGCCACCCCTCCGTCTACGACACCGGCTCGTTTCATTACGAAAATGATAACATCGACCAAGGCGGATTTAGCACGGTGCCAGATGAGTTCACAAACGACCTCGACGACGACAACATCAACGGCACCGACGACGTCGGCGAGCGAGAAGCCCCGCCCCCCTACGACGCTCCCCTCCGCGGAATCCAAGTAAAACTACGCATCTACGAACCCGATGCCCGTCTAATCCGCGAAGCCACCGTCACGAGGAACTTTGTGCCGAATTAGGCGCTAGTTGCTGGGCGCTAGCCGCTGGTTTTCACCCGGTACTGATGGTATCCTATAGACATGCCTCACGTTTCAGCCAACTCTGTTCTCGACCAGTTCCTGGCTCCTATTTTCACGCCGGAGGTCGCGCAGCAAATCGTCACGCACAGGCCTGACGACAAGACGCAAGCTCGATTGGATGAACTGCGAGAGAAGGCCAACGAAGGCCGCCTATCCGATTCCGAGCGGCAGGAATATCAAGAAGTCGTCGAAAATCTTGACCTGATCAGTCTACTGAGAGCCAAAGCCAGGGCCGTACTCGCAAATACGAAACGGACAAATCAAGACTTGCCATGATGGTTCTCCCGCGTAAGGAGGTGCGACGGAGGGCAAACACTCAGTGCGAGTATTGCATGTTACCCGAGGAGGCAAGCGAGGTTACTTTTCATGTTGAGCATATTCTCGCTAAACAGCATGGCGGGGATGACAGCCTGTCGAACCTAGCACTTGCTTGTGACCGATGTAATTTTTGTAAGGGCCCCAACCTATCGGCAATCGACCCGACGACAAACGAAATCGTAACGCTGTTTCATCCACGCCATGATAAGTGGAGCGAGCATTTTACGATGCAGGGAGTCGAAATTGTTGGCATAACTCCTTGCGGACGAGCCACAGCAAACCTCCTTCAAATGAATGCTCCCAAACGAGTCCAGTTGCGAGCAGCTTTGGATAGGCGCTAGTTGTTGGGCGCTGGTTGTCGGTTGGTAAACAAATAACTAGCGCCCAGCGCCTACTAACTCACAACTCTCCCATGCCCCACGCCATCCGCCTTCGCCATCCCTGGCAATGTCAAGCATGCGACGGCGGCGCACGCTGGCAACGGACGTTCAATTGGCCCGCGGGTCTCATCGCCGGCGAATCTGCCCGTCTGGTTATCGAAGGCCTCCCGCCCACGGCAACGGTCGAATTCAACGATCAATCGATAGTCGAGGGCATCGCAGACCACTTCGACATCACCCCGACGCTGGCCCCATACAACCGACTTGCCATAATAATCGCCGGTGCCGAGCCTTCCGACCAGACCGAATGTCCCTACGACGTTCGGCTGGAAATTGTCGAATCCTGATCCCCAGGGTACGATAAAGCCACAGCATCCATAGCCCGACCATCCTGGTCGGATTCACACCCGCCCCAACCCAACACACTCCACCCCACCGCAGGAATCCCACCAATGCGCACCCTAGCAATCGTCCTTCTCACAGCGATATTTTCCAACGTCGCCCAAGCAACCGAAAACCAACTCACCCAACAGCAAATCCACGACGGCTGGATTTCGCTCTTCGATGGCGAAACCCTCTTCGGATGGCACAAGACCAGCGACGCAAACTGGCGAGTCGCCGACGGCACCATCCGCGTGAGCGAAGGCCCGATGGGAATCTTGGCAACCACTTCCGAGTTTGCCGACTACCAACTGCACGTCGAATTCCGCGCAGCAGCCGAAACCAATAGCGGCGTCTTCCTACGCACCGCCATGCAGCCAAAAAGTGCCGCCACCGATTGCTACGAACTAAACATCGCCCCGCCTTCGCACACATACCCCACCGGTTCGTTTGTCGACCGTATCAAAATCGACACCGTCCAGCCCAAAGCCGACCAATGGCGTTCGTTCGAAATCACCGCAGTTGGCGATAAAATTTGCGTACACCTCGATGGCCAACTCGTCGTCGAATACAAAGACCCAAAACCGCGACTCCGCGGCCACATCGGCCTGCAATTAAATTCCGGCCCCATCGCCTTCCGCAACATCCGTCTCAAGCCACTAAGCACCACTCCCATCTTCAATGGCAAAGACCTAGCCGGCTGGAATACCGACCTCGCCGAGAAAAGCCGATTCGAAGTCACCCCCAAAGGCGAACTTCGCGTGCTCGACGGCAAAGGCCAAATCGAAAGCAACGGTCGCTACGGCGACTTCATCTTGCAGCTTGAGTGCTTCGTCGATGGCGATGGTCTCAACTCCGGCATCTTCTTCCGCTGCATCCCCGGCGACATGATGATGGGCTACGAAAGCCAAATCCACAACGGCATGAAGGACGGCGATCCGACCAAGCCACAAGATTGCGGCACCGGCGGCATCTTCCGTCGACAAAACGCTCGGCGCATCGTGGCCAGCGACCACGAGTGGTTCTCCAAAACCCTCATCGCCAACGGCCCGCACATGGCCGCCTGGGTCAATGGCTATCAAGTCAGCGACTGGACCGACGATCGCAAACCCCACGAAAACCCAAGAAAAGGCCTCCGCCTCAAGCCCGGCACGCTCGCCATCCAAGGCCACGACCCCACCACCGACTTCCGCTTCCGAAACATGCGAATCGCCGAGTTGCCAGAAGAAAAATAGAACACAGACGAACGCGGATTAGACAGATTATCGCGGATTTTAGGAAAAGATTAAAAGACACGAGTTCAAAAACTAGAAGGACTTGTTCTATGTCACAAGCTGCCTTACTTCATGCAGAAACTACGGAAGCGATTATCAAGAGTTTTTATTACGTTTACAACACACTGGGTTATGGATTTTTGGAGAAGGTTTACGAAAATTCAATGCGAATCGCACTGGAAAAAACAGGGCATGGCGTCGAACAACAGTTACCTATTGACGTATTTTTTGAAGGAGAGGCTGCTGGCAAATACTTTGCTGATCTTCTGGTCGATAACAAAGTAGTGGTCGAATTAAAAGCAGCACAAGCAATCTCCCCAGACCACGAAGCGCAATTGCTCAACTACCTCAAAGCCACAGGTCACCAAGTAGGCCTTTTGCTGAATTTTGGCCCCAAGGCCGAATTCCGCCGCAAAGTCTTTACAAATGTTACCACTTGATGCGAAGCAATATCTCAGCCATCTGCAGTAATAAGACGCAGACGAGGCGGATTTTCGAGGAACAGAAGAAAATTAAGTCTCACTTCACTCGGGTGAAAAAAATAGAACACAGATGGACGCTGATTTGGCGGATTGTCGCAGATTACAAGACGAGTCAGGTCTACCATCTGTTTCAATCCATAGCCCTAGGACTTCGACAATTGCTTCCCTCCGTATCCGTGAAAATCCGTCGGATCTGCGTTCATCCGCGTCCTAATCTTCTTCACTTTGCTAGGCTATTAGGTGGTTTCAAAGACTGCAGAATCGGATCTGCGAAAATCAGTTTAATCAGCGTCCCTCCGCGTTCTATTCTTCAAGATTTCATGGTTGTCAGCGAGGGGCTAGCGAACCACAATAGCCTACTTGTGTCCGGACCAAGTACCGGCAGTTTTACCTCGATTTCAAGCTTTCAAACGGACAGAAACGATGCCCAGTTGCGTATTGGCTTACTCAGGCGGATTAGATACCTCGGTCATTCTTGGTTGGTTACTCGACGAAGGCTACGACATCCACGCCGTGTATGTCGATTTAGGTCAACCCTGCGAAGACCGCGAGGCCATCCTGCAAAAGGCCCGCGACCACGGCGCCAAGTCGTCGCGTCTGGTCGATGCGCGTGAAGAACTCTGCCGAGACTACGCCTTTCCCGTGTTGCAGTGGCAGGCCAAGTACGAAGGCATCTATCTGCTCGGCACCTCGATCGCTCGACCGCTGATCTCCAAAGTCTGCCTGCAAGTCGCTCGCGCCGTGGGCGCCGTCGCTTACGCCCACGGCGCCACCGGCAAAGGCAACGACCAATGCCGTTTCCAACTGGCTGCCGAGGCGCTCGACCCAAGCATCAAAATGATTGCCCCATGGCGAATCGAGAAATTCCGTCAGGCCTTTCCCGGTCGAACAGAAATGATCGACTACTGCGACGCCAAAAAAATCCCCGTCAAAGCTTCGATTGCCAAACCCTACAGCTCCGACGAAAACTGTTTGCACATCAGCTACGAAGCCGGCGAGCTAGAAGATCCAAACGTCGATGGGATATCGCTGGTTGATTTCGGCATGACCGTCTCGCCGCAGGATGCCCCCGATGCAGTCGAGCAAGTCACCATCGGCTTTGAAAGCGGTGTCCCCATTTCGATCAATGGCGAGGCAAAATCGCCACTAGCGATGGTCGAAGCGATGAACGAAATCGCCGGTCGCAACGGCGTCGGTCGAATCGATATCGTCGAAAACCGATTCGTCGGCATGAAGAGCCGCGGCGTTTACGAGGCGCCCGGCATCACCGCCCTCTACGCAGCCCATCTAGCGCTCGAACAATTGACTCTCGACCGCGACCTGGTCCATCTACGTGATCGAATCGCCCCTGAAGTTGCCGAGATGGTTTACTACGGTTTTTGGTTCGTCCCCAAGATGGATGCCCTGTTGGCGTTCATCCGCGAAACCCAGCAACCCGTCACCGGCGAGGTAAAGCTAGGCCTCTACAAAGGCAACGTGATGATCCAAGGCCGAACCAGCCCCAACAGTCTCTACGATGCCGAAGTCGCAAGCATGGAAGGCGGCGGAAACTACGACCAAACCGACGCCGAAGGCTTTTTAAGGTTGCAAGGCCTGCCAAGCCGAGTGCTGGGCAAGGTGCGACCGAGAGAGTATTAGGGGACTGGGGATGGGGGGCTAGGGACTGGTGTTTTTGTGAGCTATGCGAGGGATTGAATTCAAAGAAGTGTCAATTTCCTACGGACTGCGAGTACAGCAATGGTCGTTGAGAGCTATCGCGATTTGGTTGTCTGGCAAGAAGGAATGAGTATTGTCGTTGAGGTTTACAAAGCTACCGGGGCATACCCAAAGCATGAACTCTACGGGTTGGTTAGCCAGATGCGACGTTGTAGTGTGTCAGTTCCTTCTAATATTGCGGAGGGTCATGCTCGTACCTCCACGCTCGACTACCTGCGCCACCTTTCAATAGCTATGGGTTCTCTTGCGGAATTGGAAACACAGCTAATTCTTTCAGGTGAGTTGGGGTACATTGGAGAAGACAAACTCCATAAGACTCTTGCTCAAACCGATACGCTCGGAAAGCGGATGAGAAGTCTAACAAGATCGCTACGGGCCAAGGTAGACCGTCGTAAGAATCAAGCATAGCCAGCCCCAAGCCCCCAATCCCCAGCCCCCACCCCATGTACCTCCTAGAAAACCCCGTCCTCCAACGCGAACTCATCACCAACCTGCGGATGACCCGCGGGTTTGTGTTGTTGGCTGCCTATGTCGCGTTTCTGGGATTTTTAGTCTACGCCGCTTGGCCCGCCGAACAACGGCTCGATATGGCCAGCTCAGAAGAAGCAAAAAAACTCGTCAACCTTTT
>JAADGV010000052.1 GCA_013152205.1 Planctomycetota bacterium
GAGGCGTCTCTGACGCCGATCGTGAGTCAAAACAAGCACTTTCGGCGTCGGGAGACGCCTCCCACAATCACAGATCGTCGACTTTGCAATCCTCCTGCCTACTCCCCACACTTCGCCCAACCAACTAAACTACAAGTTCCAATCCCCGACCTCTCACCCCCGACCTCCCCCCCATGCCCCATCCCTGGCTAGCAAAACGCACTTCGCTGTTCGATAGCTCTGGCATCCGCAAGGTTTTTGATCTCGCGGCCAAGATGAGCGATCCGATTAACCTTTCGATCGGCCAGCCCGATTTCCCGGTGCCCGACCCGATTAAAGAGGCCGCCATCGAGGCCATTCGCACCGACAACAATGGCTACAGCCTCACTCAGGGAATCCCGCCACTACGCGAAGCACTCCAAGCCCGTATCGATGCCGAGTATGGCCAGGAAGACCGCCGTGTGCTTGTTACCTCGGGCACTAGCGGGGCACTCGTCTTGGCGATGCTGTCGTTGGTCGATCCGGGCGACGAGGTGATTTGCTTCGACCCTTACTTTGTGATGTACCCTGCGCTGGTCGGCATGGCGGGCGGCAAGTGTGTTTTGATCGACACGTATCCCGACTTTCGTATCGACGTCGAAAAAGTAGCTGCTGCCATTACGCCACGCACCAAGCTCATCCTGCTCAACAGCCCCGCCAATCCCACCGGTGTTGTGGCAACCGCCGACGAAGTCCGATCGCTTGCCGGCTTAGCTGCCGAGCACAACATTGCTCTGCTGTCTGACGAAATCTACCGCGATTTCTGCTACGATACTCAACTCGCCAGCCCTGCCACATGGAACGACCAAACCCTTGTGGTCGACGGCTTTAGCAAATCGTATGGCGTAACTGGCTGGCGTCTCGGCTGGGTTCACGGCCCCGCAGCCATCATCGACAAGCTCACCATGTTGCAACAATATACTTTTGTCTGTGCGCCCCACCCCTTGCAGCACGCTGGGCTTGTCGCACTCGAAACCGACATCAGCCAACACGTCGCCGACTACGCGACTCGTCGCGATCTGATGGTCAACGGGCTGCGCGACGCCGGCTACGAGGTCGCTTCGACCAGTGGGGCGTTTTACGTGTTTCCGAAAGTTCCAGAGGGCGCAGGCACCGCGACCGAGTTTGTTACCCGCGCCATCGAAAACCAGCTATTGATAATCCCAGGGAGCATCTTTAGCCAGCGCGACACGCACTTCCGCATCTCTTACGCCGCTAGCCCCGTGACCATCGAGCGCGGGCTAGAAGTTTTAAGGCATTTGTCGCCCGTGTCGTAGCCCGCCCGTGTTGTAGCCGGACCGCCACGCGGTCCAGGGAATTCGGAGGCAAGTGTGCCTCCGACTACCAAAAAAAACGGGCCTAGGCGCTTTCGCACCTAGGCCCGCTCTATAAGCAAGCGTAACTTGAGAGTCTGCAAGGCGAACCTCACATCTTGAACGTCACGCGCTTTTTGTCTGAGGTGGGTTCTCGTTGAACAACTGGGCTCGGCCTTCGACCACATCGTCGGTTACCACATACTGGCTACCTCGCGGTTGGTCGGGCAACTCGAACATGATGTCCATCATCACGTTCTCGATAATCGACCGGAGTCCTCGGGCGCCCGTCTGTCGCTCAGCTGCTCGGCGTGCGATTGCTCGCAAACCCTTGTCGGTAAATTTAAGATCGGCATTTTCCATCCCAAACAAGTGTTGATATTGTTTTATCAACGCATTTTTGGGTTCTTTTAACACTCGCACCAACGAATCTTCGCCAAGCGGTGCTAAGGAAGTAACAACTGGCAGTCGACCTACCAATTCAGGAATCAAGCCATACTCGACCACGTCGTCAGCCGTCACATGCGAAAGTGTTTCGGCCAGACTCATCTCCGAAGCTTCGTCGCCCGCTTGACCGAAGCCAATCGAACGGCTTCCAAGACGTTTACTAATCACATCTTGAATGCCGGTGAACGTACCACCGACGATGAACAAGATGTTGGTCGTGTCGATTTGAATGTACTGCTGCTCAGGATGCTTTCGGCCACCTTGCGGGGGCACGTTCGCCGTGGTTCCTTCGAGCATTTTCAGCAAAGCTTGCTGAACACCTTCGCCCGAGACGTCGCGAGTGATCGAGACGTTTTGGCTCGTTTTGCCAATCTTGTCGATCTCGTCGATATACAACACACCGCGTTGCGCAGCTTCGACGTCGAAATCAGCAGAGTGGAGGAGCTTCAGGAGCAAGTTTTCGACATCTTCGCCAACATAACCGGCTTCGGTCAGTGTGGTCGCATCGCCAATCGCGAACGGCACATTCAAACTTCGGGCCAGAGTACGAGCAAGCAGCGTTTTGCCACAACCGGTGGGGCCAACGAGTAGGATATTCGACTTATCGATTTCAATATCCGATTCCTCTTCGGCAACCATCAGTCGCTTGTAATGGCTATGCACCGCGACAGCCAACGCCCGCTTCGCCATATCTTGCCCAATGACATACTCTTCAAGTTGGGCAACAATCTCGCGGGGGCTGGGGATCTTGGTAAATAGCTGCTTGCTAGAACCGCGACGTTTTCGCTCTTGGTCCAATATCGATTGGCAGAGTTCAATGCACTCGCCGCAGATGTAGACATCCCCAGGGCCTTCAACTAGAGGCCCAACGTCTCGATAACTCTTTCGGCAAAAAGAGCAAAACGCATTCTTCTTGGACGTACTGCCGCGCCTGCCGCCACCTAGGTCTTTGCCTGAGGGCATGCAAGTCTCCTTCCAGGGTGTGCGAGACATGCTGGGGCATCACCGTCCCAACCGTTCTCGCGATGTAATCATGGGTGTCGCTCGAAGGAGTCAACTCGCCGAACAATTTAGCGAATCTTGTCTTCATGCCTGGTGGGGCGTCCTTGTCCATCCAGTCCGAGCCGTATGTGTTGTTACATACGTAGCTTCAACGAAAGTCGTTCATCGGCCCACTGCTGGCAGGTTGTCCAGTACCCCAGGGGGGAACAGAACAATCGCAACAGCCAGACCAGTCCGCAGCACCAGCGACACCTGCCATAGCCGGTCTTAACTGGTGCTACAGTTATCGTTTAACTCCGCTTTCAGCTCGCTTGCTAGCTTCGTCTTTATTGTTCGGAATTCCTCGTCGCTGAGCCCACCTTCTGAGTGCAATTCCCGGAACTTTGACATCATTTCACTGCTCGGTAACCTGTCGTCGACGGAACGATCCCGATACCTTCGCACGACCGCGATACCTATCGCGGTAATAACGAGGATCATTGCCAACAACACAGCCGCCTGAAACAGCTTTTCTTGAACGTCTGTCATCCAAATACCTACGCAACTCGGGCGATCGTCCGGAAAACGCCGCCACGGCCATCAATCTCTGCTCCCTGTTCTTACTCCATTATGCCGGTACTGCCAGCACTCGTCCAGAATAATGAGCCCCGATTACGGGCAAGAACCTAAGGGACGACGAAAACCGCACAGATTGCCCTCTTTCGGCAAGCAGAACCTTCGATGTATGCGTTTCAAGCGGGCAATCGGATAGCCGATACTCGTTGAAGAGAACCCTTACGCGCTTTTGCTTGCCGGTCGCCATTTTTCAATATCCTTCCCAGATTCCCCATCTACCACTTACGGATACCCGCCCCATGGCATCGGTTTCGCCCCATCTCCTCGTTCGGCTGATCAAGGTGCTCGTGTGCCTGGCGGTCGTCTCTGGGGCCGTTTCACGGGGGCAGGCTGCGCCTTCTGCGGGGGCACTGGCGCCGGTCTATTGGAAGCAGCGTTTGTTTTTTGTTCCATACCAACTCAACAAGCGAGACACTTCGCTAGACCACATTGCCAAAGTTCAGTTGCTCCTGTCGCGAAACGGTGCCAGCGGTTGGTACCCACTCCAAGAGGCGAAGCCCAATGTCCAAGGGTTTAGTTACCATGCCCCTGCAGACGGGCAGTATTGGTTTGCCCTCAGACACATCGACAACAAGGGCAAACCCTGGCCAAACGCCGTGGTTCAACCGCAGTTGCGTATCATCATTGATACCGCGAAGCCAACTCTCAAGCTGAGCGGCAGCCTTGGAGTCGCGGGAGCAATCATGGTGCGATACGAAGCACTCGACGCCAACCTGCGCTCGGCCAGCTTGAAGGTAGAAGCACGCACAAAGGGTGGCAATTGGACTCCTTTGCAAATGGGAACCGCAGACGTTAACCAGTCCGATCGACTTGTCGGTCGCGCCGAGTGGAGTTCTCCGTTCGGGGCAAAAATCGTAGAACTTCGGGCCTCGATTTCCGACCAAGCAGGACACAGCACCCAAGCCGCGACCACGGTGGCGGTCGCAGGCCCATCGCTACAGATGCCCTCCGAAAATCCTAAGTCCTTGCCAAAACAGCAAGACGCCTTTGCAGGCCCGCAGCTCAAAAGCGCCACCGCGGACCCTTTTCAGACGGTGGCAAAAATGCCTGCTCGCGAATGGCCGGCGAATAACCAATTGCCTCGTCCAACACCCGCAAAAGCTCTTTCATCCGTCGGAGACGTGGGGAGTAGCCAGAAGGCGTCACCGATTTTCGCTCCGCCAATTCGCAATACGTACACGGCTTCAACAGGCCCAGGCGAATCGGTAAAAACCAAGGCGAATCTAATCGCTGGGGGCATCAATTCTGCCCCCGAATTGTTGGGCCAAGCAACCAATTCGGCGCAGCAAGCACTCGTTGGCCATACTCCAAACAACACGGGCGGTTGGAGTTCGCCAACGGCAAGATCCTTGGATTCTGCGGCGGATCGTCGCACCGTGAATTCGCGTACCTTTGATGTCGAATACGATTTGCAATCAGTCGGTCCTTGGGGAGTCTCGAAGGTCGAACTGTGGGGAACCCACGACAATGGCCGTACTTGGCAATCGTACGGGGCCGATCCAGATAATCGTAGTCCGGCTCGCGTGACGGTCGATGGGGCCGGGGTTTATGGGTTTCGGATCCTGGTCGACGGAGCCAATGGCTTACGAGCAGCTCCGCCGCGATCAGGAGACCAGCCCGAACTCGTCGTCGCCGTCGATTTGCAACCGCCCTCCGCTGAGATCCTTTCGGCACAGCTTGGCCAAGGCAACTTGGCAGGCCATCTTCAGATAACTTGGAGGGCGACCGATTCGAATCTAGAGCCTCGACCAATTGGCCTTTTTTATAGTGCCTATCCAAACGGCCCTTGGTCGACCATCGCAGCCGGCCTAGAAAACACCGGTTCGTATACCTGGCGGCTAGAACGACATGTGCCAAGCCAGTTTTTCGTTCGCATGGAAACGCGCGACATGGCTGGCAATGTCGCCACGTATCAACTGCCGAACCCCGTTGCACTAGCCAGGCCACAACCGACAGGCCGACTGCGCAACGTGCGGCCTGTGGCGTCGCCCTATGGGAATCGGTAAGATCGCGAAGCTGCTTTTCCTCTTTGTTAGTGCGCTAAAATCAAATGGTGGTCGCCCTCTAGTGAGCTTTGCGGTAGAGTGTACGGCAAAGGTTGTTTCTAAATTGCTGGGTGCCACTGTCTGGCTTGCCCAGCAGTGTGAAACGCCAGTTATCGTTAAAAAATCTGGGTTCCACTGCTGGACGAGCCGCAGTGACACCCAGCCGAATCCTCAAAGCAAGTCTGCCGGACCCTAGCACCTCATGGCCAAGACGCCGTCGAATGTTGTCAACGCGTTGAAGTTTCTGATGCAGCCCAGCAGCCATCAGCCGGGGGCCGTCTGCGCAATTACTGGCGACGATGCTTTCCTGCGGCACGAAGTGCGAACGACGTTGGCGGGCGAACTTAGCAGCTCAGACTCCGAAGGGTTGGAAATCGAAACACTCGATGGCCGGACTGCTGAGTTGCGCGATGTGATCGACGCGCTGCGAGAACGATCGTTGTTTGGTTCAGGTCGCCGCGTGGTGGTGGTCGAAGAAGCCGATGCGTTGGTAAAGCGTTATCGAGAAAAAATCGAGCACTATCTAGAAAAACCCGCTGCCGATGCGGTGTTGATTCTCGAAGTGAAAACGTGGCCAGCGAATACCCGATTGGCCAAGGCCGTGGTGAAAAGCGGCTTAACGATTCGTTGCCAAGTTCCGCAACAAGGGCGAGAGCTAACTGAGTTTACCAAACAGCTAAAGGATTGGTTGGTTCAAGTAGCGCAGACGCAAGCCGAGGTAGAGCTAGACCGTCAAGCTGTTGATTTGCTGCTTGAGCAATTGCCCACCGAGCCGGGAATCCTCTGCCAAGAGATTTTGAAGCTGGCCCTGTTGGTTGACGAAAAAAATAAAATCGACTCGGCATTGGTGCGCGACCATGTCGGAAGTTGGCGGACGCGGAAGACTTGGGACATGATCGATGCCGCGGCAGAAGGTCGCGCAGCCGACGCGATTGGCCAACTGCATCGACTCCTTGCCGCCGGCGAAGAGCCGCACGCTCTGCTGCCACAAATGGCCTCCACCTTCCGTCGTTTTGCCGCAGCCGTGCGAGTCGTCGAGCAGGCTGAGTCGCAGGGACGCCGCGTGTCGTTGCGGATGGCGTTGGAGCAAAGCGGGATGCCGCCGTTCAAGCTCTCGGCTGCGGAGGGGCAACTGCGGCAAATTGGCAGACCGCGAGCAAAGCAACTCTACGAATGGTTGCTAGCAGCCGACTTGCAGCTCAAAGGGTACAACTCGCCCAAAGACCGTGCTCGGCGCGTGCTAGAGACTCTGATCGTCCGCCTAGCCAAACAAGCGGCTCTAGAGCATCAGCCAAACTGATAGCACTTGTCTGGGGTGCGACTGGCAATGAGGTTGCCATCGCCAGCACGGTTTTCTACGATCCCGCCTCTTCATAGAAGCTTTTCTTCTGTCTCAGACTGTAGACCTACAGGCTCAAGTGGCATAATGCAAAATCGACCTGCTTTACAAGTCCTGCTGATTGCAATTGGTTTTACCCTCGCCACAGGCTGTCAGGGCCCTTGGCCTGCGGGAAAACATGCACAGGATCTCTCCTCCCCGACTCCTCACATCGCGAAGTTAGAGGGCAACGCCGAGACGATCTTACAAACCTCGACAACCGATCCGGCTGTCCCCACGATACCGGGGCAAGATTCGTCTGCAAAAACGCAAGAAGAAGCGATGGCAGAGGTTTTGGGCGAACTAGAAGAAATCGGAGCGATCGATCCCGAGGCCAAGCAGGTATTGCTTGATGACTTGAAAAATGCGAAGCCTGAAAATTGGTCGATGATTGTCAAGCAATTTCAGTCGGCCTTAGCCTACCGACAGCAACTAGCGGCCAGAGAATCGAAAACTCCGACTGACAAATCTTTTCCTCCGCTCAAGTCAACGACACCTCCTACGAGGCAGGCCTCTTTTGAGTTGCCAAAGAAGACGGCTGCAATCGAGACTCCTGCAAAGAGTAGTAGCCCGCTCAACACCGAGCCAGAAACCACCGCAGTTGTGGTTAGCGACGATAGCCCGCTGGAGCAAACGCCGACGAACAATGTGGCGACCAACACAGTAGCGATGAGCAACGTGGCGATGCAATCAGCAAAGCCGTTGCCAAAACCAACCATTTCAACTCGTCCACAAGCGACGGCAGTCGCAGCGCCCACCCATCACACGATCGAGCAAGTTAGCTACGCGGCCCCCATCGCGACAGCCGACAATTGGCAGGGAAATCTACAGGCCGCCATTACCAAGCTTGAGCAGACTGCCAAGCAGGCTCCCAGCAACACCGACGAAGTTCACGATCACATGCGACTGCGAATGTTGCGGATGTTGGCAGGCGAAAAAGAGAAGGCACTCATGCCGATTCCTGGCGCCTCGACGATGCAGCAAGACTACTGGGCGAAACAACTTTTTGCGATGTCGGCATTCTTAGACAGCCAGGGTCAGCCGGATGATAAACGTCGCGCTGCCACAAGTTTGCTCCAACTCGATCAGGCGCGGGCAAGCCTTTCGGAGATGGCAACCCTTCAGGTTCGGAATTTAACCTTCGTCGAGTCGGTCGACGGATATGGCGTTTATCAACCCAGGGCTGAGGCAAAATTCCAACCCGGCGATCAGGTAACACTCTACACCGAAATCGGAAATTTCCGTAGCGAGTCGACGAAGGACGGTTACCGTACGACTTTGCAAACAAGCTACGAAGTGCTTGATACCAAGGGACAGCGCGTCGACAGCGCTCAGTTCCCCGACATCGAGGATATCTGCAAAAATCGACGGCACGATTTTCACATGCAATACGGAGTCGCCTTGCCAACGCGAATCTACGCAGGCGAGTACGAACTGCGCATCACAGTCACCGACCAGCTAAGCCACAAAATCAGCCAGCTAAGCGTCCCATTCGAAATCATAGAATAGTCCAGCCGGACCGCCAAGCATGACCCCGGCGACTGTTGTCTAATTCACGATTTCAAACAACTTAGGCGCTAGAGCAGTTTCTTCAATTGTGTAGCCACAGAGTTTCCAGCGAGGCCTCTGCCTGCAACCAAATGGGTAGGAATTTTCTCGCAAAGGCGCTAAGTCGCAAAGAACGGGGAAATCAATACTTAGAAGCCCCCGCAAGCGGCTCCGTATGGCAATTGGATCTCGCAGAGACGGAGCTACAACATTCCGGTTTTCTCTGCTGTCTCTGCGCCTCTGCGAGACATTCCTTATTATTGTTTTCTTTGCGACTTAGCGCCTTTGCGAGAGTCTAAATTTTTTGGTCCGATCATGCAAGAAAATTGTTCGTTGCACAAATTTGAATCGTTAGAGCAGTTTCTTCAATTGTGTAGCCACAGAGTTCACAGAGAACACTGAGATAAGGTTACTCGCTTCAGTATTTTCTCTGAGACCTCGGTGTGCTCTGTGGCTATGCTTTTATAAGAAATGCACTAGATATCGAGTATCACCTTACCAACCGCCCCGTTTTCAACAGCTTGATGGGCAGCCACGGCTTCGGCCAGCGGAAACTTCAAGCCCAGGTGATGGCTTAGTGCGTCTTGCTCTAGCCATCGGTTAATGTCGGCAATGGCTTGTTGCTTAGCTTCGTTTGGCAAGTGAAGCACCAGCACATGGCGTACGACAACGTGCTGGTAGAGCATCGTATAAAACGGAATGGTCGGTTCGGGCATTGCTTGCGAAGCGTAGGTAGCGATGACACCGCCGATCTTCAGACACTTGAGGCTGGTATCCAAATTGCCGCCAAATTCCACTTCGACAATCCGGTCGACCCCCTGCCCTGCGGTGATCTCTTGCACACAGGCAGCGACGTCTTCTGTTCGATAGTTGAGTACATGGTCGGCCCCTGCGCTCTTGGCTAGCTCGGCCTTTGGTTCGTTGCTGACGGTTGCGACCACTTGGGCGCCAGAGAGTTTGGCAAATTGGATGGCATAACGCCCAACTGCGCCGGCACCGCCGGTGACGAGCAAGGTTTGGCCTCGAACCTCGCCATCGCCGAACACTGCGCCATGAGCGGTCATCGCGGGAACACCCAGACTCGCACCTTGCTCGAACGAGGTGGAGTCGGCCAGTGGCACGGCCCGATTGTCTGGCACCGTCACATACTCTGCCGCAGTACCAAAGGGCTGGTCGCCCTGCGCTTCGTAAAGCCAGACTCGTTGGTCGAGTCGATCGGCTGCGACGCCATTTCCAACCGCATCGATCACCCCTGCACCATCAAGATGCGGAATGACACGCCGAAAGGGCATTTCGCCTCGGCCACCAAGGCGACGTTTGGTGTCGACCGGATTTACGCCGGAAGCCTCAACACGCACGCGAACTTCGCCGTCGCCCGGCTGTGACTGTTCGACATCGCCATATTGGAGAACTTTGTCGGCAGCCCCTAATGCTTCGTACCAAACAGCTTTCACGGTCAGACTCACTCGGAGTTTAAGTAATTGCTAATCTCAAACCTATTTTTTTCTTGTTATCACCTAACGGCAGTAGTTCTAAGTTCGGCGTGCCGAGCAGTCCAGGCCATAAGTCCTTTACGCCAAAGGCGTTTCACATCGTAGCCCAGGGTCGCCGCGAAGCGGCGCACCCTGGGTTCTAAGGCTCCGGAAACCTCAACCCTGAAAGGGTTGTACAATCATCGTACGATAAAAAAAGAATCGCCTGGAAAACGTGATGTTTCAACTTGTGGAACCCTTTCAGGGTTCTTTTATTTCTACGAACGATTACCCAGGGTGGCGCGGCTTCGCCGCTTACCCTGGGCTACGGTGTGCAACCCCGGTTGGTCTCATGCGAAGCATGCAAACTTGGAACTACTGTATTAGCGCTGATTAGCGGTTTCCTTTTTTTGCTCGATGCGAAAACGCTAGGCGAACGAACGGTAATACTCGATCGATCTTCGCAGCCCCTCTTCGAAGTTGACCAACGGCTCGTACCCAAGCACTTCGCGAGCTGCCGTGATGTCTGCCAGACTTTCCTTGACATCGCCGGCCCGTGCGGCTTCAAAAATTGGTTCGATGTCGGTGTCGAGCACCCGATTGATCGAGCCTATCAAATCTAACAGGCTGGATTGGCGACCGCAGGCAACATTAAAGACCTTGCCGGCGGCATCGGGGGCTTCGGCAGCGGCAAGATTGCCGGCAACTACGTTTTCGATGTAAGTAAAGTCACGCGATTGCAAGCCGTCGCCAAATATCGTGGGGCGTTTACCCGCTAACATCGCAGTGACGAATAGCGGGATGACGGCTGAATATTCGCTGTTGGGGTCTTGTCGCGGTCCAAAGACGTTGAAATACCGGATGGTAACGGTTTCGAGACCATACGTCGCATAAAAAGCTTGGCAATAATACTCGCCCGCCAATTTCGCAACGGCATAAGGCGAGAGTGGCATCGGGCGGTCGCACTCGCGTTTAGACATGAAAGGCTGATTGCCATAGGCACTGCTTGACCCCGCGTAGACCACACGTTGAACACCCGCCTCCTTCGAAGCTACCAGCACATTCAACGTCCCGGTTACACAGGCAGCGTTCGTATCCAACGGTTTACTCACGCTTCGCGGCACCGAGGCCAAGGCCGCCTGATGATAGACAACATCCACCCCCTTGGTGGCCCGTTCGACAGTCGATTGATCAAGAAGGTCGCCCTCAATCAACTCGACTCGATCGCCAAGATGAGCAAGATTCGCCTTGGTCCCCGTGCTTAGATTGTCGAGAACACGCACCGAGTCGCCCCGTTCGACCAGTGCAGTAGCAATGTGCGACCCAATGAAACCCGCACCACCAGTCACAAGATAGTTCTTCATACCAGCTCAATATCCTAAGTTCGTTCACCAAAAATTACACATATTCGATACCAGAGAGCATAACGATACCGAGAAACTAGGCAAGCCAGACAGTGCCACCCAACCCTTCCGGCAAGAAACAACCCCGGCCAAATTTTGTTGTTGAAATCGGGCCACCCCTTATGGGAGAATAGCGATTAGCTTTTAGCCGTTAGAGCATTTCCTATAAAAGCATAGCCACAGAGCACACCGAGGTCTCAGAGAGAATACTGGAGTGAGTAACCTTATCTCAGTGTTCTCTGTGAACTCTGTGGCTACACAATTGAAGAAACTGCTCTAGCGAGTCAGCTTTTCGTCATTCATCACGCCCAAATGGACAATATAATCCCCTTCCGCACTCCGATTTCCGCATTCCGCACTCAATTATGTCCACCTCAATAGGGTTCCCTAGCAATTCGTGCCAAAACTCGCCCCACAAACACTACGATACCAGCACCAACCACCATAATATTGTCCAGTCAACGCCAATAAGCCCGCCAAAACCAGCGCCCAGCGCCTAGCAACTCAGGCACGACTAAGAAGCAAGAACACTGAAGTCGGCGAAGTATGCGTAGACCGACAACACGAGGATCACGATCGTTGCTCCCAGAGGTTTGGCCCACGGCCAAGGGGTCATGTCGACGTCGCCGGAGTACTCTTGCTGGTAGGCTTCTTCGCGGGGCACGACCATACGCATGACAAACAAAATCGCAACCAAGGCAGCAAAAACGATGCCTAAGAAATGGAACTTATGGACTCCTTCAACAAACTCGGGAAACACAAAGTACCCCAAGGCAATCGCGGAGAAGCCGGTCAACAACGCAAATTTTGCTGCTGCTGCCGGCACATATCGATTGAGCATTCCCACCACCACGATGGCGAGAATAGGAACTGAGTAAAGACCATTCATCTTTTGCATGTAATCGAAAATACTCTCTTGCGTTGCCAATTGCGGGGCTGCCGCCATCGCTAAAATTGCGACCAAGGCAGCACACCATTTACCTGCTCGAATAACCTGCTGTTGCGTCGCCTCGGGTTGGATGTGTTTCTGGTAGATTCCCAAACTAAATAGCGTCGCCGTACTGTTGAGAACCGAGTTGAACGAACTCAAAATCGCACCCACCATCACCGCAGCAAAAAATCCCGCCAACGATTCAGGCAAAACATCGCGAACAAGAGTCCCGTAGGCGTTGACCGGTTTGATATTATCGTTGGCATAAAGATAGCTCGCGATGATACCGGGTAAGATCAAAAGGACTGGAGCCAAGATTTTCAGGAAGCCAGCCAGCAACACGCCCTTTTGCCCCTCGCGAAGGCTGTTGGCTCCCAAGGTTCGTTGAATGATTTGCTGATTGGTACACCAGTAGAAGACGTGCAACAGAAACACACCACTGAACAACGTAGAGAAGGGCACCGCTTGCGTGGGCCCTCCAACCGAGTTGAATTTTTCAGGCATTTCCGCACGTAGTGTATTCCAGCCCTCGATAAAACTTCCACCATCACCGGCAACCTGCTGCAAGCCAAAGTAAGCAATCAACACCCCCCCGACAAGCAACCCAAACCCATTGATCGTGTCTGAAACCGCAACCGTCCTCAAGCCGCCGAAGATCGCGTAAAGCGACCCGATCACACCGACCAGCCCAACCGTGAGCCAGCGTAGGGTCGCTTCGGATTCTATGCCCGTCAGCACCTTGAGATCGAGAATTCCCGTCAGCCCTGTCGCACCGGTATAGAGGATGATGGGCAAAAGAATACTAGCGTAAGCAATAATAAACACCGACGTGATGATGGTTCGAGTCGTCGAGTCGTACCGCTCTTCCAAATACTGAGGAAGAGTCGTAACACCACTCTTCAGATACTTGGGCAAAAAGAAAAGCCCCATTGCCGTCAGTGCCACGGCTGCAATCACTTCCCAAGCCATGACACAGAGCCCGTCGGTGAAGGCATCGCTATTGAGACCGACCAATTGTTCGGTCGAGAGGTTTGTCAGCAGCAGCGAGCCAGCAATCAAGCCACCCGTCAGCCGACGACCGCCCAAGAAATAGCCGTCCGAACTTTGGTGGTCGTCGCCACGTGTGAGCCAGTAAGTTAAGGCACCTACAAAACCCGTGAAAAAGATAAAGGATCCTACCGTTAACAGATTCACAGCACTTCCGATCAGCTACCAAGGCCAAGAAGACAGGACGGACGAGGCGTCCATCATAGGCCCCAGCGTCTCCGGCATCCACCGCTGCTATTTTTTATGGTGGCGACGACTGACCTGTCGGCTTCGACGGGCGGTGCTTCCGCCTGTGGGAAGGTATCCGTGCTCGATGGCAAACCACTCGGCATATCGCTCGCGATCGGTGTAATTCGTATTCCGATCGTCAACCAAATGGCCCAATTCATGGATCAAAATATTATTGAGGTAGAAGTCCGCAATAGTCTCTGGGGTCCAACTCAGCCGCCACACGCCCTGCTCAGGCCGATCCCATTGCCCACCGTACATTTTGGATTCGTTGATCACCTCGGGTCGCGGCGGGGAGTAATAGATTTCCTCCAAGGATTCCTCAAGAGGATAGATGTAAAGCGTCGCTCCCCATTGCATGCCATAACAAGGAAAACTCTTTTTCTTCCGCGTAATACGGCTCAACTGTACAATTTCCAATTCCTCAAGAAAATGCTGCGGCACGCTTTCCAGCCGCTGGCGAATCTGCTCGGGTGTCACAACATGCTGGTAACCCTCGCCAGGCGATTGGACGATCACACGGTAATCTTTCTCATCACCCGTAGGCTCATGCCAATCCTCGGGCGGCGTAAACGGCTCGCACTGGTTTCGTGCTCCGAACTGGAGACGGCGAGCCCGTTGCGACCAACTTACATGCGATTGCACGGCTTGCCGTCTGGCAGAGCGAAGGGCAGACTTCACAGGGTATTGACGTCGCAATCTCATCGCTGGAACCTATTTAGGAGCACACAGTAGTTGCGACCAGACGATGGCGGCAACCATCGTGCGAGTCGGAGGAGAGAAGCAGGAAGGGGCAGGCGTCGAGAAACGGCGAAATCGACCGTCTCGTCCACCTATTCCATGGTAGACAGCCAGCCGAACCTACTTCAAACAATTGACGTAAGATAAATGGTCAAAACGACTTACCGAATACAAAGACATCCCTCTAGTGGGGTATTTGGCGGAAATCGCCGGCAGATTAGCCCCTCCGGCTCTTACCCCCTTGGACGAGTACCTAGGACATGAAAACCATCCTTTACACCCGAGCAGGTTGTCACCTGTGCGATATTGCTGAGCAAACG
The DNA here is from genome assembly GCA_013152205.1 of Planctomycetota bacterium. Taxonomy (GTDB): domain Bacteria; phylum Planctomycetota; class Planctomycetia; order Pirellulales; family Lacipirellulaceae; genus Bythopirellula. Next base: position 14,509 of record JAADGV010000052.1, read on the forward strand.
CTGCGAGAGCACGGTTTGCAGCCGCGTTTAGTCGATATTGATAAGGACGAAGCGTTACGCGAACAATTCGACGCCTGTGTGCCGGTGGTTGAGATCGACGGCAAAGTGCGTTTTCGAGGGCACGTCGATCCGACCTTACTCCGGCGGTTGCTCCACAATGCCAGTTAGGGCGACAGCCACGAACTTTTGCAAAGGAATCCCTATGCCAGATTGCCTTGGTCTGTTTGCAAAATACTGGCAACCAGGACAGGTTAAAACCCGGCTGGCAGCAACGATCGGCGACGCCGCAGCTGCCGACGCCTATCAACAATTCGTTGTGACGCTGCTCAACCGACTACAAAACCTGGGCAACCAGCGCTGGCTAGCCTTTGCTCCGCCCGAGCGAGCGGGTGAATTCGAATCGGTTGCTGCGGAGCGCTGGCAACTGGAGCCCCAAGCCGAGGGCGACTTGGGGCAGCGGATGCAAACTTTTTTTGCCAACCGACTTGCCGAAGGCTGCCAGCGTATTGTGCTGCTTGGCACCGACAGCCCCAATGTGCCCGTTGAGTACGTCCAGCAGGCACTGATTGAATTGAGAAATCACGACGTGGTACTTGGCCCTACGGAAGATGGCGGCTACTGGCTGGTCGGAGTTTCAACCGACGTGCCGGAGATATTTACGGACATCCCCTGGAGTACGCCCAACGTCTGGCAAGCGACCCTCGAAGCCCTTCGCTCCCGGGGCCGTGCCTATACAACGGTTCCTACTTGGTACGATATCGACGAGAACGACGATCTACAGCGGTTGATTGCCGATCTCCAAGCCGACGACGACCCTGAACTCCGTACACTTCTTCGCAACTTGTTATCGCGGTAGGATGGAGGCACTGGCTGCGGCGAACTGTTGACCTGCGGATGTTTCTGTTTCCTGCTGGATAGAATGATCTAAAAAAATGCTTCATTTCGCTACTGGCTCGCCGACTACTGAACTTACCGACGCCCAACTTCGCGACGCCTTGGTTGGCGTCTTTGAACAATTGGGGCCGCGGGAGCGAGTGATTGCGGTGCCTCCCGATTTCACTCGGTTTAATAGTCGTGCGGGGCAATTGACGTGTATGACCTACGACCACTATGGCGATTGTTTGGTCGACGTGCTGCCGGCGCTCGGAACTCATTTCGAGATGCCCGACTGGCAGAAAGAAAAAATGTTTCCTGGCGTGCCGGCTGAGTTGTTTCGTTATCACAACTGGCGAACCGATGTCGACACGATCGGCACAGTCCCGGCGGAGTTTGTTGCTGAAGTTACCGAGGGAATCTATTGCGAGCCGTGGCCGGCGCAGATGAATCGGTTGATCTGGAAGGGCGGGCACGATCTGGTGCTCTCGATTGGTCAGGTGGTGCCGCACGAAGTGATGGGGATGGCCAACTACAACAAAAACCTGCTGGTCGGAACGGGTGGGGTGCGTGGGATCAACGAAAGCCATTACATCGGTGCCGTGTATGGAATGGAACGCATCATGGGCCGAGCAGACACGCCGCCGCGAAAGATTCTGAACTACGCCCAAGACAACTTCTGTGGGCATCTGCCGCTTCTGTATGTGCTGACGGTTATTGGGCAAAACGAAGCGGGCGAATTGGTTGTTCGCGGTTTGTATATCGGCGACGACGTTGAGTGCTTCGAAAAGGCGAGCGAATTGTCGTTGAAGGTGAACTTCGAGATGGTTTCGAAGCCGTTGGAAAAGGTGGTGGTGTATCTCGACCCCGAGGAATTTCACAGCACTTGGCTGGGCAATAAGGCAATCTATCGTACTCGGATGGCAATTGCGGACGGGGGCGAATTGATTGTCTTAGGCCCTGCGGTAAAAACCTTTGGCGAAGACCCAGAAATCGACCAGTTGATCCGCAAGTACGGTTATCGCACCAACAAGCAGATTCTGCAATTTGTCGAAGAGAACGACGACTTACGGGCCAACCTGTCGGCAGCGGCACATCTGAGCCATGGCTCGCCGGATGGGCGTTTTAATGTTACTTACTGCCCTGGCGAACTTACTCGCGAAGAAATCGAGGGGGTAGGTTACTCCTATGGCGACCTGGCTGCAATGTCGAGGAAGTACGACATCGATCAGTTGCAGGATGGTTTTCAGATGGTGAATGGCGAAGAAATCTTTTTTGTGCGGAACCCGGCGCTAGGATTGTGGGCACATGAATCAAGGATTTAGGGAAGTCATAACACTTCAGCCGAGTGAAGAAAAATAGAGCGCAGCAAAGCCGCAACCAAACAGGCAGGAATTTCTCGCAAGGCGCTAAGTCGCAAAGGAAAGACGAGAAATGGATTGTCTCGCAGAGACGCTGAGACAGCGGAGGAAACCGCAATACTATAGCTCTGCCGTCTCCGCGTCTCTGTGAGATCCAATTTATTGCGGTTCATTTCGTGCCGTTGTGGTTTTGCAGCTCTCCGGATGCAACATACTGGAGGCCTCCTGATTGATTTGAGTTACTTTGCTACACTGAACTCCTGCCACCCCGCCATGGAGAAAACCGGAATGAAATTTTATACACTCGCCGCTCTCTACCTCGGATTTGCAGCGATAGGCTATTCGGCTGAACCGAAAACCTCGCCGCCTGACGCGCCAACCTCGCAACCAGCCGCAATCGAAGGCACGGAACCAAAGCGACTGAGCCTGAATCAGCGGTTGTCCTCTCAATTTATGGAAGCCTTTGATGCAGACCGTCGCGCGCTAGCCGAGCGAGTGCAGCCGATCGATGTTCCGTACACGTTCAATCGCGGTACGTTTCATTTCCATAGCCGACTTTCGCACGATAGCATCGGAACCATTGAGGAGATCGTCCAGGCCGCAAAGGCAACCGGCACAAAAATCATCGGCTTCACCGAACATCCCAGCCGGTCGGTAGACGTCGTCAAGGAAAACATCAAGGGCTGGCACGAGGGCATCTATTTTCTGGCGGGCACCGAGTCGAATTACCAACTCCACTGGCCTGGCCGGGAAGGAGAAGACGAGCTGCGATTTGTTTGCCATCCCGAGGATGTGCCCACCTTTGATCTGACCATCTACGATGGAATCGAAATCTACAATACGCACAGCGACGTGAAGGACGAACCTACCAGCGCGGTGATTACCGCCATGCTGCTTAACTTGGCAGCCGTTAAGAAACACCCCGAGGCGGCCTTCTGTTCGTTTCTCGATTACCCCGAAGATTTTTTAGCCCGGTTCGATCGCTTGTCGGCCAGCACACAGTTTTCGGGCATCGCTGCAAACGATAGCCATCAAAACCAACGGCTTAAAATCGAAGCTCACCCTGACGGTACGGTGATTGCCTACGATGGAGCGGGCCAAGAAGTATTGAAAACCGAAGGTTTCAAAGCTGGCTTGGTAATGGCGGCGCTAGGGCAAACCAAGCGGCCCACCGAAAAGAAAATTCTGGCAGACGTTCAACTCGACCCCTACGAAACCAGCATGAGGCATGTCGGAACTTTCTTGCAGTTAAAAGATGGACAGGACATCAACGAACATTCGGTCCGCGAGGCTCTACGAACTGGCCGTGTGGTGCTAGGATTCGAGCTGATCGCCCCCTTGCCAGCGGTTGGCTTCTGGGTCGACCATGCCGGCTCGCCCGTGGGCACGGTAGGAGATACCATCGCCTGGCAAGATGGCCTGTCGTTGCAAGTCAAACTCCCTCTTTCGGCAGAAATCCGTATCATTCGCAACGGCCAACTATTTCGCGAAGCCAATGCCGACTCGTTAGAGATCGACTCCTTGCCCAAAGGCGTCTACCGCCTGGAGGCTTTTCAGCGGTTGGCCGGACAACGCTATCCGTGGGTATTGAGCAACCCCATTAAAGTGACCGAAAAACGGTAAGAAGCTGCCACCCCTCCTGTGTTGTGTAAGTTTTTTCCGCTGAATGTTAGCAAGCATACACAAGAGGCGGGAAAAAGCTTGAGCTACGGGCTAGCTTGCGTTACACTCCCAGCTATGGCTTTTGCCCCGAGTAGTTTTACTGAAACAGTGAGGAGAATTCTGATGATTCGACGTATGATGTTGCCTGCGATGTTGGTTAGCACAATGGTACTTGCCAGTTCGCTGCTAGCTGAGGACGAAAAATGCCCGCTCTGCCCCAAGGGTGCAGAAAGTGCTAAAGCGGCGGACGAGAAGTGCTCGACATGCCCGATCGCCGCTGCGATGAAGAACTTACCGCAGATTACTTACGCCGTTGGAGAAGAGTCGACCAACTGTGCGAAGACTGCTGGCAAGTTGGCCGAGAAGCAAGGTGCTTCTATTGTCTACCTTGTTGGAAAAGAAAAGTTCGAAGATAAGGGCAAAGCTCATTTGGCTTTAGTCTCGGCGACCGAGGAATTTGTTGACGATTTTGCCAATCCTCAGGTTTGCAAAATTAGCGGCACAACCACGATTGCTGGCCAAAAGACTGAGTGCAGCAAAACGGCTGCCAAGCTTACTGGCCTAATGGCTGACGCAATGAAGAGTGTTCATCTAACCTACGCGGTCGGCGAGGAAGATTGCGATTGCCCACTGGCTGCCGCCAGCTTGGCAAAGACCTCGGGCAAGCCAAAGTTGTTTGTCGTAGGTAAAGAAAAAACCGAGTGCGAAGTAACCGCTCGCTTGAACCTTGCTCGGGCCAAGTACCGCGCCATGGTGAAAGCTCTTGCTAAAGCCGAAAAGAAAGCAGCGGCTGACACGAAAGAATCATAAGAAAATCTTTCGCAAGTGATGACAACCAACTGAAGCCCGGCGTGAAACACACGCCGGGCTTTTTTCGTTTTGAGCGCAAGCCCAGCCGTGCTGCCACGCAGCACAAGGCCCCCTCCATCCCAAGCACTCCACCTCATTCACCAGGAAGTTTCAACACCGACCGCTTCACTTTCTTTGGCAAATCAGTCCACTCAGCCGGGCCAACCAAACCGACAGCACTCGAGTCGATCGGCTTGAAACCCAGCTTCAAGGCCGGCGAATCTGTCTGAAGCCGAAAATCAAATTCCTCGACGCTGACGAATTTTGGATCGGCGACGATGCTGCCCGAGTCATGGCCTTTCTCCTGCCATTGCGAGAAAGTCAGGTCACCGGGAAAGCGGATATCGCCTTCGGGGCGGAAGTACAAGTTGTCTCGCAACGTGTAGTTGCCATTTTCCCACTTGCCTCCGAGTGGCTGGGCCGGGTGGCAGTAGATGATATTCCGCTCGGCCGTGAACGAGGAATGGTCTTCCTCGCGGCTTCGACGAATCTGTCCGAAAGTGGCTGACATCCCAAGCACATTGTTGCGAAGGATATTGTCTCGCCCATAGTGCTGATGAAACGCCCCGTCCTTGACTCGATAGACAATATTGTTTTCCATGACGACGCCCGTGCTCCCCTCGTCGGTATACAGGCCCCAACCACCATAGTTGTAGCTAAGCACGTCGTGAATTACGTTGCGAGTAAGCTGTGTCCCCGGCGCGAGACCCAAGCAATAGATGCCTCCCATGTCGCTCAGTTGGCCCCAACCGAGGTGATGAATATGGTTGGAATCAATCACGTTGTGATGGGCCGTGCTCGGGGCATATCCCCAACTCCATCCAACCGAAACGCCCGTGTAGAGGAAATCAGAAATCTCGTTATGATGCACGGTGTTGCGCGAACTGCGGCCAATCCAAACACCAACCCCTGCATGGTAGACCTTGCCGCCATCGTGGATAAAGCAGTTGTAGATTTCGTTGCGTTCTGCCTGCTCTTGCGGCTCACTCGGTAGAGTCATGTGCCCAAGGCGAATGCCGCCTGCCCCCAGGTCGTGGATATGGCATTGCACGAGCCGGTTGTCTTTGCACCCATTCTCCAGCCACACACCGTATCCGCCCGTGTGTGCTACCTCGCAAGCCTCGAATAGGCAGTGTCGTGCCCCTCGCGCAAAGACCGCCGCATTTCGCAAAAAGGCAGCCGCTTGGCCGTCCACCCTCGTCGCCTCGGGCATGAACCAATCAGCGTGCGCAAAAGTGAGCCCTTTGAAATGCAAATGGTCGACAAACTTGCCCGAAGCCGGATCGCCAGCAAGCCGCAACAGATCCTTCTCTCTCGGAGCAACCACGTCAACCGTTTTCATGTCCTCGCCGGGCCGCGGATAGTAGCTTAATACACCGGTGCTACGGTCTAAGTGAAATTCGCCGGGAGCGTCCAGTGCTTCCCGGATACCCTCAACGAAATATCGCTGATCCTTCTCCCACCAGCCCATGGGCCAACCGCTATCGGCAGTGAACTCGACTAGGTGTTTCTCCGGATCCAAAGACTTGATACGATGTCGAGACGTCGTCCACGAGTGATAGACAACGACCACAGCATCCGCCAAATCAGGCCATTGGCGCAGATCGTCGTCCTGATAGAAAATCGATTGCTTCGTCTTCGGGTCGCGACGCGCCTCTTCTCGATCGGTGTATGTCACACCAGGGCCGGCCGAGCGAAACGTTTCCTCGTTCGGCGATCGGGCCGACACGCATCGGCGACCGTTCACCCAAAGCTGCCGAAAACCGCTGTTGTCTTTTGCAACCTGCGGAACCACCGTCGTCCACAGCGGGCCCTCGGATTCCTTCTGCCAACCGGTGATCTTTACTCCGCCGCTAAAAACGGGTTTTTCTTTGGGCCACGCTTCGTAAGTAATCGGCGCGGCTTGGCTACCGGAGTCCTCCGGCGCGAACACAATCGGCCCATCGATGCGATAAGTTCCACCGCGAACGAGTATTCGAATCGGCTGATCGAGCGGCCCGTCTTTCCTTAGCTTGCGCACAGCATCTCGCGCACCGGCGAGCGAAGCCAACGGCCCATCGGTGCCATCTTCATTTGGCCCCAGGAATTTTCCCGACCAAGTATCGTTCCCATCTGGCGCCACATAGAAGTCGGCCTTCGGCGCCGGCTCCTGCCCACGAACCGCCGGAACAACCAACAGCAACAAAACCAGCAAAAAAAACCGAGTCAACATAATATTAGTTCCAATTCCATCCCAGCCAATTCCACCCAGCCGTGCTGCCACGCAGCACACGGCAAAAACCAACCCCCACATTGTCCCCTCCCAAACAAGAAATGCAAGAACGGCTTCACTCAGCCCAACTACTTTTTCACTATGCGGTTTAACACAAAACAATTGAAGCCACCCCGCCTCGTATTTTCCTGTTTGCTATTTGTTTTTCGATGAGGTCAAATACACACCAGCGATGGCTCCGACAAGTACGACTGAAGGGTTTAACATGCAACAGTACGACCGTAGAATTTTCCTGAAGTACACTGGACTAACAACAGCAACGGCTGCCGCCATGGGTAGCTTGCCCCACGAAATTAGTTGGGCAGAGTCGCCCACTGGCCTTCAATTGATCGAGCGTAAGCCGCTGAAAAAACTATATCGGGCAGCCGTCATTGGTTCGACTGGCCACGGCGGTTACGGCCACCGGATGGATCGGGCACTCGTCGGCTTGCCGAACGTCGAGCTTGTGGCCATCGCAGACAACGACGCCAACGGTTTGCAGGCTGCCGGTAAACGAAATGAAATCGATCGGCTCTATCGCGACTATCGCGAGATGCTTGAGAAAGAGCAGATCGACCTCGTAAGCATCGGCACACGCCACCCAGTCTTACACGAAGAAATGGTCATCCAATGTGCCAAAGCGGGCAAGCACATCTACTGCGAAAAACCTCTCGCGGTTGATTTGGCTTCTGCCGATCGCATGATCGAAGCCTGCGATCGCCACGGCGTAAAACTTGCCGTCGCTCTACCTAATCGGGCGTCGCTGGCCATTGCCGAGGCGGTCAAGATGGTTCGTGAAGGCCGCATCGGAAAACTCTTGAGGATACGCGCCAATGGCAAAGACGGACGTCGTGGGGGCGGCGAAGATCTCATGGTTCTCGGCTATCACATGCTAGACCTGATGTGCCTCTTCGCTGGCGATCCGCAATGGGTGTTTGCCCAAGTCTTAGAGGGAGATCGAGATAGCCAAACAACCGACGCCCATGCCGCAACCGAACCACTCGGCCCCGTCGCAGGCGACAGCCTCGCGGCAATGTTCGGATTTGCGAATCAGGTACACGGCTACCTCGAATCGCATCGTGGGCTTCCAGGAGGCGACGAACGATTCTGTCTCGAAATCCGTGGCAGCAAAGGCATGATCGCTTTACGAAGCTTGTGCGACGTGATGTGGTTTGACGGGCCAACTCTCAACCCTGTCAAACCTCTGCATTGGCAACCAATTACCACACCCGAGTGGGATGCGATCGGCGACAACGATCTCTGGTGTCGGCAAAGTTTAGTGCACGACCTATTGCAAGCGGCAGAAGAAAACCGTGAGCCTTTCTCCAGCGGCAAGCAAACACGCTGGGTGCAAGAAATGATCCAAGGCGTCTACGCCTCGCACCTAACACAAGCCCGCGTCCCCTTGCCGCTCAAGCAACGCGAACACCCCCTAGGAACCCTCAACGAATAATCCCCACCCTACTACTACAGCGCAGGGTTCAAGTTAACCACAACGACACAACGATCACGACGTGAATCTAGCATGGAACATTCAATTCGCCCCCAACCAATTCCAAGGGAAGAGATTTTTTAAGAAACAACACTTGTAAAATTTTGGTAGGTCACGGATCGTGGAAAACACCTGAAATCCAGTCTTTTCTCGTTGTGTCCGTTGTGTCGTTGTGGTTCAACCTTGCGCAGTAGTACTACACAACGTCCCGAAAGTCAGAAGGCGAGCGGTCATGCGTCCCCGCCTGCTCCTCGGGCGAACTCGTAACCTTCGCCTCGCGAACGCAGAGCGATTGCGAAAGCGCCTCGATCGAATCGCCCGCAGAGTATTGAAATTCGACCTGCACCGATTGCCCTTCTTTTACTTCAAATGGCTCGTCGACAGGCAGCACCAAACACTGATTGGGCCAGTTGATCGCTCGTTGCCCTGCCACATCGATGGCGATTGCGTTCTGCGTGATGAATCGCAGCGCCGTCAGCCGCCCCGACTTTTGGATCGAGAGCTGGCCTTTCCAATGGAATTCGGTCGAATAAGCCTCGTCATAAATAATCGTCGAATAGGTGGACAAGCTGCCCAACTCTTGGGTGCCCTCCCGATGTTCTGTGGGTGCATGAAACAATGGCACAGGGGCCCAGTAGCCCGAAAAATCGAACGACTGCTCAACCGGCTGAACCATCAAGATCGAAGCCTCGGGTAAAAACCGGGGCAAGCTCTGAGAAAACGTCTCTCGATAGTGGTTCTTGAACGAATCGATCACCGCCAATTGTTTTTCACGCAACAGGGCAACATGCAGCATCTCGCAAACCACGATATCCACAGGTTCCCGAGGAACAAACCGACACGCATCGTCGGCAACCACCTCAACAACATCAGCCATGCCATTTTGTTTTAAGAACCGTTGAGCGCAGCGAACCAACTCCGGGTTTCGTTCGACACAAGTGACTTGCGCACCTTGGCGTGCTGCCAAAAACGAGAGAATCCCAGTACCACCCCCAAGCTCCAAAACCTTCATGCCCGGCTCAACGCACAGCTCAATCGCCTCGCGAAATGCGCCGACCCGATCCTCGTCTTGCAGCATGTTGCAGTGGTAGTGCAGCGGAATATACTGCCCCAAAAAGTGCGACTCAGGAGCATCAAGGTTTTCGTCCGGAAGATCCGGTTCACCAGTATAAATCCGAAGGCCCATAAGAAAACGCCTTTGATGCTAAGGTTTTGCGTAGGAAACAGCAGAGCAACCATAGCGATAGCAAACAAACCACTCAAGAGCGATCCCCCCGCCGCTCGCGGCTTAGCCACCAACAAGAAAAACCCGGGCGGACACCGCCGCCGACCCTTACGCGACCGTCCGCCCGGACACAGGCCGCTCCCTTACGGTCGCGGCTCAGAATCAAGATCTATGTCGAAAACAGAGCCGCAACCGTAAGGAAGCGGCCCCCAATTATTTCTGAATATCCGACCAATCCACCACATTCCGATCCGCCTTCTCGATCAGATGCCGCAACGTCTGCGGGTCGATGTCATCCGGCAGAAAGTGAACGCTACCGTCACAGAAAGCAGCATTGAAACCGCCCTCATAAAATCCACCCAGCTTCGGTAAAGGCTTATCGGGTGAATACGTAATATCCTCCGGCTTCGTCCAAGGAATGTTACGTTTGGCCTCAACGACGAGGATTGTGCTTGAAGTGCCATCGACGATCTGTAGGAATTTGACGCCCTCCTTCCCCGCAAAGACAGTCTCCGGTCCGGTCAGTAAGAAGTAGGCAGTTTTGTTGGATATCGGCCTGGTCGGCGGACTGTACGTCGGCATAACCATCTTGGAAATCTTCAGATTGTGTTCGCTATCCCAGGGCTGGTTAAATTGGTATTGGCCGTGAATATGCTGTTCCATGTACGGCAGAATGGCCACCCGCCAACTGTACGGCGTTCCCGTTTCCTTGTCATAGAGAACCGCTGGCGGAAAATGGCCGTGTTCGGCATGGTAATGGTGAAACGCTAACGCAATATCTTTGAGGTTGTTCATTCTCTGCGTGCGTTTGGTTGCCTTGCTGGCCGCTTGAATCTTCGGCAGCAGCGCCTTAAGAATCGCTTGCACATTGCCCAACGGCGCAGTCAGCCTTAAATCGCGTCCCTCACTGGTTATATTCGCGTTCTTGATGGCCTCGTTTGCCAGCGTAAGCAGTTCCTTGGTTGTCAGGACATCACCGGATTGATTTTCAAGAGCTTGCAATTGGGATGCAACCATATTCTCAAGAAGCACAAGCGCCGACCGTACCGTTTGCTCGACAACGGGAACCTGCTCAGGCCCCGTGCAAACAGCTTGTACTTTCAGTACCAACTCTTCTTGACCATCAACAGTGAACGTCACCTGCTCGACATGGTCGAGGAACGGAGCAAACATCTGCATCACGAACCCGCCGGGCAGCTTGCCTACAGGTTGATTTCCTTGCAGCTCGCAATACGCCTTCACATTCGCAATGCCAAAGATCGGGCCGGCAGCCTGTTCTTGCCACGCTGCGGCTTGAGCTGGCGGCTGTGCTGCTTTTGGATTGTCCATGACCTCGAACAGCACTGGCCTTGGCCGGCTGAGTAGCGTTTTCTCATCCGGTGAGTGGAAGGCGATCAGACCTAGTTGCGAACCCCATGTCCAGTATTCCTTGTCTTGATGGCGTTCGGTCTTAATCGCTCCATAACTCTCCTCGAGGATTTTTTTGAAATCGATGGCACGGTTCGTTTGGAAGATCGTATACTCGGTGCCCGTCCCCAGTTCGATGCCTCCATTTTCCGTTTTACGAGGCATCGGCAAAACCAAGGTAATCTGCTCGGCAGCGTCAGAAGGTATGCTTGGACGGCTATTTTCGCCGAATAACTTGGCTAACGGTGCAAGCTGAGTTGACTTTGCCATGTCAGCCGGGCGAATCGCAAGCATGCCGAGAAATTTTTCTGGCACGTAGGCAAAGTCGTAGCCTTCGGCCTTTTCCTTTTCGGCATTTTCACTCTCCGGCTCAGCCGCTACGAGTTGCGTCGCACCAATAGGCCCCGGCGCACGCAGCCCGCCGGCGAGCAGTCCAATCGCCACTAGCACGCCGATCACGACAAGACGTACCTTGCCGCTCAGTTGCTCTGGGGTCATCGTTTTCGTTCGTTTCAACATCTCAATTCTCCTGACAAACATACTGCGGGTCGGCAGAAAGGTTTGGGTAGCCCAGCTAGGGCGGAGGTGATCGGCACGAAGCGTCAGCGTGGCCAAGCTATGAAGATACGTTTCGCGACCGCCCGCAAATCGGGCAGCGGTCGCGTCGGCCGCCAGTTCTTGCTCTAGCCGTAACCGACCGGCGAGCCAGTGAACCAACGGATGGTAAAAATGCATCGCAACGAGAAGCTGGGCAAAAAACCACGTCAAAAAATCGCCCGTCCGAATGTGGGCCAATTCATGAGCCAGCACGGCCCGAAGTTCCTCGACCGGCCAATCCCGCCACGCCACAGGCAGCAAAATCACCGGACGGCGCCAACCAAACGTCGCAGCCGTCTGCAACTCGGATGACTCCTTTAATGTAAGGGAGCGTTGAAGCGATAGGTCGTGGCTGATTGTTGCGGCCAGTTCCGTTAAGCGGCTATCGTCGATCATAGAACTTTGGCGATCCAACCGACGCACCGCAAGCCAAGCAACAAATAACCGCAAAAGCCCAGCAGCAGCGGCTACCAGAAACACAATTGCCGCGATCGCCGGCCAACGCCATACGCTGCTTGCCGGTGCGTTTGCCGTATCGACCGTTGTTTGAGTACGCTGCATCTCCGACCAAACCGATCGCCAGAAAGCCATGTTTAATGGGCCAGACAGTTCGGACTGCTCAGACCACTCGGGCGTAACAGAATCAGCACCAGATCGATCTTTCTCTTGCAAGGCATCTTGTTCCGCACTCACGCCGTCTATTGCTGCGACCGTATCGCGTTCAAAAAAAACACCCGATGAAAACCAACTGGGCCAAGGGCTCAGCGCGGCAACCGAAAGAGCAAGCACCAAGGCGAACGACGCGACGATCGCCATTCGCCCCGCAACCCAGCCCACCTTTCTCGCAACAAAATAGACGATCGTTCCCGCAACACAGGCCAGCGTCACTTGCAGCACACACCACACCAGGGCAATACCGATTGCATTCATACCAATGGCAGTCATGATCGTTTCTCCCGCAAGACTTGCTCCAACAATTGGCGTTCTTTCTTCGTCAATTTTTTACTTTCGACCAGACGCAAGAGCAGCGTCTCGCGCGATCCGCTGAAAACCTGGTCGACCAGATCGTTCACCAGCCGAGCCGAAACGTCTTTGAAAGAGCGTTGGGCCTGATAACCAAAAGGCCGCTGGTCGGTCGTTTGCCGGATGAATCCCTTGTCGACAAGTATCTTGATGAGCGTCGCAACCGTCGTATAAGCCAAGTCGCGCCCCTTGTCAGCCAACCGCTGACGAACCTCCGCAGCTGTAAGCTCAACTGCACTGCCAGTTTGCTGCTTAGCAGGCCGCCAAAAGACATGCATAATTTCCAGTTCGCGCTCAGTGAGCTGCCTAGCTTTCGGCCGTGCCATCGCGGGGCTCCTTTTTGGTTACTTAGATTTGGTTTTATAGTAATGGGATCCGCAAAGGTTGTCAATTCGTTTTTTCGTAACATTTCAGCTAGCAGAAGTAATCGAACGTGGATGAACACAGCACGGCCTTTGGCCGTAAACAAAAAAGGGAACCGCTAATCAGCGCTAATACACGCTAATAGGTGAACGGAATGCGAAAAACAGACCTGCGACTTAGCGCCTTATACGATGAGATTGCCAACAAGGTGCCGGGAGAGTTCAATGATTGTTTAAGCTTTGGCTGGTCAGGGGCGAGCNNGACCAGCCAAAAAAACGAATCGGGGTATCGCCATTAGCGTCTGCGGCATCGACCGCCTCGCAAAGATTGTGACCCCGGGATTCGTATTGCGTGGGCAATCTTTGCGAGAAAATCCTACTCGTTTGTTTGTGGCTCTGCCACGCTAGGTTCTCTGTGGTTATCCTTTTCTCCGAAACTTTGGTTGCACACACCGACTTTGCCGTTATCCTGCTGCCATCCAGCGAATGGCCGCCATTTTTTTTGTGACCACGTTTTCCTTTGGGCGGCGTCTCCGGTATTCTTGTAGATGGCGTTCCGATGTCGAACGTGTCGAAAACATACATCCAGCAGTCCTACAACGAGCCCTAAAATGAATGGAAACGAATTGGCCCAAGCCCTCAGGGCAGGCGACCGTGTGTATGGCACCTGCGTACTCTCGCCCGCCCCGCAGTGGCCGCCGATGATTGCTGGCGCGGGGCTCGATTTTGTCTTTCTCGATACCGAACATGCCGTGCTCAATCGGACCGAGTTGTCTTGGATGTGCCAAGCCTATTCGGGTCAGGGGCTTGCGCCGATTGTCCGGATTCCTTCTCCCGATCCGTACCTCGCTTGTCAGGTGCTCGATGGAGGAGCCGCGGGAGTCATTGCCCCGTATGTCGAATCGGTGGAACAAGTCCAACAGCATCGCGGGGCGGTTAAACTACGGCCACTCAAGGGAGACCGTCTTCAGCGAGCTTTATCGGGCAAAGAAAAACTCAATGGCCAAGTGCAAAAGTATCTAGAAAGCTACAATCAGAACAATGTTTGCATCATCAACATCGAAAGTGTACCTGCTTTGGAAGCCCTCGACGAGATTGTCGCCGTGCCGGGCGTCGACGCCTTGCTTGTTGGGCCACACGATTTGTCGATCAATTTGGGTATCCCTGAACAATACAGCCACCCGCGTTTTGAGGAGGCCATTCAAACGATTATCCGAAAGGGCCGTGACGCAGGGTTGGGTGTTGGCATCCACTTTTCTGACGGCATGGAGCCCCTGATCGGATGGGCCAAGGCGGGCATGAATCTGATCATTCACTCCAGCGACATGCAAATCGTTCGGCAGACTTTGGCAGGGGATATCAGCCGCCTGCGAACAGAACTCGGCGATGCAAGAAAAGGCGGTTCTGACGAGCCAGATATGGACGTCTAGGTGATTGGCAGATAGGAGTTTACCTGCATTCGCTCGCTGGCAAAAAAGATCTACGAAAGGAATCACCACAGAGGATCGCAGAGAAACTTGTTTTTAGAAAGTAGTCTCCTGAATACTACTGCGCAAGGTTGAACCACGACGACACAACGAGCACGACGTGAAGCTATCGTGGAACACTCAATTCAAAGGGAAGGAATTTTCTACAGAAGCAACACTTGTGGCATTTTGGTAGGTCACGGATCGCGGAAAATACCTGAAATCCAGTCTTCTTTCGTAGTGTTCGTAGTGTTCGTTGTGTCGTCGTGGTTCAATATCCTTACTCGGGGGTAAAATCAGGCACGTTGAGTTCAGGTTGGTAAATTCTCATCTGCCGCTCGCCTTAGTTCCTACTTCAAACGGGCTGTGGCACACCGACGGCGAGGTTTCGTCCGTAGTATGTTTCTGAGCGAGGATCGCCTTGCTCGTTTGGCTCGAAGAGGTGGATATCTTGTGGCGAGACATGCGCCGAGATCGCCCCGCCCTCTTCTAATTCACCGGCGGTCACTCGACAGACGAGTTTCTCGCCCGAGGGGCGTTGCAGATAAACGTCCATCATGCTGCCCAGTGGCTCGACGACCAGCACGGTTGCCGAGATGCCGCCGTCAACGGCTTCGCCTTGCTTCAAGTCGAATGCTTCGGGGCGGATGCCTGCGACAATCGGTCGGCGTGCTTCGCCTTGCAGCCACTCAGGTTGGGCATCGTGCAGTCGTAGCCGTACTTCGTCGCTGACAAACCAAAGGCTGTCGTCGCCCGACTCGAGATGCCCTTCCAAAAAATTCATCGGCGGCATGCCAAGAAAACCGGCCACAAACCGATCGGTGGGGTGTCGATAGATATTCAGCGGCGAGTCGACTTGCCGTTTCCAGCCATCGCGCATTACCACGACGCGATCGCCAAGGGTCATCGCTTCTTCCTGATCGTGGGTCACGTAAATCGTCGTTGTTTTCAGCTCGCGATGCAGACGTTTAATCTCAGCACGGGTTTCGACTCGCAATTTTGCGTCGAGATTCGAGAGTGGTTCATCGAATAAGAAAACGGCGGGCTGGCGGACAATCGCTCGGCCCAACGCAACACGCTGCCGCTGTCCTCCGGAGAGAGCTTTCGGTTTTCGTTCGAGCAGCGATTCGATGCCCAACATCGCAGCGGCTTCGTCCACGCGCTGCTTGATTTCGGCTTTGGCAACTTTGCGCATTTTCAAAGCGAAGCCCATGTTTTGGAAGACGGTCATGTGTGGATAGAGCGCATAATTTTGAAAAACCATAGCGATGTCACGATCGCGGGGATGGACATCGTTGACGATCCGATCGCCTATGCGAAGCGTGCCCGACGAGATGGTTTCTAGCCCAGCCACCATTCGAAGTGTGGTACTCTTCCCGCACCCAGACGGCCCGACCAGTACGAGAAATTCGCCATCTTGGATATCCAAGTTCAGTTCACGAACCGCGTGGACATCGCCGGGGTAGACTTTGGTGATATTTTCTAAGGAAACCGAGGCCATAAGTTTACGCACTCCAACCGGGCGGATATCGACTTACGAGTAATTGCGGACACGCGTTTTTGAAAAGTTATTTTAGCATCCCCCATTCTAACTACGTGAATCCATGATGTGCAACTGCGACGATTTTTGCCCGTTACGTTAGATTTCGCACTCCTCCTGGACCGCGAAATCGCGAGAATAGGTAATACACAGCGGCGGTGGAACCAACGCAAAGCCAATCAACACAAAGGCAACCAAGATGCCCGAAGCGGATTCCTCACCCCCCAGCACCGAAACAGATTTGGCTGATGCTGCTGGCACGAGCCGCCCAAAAAGTCACAAGCTGAAACTTTTCACGCTATCGACAGCTTTGGTGACACTTTTTTTGGCATTCAAGTTCCTGCCTTTGAATGCCTACCTGGGCAGTTTTTTCGAATACGTGCAATCGCTCGGAATCTGGGGACCTGTGCTGCTAGCGGCAGTTTATATCGTTGCCACGGTAATCATGGTGCCGGGAACCATCCTCACTCTGGGGGCTGGCTTTGCCTTCGGTGTGGTGGTTGGGACGATTGCCGTATCCATTGGGAGCGTACTGGGGGCGTTGGCGGCGTTTTGGGTGGGACGCACCATGGCCCGCGATTTTGTCGCACAGAAAACCGCCCAATACCCCAAGTTCGCGGCTGTCGATCAAGCAGTCGAGCAAGCCGGGTTTAAGATTGTGCTGCTAACGAGGCTCTCGCCCGCGTTTCCGTTCAACGTGCTTAACTATTTGTTTAGCATCACCAAGGTACGCACTCGCGACTACTTTTTGGCTAGTTGGATTGGCATGTTCCCTGGGACGATACTATATGTGTACTTGGGGACTGCAATTAAAAACATTGCCGATTTGGTAAGCGGGAATTACGAAGGCGGAATGAGCCAGAAATTGCTACTAGGAGTCGGCCTGCTGGCGACGGTGGTCGTCACCGTCTATATCACCCGCGTGGCACGCGCCGCCATTCGCGAATACGTCCCCCGAGAATCGCAGGCCACGGCCCCGAATTGATTCAACTTTTGATCGAGAATTTCCCCTATGTCCAAACTCATTCAATTGCAACCGCTGGACGAGCACAATCGTAAGCTGGAGGCCAACGTCCATCCGCCGGATTGGACGAATCCGACTCCCTCGGGACGCTACAATCTGGTGGTGATCGGGGCCGGCTCGGCTGGGCTTGTCACCGCGGCGGGGGCAGTCGGTTTGGGGGCAAAGGTTGCCCTCATCGAGCGAGAACTCATGGGCGGCGACTGCTTGAACGTCGGTTGTGTCCCCTCGAAAAGCCTCATCAGCGCCGCGCGTGCTGCTCGTTCAGTACGCTACGCCAACGAATTCGGCGTCGACGTTCCAACGGGCGTCTCAATCGACTTCTCGCGAGTGATGCAACGCATGCGAAAACTCCGCGCGGATATTAGCCCGCTCGATTCGGCCCACCGTTTTCGCGACCTGGGGATCGATGTTTTTTTCGGGCAAGGCGAATTTACTGGCGCGAATACAATTCGTGTCGGCGACCAAACCCTTCGGTTCAAACGAGCCGTAATCGCCACCGGCGCTAGAGCCTCGGCACCACCCATCCCGGGCTTAGATCAAGTTGAATACCTCACCAACGAATCGATTTTCTCTCTCACCGAGTTGCCCGAACGTCTAGGCATTATCGGAGCAGGCCCCATCGGCTGCGAACTTGCGCAAGCATTTGCTTTGTTGGGCTCCGAGGTGTTTCTTGTCGAGGCAACCCACGGCATTTTGCCTCGCGAAGATCAAGATGCTGCCGAGGTGGTCAAGCAATCGATGATTCGCGATGGCGTTCAGCTTTTATGCTGCGGAAAAAATCTCAACGTGAAACCTACCGAGAATGGAAAGATTCGGCTCACAGTTGAATCGCACGACACAGATTACAGTGAAACCGTCGACAAACTGCTCGTCGCGGTTGGCCGAGCGCCGAACGTCGATGGGCTAGGACTTGAAACTGTGGGAGTCGATTTCAGCAAGCAAACTGGAGTGAAGGTAAACGACCGCCTGCAAACGACCAACCCCGCCATCTATGCCGCCGGCGACATTTGCTCGCCCTACAAGTTTACCCATGCCGCCGACTTCATGGCCCGAACGGTTATCCAAAATGCTTTGTTCAAAGGACGCGCCAAGGCCAGTTCGCTGACGATTCCCTGGTCGACTTACACGTCACCAGAAATCGCGCACGTCGGGCTTTATCCTAGCGAAGCACAGGATCAAGCCCTCGATATTCAAACTTACACGCAAAAGTTTAGCGAGGTTGATCGGGCCATCTTAGAAGGCGAAACCGACGGATTTGTCAAAGTTCATGTCAAGACGGGGACAGATCAAATCGTAGGCGCCACGATCGTTGCCACAAACGCTGGCGATATGATTTCGGAAATCACACTGGCGATGACTCACGGCCTCGGGCTAAAGAAGATTGCCAGTACCATCCATCCTTACCCCACCCAGGCCGATGCGATACGCAAAGTAGGCGACCAATTCAACCGTAGTCGCCTCACCCCCTTGGTGAAATCGCTGTTCAACAAATGGCTTGCCTGGACTCGGTAAGGGCGATTCAATCGCACCCTTTGCCGTTGCATTCAGGACAAAACTGGCCTACCGCTTTGCGGTGGCCGCTGCTCGTGCAAACCCGTTTTATGTCCCACTCGTAGCCGCATTCATTGCAGGTGTACTCGTGTTTCTCCAGCACATTGACGCAGCGCACCCGTCCACAGTTTGCTTGGCTATCGGCGCAGCCAGCATCGCCCCCGTCGCAGCACCCTGGTTTCTTTACCGTGAACCGATCCCAGGGCCAGCGAAAAGCAGGGATGCACACCAGTTTTGGCGAAACCTTCCAACTATGCTTTTTCACTTCTTTCTCAACCGGTTTGGGACAACAGACCGACTGGCAACTACTGCATGTTTTGCGATGGCAACCTGCACCGTTGCAACTGGCCGGTACCACATTGGTATCGATATCGAAGGTAGCTAGAGAAACCGGTTGTCTGATTTCTTGCTGCTGAGCAAGCGATTCTTGCGAGACTAGCACTGCTAAACAGGCCGTTCCTAGAAAGACAACAGTAAATTTCAGATGTTGTCGAAGATTCATTTCTAACCGCCCTGCCCTACCGAATTCATTGATAATTCAAATAAAAGAATCAGAATATTCACCACGAAGTCACAGGACACACAGAGTTTTTTTAGTTGATCGAGCGATGAATCAGATCATCCTTCGGATAAAAATTTTAGATTGTTTTCTCCGTGCTCTCCGTGTCTCTGTGGTTATCTTTTACTTTTCAATTTTGGTTTGGTAAACACATGCAAATGATCTACACAGCGAACCCTACTTGGCTCTCTCTATCGCTCGCCTAGAAATCAACCATAAGCCGAGTACCAACAATGGTGTAACTTCCCGACAACGCCCCCAGCGAAGCGCCGCCGGCATCGAATCCTTCCCGACTATCGATCTCGCCATAGATGGCGTTGAATTGCATACGGGCATAAGGGTTCCAATGCCAATTGAAGCCGAGCGTGTGGCTTCTGCCGATTCCGCCAAAGATGTTGTCGTCGGTAAAGTCGGCGTAGGAATAGCGATAGGCGATTTGCCAGGCTCCCCAGCCGCCCCTCACGCCATCTTTATCCGTGTTGACCAAGAAAAAGTTCTCGATCGGTTTGACGCGTCCCAAGATTCCCGTCTTACGGTCCCAAGGGATATGCTCGCCTGTTAGAAAGTACGAGACATAGGCATAGCCACCGTGGAAACGCACGTCGGGATTGTTGCTGCGTCCCAACCACAGATTTTGATACTCGCCGACGAACTGGAGCGGTCCAAAATTCCAAACGTTCTCGACGCCCAATAGCCCGTAGTTTGTCGCATCGGTAATAATGCCCGTATCGAGCCAGCGATTCACCGACCGCGCTTCGGGCCGATGGCGAAATCGTGCTTCGTTGGTATCACGGCCGTTAACGCCGCCATTTGCATCGGGGTTTGCGATCGTTCCCGAGAGGGCCCAATGCCCGTAGCCGCGACCATCAGAGATTTTGTCGTACCAAAACGTGTTAGCCAATCGCCCGGCAAGCTCAAGTTGGTAATGGTCGCTAATGTAGCTGCCTTCGTCCTGGATCAACCGTTGATTGAACACTCCATAGCGCCAGTTCCAATCTTGTTTTTCAGAAACCCCATACGACTGAATCCCTAGCCGACGGGCATCTTGGTTGAACGATTCGATTACAAATGGCCGCTCGATGAAAACGTTGTAACGGCTGCTATTCAAGTGGTCTAAGCCATAAGGCCGCTTCTGGTTGCCGACCAAAAGGGTTTGTAGTATGGGAACATCTTTCCACCCAATAAACACGTCGCGAAATTCCGACTCGTCGCCGCCGGAAAACTCCATTTCGATCCGATAGACCATGGTCTTCCAGAGATCGCCTCGCACCCCAAATCGAACGCGGCGAAAGCCAATACGATCTTGCGGGGTAACTGCGGGGTCGTTGTTTTCGAAAACATTGATCCCGGGCGAAGAGTTCGGAAATCCCCAATGGTCGAGATGGATTCGTCCCACCACACGCATGGTCGAACCACTGGTCCCGGAGGAGACCAAGTGTTTCATCCGCTTTTTTAGAGCGGCATAGTCGTCGCTAAGTTCGTCGTAGTTGGTTTGCAGCTCGGAATAACCGGCTTCCAGTTTCTCTAGCCGCTCGGCGGTGCCTAGTTGCTTAGCATCGTCAGAAAACAGATTATAGAACGCAGCCGGATCGACGGACGGGTTTTCGTTGATAGCAGGCAGGGGGCGAACGCTAGCGTTCGCGGCGCCGGTCTCAGCAGCCAGAGCCCCGTTGCTAGCAAGTTCGCAGCAGATAGCGACAACGAGAAAGAACCGAAGAGATGCGACTAACAAATGTTTTGGTTCTAGTGCGAGCACCATAGCCCCGGTTTTCCTCCCAACAGCAAATGTGTTCTGTACCGGTTCTTTCGCATGTAACGATTAGAACAGTTACAGGACTACTATCGACTCAACTGAGGGTTTGAATTAGGAGCTAGCTGGCCTATTCGAGGATTTTTGAATT
The DNA here is from genome assembly GCA_013152205.1 of Planctomycetota bacterium. Taxonomy (GTDB): domain Bacteria; phylum Planctomycetota; class Planctomycetia; order Pirellulales; family Lacipirellulaceae; genus Bythopirellula. Next base: position 35,652 of record JAADGV010000052.1, read on the forward strand.
GTTTTTTGGACAGGCCCAAGTCGAAAAATCGTCAAGTTCTAGCATTCCAGTGATTTGCTAGCATTCTCAAGAGTCTGACGGCATTCGTAATCTCCAAATTCTGAGAAGAGACGAGTTACTTCTCGCTTCCATTGGTCATAAAGACAAGCATCCTTTGCCATTTGGCGTCGAGTTGACTCCCTACCGCGTCCCAGGACGATTGCAAAGTCGCTTAGTTCAAAAAATAGATAAGCCACAGAGAACACCGAGGGCACGGAGAATTCCGTAATTTCAGTACTCTGTAATACAAACCCGTAAAAGCTTGTTTTCTGGACACATTTTTTTGAAAGAAGAAATCGCTAATCAACGCGGATAATCGCTAATCGCATGTCAGTTTTTTTGCATTTCGTTCACCTATTAGCGTGTATTAGCGCTGATTAGCAGTTCCCTTTTTTTGCTTGCGGCCAAAGGCCGCGCTGCATTCTCGGTGTTCTCTGTGGCTAGATCCTTATCAGGCCGAATTTATGACTTTGCAATCCTCCTGCTACCGCGTCTCTTAGCAGGTTGTTTCTCGCTGCTGAGGGTGTATGCTGAGGGGTTCCTCAAATAACAAATTGCCCCCCTATCCGTCCGCTCCATTGATGACCACCCCTCGCCTTCCCGACAACATTCGTAGCGTGCAACCTGGCAGTGGGAATTGCTACAAGATCGAGCTTCTTTGGGGTCGTTGGCGGCGTTGGTATCTCAAAACCTTTCGGCGTGAATACGTCCGCAAGATGGTCGACCTTCGGCAAGGCGACACCGAGGGTGCCCCGCATGAAATTCTCGATCCTCGCGACCTAAAATTTTGCTGCAACCTTTGCACGGCTCATTGGGCCACCGAGGACGACCCCTTCGCTTGGCGCGAGCGAATTCCATTTGCCCGTTGGGGGTTAGCCGAGCTGCAACTCTTGGGCTGGCCTCCGCTGATAGCGACTGTGCTGTTGCCGCTGCTCGGTAGCCCCTGGTGCTGGTTGGCTGCGATCCCCGCGGTGATCTTCGGCTTGGTCGTTTACTTCTTCCGCGATCCCGCGCGGCAAATCCCCCAAGAGGCCACCGCCATCGTTTCGCCAGCCGACGGAACGATTGCCGAAATTACGCCGGTCGAGCATTACGATTTCCTAGATGGCCCAGCCATTAGGATCGGCATCTTCCTTTCGATCTTCAATGTGCATGTCTGCCGCTCGCCACGCCACGCCCGAGTTGTCGACATGCACTACAAGCCGGGCGAATTTCTCAATGCCATCAACCCAGAAAGCCTTATCCGCAACGAATTTATGTGGATCGGCTTCGAAGAGGTCGAGAACCCTCAACGGCGTTTTGCCGTGAGAGCCATTTCAGGGCTGATCGCTCGCCGAATTGTCTGCATACTGAAGCCTGGGCAAACGGTCCAACGGGGAGAGAAATTTGGTATGATCAAGCTCGGTTCGCGAACCGAGCTAATTCTGCCGCGTGATAGCGTACAGGTCGAAGTGGAAGTCGGCCAGAAAATCCAAGCCGGCAGTACCGTGATGGCTCGCTACTTGGTGAATTCATAACATTTCAGTCGTTTCGGAAGAAGATTAGGATCCAGCGCGGCTTCTGGCCGCAACCAAAAAAAGTAGAAATTTCTCGCAAAGGCGCTAAGCCGCAAAGGAAACAAGAAAAGTGATTATCTCGCAGAGACAGCAGAGAAAACCGCCGTGCCATATAACTCTGCCGTCTCAGCGTCTCTGCGAGATCCAACTACCTTACGGAGTCGCGTACGAGGGCTTGCAAGGATTAATTCCCCCGTTCTTAGCGTCTTAGCGCCTTTGCGAGAGTCTAATTTGCAGATCAAATTTTAGTACAAGAGTTGAGGGGAATGTTTGAACAAGATTGTTTTTTTATCTGCAAAAAATCTGTTTAATCGGCGTTCCTCCGCATTCTATTCTTCTTCATTTAGCCGAAGTATTACGTAAATCCTAAACCTGATGTCACCTTACAACATTCATTTCTACTGCACATGAGACCAGTCCGCGCTATTGCTGTTCTGCCGACGCTGTTCACGCTGGGCAACCTGATGTGCGGTTTTTTTGCGATCGTCGTGGCCGCTCGAATTGCCAAACCTGGTTTGCTGGAGGGCGTTCCCTCGCCAGCCCTCGGCTCTCCGCGAGAATGGCTGTTAAGCAACGACCCGACGCACAATCTGATGCTCTGCGGGGCGTTGATTTTCACAGCCATGATTTTCGACGCACTCGATGGTCTGGTCGCACGCATCACACGTTCGACTAGCGACTTTGGCGGCCAGCTCGACAGCCTCTGCGACATGGTTTCGTTTGGCGTAGCGCCGGCCATTTTGCTGGTGAAAATGTGCCCTCAGTTTACCAGCGTTCACCGAGAAGCCGTCTGGACGATTGCGGCCCTTTTCGCGAGTTGTGTTGCACTGCGTTTAGCCCGATTCAATGTCGAAACCGACGATACCGACGACCACGGAATTTTTGCCGGCCTCCCCTCCCCTGCTGCCGCGGCCGTGATTGCCAGTTGTGCGATGTTTTCGTACACCTTGCGCAAAGAGATTAACTTCGAAAGCTTCGCTGGCTACGATTGGTGGCTGCAACGTGTGCTCCCTCCGTTTGCCACGCTGCTCGCGTTGCTGATGGTGTCGCGCATTCCCTACCCGCATGTTCTTATCCAAACATTCCGAGGCAAACGCAGCTTCTCGCATGTCGTGGTGATCGTCTTTACGCTGATGGTGTTGCTAACCGTCCGTTGGTATGCGATCCCTGTCCTTTGTTGTCTCTATGCAGCAATACCCGCGATTCGCTATGCTTGGTCGCTCTTACGTCCTGCACGAAATGGAGTCACCTAGTCGATGTTCACCGGTTTAGTACAAAGTCTTGCAACTATCAAAGAGATCGTGCCGGAAGGCCCCGGCGTACGGCTAGTGGTCAGTGATCCAGAAACCGCCAGCGGTGCCAAGATTGGCGACAGCATCGCAATCAGCGGCTGCTGCCTCACGGTTATTGCGACAGACGGCGACTCGCTTTCGTTTGAAGCGGGGCCCGAGACGCTTCAGAAAACCACCTTGGGCGAGCTATCCACTGGGAGCCAAGTGAACCTAGAAACATCGTTGCTAGTCGGCGACTCGTTAGGCGGCCACCTTGTCACCGGCCACGTCGATGCCGTGGGGACCATCGATCGACGAGAGGACGAAGAAGAGTGGTCAACCTTTTGGATCAATGTTCCGGAAAGCCTCTCACGGCAACTGGCCTGCAAAGGTTCGATCGCGGTCGAAGGGGTGAGCCTCACGTTGGTCGAGGTCGAAGACACCCGTTTTAGCATCGCCCTCATCCCACACACGCTAAACGTCACCACCCTCGGCGCACGAAAAGTCGGCGACCGAGTCAATTTGGAAACCGACGTCCTCGCCAAATACGTCGAACGCCAATTGCAGTGGGCTAAACCCTGCTAGGGCTATGGAAATGATGAGCTACCCACCTCTTATCACAGAATTAGCACAGGATTTTACGCCAAAGGCGTTAAACATCGTAGCCCAGGGTCGCGAGCGAAGTGAGCGCACCCTGGGTTGGAAGTGTCATAGAAACTCAACCCTGAAGGGGTTGTACAGCAAAAGAATTGCAAAAAAACGTGACGTTGCCATTTGTAGAACCCCTTCGGGGTTCTTTGATTCTCTACAAACGATTACCCAGGGTGGCGCGGCTTACCCTGGGCTACGATGTATTACCCCTTTGGGGTATTAGCCGTGCGGTAAATATTTCTATTTGACCCTATCACTCACCCTTCCCCACCAACTAGCCCCCAGCGCCCCCCACCCATGGACCGACAAACCAAAACTTTTCTCATGCGGCAGTTTCGCGAAGTCGGCATCCAGCCGGCCACGCGCCATGGGCAAAACTTTCTGATCGACCTGAACCTGCAACACTTGATTGTTGATTCAGCGAACCTGACCGACCAAGACGTGGTGCTAGAAGTCGGCACCGGCACCGGCGCATTGACGGCCCTGATCGCCAAAAAAGCCGCTGCCGTGGTGACCATCGAAATCGACGGGCACCTGTTCGAATTAGCCAGCGAATTGCTACTCGACTTCGACAACGTCACAATGCTCCGCCACGACGCTCTTAAAAACAAGAATCAATTTGACCCGCGCGTGCTCGACGCGATAAAAGAAAAGCTGGACGAGGCCCCCAATCGGCGGCTCAAACTGGTGGCCAACCTTCCCTACAACATCGCCACCCCCGTCCTCAGTAATTTGCTTCTGTGTGGACACCTGCCCCACTCGATGGTCGCCACTATCCAAAAAGAACTGGGCGACCGCATCGTGGCCCGACCCAACACGAAAGACTACGGCGCGCTCAGCGTCTGGATGCAAAGCCAAGCCGACACCGAGATCGTGCGTATTATGCCCCCCAGCGTCTTTTGGCCTGCCCCAAAAGTCGAATCGGCAATCGTGCGAATTGTGGTCGACCCCGTACGCCGGGCCGCCATCCCCGACCCCAAATTCTTCCACCAATTTGTCAAAACAATTTTTATTCACCGCCGCAAGTTCCTACGAGCCAACGTGGTCGCCGCCCTAAAACGGCATCTCACCAAGCAGGAGGTCGACGAAATACTCGAACAAATGAACTTACGCCCCGACGCACGCACCGAGCAACTCGACGTAGCCACACTGCAAAAACTCACCGAACTAGTCAGAGTCAGAGTGCCCGACTGGACGTTGTAGGTTTTTCTCGAATTGTTCAACCGCTTGGCACGGCACGCGGATCTGGCCATCCACTTGCTCGAACGGCAACTCGCCATGTTGGAGCATCTGGCGTACTTCGCGGCGAGATTTATTCCAGCGCTTTGCCAAGTGCGTCAGCGAGTAGCTAGATTCGGCAGCTTCGCAGGCTTCTCTTTCAACGGGACGTCTCATCGGTGGCATAAGTGGTCCCTCCGGGTGAGTTTGGCGTTTCGACACCGCCGATTATAGCAAACGTGCCGATTGGCGGGCAACGAGAATACCGCTACTGGGGGTTTATGCCGTCCGAACCTGTCGTCCGCTCCCCGCGTCCGTGTTAAGATAGAGGGTTGACTTTCGCGCGCAACAGCGCTGCGGACCACCATTCGTAAACAAAGCGACTTTCGATGAAACGCACCTCGCACATTCAACGGCAGACGGCAGAGACCAAGATCAATCTCGAATTGAATCTCGATGGCACTGGGCAATCTGACATCAACACTGGGGTCGGGTTTCTCGACCACATGCTGACGCTATTTGCCAAGCACGCCGTTGTCGATCTGAAAGTACACGCGAAAGGCGACTTGCAGGTCGATCAGCATCACACGGTCGAAGATACCGGCATTTGCCTCGGCATGGCGCTACGCGAAGCCTTGGGCAACAAAGCAGGCATCCGGCGTTATGGCCACTTCACGCTGCCGATGGAAGAAACTTTGGTCACCGTCGCCATCGATTTTAGTGGCCGGTTTGCCTTGGCCTATCAAGCTCCGGTGCCGGCATCAAAAATTGGCGACTTCGACAGCGAGCTGCTCGAAGACTTCTGGCAATCCACCGCAGCCAACGCTCTCTGCAACTTACACGTCTTGCTACACTACGGTCGCAACAGCCACCACATAGCCGAAGCCATCTTCAAAGGCACCGCCCGCGCACTACGCATGGCAATCGAAGCCGACCCAAGAATGCCCGGCGTCCCCAGCACCAAAGGCACCCTAGACGGCTGACCCCCCCCCAGCCGGACCGCCACGCGGTCCACGGAAACAACGCGATCCGGAACCACACACGGTCCAGAAGTGTACCACCGGCTATTAACGCTAACGCGTTACCGCGGCTCTTCGCCCCGGTCGACATAAGTTTCCAAAAACCGCGTAAGCCGCTGGAAATCGCTATCCGGTTCGATGTACCGCACCACGGTCACAAGCGTTTCCGGGTCGACCAGGTCTTCGAATGGCACATATTCCAACTGCAACTGGCCCGAAGCCGAAACCATCACGCCGTCAAGTTGCTCTTCGACCAGCGCCCGATAGGCACCAACGCCCAACTGGCTACCCAGCATCACGTCGAAGGCATGGGGCTTGGCACAACGGGCTTCGTAGCCCAGTTGCAAAGCGTTGACCTTGCGCTGGCGACCCGTTTGCCGCTCATATTCCTTGGAGATCAACCCGGCAAAAATATCGTGCAGGTTAATCGCGGTGATGTTGATATGCCCATGTTCGTCGCGGTCGACACCTTCTAGATAGCTGCTCGGCAAAAATTCGGCCAGACCTTCAGCAATAACAATCACGCCATACTCTTTGCCCTCGCGTTCGCGAGTCGTCATCGTAGCGACAATACGAGGAATCACCTCCTGCATATTCATCACCTTACGGGTCGTCTTCTCGCCGGTTCCAGGATCGACCTTCTCCTCGGTGGTTTCGTAGCTACCAACGATGTCTTCGACACTAATCACCAAGCTCGCTTCACCAGCAATCGCAACCCCATAGGCCAACCAACCGGCACTGCGCCCCATCGATTCGGCAAGAAAGTAGCTACGGTTCGCTTCGGCGTCGGCAAGCAGGTTGCGAACTTCTCTGGCCAAAAAGTCGACAGCGGTGAAATAACCAAAAGTAAAGTCGATGCCCCGATAATCGTTGTCGATGGTTTTTGGCAAATGCACTATGGGAATTCGGTGGGCATCCAACGGCAAACGCTCTTGAAACATCTTGAATTTATTGGCCGTTTTGAGCGTATCATCACCACCAATCGACACGAGCAGGTCGACACCAATGGATCGCAAACCCTCGTAAACGGCTTTCAGCGGCGCACAGCGCTCTGGGTCAGACAGATGAGAGGGATGAGAAACCATCTTACCGGGGTTGGCTCGGGCGGTGCCAATCATAATGCCTTGCGAGTTACGCGTTCGGCCGAGCATTTTGTGGTCGACGTTCACGTAGTCGACTCCCTCGACCAACGGGCGTTTTGGCCCAAATTCCACAAGGCTCGAATAACCGTGCTTGATGCCGACAACTTCAATGCCATTACGCAAAAACGAAGTTGCCGCAGCCGAAATAACCGCGTTGGCAGCAGGCGCCGGTCCACCGGCAAACAAAATTGCGGCACGGCGGAAGTTATGCGTCGTTTTGGGGGGGCGAGAAAGTGTATTGTCAGCCATATTCTGTCCATTTGGTGGTGAAAATCAGTGCATCACGGGACTCGCCCAGTAACGCGAAGGGCCCCTATTGTAGACGCTTGAGGCCGTTTCGTAAATTCCCTGGCAAGCGTGCTGGGCTAGTTCACTATGCTTCGCCGGGTGCCACTGTCTGGCTTGCCCAGCAGTGGAACCCTGGTACACGCTTCACACTGCTGGGCAAGCCAGGCAGTGGCACACGCGACGGGTCACTAACCGGCTTAGAATGTCCGCTCGACAAACGTCGTATCGATCTTGCCCTCAACAAACGCGCTGTGGTTGAGGATCTCCAGATGGAGCGGAGTCGTGGTATGGATGCCGTCTACTCGTAGCTCAGACAGGGCTCGCTTCATAGTCTGAATTGCCTCCGCCCGGGTTGGCTGGTGAACAATCAATTTGCCAATCATCGAATCGTAGTACGGCGGAACCACATAGCCGCTATGGGCGTGCGATTCGAATCGCACGCCGAACCCGCCCGGTACTATCAGTCGATCAATTTTTCCCGGCGAGGGCTGAAAGTTTTTGCGTGGGTTTTCGGCATTGATACGGCACTCGATCGCCGCTCCTCGATGAATCACATCTTCCTGCTTGATCGAAAGTGGCTCGCCACTGGCAAGCAGTATTTGTTGCTTAATCAGATCGATGCCAGTCACCATTTCGGTCACCGGATGTTCAACTTGGATGCGAGCGTTCACTTCGATGAAGTAATAATTACCATCCTTGTCGACAATAAACTCCACCGTCGCTGCGTTGGAATAGTTGGCATTTAGAATCAGTCGCCGGGCCGCTTCACACATCTCGTCGCGCGTTTTATTGTCGACGCTCAAGCTAGGGCTCTCTTCGATCAGCTTTTGATGCCGTCGCTGAACACTACAGTCGCGTTCCCAAAGATGAATCACGTTTCCGTGATTGTCTGCCAATATTTGCACTTCGACATGCCGTGGCTGCTCGATGTATTTTTCCAGGTACACCGCCCCGTTGCCAAAGGCTGCTTCCGCTTCGGTTTGTGCTTGTTGCATTGCGGAATTCAGAGCCAAGTCGTTTGCCGCGACCCGCATCCCTTTGCCGCCGCCGCCGGCTACCGCTTTAATCAGAACCGGAAAGCCAACCTCGTGGGCAAACTTCATCGCATCTTCGGTGCTTTCAACCAACCCATCGCTGCCCGGCACCACCGGCACGCCCGCCTTTTTGGCCAGCACGCGAGCTGCGTTTTTGTCGCCCAACTGGGCCATCGCTTCGGGCGAAGGGCCGATGAAGTCGATTTTGCAACTACGGCAAACTTCGTTGAAATGTGCGTTTTCTGCGAGAAAACCATAGCCGGGATGAATCGCCTGGACGTTCCCCACTTCGGCTGCGCTAATGACGTTGGCTATCCGTAAGTAGCTGTCAGCAGGTCGCGCAGGCCCCACGCAATAGGTTTCGTCTGCCAGTTCGAGATACTGGGCCCCGCGATCAGCTTCGCTAAAGATCGCTACCGATTCGATGCCCAATTCGCGGCACGCACGGATAATCCGCTGTGCGATTTCACCACGGTTGGCTATGAGAATTCTCTGGTACATAGCTGCTTCTTACGTCTGTAGGCGGGATTGGTTTTCTCTGAGCAAGAAAACTAGCTGGCGGGGGCGAGCTTGAACAACTTCTGCCCGTATTCGATCGCATCGCCATCCGCAACAAGCATGGTTGCGATGCTCCCGGAACACTCCGCCGGGATCTCGTTGAACACCTTCATGGCCTCAAGAATACAAACGACCGTCTCTGGGCCAACTTGATCGCCAACATTCACAAACGGCGGGGATTCAGGATTCGCCGAAGAGTAGAATGTCCCCACCATCGGGCTGGTGATATACGTGGCGTTGTCGTCTTCCGCCGCAGCACTTGGCTGCCCGCCACTGGGGGCCGCTGCCGGAGCCGCTGCGACTGGAGCAGGCGCAGCAACAGCCGGGACGGCTGGCATCGTAACCACGGGGTCGACGCCTCGGCGCAACCGGATGCGTTGATCGCCCTGTTTCAAGTCGACTTCGCCCAAATCGTGGTCGTTCATCAACTCGACGAGCCGACGTATCTTACGCACGTCAAAGACGTCGCCCGAACCAGATCCACTACTACCCATTCTGAATATCCCCCTACAAACCGTCGACAAAAAACTACGCTTGCCTTCGGTAGACTAACATTTCCGTAGCGCGGCTACATATTACCTGTAATACAAACCCGTAAAAGCTTGTTTTCTGGACACATTTTTTTGAAAGAAGAAATCGCTAATCGCATGTCTATTTTCCGCATTTTTCATCTATTAGCGTGCATTAGCGCTGATTAGCAGTTCCCCTTTTTTGTTTGCGGCCAAAGGCCCTGCTGTATTTAACCGACAACACACTCGTCCAATTCTTTGGGCACCGACGTCAGCACTTCGTGCCCGGTGCGCGTGACCAGTATATCATCTTCGATTCGCACACCGCCCCAGCCTGGGAGATAGATACCCGGCTCGACGGTCACGATCATTCCTGGCGCAAGTAGCGTGGATTGTCCCTGACTCAGTCGCGGTGCCTCGTGAACTTCAAGCCCCGTACCGTGCCCCAGACCGTGACCAAACTGCTTTCCGTACCCCGCCTTCGCGATGATCGATCGGGCAACCTGGTCAACTGCCCCACACGCGACACCAGGCCGAATCGACTTGATTGCAGCCAACTGCGCATTTAATACGACCCCATATACTTTACGGAGTTTGGGCGAAATTTTACCGGTCACCAAGACACGCGTCAAGTCGCTCACATACTGCCCCTCGTTCACACCCCAGTCGATGAGCGTGAAGTCGGCATTCTCCAATCGCTGCTCTGTCGGGCTGGCATGAGGCAGAGCCGCCCGTGCCCCAACGGCAACAATGGGCGGAAAGCTCAGGCATTTACCGCCAAATCGACGCGCCTGATATTCCAGGTCGGCCGCCACCTGCAACTCGGTCATCTCGGGCGTCAGCGACGCGCGAACCACTTCAAACGCTCGCCGGGCTTGCTCACATGCTACCCGGGTTTTGGCAATCTCGTCTCGATCTTTCACCGCTCGCAATTCTTCCACCCAACCACTCGCCGGTACCAATTCGCACCCTTTTACCGATTCTTGCAAAGCCAAGTGCAAGGCGACCGTCATCGACCCAGCTTCGATCGCCAGCCGCTTGGCCTTCACGCTCGTAAGCAACCGAGAGACTGCCGACAGCATCTTTTTTCCTGGTCCTCGGATATTGAGTTCCAATTCCGGACATTCTTCTTCCAGCTGAGTTGTGTAGCGCTCGTCGCTCAGCACGATGTCGTTCTTGCCCGTCAGCAGCAAGTAGCTATCGTCGCCGGTAAACCCGGTCAGGTAGCTCACGTTGGTAAAGTTCGTCACCAGCAGCGCATCCACACGGTGCTTGCGAAGCATACGGCGAATTTTGTTGCGGCGTTTGGCGAAGCGACTCATAAGCTAGGTTTCCTGCGACCACAATCTCGGGCCAGTCTGGGCGGAATGAATTTTCTGCGATACAAACAGTATGGCGAATGTCGCAGCGATAACCAAGCCGTCCAATCCTCAGGACAGATTCCCGTCCTAGCCGCGAGCGGAAGCCGCGGTTATTCCAAGCTCAACCGCAGCTTCCGCTCGCGGCTAAGACGATTTGGCATATCTCAGCTTTGTTGCAACCCCCCGAGGTTTTGGTACGCTGAGTAACTGCCGATTTTTCCTGGAAGACCACCCTCGCTTGCCAGAACGACAACATGACCATCGGACGCCCCAAAAGTGAAACCACCGGCCTGCTCCTCAGCGGCGGGCTCGACAGCGCCATCCTTTTGGCCGAGTTCATCAAGCAAGGCATTCGCGTACAGCCCTTCTACATAAAAACCGGGTGTGTATGGCAAACCGAAGAACGCCGTTCGGTCGAGCAGTTTATTGATGCCCTCGATAGTAGTTTCATCGAACCGGTTGTCGACCTGAAGATGCCCGTTGCCGATTTATACGGCAAGCACTGGAGTACAACAGGCGAGGAGGTTCCCGACGAGTCAACCTCGGACGCAGCCGTTTACCTTTGGGGCCGCAACCCGCTGCTGCTGATGAAAGCGATCCTTTGGTGCTCAATGCACGAGATTTCGCAGTTAGCCTTAGCCACCCTCGACAACAATCCCTTTGCCGATGCAACCCCACAATTCTTCGAGCCTTTCGAGCAAGCCCTGGCCACGGCGACCGGAAATTCGGTCGAGATTATTTGCCCTCTTTCACATCTCAACAAACAACAGATACTTGCCCTAGGAGCCGACTTGCCGTTGGAGCTAACTTTTTCGTGCCTCGCTCCGATCGAAGGAAAGCATTGTGGCGAGTGCAATAAGTGTGCAGAACGGCGCCGGGGGCTTCAGTCTCTACCCGACGGCGACCCAACCTTCTATGCTAAGCAACAAGCCGCCTGTGCTGGCAGTTAAACTTGGCACCGATACCACAAAAATTGTAACATTTCAGCTACCTGAAGTAATAGAACGCGGATGAACGCAGATCAGACGGATTTTCACGGATACGAAGGGAAGTGATTGTTGAAGTCCTAGGGCCATGGATCGAAATAGACGTTGACAATAATCGTCTTGTAATCTGCGACCATCTGCGACCATCTGCTAAATCAGCGTTCATCTGTGTTCTATTTTTGCTTCACTCAGCTGAAATGTTGCAAAAAACTATGAAAGCAAAACCTACGATGTTTCGAGTCACACGCGAAATAGACTTCTGCTACGGCCATCGCTTGTTGAACTACGAGGGAAAATGCCGCCACTTACACGGCCATAACGGTCGCGCGGTCATTTCGATCGAAGGCCCCGAACTCGACAATCGGGGGATGGTGCTCGACTTTGCCGACATCAAACAGGCGGTAAGCACCTGGATCGACGACAATCTCGATCACCGCATGATTCTCAACCGCGCCGATCCTGTGGTACCGATCCTCGAAAAAATGGGTGAACCACTTTATCTGATCGACCAAAATCCAACCGCCGAGAACATCGCCAAGTTGATCTACGATGGAACCCACTCGCAAGGCGTGCCCATCGTCGAGGTCCGCCTCTGGGAAACTCCCCGTTGCTTTGCCACTTACTCGCCGAAGTAGCTGCGCCCGTAAGTGAGACCTACCAAAAAAATGCAGCCCGGACGAACAAGTCGCCCGGGCTGCTAGCCCCCCTGGGTGTTTCGTGCAGCAATTTCGTTGCTGTCTTATGTCTCGTTATGGCCTGCGGGGCGTGTCGTTGTTTCTTGTAAGCAATTGAATTATCGACGCTCAGACCCTGCCGCTTCGGTAAAGTTTACCAATTAGCCAAGGTTTCCTTTGTAGGGTGCCACTGCTGGCTCGTCCAGCAGTGTGAAGCGGGTATCAGGGTTCCACTGCTGGACAAGCCAGACAGTGGCACCATGCCGTACTTGCTAGCACCCGAGGGAGAGGGTTCCTCCTCGCCCAGTGCGTTTTTGCTAGTTCCACTCATAAACTTTGCCGCTTACGCCGATTGTGTGGATAGACGAATAGGCGGGGCCCGGCGTGCGCTGAGTCTCCAACCCTGTTCAATATCGCTGTTGTGAGAAAGGATGCTCACTGTGTCTCGCATTACTTCATTCTCTGAATGGCTAATACGTCAACCAGTCATCTGGGGCGGACTAGCTTGCCTTGCCTTCTATGCTTTTGTTGTCCAGGGCGCTGAACCCGATTCGTTCCAAGCTCGATATTTCGCCGGCCATGCGGTCGCTTACTGCGCAACCGCGTTGTTCTTTGTCGGACTTGCTGCGCTGGTGATCAAGCGGCTTGGTTTGTCTCTCCAGTTCGCTATGCTCGACACGATCCAGTTGCCGATGGCAGCTGATCGCAACCAAGAAGCTAGCGAAGCCGACGGGCTCTTGGCTAGCTTAGACAACGTCTCGACTGCTGCGGCAGGCGGCTACCTCGTGCGACGTCTTCGCAATGCTCTCGAATACATCAAACAAAATGCCTCTGCCGATTCGCTTGAAACGCAAATGAGGCATCTCGAAGTCGCCGACCAAGACCGCATGTACAGCAGCTATTCGCTGGTTCGGATTATTGCCTCGACCATCCCGATCCTTGGTTTCTTGGGAACGGTTATCGGCATTACGCTCGCAATCGCAAAACTCGATCTCTCGCCCGAGGCGATGGACGAATCGTTGCGAGCAATGCTGTCGGGTTTAAGCGTGGCGTTTGATACCACGGCGCTTTCGCTGTCGCTATCAATCGTACTGCTTTTTGCAAAATGGCATGTCGAACAGGTTGAAACAAGTTTGCTGGAGGAGGTCGATACCAACGCTTCGCAACAGCTTATCGGTCGTTTCCGGCAGTATGGCAACGACAACGACCCCCACTTGGCCTCGGTCTGCCGGATGTCAGAAAAACTACTCGTCGCGGTCGAAGCAAGCGTCGAAAAACAAGCCGCCTTGATGCACGCGGCATTCAAAAAAAGCAGCCAACAGTTTTCCGATCTACTAGCGTCCACAGCCTCGACGCTCGACGAGGCCCTATCCGGCGCGGTTGTCGAGGGGCTTACGCGGCACGCCGAAGCATTGAACCAAGGGGTCGACCGCCACGCTGGCGACCTGGAAGAGACATTGGTCAAACATGCTGAACTACTAAACGAAGGGCTCCATGCACACACCGCCGCACTGACCGAAACTGAAATCCAATTGGCTGAAGAAAACCGACGCCATCTGGGCGATGTGGAAGCTGCGGTAGGCGAGGCCATGCTTGTTGCCACGTCGCGCCAAGAAAAACTCATCAAGCAGAGTGAAAACCTGCTGAGGGAAATGCAAATCGCCTTAGTCGAATCGGCTGGCACTTCGGTCTCGCAACAAGAACAGCTTATCAAACAGGGCGATATCCTGCTGAAGGTGGTTGAATCGACTGGCCAGATCAAGCATCTCGAACAGTCGCTCAACAGCAACCTCAATGCGTTGGCCGGTTCACATAACTTCCAGCAGACCGTGGCAGGGCTATCAGCAGCCCTTCAGCTACTCAGTGCTCGCCTTGGCGAACCGCTGACAGTTTCCAGTAACGTCGAATTGACCGACGATAGCGAGCAAAATCAGGCAGCATGAGCAACCGGGCCCACAGGGACAATTCGGACGCGGGCAGCCTGTTTCCTTTCCTGGCCGTACTGCTATGCACCATGGGAGCGCTCTTGGTGTTGCTCGTCGTGCTAGCGAAGCAAGCTGCCGAGCGAGCCGTGTCGAATGCGATCGCACAGTCCGAGACCATCGAGCAGCCCAAGACCTCTGTTCCTACCTCAGAAGATGCGGAAGAAGCTACCGCACTAGCGCAGGAGTTAGACGGGGTTCTTAAATACCAACAGCAGCTCAAAACACTTCATACCAAATCGGAAGAGCGGCTTCGCCAAGAACAATCGCGGCTTAGCCATCTCGAAGAACATACACGTCGCATCGAGCATGAGTTGGCCCGGCTATCAATTGCAGCCCAACAACTCGACGCGACCGAGAAAAGCCAAACGGTCGATCAAGAACAGGCAGAAAGCGAACTCAAACACTTGCAATCGCTCATCACCGAAAACGAAGAGCGGCTCGACCAGCTACGCGAACAATCCAAGGGCAGCCACTCCTACACCATCGTGCCTTACAAAGGCCCCAACGGCACCTATCGTAAACCGATTTATATCGAGTGTCGAAAAGATGGGGTCGTTATTCATCCCGAAGGCTTTCACTTTTCGGAATCCGATTTCGCGGCTCCTTCGTGGCCAGGCAATCCGCTTGCTGCGGTACTGCGTGCCTCGCGAGAATATCTCAACGCAAAGGCAGCCAAAGCGGGCGAGCCGGAACCACCCGACCCCTATCCATTGCTGCTCGTTCGCCCAGACGGCATCGCAGCCTATAGTGCGGCAAGGGCGGCTATCACCTCTTGGGATTCCGATTACGGCTACGAATTCATCGCAGGCGATTGGAAGCTCGACTTTCCCGAATTACCCGACCCAATGTTGGCCCAAGTGCAAGCACACGCAGCCCTCAACGCACGAGCTAATCTAGCGAGGTTGGCGCGTGCTGCGCCAAGTCGATTCCGCGCCATGGGCGTCGGTGGCAGCCGCTCACACACGGCTGGAGGAACTTCCGGTTCGCACGGATATGGATCCGGTGGGCAAAGCGAAACTCCCGGCAACATTCTCTCCGATTCAGCCGACGGAGGGACTTCCGACGGCAATAGCCTCGCCGCAGGTGGAGCGGAGGCACGTTACGGTGCTAGCGGCTCAGAAGGCGAAGGCAATACCGGACTGCAAGGGCCTGACGCTCAATACGGCGCTATGCCCGGCGGGCTCCCAGGCAGTGAAGCCAATGGCAGTCAAACAGCAAGCAGTGGCTCCGAGGCCTCAGCAGAAGGTGGCTCGAACGGCACGCCCGGCGGAGAACAGGTCGCCGGAGGCCAAGGGGCCCAGGGCACATCCAATAGTGGCTCGCAACAGAACTCCGGCACTGCTGGTGGCTCGGTGGCACAAAGTGGCAGTCCAAGCCAATCAGGCCCAGGCGGCCAGGCCGGCAGTGGAGCAAGCTCAGCAAGTGGTTCTTCGGGGGCGTCGGCCTCTGGTTCGCAAGCTTCGTCGGCGACCATGTCTTTCTCAAAAAACAAGACCTCGAGCATCGCCGAATCGCAGGGCCGCAACTGGGCCATCAAGCAAGGCAAACGCGGAGCGGTTCCGATTCGTCGGCCTATCGAAGTCGTAGTCCGAAAAAATCAAATCGCGATTTTGCCAAGTCGACATACGAGTCAAGGTGCGGAAGCCACAGGAACCACCGTTTCGCTCAATCAAACAATCGATCAGATTTCCACCGAATTTGTCACAGCGCTAAAATCTCGGATCGAAGAATGGGGCTTAGCCGGCAACGGACTCTACTGGCGTCCGGTACTGGAACTCAAAATCGGTCCTGATGCAAAGCACACGGCTTACGAAATTACCCACCTGTTGAAAGACAGCGGGGTTGAGGTTCGCTCACCCGAGATGGCCCGATCTGGCCAAGGAGCGGCGTCCAATGCGACCAAGTAGATACGCAGAAGAATCTGAATCGAGCCAAGACTCATTTCTTGATGTCATCGCCAATGTTGTCGGCGTACTCATCATCCTCGTGATGCTAGTCGGCGTACGCGCTTCGCAACGTCTACTTGTTGCAGACACGCCACCGGCCGATCCGTCCATCAAGGTTCAACAAACCGACTTCCAAAACGCCAACTTGATTCACGACATGGCAGCTTTGCGTGAAGAATTAGATCAAGCAAAGAAACAAGTATTTACTTCGCAATCAGAAATCCAAAAGGTGGCTGCCCAAGTCATCCGTATCAACCACGAGGCGAGCCAGCAAGATCAGCAGCGCAACGAACTGGTCATGCACCGCGCGTTGATCGAAGAAGACCTTGAAAATCGCCGCGGAAAGCTGGATTCCAAGAGTCAACGCGAATTCGATGTCCAACGCCAACTTATCGATTCGCAGATCAAACTCGAGGAGCTTACCCGAGAGCAAATGGCATTGATTGCTGCTCCTAGCACAACCGAAGAGATCGAATCCGTACCCACGCCGCTAGCCAAAACGGTCGAAGATGCAGCAATCCATCTCCGAGTAAAAAATGGGTTGGTCTCGATTGTTCCGCTCGAAGAGTTGCTTAGCCAAATTGAATACCGAGCCGATGATATTCGACGCCGATTGCAATCGCGTAACAAGGTGGTTGAAACCATTGGACCTATCAACGGCTATCGACTTCGGTTTACGGTCGCCAAGCGTAACGGTCCGGGAGCTATCTCTGGACCGCTCGTAGGTCAGCGGCAGCGGGTTGTTCTTGAACAGTTCGCACAGATACTGCCGACCTCTGAGAGAATCGGGCAAAATGTTGAGCAAGCACTGATGCCAGGGGCCGTGTTGTACAAACACTTGCAAGACAACCAGCGCCAACATCCGGCGGTCGTGGTATGGCTCTACACCGATAGCTTCGAGCAATTCCGCCCCCTGAAACGCAAACTGTGGGAGATGGGCTTTTCGCTGGCCACTCGACCCTTGCCGCCCGGCGCACACATCGGCGCCTCTCCTCACGGAACCAAGTCAGCGGCGCAGTAGGTTCCACCTACCGGTAACGCACCGCTGTCGGCCAACTAGTCCGTGCCGGTCGGTTTGTTTTCCAACGCTTTGTCGGTTGGGCTTGGCAATAGCTGCAATACGCAAACCTCTGCTAACCGCCGACAGGTTGCTGCGCTAATTTCCCGAAACAGGCTGTGCAATTCCTCCCGCGTCGATGGCGGGATGCACTCTAGCGGAGGAATCTCCGGAGCCATTGGCCCGTCGGTTGCCTCAAGGATTTGCAGCAACGAGACTTCGTCTGCTGGGCGCGCCAACGAGTATCCACCGTCAACGCCTCGCGTTGACTTCAGGATCTTATGGTTCACCAAGTTGCGCAAAACCTGTAGGAGAAACCGTTCAGGCATCTCCCCCGTTTTCGCCAGTTGGCTACAAGGGACAGGTACCCCAACTGGAGCTTCAGCCAGTTGCAAAACGGCACCAATTGCGTACGCTGAAGCGCGCGACATTCTCATCGCGACTCCTTCCCGCTAACAACAAAATGCGAAAGCACCACCTGCAATTGCAAGCAGTATCTATCATTCCTTGCATTTAGTTAGCTAATTCCCCAAAGTTAATGAAGTGATGTAAAGACGCCTCTAACTCCACTTCAACTGACAGCCTTGACCGTTGCAGGGGATAGCAACGACCGCAAAACAAATCCAGAATAGAAAACCCAACCGTATGTGTGGACGTGATTGTGCATGAAACAGGGGGCGGTTGTCAAGTCGATTTTGATTAACCGGTGATACATTTGAGAACAAAAATTCGGACTACAAGTAAAACACTTTTTGCAAAAAGTGCCGTAAGAATGTGGGACGGGCAACATAGCCGACAAACGACCGAGATAGACCACGAGTCAACTTAGTGTAGGTAGAAACCACTAATTCTCTAACAGCGACAAGAATTTTTTTGAAAGAGACCACAAAGTCCAATTTGTTTATTCAGCGGTTGCGCTCTTGCCGTTGGCGGTTGTCAGCTCATTTGAAGATTGGCGGTTGCCCGTAAACGTAGATTGTACTAACAGTAAACCTGCTCCAAAGATGAGTAGCGAATCGGCAATGTTGTAATTCGGCCAGACCCAACGCTCGTCCCATTGCATCAGAATAAAGTCACGCACGGCATAGACTTTTTCCCCGGTCCGAGAAGGATCAAACCGATCCCACCGCAAGCCCGAGAATCCAAGTCGATCGTACAAATTACCTACAACTCCGCCGAGTACACAGCCCAGGGCCGTCGTAAGCCAAAAGTCGCGAGCAGCCCGATACCAGAACAACCAAACAGGAATCGCCACGGCTGCGGCAATCGACAACGAGGCAAAGAACCATACATTCCCCTGGCCGATTCCCCCCAGGGCCCCTTCGTTGAGGCTCTTCTGGATACCCAAATGCCCTTCCCAAAGCCACCACTCGCTGCCGTGAAACATTTCGGGATGTCGGAAAACAAAGTGCTTCGACAACAAATCGGCCAGAACCCCTGAGGTCGCCAATGCAAAGAACCATACAACTCGGCGCAGAGAGATTCGAGGATCATCCACCATCGGATTTGGCATTTTCAGACTCAGGTCTGGGGCTTTGTGGGCTAGCTTCGCGCGTAATCTACCGCGCTGACCAAGAAATGGCCAACCCAGAACACATGCGGTGTTCAATCGCACCAGAGCCTTTAGCCGGCAAGGTTATCTAGCGACGAGGCGCACTTCACGCACATGGGTGTGTGTGGAATCGCGTTTAAGCGAGTCTTAGGAATAATTCCCTCGCAGCCTGTGCATCTGCCATAGATGCCGTCCTCGACTCGAATCAAGGCCGCTTCGATCATGCCGAGCGTGTCTTCTTCGGTCGCCATCAGGCTCAAAGTAAATTCCTGCTCGAAATTGTCGCTACCCAACTCAGCCATGTGGATTGGCATACTAGAAAGCTCAGAGCCCTCAGTGCCCGACTGACGCAAAGCCACTGCTGCCATCGACGAAACATCGCCGCGCAACCGCGCCCGCAGGTCTAAGAGACGCTCTTTGTAAACCTTCATATCAGCTTTTTTCATAGTTGTTCTCCAATGTTGAGCGCCCCCCAGCATTACAAACATTTGAAAGCTTGTTTTCTCGACACATTTTCTAGCGACCGACGGGAGCGGGTTTTGTCCAACCGAGCGGTAGCTCGCTTTGGCTGCTGCCCTGCCGCCCTGCGAACTCTGTCAGGTACTGGCTAGACCCGTCATTCTATTACGCCGGCCTGGGATCGTCAAACGGCGGAAAACGATTGGGGCAATAGGTAAATCATTTGCCAGGAACGACTTATGCGACGTCCCCGCCCATCCTCAATAGATCGTTTGCCGTTGGAGACCATTCTGCCAAGGGGCCTTCATTCACTTTTTCAAGCCTCGCAGTAGGCACGATACACTAGCCCGACGCGCTAGCGAGGGATTTCCGTGTAGCTTCCTTCACTAACGCGTCGGGCTAACGAATTCTATATGTGAAAAACTAAAATGCCCCGCTCAAACGCCAGCCACTCAGTTGCAGATGTCGACCGGCACGAGTAAACTGGCTATAAGTTGTTTGGCCATTTGTGCTTACCTTCATTCGAGGGGCCAACAAGCCAGAGCAAAGCTGCTCTGTGGCTCGCAAACTGTATACCCTCGTAGGTAGAGGCCCCGCCAGGATATCCGCTTTTAGGATCGCCACGGGTGGCAGGCAGTCCACATAGACCCCATGCGGAGAATTTCGGCGGTGGCTACTTCGGTGCAAACTCACACCGATCAGGCGTTTCAGCAATGTGTCTCGCCCGATTGCGGAGCAACCTACGACGTTGGCGAGGCACTTACCTCTTGCCAGCAATGTGGCGGTCTGCTCGACGTTGCGTACGATTGGAACCGTCTACCGGTCCCCGACTCTCTCAAATTCTTCGAGCAAAAGTGGGCCCGCCGCAACGATCCACTTTGCCGTAGTGGCGTCTGGCGATTTCACGAACTGCTCCCCTTCGCCCCGCCAGAAAAGGTGGTCACCATTGGCGAAGGCCAAACGATGCTACAACCGTCTGACGGGGTCGCAAAGTTTGTCGGCGTGAATGCCGGAAACCTCTACCTCGAATACGAAGGCCTAAATCCCTCGGGCAGCTTCAAAGACAACGGCATGACCGCCGCCTTCACCCATGCACACACAATCGGTGCGAAGCGGGCCGCTTGTGCTTCGACCGGCAACACCAGCGCTTCGTTAGCCCTGTACTGCGGCGTCAGCAAGCTCATGCAAGCGGTCATCTTCATTGGCTCGGGCAAGATCTCCTACGGCAAGCTTTCCCAAGCGCTCGACTACGGTGCGCTAACCCTGCAAATTTCCGGCGACTTCGACGACGCAATGCAACGTGTTCGCCAAGTGAGCGAGCAACTCGGCATCTATCTGGTCAACAGCGTAAATCCATTCCGGCTCGAAGGCCAAAAAACCATCATGTATCGGGTGCTCGAAAGCCTCGATTGGCAAGTACCCGACTGGATCGTCGTTCCTGGCGGCAACCTGGGCAACAGCAGCGCATTCGGCAAAGCTTTCATGGAGCTACGCGAGCTAGGCCTCATCGACCGAATACCTCGCTTGGCAATCATCAACGCGGCAGGTGCCAACACGATGCACGAGCTGTACGAGGTTCGTGGCAATCGCTGGAACGATGGCCACATCGATCAACAAGCTCCAGAGGTTTACTACGACGAACTCGACGCCAGCGGCCGACGCGCATCAACCATCGCCAGCGCCATCGAAATCAACCGCCCCGTCAACTACCAAAAGTGTTTGCGTGCTTTAGATGTTTGCGATGGAGTCGTCCGCGAAGTGACCGATGGTCAGATGCTCGATTCCAAAGCTCAGGTCGGCGCCAACGGCCTCGGGTGCGAACCGGCTAGTGCCGCAAGCGTCGCGGGTGCCAAATTATTGCGGGCTGAGGGCATCATTGCTCCGTCCGATCGTGTGGTCTGCATACTCACAGGCCATCAACTCAAAGATCCGACCGCAACGGTTGCCTACCACACAACCGATCAAGAAGAGTTCAACCGAGTTCTGGGTAGCAGAGGTGTCAAGCGAGCCGACTTTGCCAACCGAGCCGTGGCAGTCCCCAACGACCTCGACGAAATTGTCCGCGCCATTCAGCTAAACAGTTGAAGGCGAAAATGAGGCAATCAAAATGACCGTACAAAATTTCCGAAACCTGCTCAAAGAACGCCCATTCAAACCATTTCGCCTCATCATGTCGAGCGGCCAGTCCTATGAGGTACGCCATCCCGAAATGGCGCTGATCACCAAGTCGGATATCTTGGTAGGAGTCGACATCGAAGACGATGGCGTACCGGTGGAGTTTAGAATTTGTTCCATGTTGCACGTGACTGCGGTCGAGCCGATTGAGTCCAGTAGCAACGGCACTCAAGGATGAAAAGATGTCAATAAAAATCGCCGTTCACGGCGCAGCCGGTCGAATGGGGCAGCGAGTCACAGCAATCGCCCACAGTGATGCTCGCTACGAGGTCGTCGCCGCTCTCGAATCAGCCACCCACCCTGCTTTAGGCCAAGATGCTGGCACGTTGGCCGGTGTTGGCGAAATCGGCATCCCTCTGGCTGTCGTTGGAGAGTCGGAGGCCGATGTCGTCGTCGATTTTTCGATCCCCGACGCAGCAATCGCCGTCGTGGTCCACTGCTTAGAGTTCAAAAAGCCCGTGGTCATCGCCACCACCGGTTTTGATGAACCGCAACAAGTTTACATCCAAAAGGCAGCTGAGCAGATCCCCATCGTTTGGGCACCAAGCATGAGCACCGCCGTGAATCTCGTGATGAAGCTCACCGAGATCGCAGGCAACGCACTAAAAGATCTCCCCACAGGCGCCGACGTAGAAATCATCGAACGCCACCACCGCTTCAAAGAAGACGCCCCCAGCGGAACAGCAATACGGTTTGGCCAAATTGTCGCCGAGGCCATGGGACTAACCGACCATGTCCACGGACGAGAAGGACGCCCCGGGGCACGCACCCGCAACGAGATCGGTTACCACGCCGTCCGCACAGGCGACAATCCGGGCGAGCACACAATTATTTTCGGCATGTTAGGCGAGACCATCGAACTAAAAGTAGCCGCATCCAACCGCGACTGCTACGCCCAAGGCGCCCTACTAGCCGCCAATTGGATCGCAAAAAAACCACCCGGCCTATACAACATGAACGACGTACTAGGACTATAAACAAAAAGAAATAACTTCCGCCTTCCGCCCTCCGACTTCCCCATTCCCAAATGTCCAAATGCGACGAAGGTTACCTCTGCGAAGTTTGCCAAAAAGACGTCGCTAATCTCACCGAAAGCGACCTCTATTTGCGTTATGTCATCGGCATGCTCGACCCCGAGGTGCTCCACACAACGCCCGAGCGCCACATCCGCTGCAATCCATCCTTAGCTCAGTACATCGTTGCCGACGGTTTTGAGCCGGTGGCCGTTGAAGGCCCCTTCGACAAACGAACGCTTGCCCCCAGTTACGTGACCGAGCAAGAACAGCTCCTCACACTCGGTTGGCAGCGCCTCCAAGAGCTAGCCACCACGACGCTCCCCATCATCGAGTACCCGCTCCCCCAAGTCCTCGATCGGATCAAAAGCAAAAGCCCCGGCCACTAGCGCAACACCTGTTAGCCTCGGCGGCCACGCCGTCTCCCCCCCAGAAAAAACGAAGCCCCAACTCTCTATTTCGCCCCGGGCAACGACAAACGTTTCGGATGCTCGAATTCAAATTGCTGAGTGCGAATCATGTCCAAAGTTTGCTCGATCGTTGGCCGGTCTCCCCAGTAGGTCCCGTAATAGGCCAGCCGAACAACCCCAGAGCGGTCCACGATCACGGTGGAGGGGCGATTGATATACTCCGCATGAACCGCCATCGCCATCGGGTCTACGCCGTACATTGCACCGATTGCGCCCGCCCGATCCAACAAATGTGGCCACCAAATCTTCTCGGTATACGCCTGCTGGAAGGACTGCTTGGCAAACCAGTAGGTCGGATCCAGTTCTTTTCCCACCATCACCCGCCCTCGATAGCGGTCGTGGCATTCAACCGTAAAAACCTGCACCCCCTCTTTCTCGAACTCTGCTCGCATTTTCATCAATTCATGAAACTCTCCGTGACATACGGGACACCAATCGGCGAAAACCCAGATCAGTACCACCCACTTCTTCTCTCGAAAATCACTCAGCCGCCATGCCTTGTTTTCGGTGTCCTGCAACGAAAAATCTGGGGCCGCACGGCCTACTTCCACCGTTTCGAAAAGCGAATCATCTAAGCTCTGGAATGCCAACAACTGCTCTTGGGTCGTTCCCATCTTTTTTTGAATCTGATCAATCGCAAGCTCACATTGATGCCGCACATCTTTCGAAGGATCTTCTTTCAAACGTCCACGCAAAAGCTCGAGTGAGGTCGTCGATTCTATCTGACCAAGTGCAACAACCGCCTGCGACCGCACCATGGCATTCGCATCATCGCGAACAACAGCCTCCAGAGACCCGATGGCGGCTTGCGCTCGAAGAATCCCCAACGCCATGGCACACACTTGACGCACATTTTTATCGTTGTTTGTGAGCTCCTTTGCCATCTTGTCAGTGTGATCCACCCCCAATCGCACTAAATTCCTCACCGCCAAAAGCCGTACCCTCCAGTCGTTATCTGCAAGGTCTGCGACTCCATGCTGCATTAAGGTTCGATCACTGGTGAAGCCATCACCTTTTACCAGCGGATGAAACTCATGCGATTGTACTCGGGCAAGCACCTGAAGCACCGAGTTTTCTCCCTCCGCATCTTCAGCCACACACAAGCTAGCACCAAGCAACCCAATAATTATGCCAACGGCATACCCCGGGTTTTTATTAAACCAAGCCCCGAAGCAACTTCGCCAATCACCTTGCACCATCGCTACGATCTCCTTTTCGATTTCTTTATGTGGAGTTAAGATTTTTTCGACAGGATTTACAGGATGGTGGCCCATTGGACCCATCCCGTCTATCTTGTAAATCCTGTCAAAAATTGGTTGTTTGGTTGCGGCCAACGGCTGTGCTAGTTCTCTGTTTCTCTTTCTCTGTGGTTTTCCTTTCTTCCGATCTTAGGTTGATTGCGCCGACTTTGTAGATGTCCTGACCCCGGCCAAAAATAACCTTAGCAATTGGCCGCCAAACATGCGAAAATCACCAACCATCAGCATACAGCAATCCAACTTTTCCAGTCCCTAGCCCCAAATCCCTAGCCCTCAAAATGTGAAGCGAAAATGACAAAACTCCACCCTTCCACACTACGATTTCAGCATTTCGCACTCAATATTGTCCACCTCAATGGGGTTTCCCAGCGATTCGTGCCAAAACTAACCCACCAAACACTACGATACCAGCACCAACCAACATAATTTTGTCCAATACCGTCACCCCACCAACGACATAAGGCATCAAACATACCCCCTTCGGCTTTGCACCACCCCATCGCTCTTGTGAACCACCAACATGCCCCCCATAATCCCTCGCATGACTACTATCGACCCCTCCGCAACGACCGCCCTCCCCTCGCTCTATGCCGACCGCAGCTTCTGGGGCATGACCGTCACCCAGTTCTTCGGCGCATTCAACGACAACCTATTCAAACAACTCATCCTGCTGCTCTCGATCACCGTCGCAGCCGACGGCACCACGACCGACAGCCAGGGTACTGTGATGTTGGTCTTCTCACTGCCTTTTCTGTTAGTCACAGGCATTGCCGGATATCTCTCCGACCGATTGGGCAAGCGGGGCATCATCATCAGTTGTAAAGTAGCCGAGATTGTTGTCATGGCATTGGGTGGTGTTGCCTTTGCCCTCTACTCACA
The DNA here is from genome assembly GCA_013152205.1 of Planctomycetota bacterium. Classification (GTDB taxonomy): domain Bacteria; phylum Planctomycetota; class Planctomycetia; order Pirellulales; family Lacipirellulaceae; genus Bythopirellula. The sequence goes on from JAADGV010000052.1 coordinate 60,753, forward strand.
GTCAAACAGTCTTACGTTCTTATACATCGTGTTGTTCCTAATGGGGACGCAGAGCGGGTTCTTTGGCCCTGCCAAATACGGCATCCTCCCCGAGATGCTACGCAAAAGCGATCTTCCTCGGGCAAACGGTTTTATCTTGATGACGACCTTCATAGCAATCATCGTAGGAACCGTTGCCGCAGGCCTGCTGCTCGATTATTTTCCCAGTCGTCAATGGGTTGGGTCGGCTGCATGTGTAGTGATCGCCGTCGTGGGAACGTTCTCTTCGCTATTCGTTCGCAAAGTACCGCCAGCCAATCCCCAGCTGAAACTGGAGTCCTCGTCTTTCACTGTGCCACCAGACATGATCCAAATGCTTCGCCGCGATCGCCCGTTGCTAGACGCATTGTTCGTATCCAGTGTATTTTGGCTATTGGCCGGTATGGTTCCCTCGGCAATCAACGCTCTCGGAAAAATCGTTCTGCTCTCTGGCGACAAACTAACCAGCATGCTCAACGGCGTGGTGAGCATCGGAATCGCCATCGGCTGTGTATTGGGTGGCCTTATTTCGCGTGGAAAAGTTGACTTCCGTATACTCCGCGTCGGTGCCTTTGGAATGGCGGCTTGCTTGGCGATAATGGCAATCCCTGCTTCTGGAGATATCAGCAAGCTCGTAGGAGAAGACGATACATTGCAGCGACTTCCAAGCATCGGCGAAAGTGGCCAATGGCTCGGCTATTGGGGCAGCACGGGAATGCTCATGTTAGTCGGAGTCTTTACCGGCCTTTTCGCCGTGCCGCTGCAAGTCTTCATGCAATCGCGGCCACCGAGCGATAAGAAAGGTCGGATGATTGCCGTCATGAATCAAGCCAATTGGATCGGGATCGCAATATCCGGCGTACTGTACAGCATGCTGAACTCCCTCTCCAAAGCCCTCGACTGGCCTCGGAGCATCATGTTCTTATACATCGCCGCCATCTGCTTGCCGATTGCGTTATTCTACCATCCGAAAAACGAAGCACTCAGCAACGACGAAGCAGCGGTCTAACAGACACGTACCGCGTTAAAGAAGAGTAGAGTCTTTCTCTGTAACATGCGCGCAGCGTGCGTGCATGTTTGGCGAGCGACCAACGGGAGCGGACCATCCCAACCGAGCGGAAGCTCGCATAGGTTGCGGCCCTGCCGCGTTACGCTACTTCTCGTAAGAAACCTTAACCGTAGTCGCCTCAGTTTTCGTTGAGGCCCCACTCGCCAAAGCCTCGCCTTCGTCGGTGATCAGTTCGGAGTCCATGAACTGATAATCGACCAATGCAGCAACCGCGCCCTCGGCGTTGAAAGCCGACTGGTCAATCGCGACGGTCACGGTTTTCGATTTGAAGTCCACGACCACTTCCTTGACGCCCGCCTGATCGGCAAGCACCTGCTTCACCTTCTCGACGCAAGAGAACTCACAATACATACCCGGCACATGAAGTGAAGCCGTCGGCGCCCCAGCAGCATTGAAAACTGCCGGCGTGGTTTCAACCACGGTCGAAGCTTCTGGCGATGTGCCTTGGTCGTTCTGACAGCCTGTCACAAGTACGAGGGCAGCGGTAATCGTCGTGAGTGATTTCATGGCGGGAACCCCTTGTGATGGGATTGGTAGGTAGGTGGGAAAAAAGGTAGGACGGCAGGGCAAAATGCCCTGCCGCTAATCTTGTTGCACTTCGACTCGATTCTTACTTATTCGGATGCTTCTGAACTGGAAAGCTCTGCAGGCGATAGTTGTATCAACTCGCCCTTCGATGCCATTTCGCGAATGTCTTCCGTAATTTTCATCGAGCAATATTTCGGACCACACATGCTACAAAAGTGTGCACTCTTAAAAGTGTCCTGCGGCAAGGTCTCATCATGATAAGCCCGGGCCGTCTCTGGGTCCAATGCCAGTCGAAATTGTTCGTTCCAGTCAAACGCAAACCGTGCCCGAGAGAGGGCGTCGTCGCGGTCTCTGGCCCCTGGTCGCTGGCGGGCAATATCAGCCGAATGAGCCGCTATTTTATAGGCTATGAGGCCTTGTTTCACGTCTTCTTGCTCAGGAAGCCCCAGGTGCTCTTTGGGCGTCACATAGCACAGCATGGCCGCTCCGGCCCAACCTGCTAGCGAGGCCCCGATACAGCTCGTGATATGGTCGTACCCAGGAGCAAAATCAGTCACCAGCGGCCCCAGCACATAGAATGGTGCCCCGTGGCAGACCTCGATCTGGCGATCAACATTCATTTTGATCTGGTCCATGGGGATATGCCCTGGGCCTTCGACCATCACCTGCGTACCACGTTCCCACCCTCGGGTGGTCAACTCGCCCAACACATCCAACTCAGCAAACTGTGCTTCGTCGCTGGCGTCGGCCAACGAACCTGGTCGCAAGCCGTCTCCTAGGCTCCAGGTAACGTCGTACTGCCGCATGATATCGCAAAGATCGTCGAACGATTCGTACAACGGGTTTTCCTTACGATGCATCATCATCCACTTGGCAATCAACGAACCCCCGCGACTGACAATCCCCGTCACTCGATCGGTTGTCAGATGCAAGTGCTCGAACTTCACACCGCAATGGATCGTCATGTAGTCGACCCCTTGCTTTGCTTGGTGCTCGACCATATCCAGAAAATGCTGTGGACGCATTTCTTCGATCTCGCCGCCCAACTCTTCCAACATCTGATACATGGGCACAGTGCCAATAGGCACCGTTGCTGCTTTGATGATCGACTCGCGAATGACGTCGATGTCGTTGCCAGTCGAGAGATCCATTACCGTATCGGCACCGAAATGCACCGCAGTGTGCAGCTTTTCTAGTTCGCCTTCCTGGCTGCTGGTCACTGCCGAGTTGCCGATGTTCGCGTTGATCTTGCAGCGGGAGGCAATGCCAATGCCCATCGGTTCCAGGCGACCCGCTAGGTGAACTCGGTTGGCTGGCACAACCATCCGTCCGAGGGCAACCTCTTCGAGGACCTTCTCCGGCGTCAGCTTCTCGCTTTGAGCTACGATCTCCATCTCGGGAGTAATGGTGCCAGCGCGGGCGTGTTCCAACTGAGTAATGGGCTCGGGCATCTGCCTAATAACCTCCGTGCAAAAATATGCCAGCAACTGCTTTGGGCGGGCAACTCGGTAAAAATCGGACGATTCGTGCAGCTCAGACGAAATCTCAAGCCACTCACAGAGGCCCATCCTATCGCTCCGCTGCAGGGATTGTCAATCAATCACCGCACAATGTGCAGGATGATTGAGAAGTCGCTGTGGGAGGCGTCTCCGACGTCGATAGTGCTTTGTTTCGACTCTCGTTCGGCGTCGGAGACGCCTCCCACAAACGGAATCGCCTCTCGCCCAGCCGAAAAATGCGAATGACCCAACATATTGCATTACCACCGTTGATCGTTTCGCTAACAACCGCAACAATTGCGGTAGGTTTCACTACTTTCCAGCCTACGCAGGCTGCTACAGAGAAGACAGCATGCCTGAGGGACGCACCATTGCCATTGGCGACATCCACGGTTGCGGCATCGCGCTGCAAACCTTGCTCGCAGTGCTTGACCTGGGCGCTGACGATACGCTTGTCATGCTCGGCGACGCGATCGATCGTGGCCCCGATACCAACGGGGTTATCGAACAGCTCTTGGCGCTCCAACAGCAATGTCAGCTAGTTCCTATCTTGGGCAATCATGAGCAAATGCTGCTCGATGCCGTCGACAACCGGATACCTCTGCAAGACTGGCTCATCCATGGCGGGGCAGAGACGCTCGACTCGTACAGTAAAGATGCCGTACTCTCGGCCATCCCTGACACCCATATTGATTTCCTAAGTAGCTGGGGCGACTACTTCGAAACCGAGTCGCATTTCTTCGCCCACGGAAACTACCTGCCGCGTTATCCGCTCAATGCTCAGCCCTGGGAAAAGATGCGTTGGCGGTCGCTCAAGTACTTTGTGCCCAAGCCCCATGTTTCTGGAAAGACGGCCGTAGTCGGTCATACCTCAAACAAACAAGGTAAAACGGTTAATTTGGGACACCTTGTTTGTATCGACACGTTTTGCCACGGCGGTGGTTGGCTTACTGCCTACGAACCATCAACAGGGCGCCTTTGGCAATCGAGCGAATATGGCGAAACGCAAGAGAGCGAACTGCCCTCCCCTCGCTAACGGTTCAGTGCAGCCTTTCTAAAACTTCTTGCTGCACCTGACGTACCACCTCGTCCTCGGCCTTGCCAGTTACCGAGAGATGGCCGAATGGCAGGACGACCACATCGTCGACTCCCTGCAGTTGGCCCCGTTTTACCGCCACGATTCCATCGCCCTTGCCATCGATTAGCTCGTCCATCTCGCCAAGCATCTGGTCAAGCTGCTCGGCAACGCCACTCGTACCTGGCACATACCCAGATGTACTGCGAAGCTTTGCTCGCAACCAATCCATTTCGTCCTGGGCAACACTGGCGCCGGTTCCCAGAAAGATTGTGTACTGAACATTTTCATTCCGAAGCCGCGAATTTAGCTGATTGAGAAAGGGCGATCCTGGCACCAGGTCGTCGGCTGCTTCTCCAAGACCATCGGCCACCGAATCGTGCCATCGGGTCCACGGGGTACCGTTTTTTCTTCCCAGCCAATGCTCCCAAACATCGGTAGCTATCGCCACTTGAGCCAACAGCGTCCCTTGGGTTGGCGGGGCAATCATGATCAACCGCTCGACGTTTCCCGGATCGAGCTGTTTGTTTTCCAGACACTCAAGGGCCACCAAACCGCCCATCGAATGAGTGACCAATGCGAGACGCCGGTTTTTATGTTGTTGCTTGAATGCTCGGAGTTCTCTCGACAAACGCTGGGCAGAATCTTCAACATAGAAATCGTTTGGATAAGCAAATCCAGCACACGGAAATCCGGCTTTACGAATTACTGACAGCAGCTCCGAGTTGTTCTCAAGGCCTGAGTTATAACCGTGGATCAGCACGACCATTGGGAGGTCTTCTGCGGCCTGCTCCCAACCCTCTTCCAGCTTCAAGCCATATCGCGAGTCGACGGCTGGCGAATAGGTCTTCGAGCGCAACCAATGTTTGAATCCGCGTTTACCAGTCTCGTGGCCCGCGGTGTTTAAGGCTACTTCGGAGGTCTCTTGTAAAGATGGAGCCTCAGTGACCTGCGGCACCGGCTCAGCACATTCAGCATTGCCATTTGCTAGGCCAATTAGCAGCGCAGACATCAGCAACGATTTTGAGACAGTAGTTGGCATAGGCAACGTCCTCAGAAAAGTCATCCTAACGCGGCAGGTCCGCAACCCATGCGAGCTACCGCTCGGCTGGAGTGGTCCGCTCCCGTTGGTCGCTCGCCAAACATGCGTGCACCGTGCGCGTATCTTACATGGTAAAACTCTAACCCGATCGCATCGAAATCGGCACATTAACCTTAGCGCATAGAACAGCATCAAAGACCGCTCTAACGATTTGCTCAAGCTACTACGGAAAGCAACCACTGCAGGTTCGCACAAAAAAACACCAGCGGGGCTAAGTGCTTACCCTGCTGGTGTTTACTACACATCCCAAAACTACTTGGTTGTTCAGACTTCCTCGACCGCTGGATACCTCCAACATGCTTCTGAGATAGGCTCTTATTACCGTTGTCACCCGGTTTTTTACTGTTTGCCGAAGGCGTTTGTTCAGGACGATTGCAAAGTCAGCAATTTTCTGTTGTAGGAGGCGTCTCTGACGCCGAACGTGTCAAAAAATACCGTGACTATCGGCGTCAGAGACGCCTCCCACAGTCCCATTAGAACTACTTGAAAAACAATCTTTTTCGCGTCTATTCGCGTAATTTGCGGGCCTCTTTCTTTTTGCCTAAACCTTTTTGCCTAAACTTTGGTTGATCGCACCGACTTTGCAGTTGATCTGGTTGCAACCCCCTGGCTTTGGCGATAGTTTGCCAAATCGCGGTGGAGAGAGGCGGGCATTCCCAATAGAAAATGCCTGTAACCGGCGTACTGCAAGACGCCGACTTTTGCTAAGTTGGGTGGGTGAAACAGCGCGTTGGCCCTGTTTCAGAACTCAAGCACACCAGGACGACCGATGCCGACCCCACCCGAAGAAAAAGCCCCGTCACGAAACTTCATCCAGCAGATCATCGATGCCGACCTGGCCGCTGGTAAAAACGAGGGGCAGGTTCATACCCGCTTTCCGCCCGAGCCGAACGGCTATTTGCACATTGGCCATGCCAAGAGCATCTGCCTAAACTCGGGGCTAGCACAGGAATACGGCGGGAAGTTCAACCTCCGCTTCGACGACACCAACCCGGCCAAGGAAGAGCAAGAATACGTCGACGCCATCACCGACGACATTCGTTGGCTGGGGGCCGATTGGGAAGATCGGCTTTGTTTCTCGTCCGACTACTTCGATCAGCTCTACGATTGGGCAGCGCAGCTTATCAAGGCAGGCAAGGCGTATGTCTGCGACCTCGATGCCGAGCAAATGCGAGAATACCGCGGCTCGCTCACCGAACCGGGCCGCGATAGTCCCTATCGCGAGCGAACGGTCGACGAGAACCTCGATCTATTCAACCAAATGAAAGCGGGCGAGTTTGCGGATGGTTCGCACACCCTACGGGCGAAGATCGACATGGCTTCGCCGAACGTAAATCTGCGCGATCCGGTGATGTACCGTATCAAACGAGCCCACCACCATCGAACCGGCGACCAGTGGTGCATCTATCCATCTTACGACTTTACGCACGGACAAAGCGATTCGATCGAAGGGATTACTCATTCGATATGCACCCTCGAGTTTGAAAACCACCGCCCTCTCTACGATTGGTTCTGCGAATCGCTAGAGATCTATCACCCTCGGCAGATTGAGTTTGCCCGGCTGAATCTTACCTACACCGTAATGAGCAAACGGCTGCTGTTGCAACTAGTCAACGAAAAGCACGTAGCTGGCTGGGACGATCCGCGAATGCTGACCATTCGCGGGCTGCGCCGGCGGGGGTATACGGCCAAATCGGTCCGGGCGTTCTGCGAGCGTATCGGGGTAGCAAAATCCAACAGCACGATTGACATTGCTTGGCTCGAAGATGCGATTCGCGAGGATCTCAACGATCGAGCGCCACGGGCGTTGGGCGTCTTGAAACCGTTGAAGGTGGTTATCGAGAACTACCCCGAAGAGCAGGTTGAGCAGCTCGAAGCGGCCAATCATCCTCAGAAGCCCGAGCTAGGCACTCGAAAGGTGCCGTTCTCCCGCGAACTGTATGTCGAGCAAGCGGACTTCATGGAAGATGCGCCGAAAAAGTTCTTCCGACTATCGGTTGGTCGAGAGGTGCGGCTGCGTTATGCGTACTTTATTACGTGCAACGAAGTGATCAAAGACGAGGCGGGCAATGTCGTCGAGTTGCGTTGCACGTACGACCCTGAAACCAAGGGGGGCAACGCCCCGGATGGCCGAAAAGTAAAAGGGACCATCCATTGGGTCTCGGCACAGCACGCAATCCAAGCGGAGGTGCGACTGTACGACCATCTGTTCAATGTAGAAAAACCTGGAAAGGTGCCCGAGGGCGGTTCGTTCCTAGACCACCTCAATCCCAATTCGCTAGAGGTGCTGACCAACGCGCAGCTTGAACCCTCGTTAGCAGAAGCCCAAGGCGGAACCCATTTTCAGTTCGAGCGCAACGGATACTTTTTCGTGGACCCGGTCGATTCGAAATCAGGGAAACCGGTCTTCAATCGCACCGCAACCTTGCGAGACTCCTGGGCAAAAGCAAGACGCTAGGCAAGGTGCTTGTAACACTAGCCGAGCCTGTATGATTCTTGACTTCGCACCCGAATCGTCCTAGGTTGATGCATATTCTGATGCACTTTTCTTACTCTCGCGGCATCGGTCGCAGAAGGATTTTCGTGATGTCTTCATTCTTGAACACACGTTGCCGGGGTTTTTGTGGGCTTTGCTGGTTCATGACCGTTCTCATGGCGATGGGCCCGTCGGTAGCAATTGGCGCAGAGCAAGCAAAGCAGAGTGCTGTAGGAAATAAAACGCTCCTGGCTGCTCCCACAGCTAAAGAGGTTGAACCGCTCGAGTTGGGTTACGTCATGTCCAACGCAGCGGCGATCGTGGTCGCTCGGCCAAGGCAACTGCTAACTTCGGAGGTGGTGCAGATGATGCCTATCGAAGTCGTGAGTGCCGCGGGACTCCAATACCTGGGTTTCGATCCCGTTAACATTAAGCAAATTGTCGTGTCAGCCACGCCGCCCATGGCCGGCCCGCCGCTTTACTCCGCAATTGTGGAATTCACCAAGCCTATCGACTTAGCGGGGCTTTCCGAACAAATAACCAACCACACGGTGCCGGGGGATATCAACGGTAAGCCCTATCTAAAAAGCCAGCATCCGTTCTTGCCGAGTTTCGCATGGGCGACCGAGACCACGCTGCTGATTGCACCCGACGCAACTTTGCGACAATTGCTACGCAATAAAGCTGCTCCACGAGGGGCCTTAGTTGAGCAATTAGCTGCCAGCAACAGCTCGGACGATCTGCTGATTTCGGTCGACCTAGACACCCTACGACCATTGATCCAAATGGGCTTGGCAAAGGCGACGGAGGAGGTGCCGGCAGAATTTCAACCATTTCTAGAATTGCCAAACCTACTCAAGCAGGTGCAGTTACGCGGGAGTTTGTCTGGTGCAGGGCCCTTGGAGTTGACGGCTGACGCAAATAGCAGTGAAGACGCCGATCGTACTTCCGAACTGATCGACCAAGCCTTAACGCTCTACGGCGAAACAGCCGCTGCCGCGGCGGCCTCTATGCTAGCCGAAGACGATCCGGTGATGCAGGCAATCGGGCGCTATCAGCTACGTGTCATGCCAATCTGGGTGGAACAGTTGAAGCCAAAGCGAGATGGCGAGCGTTTTACAATATTCCACTCGGAGGACGTTGGCGAACACAGCAGCCAACTAACCAACATCGCGGTCATCGGAGTCTTAGTCGGCTTATTGCTTCCCGCCGTGCAGGCCGCCCGCGAAGCTGCTCGAAGAAATGCCTCGATGAACAACATGAAAAACATCACGTTGGCGTTGCACAACTACGCCGACAGACACAGGGGCTTTCCGGCACACGCGAATTACGACGAAGCAGGCAAGCCGCTACTAAGTTGGCGTGTTCATCTGCTTCCTTTCCTGGAAGAGCAAAAGCTATACGAGCAGTTTCATCTCGACGAGCCTTGGGACAGCGAACACAACCGCCAATTGATCTCGCAAATGCCCGAGCTGTTTCTCGACCCGAGTTCCAAGCACTCTCCCGAAGATGGCAAAACGCATTACCTGGGCGCGAAAGGCGAAGGCCTTGCTTTCTCTGGAACAGAAAAGGGACGACACTTTGCAGGTATTCTCGATGGCACGGCCAACACGCTAATGCTCCTCCAGGTGAACGACCAACGCGTCGCCACTTGGACCAAGCCCGAGGATTGGGAGTTGGACCCCAAAGACCCACTGAAAGGGCTTGCCGGCTCGATGCATCCAGGGATCTTCATGGCGGGTTTTTTCGACGCACATATTCAAGCCATCAGCGAGAACATAGACCCTGAAGTCTTCCAACACATGCTAACCATCTCGGGTAGAGAGGTGATCCCCCGGGACTAGCGAGTAGTGGGACGATTTGCTTCAAGGCCAATCAGTTTTTCATAATGCGAAACATTGTGAATTCACTAGCCCGACGCGCTCATGTGACATGCGCCTTGGCTAGCTTGAAAAAGTGGCTGCCCCTGCGATTTACCGAGTGGCCCTTGCCTTTCCTGCTTTGCTGTGGGCATAATCGTCGATCCTCGCTCGTTTTGTAGTCACGCATCGAGGGGATTGACGGTAGCCTTGAGCGAAGGCGCCACGACTCCCCAATCCCCAACCCCCAACCCCCAACTCAATCATGCCCCTGCTTGTTGTCGGATCTGTAGCCATTGATAACGTCGAAACTCCTCAAGAGAGCCGCGAAAATCTGCTCGGCGGATCGGCGACCCATTTTTCGTTTGCAGCAAGTTTTTTTACTAGTACGCGTTTGGTGGGGGTGGTCGGAGCCGATTGGCCCAAGGAGCATACCGAACTGCTGAATAGCCGGGGGGTCGATACCTCGGGGCTTTGCACGGTAGCCGACGGAAAGACGTTCACCTGGACCGGTCGTTACCACGACAACATGAACGACCGCGATACGCTGGACGTCCAGCTGAACGTGTTCGGCGATTTCGATCCGGTGTTGCCAGAATCGTACCGTCGGGCCAAGTTTGTGTTTCTTGCCAATGGTGTACCAGCAGTCCAAGCAAAGGTGCTGGACCAAGTCCCCGGTCGGAAATTGGCCGTTGCCGACACGATGGATCTTTGGATCAACACCGCTCGCGAAGATTTAGATCAACTCCTAAAACAGTTAGACGGCCTAGTATTGAACGACAGCGAGGCGAAGCTGCTGACGGGGACCGAAAACTTGGCTCTCGCCGGACACCTCGTTCGCGACATGGGGCCCAAGTTTGTGATCATAAAAAAAGGCGAGCATGGAGCAATGTTCTTTAGCGAACACGAAACCTATGTGCTGCCCGCGTTTCCGACCGAGCAAGTGATCGACCCCACCGGGGCGGGCGACAGCTTTGCCGGCGGCATGATGGGATATCTTGCCGAGCAAGATAATTTCGAACCAAAGACGCTCAAAACAGCCATGGCGTATGGCACGCTAGTCGCCAGCTTCAATGTCGAAGGTTTTGGGCTTGAACGAATGAAGCAGATCACACGCGAAGACATCGAAAAACGCATGACCGCCTATCGCAAGATGCTGAGCTTTTGAGCAAAGCGGAAAACCGAAAGGGGAAAGCGGAGGTATCAGCCTTCCCGTCGGTGTCCATGCTTACATTTTCCGCTCTCGGCTTTCCCCTTTCCGATTTGGCCCCCCGCATGTCCAAAACCCGTACCTTTGTTGCAATCGCCGCTTCGCCTGAAGTGCGTCAGCGTGCGCAAAAGGCGATTGCCCGACTGCGATCGTCGGCAGACAACGTCAAATGGGTTGCTGCGGAGAACATGCACTGGACGATGCAGTTCTTAGGCGACGTCAACGATATCGAGTTGGCCGACGTTTGTCGGCAGGTCGCTCTTGTTGCAAAGCAGCAGAAACCGTTTCAGATCGTTGCAAGCGGAGTGGGCGCATTCCCGTCGGTCGATCGGCCGCGAGCCCTTTGGTTGGGTGCCGATCAAGGGGCAGAGGCCCTCTGTACGCTGCAAGATGCCATGGAAGAGAGCCTTTCGGAACTGGGGTTCCGCGGCGAACGACGGCGTTTTGTGCCGCATCTGACCTTGGGTCGAGTAGGAAGCGGCAGCCATGGCGGCGCAAAGCTGGCTGAGCAGGTTCGCTTGATGGCTGACTTTGAGGGCGGGTCGATGCTCGTCAAGCAGGTGACGGTTTTCTCGAGCGAACTTGAGCGCGAGGGACCAACGCACCACGTCATCGCACGGGCACCGCTGGGCGTCTCTTAGAGTATCTACCGATTATAGTGATCACACCGCTAGCTGCCCTTCGCTACGATCGTTGTAATTCTCACAACTGATCGTGGTAGCACCATCTTTTGTCACAGATGCAACGATCCTCTGCGTCTACCCGACCCTTACCACCGATCTAAGCGAAGGATGTGGGATAAAACAACTCCATCACGTAAGTGGAGTGACACACATCGGCGGATACGAGGGGATTCTACGATGCCAACGAATCTGAGATGGCACAATTCCGGTGTTGCTTTATTGCTTTGCTTGGGTGGTTTAGTAGCTACTTCGCAAGCGAAAGAGCCGGCTGAAGAAACAACGGACTCGCTGCTTAGAGATGTGGCCGAGGCCTGGGATACTTTGACTCCAATAGGATCTCTGGCAGAAGAAGAAACCCCGGATGATAGCCCAAGCGAAATCTTGCCGGTACAAATGCTCACTCCGCAAAGACGATTAGGAGTGAGGGTAGCCCAACGAGAACGGCGTACCACGACTGCGAGTAGCCGCTCTAGTAGCGCTACCGTGCCGTTTATGATTGGGGATACCGGAGCGGGAACGTGCCTGTCTCTGAGCGGCCTCCTGGTTGATGCTGATTTGGCTCATCCGACACTTACGTGTAGCCGCCTCAACATATCAGAGAATAATACTCCACTGCCCACCGACCGCGTCTTCTTTAGCTACCGGCACTTTCGCAATGCGACTCCGGCAAGATTCTTCCAATTTTCCAGGGAGTTCGACGTCAATCGATTCACCATCGGCGGTGAACGCACTTTCAGTCAGGGGCTATTCTCAGTGGAAGTTCGAGTGCCGATGGAGGGCCGGATGAGTTCGAACATGCTTTCGCGAGATCGTTCTCTGTTTGGTGGTCCGACTGAACCATTTGCCGGCGGGCAAGCTGCCGAGTTTGGTAACATCTCTGGTATCTTCAAGGCCTTATTGCATGAATCAAAGACATGTGCGGTTTCTTGCGGCGTGGGAGTTACGCTACCAAGTGCCCAGGATGTGATTTATGAGGTCGATCTACTCAGCAGCGTAACGTACTTCGGGTTCCCAGCATTCTTCTCTGAACGTGATGTTTTGTTGGATTTCGAAATCAAAAATGAAACAACCTACCTGTCGCCATTCTTAGCTTGGCTGTGGCGACCTAACTCGCGATTTTTCCATCAAGGTTTCTGTCAGATTGAAGTCGGAGTAAACCCTTCAAACCTCCGGGCCACTGGAGGCGGGACCAATAATTTCTTCGAATCAACAGTTCCGTTTAACTTTATTGCCACCTCTAACTCGTATATCCAATTTCCTGGCCGAGCCCGTATCAATGCTCAAACGCTCATGCGAATAAATCTAGGCATAGGATATGTCTTAAGCGAGAACTCCCAAGCAAATTGGATTCAACGCCTTACAGGCATATTCGAAGCTCACTACACGGCCACTTTACAAGATGCCAAAAACGATACGCTCCTGTTTGTTGACGAACTTTACGGACCTGGCGCGAATCCCGGCGACCCTCCAGTGTTTGTGGGAACATTTACGACCCCCATTTCAGTTGGAAACCGAGCGAATAGCACGAACATCCTAAACTTGGTTGCAGGCCTCTCAGCCAACATGGGAAATTGGGTAGTTACTAACGGCGTAGCTGTTCCCACTCGGACTGGTAGCGACCGAGGTTTTGACTTTGAATACAACCTACAAATTCAAAGGCCTTTCTAACATCTGCATGTCCCTTTGTTAGGATTGGCGTGTCGTGTGATTGTTCTTTACAATGGGGCTCGCAGTCCGAGTACTATTCATATAGTCGGAGTTGCAGAAGAAAATTGTCACATATCAGCTGGCCGGTTGAAAGGTATCGTCGGTCAGCATACTCCCCCTAAAGTTTGAATCAGCACCATGACTTCTGCATCTGCAGACCGAAATTTGCTATTTGGTGTGCTGGCTGTGCAGCTTGACTTCGTTTCTCGCGACGAATTGATTGCCGCCACAAGCCGTTGGGTACTCGACAAGCAACAACCTCTGAGCGACATGTTTGTTCAGCAGGGGATGCTCAGCGCCGAAGAATCCCAGTTGCTTGACAGCCTCGTAGATAAGCACCTTGATCGCAATGGTGGCGACCCACGGCAGAGCTTGCAGTCGATCGAGGCATTCGAGGCAATCCGCTCGACCCTCGGAAATCTTGAGGACGCTGATCTACGCGCCACGGTGGAGTTTGAGACCCTTGCGACCCCGGCGAACGACCCTTACAGCACCCATGCCACTTCGCGCAGTGAATCGGTTGATACAAGCAATCGATTTACGATTCTACGCCTCCACCAAAAGGGTGGCTTAGGTAGTGTTTCCATCGCCTTGGATGAAGAACTGAATCGTGAAATCGCGCTGAAGGAAATTCTACCTGCGCATGCCGACAGCGAAGAAAATCGCACGCGATTTGTCCGCGAAGCGGAGATCACCGGCGCGCTAGAGCATCCTGGGGTTGTACCTGTTTACAGCTTAGGCCAGTTTGCCGATGGTCGACCCTACTACGCAATGCGATTTATTCGTGGCGTGAATCTACAAATCGCGTTGGAAGACTATCATCGCGACAAGACCAGCCCCGCAGAAAAACAACTCCGATTCCGACAACTACTATCGCGATTTATCGACGTCTGCAATGCCATGGAGTATGCCCACAGTCGCGGCGTGATTCATCGAGACCTGAAGCCGGGCAATATCATGCTGGGAGAGTACGGCGAAACGCTGGTGGTCGATTGGGGATTGGCGAAGTCTCTGGGAGACGGGTTTCAGACCGATGTCACACTGGCTCCTCCTGTGCATCCGACTCCACGTGCTTCGTCGACCGAAACACAAATTGGCCGCGTGGTGGGAACGCCTACGTATATGAGCCCCGAACAGGCTGCCGGGCGACTCGATGCCTTGGGCGCTTGTAGCGACATCTATAGCCTGGGGGCCACTCTTTATCATTTACTGACTGGACAGGTTGCTTTCTCGGGTAGCGAAGAAGAAGTATTAGGCAACGTGCAGATGGGACGGTTTGCTCGCCCTCGCACGGTCAATCCCAAAGTACCACGAGCGTTAGAGGCTATCTGCCTGAAAGCGATGGCTCGGATGCCTCGAGACCGCTATTCCTCGGGGCGTGAACTTGCCGACGATATCGAACGCTATCTGGCTGATGAACGGGTTTTAGCCTACGACGAACCATTTCCAGTCAAGGCGTGGCGGTGGGTTCGCAATCATAAACCGTTGGTGATCAGTACCGCAGCGGCTCTAACCGTTGCGGTGGCAGCGTTATCAGTCACCGTGATTACGTTAAGAGCAGCCAATGTGCGAGTCATCGCATCGCGTGATGAAGCAAGGCACAGCTATACCGAAGCCGAAAAACAACGCGAAATCGCAGAAAAATCCCGCGGCTGGGCCCGCGATACGGTTCGCGAATACTGTGTGCTTGTCAGTGAAGAAACTTTGCTGAAGCAGCCGGGGATGCATCGACTACGTGAAGAGCTGCTGCAAAAGGCTTTGGCATATTACCAACATTTTTTAGATGAACGCGAAAAAGATCCCACACTGCGCGAGGAAGTTGCCCAGGCGTACTACTTCATCGGAAAGATTACTCGCGAAATCGACTCACCCGCTAATGCGGTGCCTTACTACGAACGATCGGTGGAGTTGCACAAACAGCTTCTGACCGACTCTCCCGACGATCGTGCCCTGCTCGCAGGTTACGGTACGACGCTCAACGCCATTGGCGACTCGATGTTGCGACTAGGCAACATCGACGAAGCAAGGCAGTTTTTCGAGCAAGCTGCGGAAGTTCGCCAAAAAGTGGCGAAGGCGAACCCCGGGGATGACGAGGCCGCCCGTAAGCTCGCTAATAGTGTGATGAACACCGGTTATGTACAACCCGATATCGACGAAGCCATTGCGCTGATGAAACATGCGCAAGTAATCCGCATGGCGAGGGTGGCCCAAAGCGAAACCGTAAATCCAAAATTGCAAAGTGATCTTGGCAAGGGATATTATGCGTTGGCCGTGACATCGTCGAAAAAGGGAGACCTAGTCTATTCAGAGGCAAATTTTCTGCAGGCGATAGAAATCTTCTCGAAACTCTTAGAAGACTCGCCTAACAATTTAACTCACCAGCGTGGCTTGGCGGCCTGCCGGCGTATGGTGGGCGATCTCAAAAGCCAAGCCGACGAACCGACGCAGGCAATCGAGTATTACCAAACAGCTAGAAAAGCTCTCGAAAAGCTGCGAATGCGCAGCCCAGATGTGTTGGAATACTCTTCCGATCTCGCCGGCGTGTATATCAATCTAGGACGCGAACTGGAAGGTCAACGGCAGCCTGAGCTGGCTCTTCAACATCGCCAACAGGCAGTTGAATTACTCCGAGAGCTTTCGGAACAAGCCCCCAAGGTTCCCAGCTATCGGCTGGACTTGGGAATCGCCCTTCGTGCCGTAGGCAATCTGCAAGCCGAGGCAGGGCTGGTGGACGAAGCACGTAGACTCCTCCTGGAGTCGAGGTTGACTCTGGCAAAATTGGTGAGCGAAGACCCTTCTGATGAGCTGTATGCAGAGGAAATGGGACTCACAATAGACGCTTTGGCCGCTCTTGAGGTGAGCGAGGCTGCTGAATCCGACAGCATTTTACCTTAGCCTCTCTTTCTTGCAGTTTTTCTGCTATTTTCTTCTCTTGCAAGCAATACTGAACACCGATACACTATCCGTACGTACAGTATCTATCAAAAGTCGCCTTGCCGACTTGCATAGCCTCCTCAACTGTTAGATAAAGGGATCCAAGACATGGTGACAGCAACCAAAGAGAAACCAGCAACGGCGAGAAACGGCATGGCTAAGAAGGGTAAAAACAAGAAATCTACGGAAAAAGCAGCGAAATCGTCGGCAGCCGAGAAACTGCTAGCGGGTAGCGAGGACTTGCGTCACACAGTTGCCGCTATCGAAAAGCAGTTTGGCGAAGGCTCGATCATGCCGTTGGGCACTGATCAGATTCGCCGAATTAAGGGCATCCCCACGGGCAGCCTCTCGCTCGATATCGCCTTGGGCGGTCAGGGTATTCCTTGTGGCCGAATCATCGAAATCTATGGCCCAGAATCGAGCGGTAAGACTACCTTGGCTCTGCACGTTATTGCCGAGGCTCAAAAGAAGGGGGGCATTGCCGCGTTTGTCGACGCCGAGCACGCCCTCGACCCCAGTTGGGCCAAAAAGCTTGGTGTCGACCTTGAAACGCTTCTTGTCAGCCAACCAGGCCACGGTGAAGAGGCGATGCAGATCACTGAAATGTTGGTGAAGAGCAACGCCGTCGACGTAATCGTAATCGACTCGGTAGCGGCACTTGTGCCAAAGAGAGAGCTTGATGGCGAAATTGGTGACTCTCATGTTGGCTTGCAAGCCCGACTCATGAGCCAGACGATGCGCAAACTCACCGGTGCCATTGCGAAATCGAAAACCGCGGTGATCTTTATCAATCAAATCCGCGAAAAAATCGGGGTGATGTTTGGTAGCCCCGAGACCACCCCCGGCGGACGGGCATTAAAATTCTACTGCTCTTGCCGGATTGATGTCCGCCGCATTGGGCAGTTGAAAGATGGCGAAGATATAGTCGGCCAGCGTGTCCGGGCTAAAGTAGTGAAGAACAAAGTGGCTCCGCCTTTCCGTATCGCTGAGTTCGACATGATGCACACCCATGGAATTAGCTACGAGGGCGACATCTTAGACCTCGGGACAGAACAGAAGATCGTCGCACGCACGGGTGCTTGGTTCCGCTACGGAGACATGCAGCTTGGCCAAGGCAAGGAAAAATCTCGACTGTTTCTCAAAGAGAATCCGAAGATTACGGAAGAGATTAAAAGAAAAGTCATGGAAGCTGGCGGCTTCGACGACCTGCTCGCCGGCTCAACCAGTGAATCAAGCGACAATAGCGATACGGAAGACGATGAGTAATATCACTCAAATGAAAAAGAAGGCTCTTCGCCAGAATCAGTGGGTAAATCGAGGAGGAATTAGCAAGTTAACGGTTGGATTTTCAGAGGCATGGCTCGGGCGATCTAAAGTTCATTTGCCGCGATATGTGGAGAACCAGAATTCACCCACAGATTCTGGTGAGGAGGCGGAAAAAAGATAACCACAGAGAGACTGAAAAAAGTTTTCTCTGTGTCCTCCGCGTCCTCGGTGGTTCAAATTACAGCAGTTTTTTTTGTGCAATTGTGACTTTGCCATTCTTCTGGGGGTTGCAACTCCCCGGCTGCGACGACATCTTGTTCGGCAATTCGTATTTGCGTAATCCGCTTATCTGCAACGCGGCTCTCGCGAGAAATAAGGGATTGTTTTTCAGATAACGCTTCCACAAACGTCGGGGTTCTTTCTGTAAACGGTAAAACCATTCCAGCCCGCTGCGCTGCATCCAATGGGGCGCCTGTGGGATCAGGCCTGCGTGGAAATCGAACGCGGCCCCGACGCCAAACATGACGAGCGGCGTTGGCAAGCGAGGCGCATCCGCCCCTGTCGTTCCTTCTGCACCGTAACGGCTGAGCAGACGGGCCATGATGCGTTCTTGCTTGGGCGTGCTAAGCCCGACCCAAAGGCAATGCGGCTGACGCTGGTTGAGCTGCTCGACGAAGTCGTACTCTTCGTCGTCGGTGAGTGGGCGGAAGGGTGGCGTGTAGGTGCCTACGACCTGGGCGGTGGGAAAACGCTTGGTAAGTTTTTCTTGCAATAGTTCGACCACGCCTTCGCCGCCACCAAAGAGATAGTGGCGGAGGCCTTCTTGTTGGCCTCGTTCGAAAACGCGGAGCATCAGGTCGGGGCCGTAGACGCGGTCCATCTGCTCTCGACTCGCTCCCTGTAGGCGGCCCATCCAGGTGAGTGGCATGCCATCGGGGGTCGATAGCAACGAGTCGTTATGAATCCGCCGAAGTTCAGCATCCGTTTGGCATTCCGAGACGCCATGCACGCCGGTAACGGTTACGTAACCTTGTTGCTGATTGTTGAGGGCATCCAAGACGGCTTCGACCGCGGAGTCGAGGGTCAGCGAACTGATCCCCACACCCAACACGTTGATTCGACGGCAATACATTTGAGAACTTTTAATAAAAAGTGGGAAAGTGGCAATACCGGGCAAAATGTACTTGCCCATTCGTAACATTTCAGCCAACTGAAGTAAAAATAGAACGCGGATGAACGCAGATCAGACAGGTTTTCACGGATACGAAGGGAAGTGATTGTTGAAGTAACGGGGCTATGGATCGGAATAGACGGTTGAACAGAATCGTTTTTATAATCGGCGACAATCTGCTAAATCAGCGTTCATCTGCGTTCTATTTTACTTCGCAGGCTGATGTGTTGTGCCTATTCTAACTAGGGTTGCCGGTTGCTAGCCACTTTATTCTTGCTGATTTGGCTACTTCTGTGTGGTATTGGTCAGCGATTGGTCCAATAGCCACTCGTAGAGTTCGGGGTCGTCGTACGCGGGCTTCCATGAATTGTGGCCGACGTTGTCGTAGATGGTCACTCGCGGTTTGCCTCCGGCAGTTTGCATCGCTGCGATCATTTTTTTGGTTCCTGCGACTCGAACGACCGAGTCTTTGGCTCCGTGGAAAGCCCAGGTGGGTAGGTGGCTAATTTTGGCTGCCTGGCTGGACGGGCCGACTCCACAGATGGGAACCAACGCTGCAAAAGTGTTGGGGCGATGGATTGCCAACCTCCATGCGCCTTCGCCGCCCATGCTGAGGCCAGTGAGGTAAACCCGTTGGCGGTCGATGGGGTACTTTTCGAGCACAGCGTCGACGAATGCAGAAAGCATGTCGATATCCCAACGCTCGTCGAGCGGCGACTGTGGAGCAACAATGATCACTTCTAAGCCAAGTTTTTTGACCATTTCGTACGGGCCATGGATGGTGACTTTCGCAAGATCGTCGCCTTGTTCGCCTCGGCCATGAAGGAAGATTAGCAGCGGGTAGGTTTTGCTTTCGTCGTAGCCGTCTGGCTTGACGACTAGGTAGTGAGATGACACCTGTTTGGTGACAGTTGCTTCGAATCGGTCGGTCATCTCCGCTCCACGGGCAGTCAGAACTTGTGCGATGGTCAGTAGGAATATCAAGGTAGCGGACTGAGGGATTTTGCAAAGCGGAAAGGGGAAAGCCGAAAGTGGCGAGTTGATGCTTTGTGTCATTGGTTGAGTGACGTTATTGGACAAAATTGTGTTGGTTGGTGCTTCTATGGCCGTGTATGGTGGGATAGTTTTGGCACGAATTGCGGGGAAAGCCCATTGGGGTGGACAATATTGGGGGCTAGGGTCTGGGAAATAGGGGTTTGGGACTGGGGTTTTGTCCTTAATGATGTGAGATGTTTGATTTATGATTGTTGATTTGGTGAAAAATGGCTGTTTGTTTGAGCGTGTCACGGTTGTGTGCTCCTTGTTTCCGGCCAGGATGGCCGGGCTATGGTGTTGGGCAATGACGAAATCCGAATGACGAAAAAACTGATCGCTAACGGCTAATCGCTATTGTCTCAGAAGTGGTGGCCTAATTTCAACGGTGAAAATTTGGCCGGGGAGCCCAGGGATTGGGGCCGATCGCTAAAAAAATGGGGAAAATCCCGATGCGGTGGATGCGGGCGGCGGTCACACTTTGCATTGTCTTTGCATCTGTTCCTGATAATCGCGAAGCCTTTTTCCTTTTTCATCACGAAACGGATCGTCTTTGATTTGCATCGTCTGCATTCGGTCCAACCGGAAGTTACGGAAATCCTCGCGAGTTTCGCACCAGCCTGTCAGCAACCAAACGGGGGCGAAGAATGCCAGGCAGAGAGGCCGCACACGGCGCTGCGATTCCACTCCCTCTTCGGTGGTGTACCGAAACTCCACCCGATGTCTGGTACGGATGGCCCGGCGCAGGGAGGTGAAGTCGATTGCAAGCGTGTGTTTCCCACGGCTTGGTAAAGAAAAAATCACCTCCGTTTGTATTTCATTTTGCAATGTTTCGGGGAGCACGGCAGTGATTTTATCGACCGCTTGGCGAGCAGCCTTAGCAATTGCCCGGTCGCCCCAACTTTCGACCATTCGCGCGCCCAGAGCCAGGGCATCCAGCTCTTCAACGTCAAACATAAGCGGCTGAACAAGATAGTCTCGGTTCAGTAGATATCCGACCCCCGCTTCGCCAATAATCGGTACGCCGGAACTTCCCAAATCTGCGATATCGCGATAAATAGTACGCACGCTTACCTCAAGCACGCTGGCCAGTGTGTCGGCGGTGACCACTTGCCGACGAGCCTTGAGGTATTCAACGATTCGGAATAAACGATCGGCGCGACGCATGGAGGCAAGTCCTCTCGCAACTTTTTCCGCGAATTTTCACAATCTCGACACTCTCCTGACAGTAGGGTGTCAGGAGAAGGCTGTAAAGTGGCCGATTCATGCAACAGGCACGAAATTTCACTTCCATTTGCTAGATACCAAGGAGTTTGCAATGCAATCAAAAGACTTGTTGAAGATTAATCTCGAAAACTGCACGGACATGATTCTGCCGATGCTCGAGGACATGAAAGATGCTCCGCTGACTTTCCCGACTTCCAAGGGAGGCAACCATCCGCTTTGGATTGCGGGGCACCTTGCGTATTCGGAAGGTTCGCTGATCCAGGAAATGATGCTTGGAGAGTCGAATCCGCTTGCCGACTGGAAGGAGATTTTCAGCGATGGGACCGAGCCGTCCGGCGATGCCGACAAGTATCCCCCCTTTGATGAGGTAATGGCCAAACTTCAGGAAGTTCATCAAGCCACCATGGCGTTGCTCGATTCGATGAGCGAAGACGAGCTTGATACATCTAGCAAAAATTGCCCGCCAGAGTACGAAGGGTTTTTCGGGACGTACCGCCGGTGCTTCCAGATGATTGCAAGCCACTGGCTGATGCACCAAGGCCAAGCCGCCGACGCACGACGGATGGCAGGGCGAAAACCGTTGATGGCTTAGCTTTCTGTCTAGCCACGCTCTTCTCGCTTAAACATCATCCAACCAAGGAAACCGAAGTGATAAAACCAGCCGGCTCATTCCCTGTATTTATTGTCAGAAATCTTCTGAACGCTAAGAATTTTTACTCGGAAAACTTTGGCTTTGCCACGGCATTTGAAAGCGAATGGTATCTACACCTTGTTTCCGAATCCGGAATTCAGGTCGGGTTTCTACTGCCCGATCAACCCACGCAGCCGTCTATTTTTCACAAGCCATGCAATGGAAGTGGTGTGATTTTTAGTCTTGAAGTGGCCGATGTTGATTCGGCATACTCCGAAGCGAAAGGGGCATCACTCGAGGTTGCCCTGGAACTTCGTTCCGAGGATTGGGGGCAACGCCATTTTTGCCTCAAAGATTCCAATGGAATCTATTTGGATATTGTTCAAACCATCGAAGCAACCGAGGAATATCAACCGGGCTATGAAGCAAAATAGACCACTTACGGACTTGAAAAATATCGGGCAAAAAATTGCCGGTCGCCTTCAAGAGGTGGATATTATCACTGAAGCAGATTTGCGCGCAGTGGGTGCCGTCGAGGCCCATAAAAGGCTCAAAGAAAAATACCCCAACGAGACGCTACCGGTCTGCTATTACCTGTATTCGTTTGAGGGAGCGCTGTGTGATAAACATTGGAATGACATCCATGCAACTAGAAAACGAGAGCTTCGAGAGGAAATCCGATAAAGGGAGCAAGTAACCTTCTCTCTGTGTTACTAACGATTCAAATTGTTGCAACGAGCAAAAATTTTGTATGATTGGACCTGGAAATTTGACTCTCGCAAAGGCGCAGAGACAGCCGAGAAAACCAGAATGTTGTAGCTCTGCCGTCTAACGGACAATCTTTGCGAGAAATTCCTGCTTGTTTGGTTTTGTCACGCTGGGTATTTTGTGAATCCCTAGGGGTCACTTTTCGCTGTCATTCGAGGTTTCAAAAAACCGTAGGCTTGCTTCGCCGCCTTAGGGCCTTCGTGGCTATGACGGCTAAGCTCGACATGCAAGCCCCCGTCGTATGCGACGTCTGCTAACGCTGCGATGACTGGGCCGAAGTCAATTTCTCCTTTGCCGAACATCAAATGCTCGTGGATGCCAACTCGCATGTCTTCGATGTGGACGTTGACGAGCCGTTTTGCCCAGCGATGTATTTGTGCATCAATCGGCACGTCGGCTAGGCAATGCAGGTGGCCCACGTCGAGCGTTAAGCCAAGGCGTGGTGAGTCGATTGCCTCAACCAGTTCAGCAAAACTGGCCATCGTGTCGATCAGCATTCCCGGCTCGGGTTCAAAACCAAGCATCACATCTCGCCGGTCGGCGTATTCTAGAATCACCGGTAGGCTTTCCGTTAAACGGCGAAAGCCGGCGTCGCGAGAATCTCCCGGTGGGAGAATGCCCGACCAGAGCGAAACGCAATCGCTGCCCAGGGCTGCTGCTGTGTCGACGGCATGGCGTAGGAATTCGACCCGACGAGGCCGACCCGCTGACTTGGGCGAAACCAACGTCGGTTCGTGTTTGTGCAGCGGGTCGAGCAAATAGCGAGCGCCAGTTTCGATGACCGAGTGCATGTTGTGGTCGGACAGCAACTGGCCAATTTCGTCAAGCTGCTGCTCAAAACGATCGTCGTACGGATTGAGTGCCCCATGATCGACCGTGATCGCCACGCTTTGATAACCCTGCGAAGCTAACAAACGAATTGCGTCCGACAAACGGTGATGAGCCAAGCCGTTGGTGTTGTAGCCAAGTCGCATTGTTCACGATGTCCGTGGGGAGTCGGTAGTTACTCAAACTGAAAACAAGAAAGGAAATTCACCACGGAGTCACGGGGGACACCGAGCATTTTGAATTAAAAAATGTCGAATCATACTCGCATTTCAAATTTTTCTTTGTGACTGTTTTCTCAGTGTTCTCCGTGACTCCGTGGTTATTCTCTTTTCACTTTGAGTAGTTGCAGTGCTCGTGTGATAGTGTTTAACCATAGCCCGGCCATCCTGGCCGGAAAGCGATACGGTCTAAGTCGCTCTAAGTCATCGGAGCCCAACGCGAGATAACCAGCGAGGGAATAACTAGTGTAAGGACAATCAGCCCCGAAGGCCAACCAGCCGAGGCAAAGGCGACCATCGCGTCGAGAAAAACGAAGCCAAGCAGCAATTTCGAGACATATTGCCGAAAAACAGTCGGGCCGGGATTGCTGAGGGTAAGTAGCAAGGAACGGGCAACGATTAGCCCGAAAACGGCCAAGCAGCCGAACCAGATATTTAGTGTTAGCGAGGTATTCCAAAACTCAGGCAGCACGATTGGCAAGCCCGACAGCAAGCCTAGTGAGCCAAGCGTGACAAGCCCTCCGATCGCTTGCCCTTTGGTTTTTGTTTGCTCGTTTTCTGCACGCGCGAACAACGTTAGGCCGAGGGTGTACATTCCGATCACGGCCGCGTAAATCCAAGCGGCTGGTTCGTTCAGTAGGTCGGTCGCGATGCTGGCGCCTAGCAGTATGTTGAGATATCGGCAGAGCCCCATCGCGGAGGGGCCAAATTCGGTTTTCTTCCACCAAGCGTCGTAGCCAACAATGGTCAACGCTAACAGTAGGCCGATGACGAGAGGCGA
Organism: Planctomycetota bacterium; assembly: GCA_013152205.1. Lineage (GTDB taxonomy): Bacteria > Planctomycetota > Planctomycetia > Pirellulales > Lacipirellulaceae > Bythopirellula. The sequence continues at coordinate 84,835 of JAADGV010000052.1, forward strand.
TCGGTTTTCTAACTGGAATGAGGCAAGGTACGCACAGCCAATGCCTAGCGCGAGCAAGCCAAAGCCAACTTGAAACGCCCTTTTGCGCGAAATTCGCCCCGAGGGAATCGGTCGTTCGGGCCGCTCGCGAGCATCCAGCGTGGCATCAAACGCATCGTTGAGCACCATGCCGGCCGTATAAAGAAAAGCCGAGGCTGCTGCGAGAACCAGCAGCGGCGCAATGGGCTGCCAGCTTTGCCGGACGATCAGTGCGCCAGCCGCGATGTTTGAGATCGCTGTAAACACGTTGCCAATGCGCAACAACTGCCACCAAGCCAGTAGCCTCGCTCGACTCGTTGCAGGGGTGGGCGAATCGTTTTTCACGGGCGGGCTAGTTTCTGATTTGGTGATAAGGCAAAAAGAGGGAACCACTGATGGACACGGATAAACGCAGAGCGGCAAGGGCCGCAACCTATGCGAGCTACCGCTCGGTTAACAAGGGTCCGCTTCCGTTGGGCGCTTGTTAAACATACAAATTTCGCGAGCATTTGCGCCACCCTTATTGTTGCTTACGTAGTCCAAAAAAAAGTGTGTCAAGAAAACAAGCTTTTACGGGTTTGTCTTGCAGATATAGATATGTCAGACAGCAAGGTGAAGGATTATTCTTGGGTTAGCCAGAAGACATGCAAAGTCGTAACTGCACAAAATGGACCGCAATAATTTGAACCACAGAGGACGCGGAGGGACACAGAGAAAATATTTTTCCAGGCACTCGGTGACACTGAAAAGAAAGGAGCCCGCGAATTACGCGAATAGGCGCGAAAAAAGGCTCGTTTTTCTCTGCTGTCTCAGCGTCTCTGCGAGACAATTTCATTTCTCGTTTCCTTTGCGCCTTTGCGAGAGATAAAAAATAATCGAGAACGGATTATAGACAGTCAATCAAGTCGCCCTGGCCTTCGACTACTTGCTTGCCGCATTGGATGCGAATGTCGGCTGTTGTTTTGTCGATTTCGTTTGCGCCCTTTACCAAGTGCGAAACAATCTTGCCATTGGTCAGCCGTAATATGCCGCAGCTTTTTGAGCCGAGCTTTAGTTCTATGCGAATGCCATCGAACTCAAGCCAATGCAGGTTATCCACTCCCTCCTGCAAATTGAAGAAGAAGGCAAACATATCGTTTTTGCCATAGTGCATCATCACTCGCAGGCGATCACTACAGGTAACTCGCGGCGGCAAACCGGCTTCGACCAGGCGACTGGCAAACTTGCCATCGGCAAACACATTTTCTCGGCAATAGCTGACGTGGTCGCCGGCGGCTTCTACCGCCTCTTTCAGGACCGTGCAGGGTTTCATGTTCATGTCGACCGTGGGCAACTCGCCACAGAGAAACAGTCGACCGCCCTTGGCGATCACTTGGGCAAGCTTTTGCTGTTCGGCTTCGCCCATAAAAAAAGCCAGATGGATCGAAACCGATTTGCAGTTTAGCATCCAGTCGACGCTTGCCGTTTCTAGCTCTTGCATGATTGGCGAAAAACCGGCGCGCTGAAGCGAGCTTGACCAGGGTTCGAGGGCTTCGTAGCCGCAGCGGGGGATGTCGTGGCCGGCAATGGCCCAATGATCTTGGTCGGGCACCCACGAAGCCACGGCGGCATACGGGGCATAGAGCATGTAGGCCGCTTCGTTTTCTGGGTCGCAGTGCATCAGTGCGTCGCCGTTGGCGTTGAACCATTTGTTGATCATCGCCGCGGCTTCGTACAGCACTCCCGGCTCGCCCTTTTCGTTGATCGGAGCATCGGACGGGAACGTGGGGCATTGCTTTTTGGTTACACGGTCCAGCGAGTCGTCCCAGTAATCGGTGCTGGTGCCGGTGTAAATGTCGTAGCCTGTTGCCCCTGCGGCAATCGATACCAAAGTTTGAAACACCGGCACGATGGGATACTTGCTACGTTCGTCGTAAAACGCGGCAAAGCCCCAGTTCTCTTCCATGTTGATGCCGCGGCGACGGCGTGCAGTGTTCACATAGCGATCGAAAACCACCTCGTCGTACGCTGCCACCCCGAGCCAGCTAATGAGGCCGTACTCGTGTGCCCCGTCGACCACGTCTTGGTCGACCCGATTCATCGCGAACCACCAGTCGGCGTAGGTTTTGGCCAACTTCTCTGGCACGACGTCGGCATTGTCTGGGGTGATTTCTGGAATGTTTTGCTCGATCGGGGGCGTGATGCCGGCGTAATTCGTCAGGAAGGGGACGTCGATATTGACGAAGTCGTCTTTGTAGTGAACGTAAGTGTCGCGCCGCAGACGCCATTGATGTTCGGCCCAGTCGACGTAAGACAGCACGTCCTCGGGTTGCTGCGGACGATGCTTTTCTCGCCGCTCACCATCCAAAGGTTGGGGGCCTGTCACAAAATCGAAAGACGGATAGTCGGTGCCGTGCGACGCATTGTATTGCCCGATGTCGCCGTAGCGCTCTCGCAACAGATTGTGAAAGAATTCCATCGACGAGGGCTCGTAACCCAAACGCCAAGGAGGATCGTTCGAGCAGCAAAAGATGGTTTCATCATTTAGTTGAATGGCGACTATCGGCCCCTCTTCGCCCGCATAAGGTGCAACCAACGGGCAGACCGCCTCGAGCCAACCCTTTACCAAGTGGTCGTAGGTCGGGTCGCAAGGTGCGGGCAGAATCGCGTTGTCGTAGCACCAGCGTACTGGGCTATCGTCGAAGCGGCGCATCCCCGGGATTTCGGGATTGAACGTCGGGGTGACAATGTCGGGCAGGCCCCCGACGTTTAGCTCGGAGTGAACGAACGGCCCAGGCTTGAAGATGCCCAACAGCCCCACGCTTTTCAGAAGTTTGAGAAAAGTCGCCAAGTCGCGGCTATCTTTGGTTTCGCCAGTAAAGTCGTAACTGATCGTGCCATCGACCATCTGCAAGTGATGGCGCCATGGCGTGTAGAAAGTAATCAGTCCAACGCCCAATTTTTTTAACTTGGTGAGGCGGTCTTCCCAATTGTCGCGACGATCGCGGAAGTAGTGGTAATCGCTGGCAATGACAAAAAAGGGTTCGCCATCTTTGTGAAAACGGCAATTTTCGTAGGTATATTTTGGCATGGAATCGATGAAAGAAGTTTAAAAAAAGTTTTGGTTTACCACGGAATACATAACGCGGCCTTTGGCCGCAAACAAAAAAAGGGAACCGCTAATCAGCGCTAATACACGCTAATAGGTGAAAGAAATGCGAAAAAAAGACATGAGATTAGCGGTTTCTTCTTTCAAAAAATTGTGTCAAGAAAACAATCAAATCACTTTGCGCCTTAGCGCCTTATACGATGAGATTGCCAACAAGGTACCGGGAGAGTTCAATGATTGTTTAAGCTTTGGCTGGTCAGGGGCGAGCCCCTGA
>JAADGV010000114.1 GCA_013152205.1 Planctomycetota bacterium
AACCCCTGACCAATACGAAGCCGATCACGCCCCGGCAATTGCGGCGTAAAAATTGTCCCGCCCGGTATCCGTCAATCTTGGGCTATCGCAGAATCCATTCCCGATCCGTTATCCGCAATCGCTATCATTGCATTTTCGTCGGTTGGATCGCTTGGTAATAATACCTTCACTACTGTTGCGCCAGCATCAAAAGAATTTGTTATGAGTTCCTCGAACGCCTTATTTGCACTTTGGTATAAGCCCTCAGAAAAAAGCCGCACAATTTTGTAGCTCAACTGAACATCTATATTCTTCGCTAGTGTGCCCAAATGCAAAATCGCTTTCCGAGAATTTGCAGCGATATTATTTGTAACTGCTTCCACGGTTGCTCGCTTTCGAGCGACTTTCTTTTTAGCAGTAGCTGCTTTTTTTACAGCCTTTTTCTTTTTTGCCATGAGAGATTCAGTGCTAATCGGGTGATTGTGGAAGGTATGTGACAGGTTTGCGGTTCCCCGACACCAGTCTAGGTAGACTTGAGAGAGTTCATAGAGCGTTGAGAGTTTGTTTTTGACCTGATTCCGATCAGCCATTTACTCGTAAAAATTCTCGAAGGCGATTCCACGATTTTTCCCAAGATGAATTTGGCGACCGTCAATAGAACAGTAGCAACTCTTGGTTTGCTTACGGAGAATAGGGCTTCGGCTGACGCGGCATCGCTTGGCTTCCATTTCGTGCATTAAAACGCGCATTTGACGTTTCAATAATTGAAGCCAAGTCACAAAAGACAAGGTTTTACCGAGTCGGGCTGAGAGGATTTGAACCTCCGGCCTCTGCGTCCCGAACGCAGCGCTCTAGCCAAGCTGAGCTACAGCCCGATGTAGTTGGCACGAGACTCACCTGCTTTTCCCACGCAACTCTTTGCAGACCAACTCTTTGAGCTTAACAAAGCCGAATCCTAGCCACAAGATGCGGCGGACGGGGCGCGAATTCGGCAAAGTGGGGCATTATATCCGCACGCTGGCTGTACGATCCGTTTCCAAACTGGCCGTTGTCGGGTAGGATTGAAGCTCTTCTCCAAGCTGGTTTGAAAATGTTCTTAAAGGCAAAGCGAACCGGCGATGAGAAGACTTTTTCGACTTCATGGAACTGTTTCTAACAATCAACCCAAAGCACCCTGCGCTCGGTGATGTGTACGCTTTTCTCACTATTTTAACCGGCAATCAGTCGGGCACGAACTACACGCTAGACCCTAGCCGTGAAACATATCTGGGGCGAGGGACCGATTGCCATATTTCGGTTCCCGACCCGATGTGCTCGCGTATTCATGCCATCATTTCTTATCAAGAAGGCCGCTGGGTACTTCGAGACGACAATAGCCGAAACGGTACGTTGGTAAACGGCCAGAAGATTGCCGAGGCAACGCTTGGAGATAAGCACGTTGTGCGAATTGGTTCGAGCGAATTCGAGCTTCATCTCTCCGACGAACCGGCCACAGCAGATACGGACGAACTGAATCTGACGCAAACGATCGTTCAGGATCTACCCATCGCCGTGCAGCAGAGCAACGAGGAGGTGCTGGCGGCGTTGCCGACTCCCGAGCAGGTGCAGGAGCTTATGCTGCTCTACCAACTGAGCATCCACTTGCTGGGCTGCGGAAAGCCCGAAAAAGTTACTCAGGTAGCGCTTGAGTTATTGAAAGAGCGTACGAAGGCAGCGGTGGTGGGTTTCTTGTGGGTCGACGACAACGAGCAACTGCGGCCCAAGGTGGTCATCCCCGCGGATGCGGTAGACCGAGTGGTCTTGAATCAGTCGCTAACTGAATTAGTGCTTCGCCAGGGTCATGCTGTTTGGGTGGCAAATCAATCGGACGATTCCGAATCAAGCGGAGTGCAAAGCTTTGCCGATGCCGTCTGTGCGCCCTTGGTGAGCAAAAGCGAGGATGGAGAACGCCGGACGCTCGGCGCGATCCATGTTTACCTGGAGAACGGGCGTTTCCGCCAATCGGATTTCGATTTCATCATCGCGGTAGCCAATCTGGTGGTTATCGCGTTGGTTCGTACGCGAAGCGAGGTCGCGCTACGAAACGACTATCAGCGGCTAGTAAGTGTGTCGCCCGGTTATGACGAGCTCGTTGGCGAAAGCAAGCCGATGATGGATTTGAAAAGCAAGATCAAGCGAGTTGGCCCAGCGCCAGGCTGTGTTTTGGTTTGTGGCGAAAGCGGCACCGGCAAAGAACTGGTCGCTCGGGCAATCCATCATGCGAGCCATCGCGCTGATCGCCCGATGGTCTCGGTCAATTGTGCTGCGATCCCCAAAGATCTGATGGAAAGCCAACTGTTCGGCCATCAGGCGGGCGCCTTTACCGGTGCCGATCGCGATCACAGTGGGTATTTCCAACAGGCCGACCTCGGTACGCTTTTCTTGGACGAGATCGGTGAGCTAACGCTCGATGGTCAGGCCAAGTTGCTACGTATCTTAGAAGGGCACCCCTTTCTGCCGGTCGGTGCGTCGACGGAAGTACAAGTCGACGTGCGTGTGATCGCAGCAACCAATCAAGACTTGCAAAGCTACGTCCGAGAGAAACGATTTCGAGAGGACTTGTACTACCGGCTCATTGTATTCGAATTGGTTATCCCGCCTTTACGAGATCGGGAAGAGGACACGGAACTGCTGGTCGATTTTTTCCTCGATCATTATCGCAACGACCGTGGCCGACCAAATTTGGAATTGAGCGATGCGGCCCGCCAACAGTTGCTAAACTATCGCTGGCCTGGCAATGTTCGTCAGCTGCGTAATGTGATCGACAGTGCGGTCGTTTTGGCCGACGAAAACGAGATTCGCCCCTGCGACCTGGGGTTGCGTGATAGCGGCGACGGCGAAGAACTCGACTCCTTGCAAATCGAACACTGGGAACGCAAGCTGATCGTCGAAGCCCTCAAACGCACCGCAGACGGCGTACCCGAAGCTGCCAAGCTACTTGGCATTGGACGTGCAACCTTGTACCGTAAAATCGAGATCTACCATATCGAGCGATGAACTCGATTTATCCTTGTTTCCGATTCACCCTCGTGTGCTATTGGGTAACAGGCAGAAGTTGGAACGAGATATCATGAGTCACTCAAGTGGTGAATATCGCCGCCGGATGGAATCGCTTGATCGGCAAGCTCTGGCCGACCATCAGTTAGTCAAACTGAATGAATTGCTAGCGACCATCGTTCCGGCCAACCAATTCTATACCGACAAGCTGGCCAACTGTCCGACCCAGCTAGACAGCCTCGAACAACTGGCGGAGCTTCCCTATACGACGAAGAACGAACTGCTGCCAGACGGCGCTGGTCATATGATGCCGGCGAATCTCACCTGGTCGCTTGATCGCTATGTGCGCTATCACCAAACTTCGGGGACGCACGGTCGACCGCTGCCGGTATTCGATACGGCTGACGACTGGACTTGGTGGGTGGACTGTTGGCAATATGTATTGGATGCCGCAGATTTCACTCCGGCAGACCGGGCGATGTTGGCCTTTTCGTTTGGGCCTTTCATCGGTTTCTGGAGCGCCCGTGATGCCATCGCAGAACGTGGCGGGTTGTCGATTCCGGGCGGAGGCATGAACTCGCTGGCACGGCTCGATCTACTGCAAAGGACGGGCACCACGTCGATGTTCTGCACGCCCACCTATGCTTTGCATTTGGTCGAGGTGGCTGAAGAACACAACATTAACTTGGCTCATTGCGAAGTCAATAAAATCGTTGTTGCGGGCGAACCAGGAGGATCGATTCCAGCAGTACGCGAACGAATCGAAACCGCTTGGAACGCGAGAATCACCGACCATAGTGGCGCCAGCGAAGTCGGCCCCTGGGGATACGGTGATCGAAATCAGCGTGGGCTGCATGTTTTGGAAAGCGAGTTTATCGCCGAGTTTATTTCGCTTGAATCCGGCAAACCGGCTAGTGAAGGCGAGCTTTCGCTTCTGATCCTCACCTCGCTCGGGCGGGCGGGAATGCCAATCCTCCGCTATCACACGGGCGACCTGGTGCGACCCATCTGGCAAGACGACGGGGCAAATCGCTTTGTTTTGCTGGAGGGAGGGGTACTAGGCCGAGCCGACGATATGCTGGTCATTCGTGGCATGAACATTTACCCCAGTTCGATCGAGCAGATTTTGCGCAGCTTTCCCGAAGTGGTTGAGTATCGCCTCACTGCTCGAAAGCGTGGTGAGATGGATGAACTGGTCATTGAGGTGGAAGATCACTTGCGTGAACCCGACCGCATTGCCAAAGAACTTCAATTGCGGCTTGGGTTGAAGGTCGATGTTCGACTCGCCCCGACCATGTCGTTGCCACGATTTGAGGGAAAAGGTAAACGATTTGTCGACTTGAGAAAAGGCAAACAATAAGGGCATGACACGACAACCCACTCAACTGAAACTACTTGAAGACGGTCGTTTGCAAATCGAATGGAACGATGGCGAAACCCGCCAGTATCGAGTTGCCGAGTTACGGAATGAATGTCCATGTGCGAATTGCTCGGAGAAAAGAAAATCGCCACCGCCCTCCCCCACCAGTTTGCCTGTCATTTCGATGGCTGAAACCGAGCCGCTTCGGATTGCCCACATGGAGCCGATGGGTCGTTATGCGTATGCAATCCACTTTAGCGATGGCCACAACTCGGGCCTGTTTACGTTGGAATCGTTAAGCGAAATGGGCAGTGTTGTGCAGCAGTAGCGAGTTAAAGCGTGTCAATTAAAGAAGATTTGCACTAGAGCAACTTACTTTTTTATGTTCCGTGTAGCCGCAGTGCATGTACATGGCTTCGATGTCGTCGAGTGTGGTTTTATGTAAGACCTGCTTGGCTGCTTTAACAATTTGCCGAAAAGTT
>JAADGV010000030.1 GCA_013152205.1 Planctomycetota bacterium
CTGCTGGATAAAATCGATCACCGTACCCTGTGATGCCGGATCGTGAACGCTAAAGTAGATGTAGTGCTGCCCATGCTTTTGCCTTCCTTGGTGGTTGGACGTTAGAAACCACCACACGATGGCACGATCTATTCGGCACAAGGCTTTATTCAATCGTCATCCAACCAGAAGGCTGAATGTGTGGCAGGTTTCTAAGCCTAGTCCGGCGGGAATTGCCCGACAAATGACGTTACCGCAACCGGGGAGGAGGGAGCAAGGATTTTTTGTTCCCGTCAGAGCTTCTGTGCCGAACCTACGAGACGATTCAGCTAAGGCCCATGCGTGCGAACTTCTTCAACGGCTTCGTCGATAAGCTGCTGTAATTCGGCCCTCTTGGTACTCCTCTGGTCCGGTTTTATCACGGGAGGAAATCCGTGACAACGAGCCGGTCAATTGGATTACCGAACCATTATTATTGCTTTTGTTCACTCTAGGATGCTATAATTCCATTAGTCTTTTAATTTTTCAGGGAGTGCTGACCATGACCGTTTCATTCGAATTGCCGCCCGATTTGGAACGCGACCTGGAAGGAATGTTTGAGAATATTGGTCAAGCGGCCAAGGAAGCTTTTATCATCCAAGGCTATCAAGACCGTCGCTTTGGCATAAGCACCCTGCGGCGATTACTCGGCGTCTCGACACGATGGGAAGCAGAGCAATGGCTTGCAGATCATCACGTAGGTACCAACTACTCGGTTGAAGACCTCAACGACGATCGCCAGACCCTTCATCAAGTCTTTGAAAACGACGCATAATGCTTGTTGTTGCCGATACCTCGCCGATCCATTATCTCATTCTCATTGGCCAGGAAGACCTGTTTCCCAAGCTGTTTGGGCAGGTTGTCATTCCCGATCAAGTTGCCAGTGAGCTTTCGCATCCCCATGCACCCCAAGCGGTGTCGGACTTCATGGCTCAAAAGCCAAGTTGGCTTTGCATTCAGTCCCCGCGTACAGTTGAGCCAATCCCCCATATCGACGAAGGCGAGGAAGCCGCTATCAGTCTTGCCAGAGAGATTGATGCAGAACTGCTGTTGATTGATGATTTCGATGGAAGAGCGGCTGCCCGCCAGTTTGGTCTTCAGATTATCGGTACGCTTGGAGTTCTTGAACTAGCGTCCAATCGCCACCTCGTCGATCTACATGCAGCAATTCACGCTCTGCAAAAAACGTCGATGCGGATGAGCGAAGAGTTGATTCAATCGATGTTCGATCGCCACAAGAAAAATCAGTCGCGGAAAAAAGAACCGCCATCTCCTGAGTGAGGCTCACTTCCTCCTTTGTCCTCCTATTGCCGTAGCTCTAATCGGCTTCAAAAGTAACCCCCAAGATATGATCGGCGGCCCGTTGTGCTGCCCCGGCGGCGACCACAATCAACTTCTTGTCGTCTTTGAGCTTCTTGCACCAGCCGTTAATGTAGGCGGCGGACTGCTCGATGGTCGGAGGGGAAATACCGGCTGACGCTGACAAGAACGCCCCTGATAGCTCAGCTACAAGTTCCTCTCGCGAATAGTCGGCGCTGCCGAAGGCGCTTAGCTTTTCGTCGATGCCCCGATTTAGGCGTTTGGTATGGCCGGCGCTGTGAGATAATTCGTGAAATAGCGTGGCATAATAACACTCGGGACTGTAGAAATCTTTGGCTTCGGCGATTTTGATTTTGTCCTCTTTCGGCAGGTAGTAGGCTTGACTGCCTCCGTGTTCGATTTCAGGCGGGTTGTGATAACCGCTGACGATTTTTTCTGCTTCCGCAATTGGCTCAAACGGCAGGACATTTTCATCGGGCGGTAGTTTGTCTGGTGGTGTGATGCCATCGCACTGGTCGGCATTGAACACACGATAATGGCGGATCATCGGCACGATCTTCTTTTCGTTTGTTTTCTTGTCTTCCACAGCAAGACGTTTCCAAAAAACGACCAGCGAGGATTTTTCTCCTTTTTTGACTTGCCCCTCTAGCTGCTGAGCCTGTTTGTACGTGAGCCAATAGCTCGACTCATAACCTTGCAGCCAACTCATCGCCGCCAATAAAAAGACGTTGACGCCCCGGTACTGTTTGCCGCTTGTGAGATTCTTCGGAAAACCGTCTCCGCCGTTTCCTTTGATTGGTCGTCTCCAAGGCACTGTTCCTTGTTCCATGAGTTCTGAAATGCGGTCGGTGACCGTTTGGTAAATATCGAGTTTCATGCTCGCCCTCTCACTCAGTAAATATGCAAAGCACAAGCTGTTGCATATTGGCGACAGGAGAAGCAAGAACTTTCAATGTTGCGGTGTGGTAGAAACTTGTGAGGCACGTAAAGTTTGACAATCGCGAGTGAACTGTGCCATTGTCCCGCGCATTATGCCCAGCAACCTGGAGAACCGCGAATGAGCAAAGAAACTTTTGACGCCCTGGCTGAAAGAAAGCACGCTACGCATCCAATCACTCGACAGATCATTGATCGTGAATGCCACGTTGGTTTATCGAACCGAGCCGTATTCAAGCTTGTGATTTCTCGTCTCGTTGAGGGGTACAAGACCTATCGATCCATGCCGAGGGAATCACGGCGAAAATTCTTGCAGGAGTGTATTGATATTCATCGCTATAACCGAGCCGAGTATCAAGCCGTCATGTATCCCAGTTACGAGTAAGCAGAGCCATGTCTTACGCACTTTCATTTACCGAGCAGTTTTACTATCCGGAAGACGCGGAACAGGTCCAAACGTCCGAGCGACCCACGTCGGTCTATCAGGCAGTTCTTAGCCTCCGCCAAGAGAAGTTGACGGAGATTGCCCGAGAGGTGTTTTACGTCGATCCGCAGCATCTCGATGTCGGCATGGTGATGGAAAAGATTCGTCAAACCGATACATGCACTACGCTCAGCCCGCCCGTTGCAGTTTGGATCGACGAGGAGGGGGACTTCCAGGTGCAGGTCTATGGCGAGCTGTTGTCACCCGAGCTTTCAGACAGTTGAATCTCCAAGTCAAGCACGTTGAGCATCGCCAATGGGCGATAGAAAGAGGACTCGATCGGTTTCGGGCTGGAATTTTCATGCTGCCTGATTTGCATCCTACGGGCTTCAACCAAATGCCAGCCTTTTTTTACCGCTTCCCATGCAACGGCCAATTCGCTCCACTCGTCTGCAAATCCCGGAACGGGGCACAGGGCTTGGCTGGCATGTTCGGTAAGATGCTGGGCCTCCTGAAGAATGTCGAGTGTTTTGCGAACAGCTTCCCATTCTTCGGCGGTTAACGGGCGGTCGGGCATATTGGTCATCGTATTTTCTCCTCTTCCCATTAGGTAACATGGCTTCACTCACAGTCAAAACAGTATTGTTTGGTTGGTACGGTTTTCTTGCGGTTAACTCGCTTGGCGCTCATGTTGGAATACGGCATCGATGGCTGCGTGTTGTTGGCTGGGAGCTAGGTGGCGATAGCGACGCTGCATTTCTTCGGTTTGATGCCCCATCCATTCGTCGATCATCCGTTGATCGATTCCTTCTGCGGCGGCATTGGAGGCGAAGGAGTGCCGAAGTACATGAAAGCCACGCACATTTTCCCATTGCGAGGCCCTGAGTGTGGCTTTGAAATTACGTGTGGCATCGCCTTGTGACAGTGGTTGCCCATTCGGCCGGGCGAGGGTGTAAACATTGCCCGTATGCTTGAAAAAATACTCTTTGAAGACCTTTTTTACCAAGACCGACATAGGTACGCGGCGAAAGCTTAAAGCATGTTTGCGACTGCGTTTCTTCTCTCGGACTGAAATCGTTCGTCCCTCAAAATCAAAACCTGAAACTTCGGAGCGCAATAACTCACTCCGCCGCATACCTGTATGAGCTACCAAAACGAACATCGGAAAAACAAACGGTTCCCGGTTTTGTTTGGACGCATGGTCAAGCAATTCGTCAACTTCATTGCGGTTGAGATAGAGGGCTTCCCAAAGCTCCGTTTCGTGTTCAGCCGAAAAACCGCCCAGGCGAATTTTCCGCTCTATCTCCGCCATGGTCATAAAGGGCGGCTTTTCGTCTCGTTTGGGATAGATGATGCTATCCACGGGAGGCGGGGAGTCGAGATACCCTTGCTTCTTGGCCCAGTTCCACACTAAACGAAGCGTGGTGATCTCTTTCTTGATAGTGTCAGGGCCAATGAACTTGCCGTGAAATTTATCCTGGGAACGCTTTCCGACATACTTCTGCACCACATTCGTCGAGAGAGTGGCGGTTTTTGTCGTCGGTTTCAGATGCCGCAGCAGGTGCTTGAAATGAATTCTCTCGCCTTCCAAGGTGCGCTCTTCTTTGGCTCCAGGGGGCAATTCCTGTTCGTAAACGCTGAATAGCTTTGCCAAAGTCTGCACTGGCGATTGAGGGCGTTTCTCGTGGCGTGATCTGGCCCCAGAAACGATGAACGCCCCGACTTCAACTCGGGAGGGCACTTCGGTCATGCCCAGCCCTAAGAGCCGCAGCGACTCCTCTACCTGTCCCAACGAGGCCATCGCCACTCGGCGATGCTTGGTGCGGAGCGAGCGTTTGTACGACTGCCCTGCATAACGAAATCGGACGCGGTATCGGCCCGATGCAGGATCAAGTTCTAAGCTGGCCATCGAGACATTTCCTGACAACGGAGTGAGTAAAGGAGATACTCAATAATTCCGCTTTGTCAGTCGCCAGACCAGCGATACAACCACCATGTGAATGCC
>JAADGV010000101.1 GCA_013152205.1 Planctomycetota bacterium
GTCCAAATCATCTACGGCGTACTGAAAAATCAAACTATTTTCGATCCCACTCTAAATTCCGCTTGACGTCTAACGGACAATCTTTGCGTGAAATTCCTACCTATTTGATTGCGGGCAGAGGCCGCGATGGGTTCTATTCTGCTTCACTCGGTTAAAGTGTTACTAATAAAAAATCTTCTTGAGGAAATTTACCGATGTTTACCCGACTCTTTGTCTTGTTGTCTGTTCTCATTTTTCTGGTCGATGCTTCGACAGCTTCTGCACAGAACTTGGGCTATTCCAAACAGCCGACTGTTACCGAGTACGACCCTGATCCCACTTGGCCGCAGATCCCCGAAAACATTGGCCGCAAAGGTTGGGTCTCGGGCTTAGCTATCGACGACAAAGACCAAGTGTGGATTTTCAAGAAGGGCGCCGACCCGGTACAGGTATACACGGCTGATGGCAAGTTCGTTCGGTCTTGGGGCCAAGACATGTTCAAAGACCCGCATCAACTGCGTATCGACCACGAAGGCAATATCTGGGTAGCCGACTTTGGTTTGCATATCGTGCAGAAGTTTACCCCTGAAGGCGAACTGTTGCAGACGCTTGGGGTGCGGGGCGAAAAGGGCGAAGACGAGACGCATTTCAACATGCCTACCGACATGGCGATCACGCCTGCTGGCGATATCTTCGTCACCGACGGCTATGGCAATCGGCGTGTCGTCCATTTCGACAAAAACGGAAAATACATCAAAGAATGGGGCGGATATGGCACCGAGCCGGGCAAGTTTGTTTTGCCCCATGCGATTGTGATCGACAGCAAAGGCAAAATTTACATCGCCGATCGCAACAGTGGCCGAATCCAGGTATTCGACCAGGATGGAAACTTGCTTGATGTTTGGGCCAATCTCATTATGCCCTGGGGGATTTCGATTACCGCTGACGACGAGTTCTGGGTCTGTGGTTCGTCGCCTCACTGGTGGCTACGAGATGGTAAGTACCCCGAGTTCAAAGATCAAGTTTTCATGCGTTTCTCCACCGATGGCCGACTGCTACAGATGTGGCAGATTCCGCTCGGCGATATCGGCGACGACAAAAACAACCCCGACGTATCGGGCCTCAAGCCGGGCGAAGCCGTGGGCATCCATTGCTTGGCCACCGATAGCACGGGCAATCTCTACGTGGGCGAGATTTACAGCGAACGAGCACAGAAGTTTATCCCTGTCACCAAGCGACCCGAAAATCCGGTGAAGGCTGGAGAAGCTCCCAAGTAAGGAACTTATCCAGCACAGAATTTTTCGAGATCGTCGTAGCCCATGGCGGCAAGGCTGGGGGCCATGCTTTCGACGATCTTGTCGAGGCGGCCCTGCTGTTCGGGGCCTGCCGGTTGTCGGCTCTTGCCAACTTGAAAACCACGGGCAGCCACCGCGGCGCGGACTCCCAGCGGGAATTCAAAGTTGCCAACCACTGCGTCGAACAAGCCGAGAAGCTGGAACTGCATTTGTCGGGCCGCTTCGATATCGCCAGCTCGCGTAGTTTCGTACATACGGCGGAAGAAATCGGGGACTATTCCGCTGAGTGCGTTGGTGCCACCGTTGCATCCCATCAATAGCATGGGCACCAGAGCGGCTTCCCAACCGTTGAGAAAGACGAAGTCGGGACGCGAAGGGCGCACGGCACGAATCATGTTCATCATCGAGGTCATGTCGCCCGACGAGTCTTTGATGCCCACGATGCGCTCGAGTTCGGACAGACGCTGGATGGTTGGCACGTCGATCGGGCTTGCAAACATGGGAATGTTGTAGAGCGTGACGTCGATGGGAGAATTGACAGCGATCTCGCGGAAGTATTCGTAGACCGACTCTGGGCCTAGGCTGTAGTAAAACGGGGCGACGATAGCGACGGCCGTAGCGCCGTATTCGCAATAGATTTCGCAAGCGGCTAGGGTTTCTTTGACGTTTGCCTCAGCCGCCCCGGCCAATACCGGGACACGACCGGCGGCCTGTTCGATGGTGATCTTTGCGATCCGTCGGCGCTCTTCAACGGTGAAACGAGTAAACTCGCCCGAGGAGCCGTTTGGGTAAAGCCCGTAGATGCCCTGATCGATGAGCCAATCGATATAGCGGCGCAATTCTTCTTCGTGAATACGTCCGTGATCGTCCAAGGGAACAATGGTCGGTGTGAAAATGCCTTCGATTTTTGTCACGTTCTCAGTCGCTCCACGCAAGATGGGGGGATGGTTAAAAAGTGAGGCTGCGTTTCCAAGGGACGAAATCGTCTTGTCCCAGCAGTTCTGCTTTGCTTGGCTGTTTGCCGCTGGCCGCGGCAACGACTAAGTCTAAGAGATACCCCCCTATTGATTCAATAGTCTCGTTGCCAGCGATGATGCCCCCGGCATCGCAATCGATGATATCTGGCATCCGCTGGGCTAATTCGGTGTTGGACGAAATTTTCAGCACCGGCGAAATCGGGTTCCCCGTGGGAGTGCCAAGGCCCGTGGAAAACAGCATCACAGTGGCACCGCTGCCAGCCATGGCTGTGGTCGATTCGACGTCGCCACCGGGGGTGCATAGGAGATTAAGCCCCGGTTTAGTTGCGGGTTCAGGGTAATCGAGCACATCGGTAACCGGCGAGCTGCCTCCCTTGCGTGCCGCACCGGCAGACTTGATGGCGTCGGTCGTCAGGCCATCGCGGATATTGCCGGGCGAGGGGTTGTTCTCGAAATAGTTGCCATCGGCAACGAGGTGCGATTCGTAACCCTTCATAAGGTTAAGAAAACGGTCGGCTACCTCGGGCGTGGTACAACGGCTAGCGAGATTATTTTCGCAGCCTGCCAGTTCGGGGAATTCAGAGAGAATCACCTTGCCACCCAAAGCAACAAGCAGGTCGCTGAAGTGGCCGATCGCTGGATTCGCACTGAGGCCCGAAAAACCATCCGAACCGCCGCACTCAAGCCCCACCGTGAGTTGCGAAAGAGGAGCCGGCTGCCGCTGAGCTTTGTTGGCTCCAATAAGCCCCGCAAAAGTGTGGCGAATGGCTTCGGCCAATAGCGTCTGTTCGGTGCCAAGTTTTTGCTGATCGAAGATGTAGAGCGGCTTTTGAAATTGGGGATTGAGTTTGTGCAGTTCGTTTTCAAGGTCGGCGATCTGCGATTTTTGACAGCCGAGGCTAAGAACCGTTGCACCAGCGACGTTGGGATGATTTATGTATCCGGCGAGCAGACGGCAAAGGTTGAGGGCATCGTCGTAGCCACATCCGCAGCCCCCATCGTGGGCGAGAAATTTGATGCCGTCGACGTTGGGGAAAATCCGTTTAGCTCCGTCTGCCGGTGCGAAGTGTTCGAGTGGTACCTCGACGATTTGGTCGTGAGACTTCCCTTCGGCCAACAGATCAATGAGGCGACGGGTGTAGTTTCGATAGCTGGCGTCGGTGGCATAGCCAAGCTCTTCGAGCATCGCCTCTCGCATGACACGAAGGTTACGATTCTCGCAAAAGACCAGCGGGACGACGAGCCAATGATTTCGGGTACCAACTCGACCGTCTTGGCGAGCGAAGCCATCGAAAGTAGCACCGTGCCAACGGGTGACGTCGGGCGGCTGCCAAGCGTTTGTCGCAGAAGGGATTTTATTGGTGATTGTGCTGCGGTCAATAAGGTCGTCGGTCGCATGTACGATGTTGGCGGTGTTGAGCCGCTGCCCGGCGCGGATCGGATGGCGAGCTTTGGCGACAACGATGCCGTACATTCGGAGTCGGTCGCCGACGCCGAAGTCTCGGATGGCAAACTTGTGCTTTGCCGGTACATCGTCGAGCAAGGTGAGGGTTTGTCCAGCGTGCCGAATAACATCGCCACGTTGAAAATTGCTGAGAGCAACCAGCATATCGTCGTCGGCATGAACTTGAAGAAACGCCATATTTTCACAAAATCCTTTTGGTTCTTCAGGAATGATAGTGGCTATCGCTGGTCAAAACCCTTGCAGAATCACTCAACAATAACAAAATGGAACCACAGATGGACACGGGTGAACGCAGATATTGTCAGACAACAGTAAAAAACGACGTGTCATTGAACATTGGATGATCGGAGCTACAAAATTGGACTCTCGCAGAGACGCGGAGACGGCAGAGTTATGGCATTCTGATTTTCTCTGCTGTCTCTGAGCCTCTGCGAGACACTTCCTTTCTTGTCTTTCCTTTGCGACTTAACACCTTTGCGAGACAATTCCTACCTATTTGATTGCGGTTTTGCAGCGATGGGTTTATCGGTGTTTATCTGTGGCTAATTTCTTTTTTAGCTAACGAAGAGATGAGAGACATATTCTTTCCAAATGCTGAGCATTCCCAGGCCGGTTAAAAAGGTGCCGGAGATAACCGTTAGTATAAGTAGCAAGGGGGGCATCTGCAGCGACTTGGGTAGGAAGCGGCGGTCGGTCCAAATCATCGCGAAGCACCAGAGCCCACAGGTAAAAACGCCACCGATGATGGCAGCTGGCTTCACCATAGCGGCCGGGTCGTCGCCGCCGAACCAAACCAACAGCAGGGCCCCGGTCGCACAGTAGGCAAGCGTCCAATTTCGAATCGTCTTTTTCGGCATCTTGCGGAAACGGGCACTCATGGGCCGTAGACATTCGTAGGTAGTGCGAAGATAGATTTCGTAGCCACCGTAGATAGTCCCCCAAAAGGCCATGAAGATGCCGACTTGGTAGACGTAGAGCAGCGCGGGATGAAAATTGGTGAGAAAGCGCGCTTGTTTGGAAAGCAAGGCAAACTTGTCTGGGACTGCCTGATCGGGGTTGAGAATGACAGCGCCTAGAATGATGAAGCAGGCAGTAAATACGATGACGGCAAGAAAGCCTACGCCAACGTCGATTTGCACGGGAAGGAGCCAACCGCGACCAAGGCGCGTATTTTCTTCGCTCGAATCAATTTCAAAATCGTCCGTGGGATTGGATTCGTTTTCTTGATCGCCACGGAGGCCTAACGCCCCCCAGGTTTTTTCTCGGAAGCAGCCGAGATAGCCCAGGTAATCGTAGGTGCCTCCACCAATGGCCCCTAGGCAAACGCAGATAAACACGATTTCGGAGTCTTTGGCGATATCTTCGTATTGATGGACCCAATCGGGGTAATGGGGCATGGTGGGTACGAGCCCAGCCACGGCCATCGACCAGTCGGGACCGGATGCCACACATGCAACCAGCAGACTCGTCAATAGTATTCCGATGATGACGAGCTGAGCGCGTTCGAGGAGGCCATAGGTTTGTATGTAGGTGAGCGTGACGGCCACGATGATGGCAAGCGTCGCCCAGGCACGTTGGATGAGCTGTAGTCGGGCGGCTTGTTCAGAGAGTTCAGAGAGTTCGAGGAGCCTCGGATCGCCATCAGGTAAGGCTTTGAAAAGCTCTTGGAATTCGCTGGGAGTAACGCCAAGAACTTGTACATCGATAGCGAAAATCCAATTGATGCACTGTCCCAACATGAGCGGCAGCCCGGCGAGCCAAAAGGGAAAGCTGGCGATGCTAAGCAAACCGATGACCACAGGTACCCAATTGCGCGGCCCTGGCATTTGCCCCCAGTGGGTCATGGGATGCTCGCCAGTAAGCACCATGTGTCTGCCGCCAACGTAGACCTGAACACCCTTCATCAGAGCGCCGCCTAGAAAGCACCACAGCAGCGTGTAACCGAATACTGCGCCGCTGCGCGAGGCAAACAGGGTTTCGCCACTGCCAATGGTCACCGAAGCCATGATGGCGCCGGCTCCGAAGTAATGGAGTACTCGCCAGCTAAAACCGCCTTTCAGGTCGTCTGTTAGCGGTGGATAAACAATCTTGTTCATTGGGCGACGTAGAAGTAAGTGAGAAGAACCGTTATTTCGTGAAGTATCCTAACGGCGGGTTGGGAGCATTTGGATAGTCGACCGGGGTGTAGGCAATTGCTAATTCGGGGGTGTTGAGCCGTTTGCCGTCTTGTTGGCGCGAGGTAAGCAAGCGGTCTAATAATCCGCCAGTGAGGAGCGTTCGTTCGACAGGATAGGTTGGTTGCCCCGTGTGGAACATCTGTTCGACCGCTTGTAGCAAAAAAGCAAAGTGTGGGTAGTGTGGGTCGGGACGCTCTTCAAACAAGGTGGCAACTGGCTGGGACTGACCTTTGAGTTTGACCGCCAAGCCGCAACTCGAGGCATAGCCGGGAAGCATGAACACGCTGCCCAGTAGGCCGTCTTTGTATTGAAACTGAAACAAAGACGCTTGATCGTCGGTGTAATCTCGAACGGCTTTGGTGCTGTGCGGGACGGCGTCGAGCGCCGTTTGAAAAACATTGGCATCAATGCGGCCCTCATCGATTTCTTTCCACATGGCATCGCCTGTCAAACATTCCACCCAGTCGACACCAACTTCGCCGCCGCGACGCCGTTCGACGAAAGCTTGAAAGACTTCTAAGGTATGGATTCCATAGACATCAAGCCCCGAATAGCCAATGCCTACGACCGACTCGATGTCGCAGTTCATCGGTATCGAAACATTGGGTTTGCGAAAACTGACCGGAAGCGATGAACCGGCCATCAAGGGGATACTAAGTTGCTTGGCTCGATCGTACATCCAAAGGGCATCTTTCCAGACCGGCCCAAGATTCTTGTCGTTGAAAACAGGAACAACGCGCCCATGCTTCTCAAAGGTGTCGGCAATCTCCGCAAAGAAACGTCGACGCGGGTAGAGCTTCTGCCCCTTGCTGTTGGTGGGGTAGTCGCCATGCTCACCAACGCTAAGTACACCATCCACGGGTATGCTGCGGCTGCCAACCGTGACCGCCCCTTCGATGGTATCGAAAATGGGGACGTCATGTTTCGCGGCCATCGATCGGGCCAGATCGCCAGCGGGGAATTGATCGACGTAGATCGAGGCAAGCTTTAGATTGGGCCCGAGGCCGCCATCTTGTTTCCAACCTTCAAGAACTTTGCCAAGAATAACGTCGGAGTGCGAACCTTTGGTGTACCAAGTGATTACTGCCGCTACCGATTTTGGTTTGGTAATGGGCTTGGCAAACGCGGTGGGTAAGTTGACCTGCGTGGCTACGCCTAGTGACGTTGCACCGAGTAAACCAAGTGCTTGGCGACGATCTAATCGTTTCATGGGCTTGTCCATCGGAATCAGGCAGATTTTTTTAGAAGTACCGTCTATCGCTGGCGAGAACTTGTCTATTAGCATAAGGCAAAGAAATTATTTCGTCGGCCGACGTGTTTTGGCCGGAATCCATCACCAGCGATCATACAGCACTACAGAAAACTATGAAAGCAATTCAAGTTATTGCACGCGGACATGCGGAGATTGTCGATATTCCCAAGCCGGAGATGCGGCCGGGGCATGTGCTGGTCCGCACGTCGCTGCTTTCTTTGTGCGGCAGCGATGTCCAGATGTTGCATTTTGCTGCCGACGAGTCGTATCCATTTCCCCCGGGTACAACGGGGCACGAGATGGTGGGAGTGGTCGAAGCAATTGATGCTGACGGCTCAGACATTGCCGTAGGCGACGAAGTTTTGGCGTTAGCGCCAGGCCATCGGGCCATGGCCGAGTATTACTTGGCCCCCGTCGAACATGTGTTGCCGCTTCCCGCAGGGGTGTTGCTCGAACAACTGTTGCAAGCTCAGCAGTTTGGCACGGTCTTGTATGCGTCGCAGCGTTTGCCGAATATTATTGGCAAGAGCGTGGTTGTGATTGGACAAGGGTCGGCCGGGCTGTGGTTCAATTATCAACTGAAACGGATGGGAGCACTTCAGGTGATCGCTCTCGATTTGGAACCGTTTCGGCTAGAACTTTCGGAAAGGTATGGAGCCACACACACGGTTTGCAACTCGCTACACGATCCGATGGAGGCGATTCGTAAAATTACGGGCGGAGAGCTTGCTGAGGTGGTGGTTGAAGCGGCAGGCGAAGTCGAGTCGATCAACTTGGCGATCGATTTGGTGTGCAAGGGAGGAGATATCTTGTATTTCGGTTACCCCCGAGCGCAGACATTCGCGTTCAACTTCGATCGGTTGTTTCTCAAATGCTGTCGAGCCACGACGATTGTAGGAGCTGCGGTTGAAGAAAACCAAACGTCAACACGGATTGCCTTGGATTTGATCGCCAGCGGCGAGGCGGAGGTTGCTCCGCTGATTACCCATCGCTTTGCATTTGCTGATGTACTCGACGCCTACGAAATGCTGCGGACCCGGCAGGATGGGGCGGTGAAGATTGTGATTGAGATGCCAGCGTAGGACGCGGGTTTGTGCGGATTTACTTTGCCAGCAATACCTGAACCATCCAATCGCCATCGAACTTTGTCTCCTGGGCATCTTCCTCGCTGGTGCCGACGCGAGAGTATTCGCCCTTCGTACTCGTATCGTAGCTCACAAAGACGCCTTTGGTACGTTCGGCATTGAAGTTCAGCACAACCCAAAATGTTTTTGGCATCTCAACCGGCTCTTTGAACGGAACGAAAGTCCAGCGAGCTTTCTTGAGCCTCTTGAAGAGCGAGTAAGGAACAAGCTCGGTGTGTAGGGTCTCTGTCATGTCCTCACTCAATAGCGTTACTTCGACGTCTTCTTTGGGTGCCCGGGGATGACCGTAACGAGAACCATGGACCTTGATCGCGCGAATTCGCCCCGCTTCGCCGGGTAGCTCAAAACGGATCATCTCGCCGGTGCCGGCAATACTTTTCTTGCCGTCGGGTTTTCCGTCGCCATATTTGAGCAGCAACTGTTTTGAGCTAGTAGATTTTCTTTTGCTGCCGTTACGGTTCTTCGCGTCAGACGACTGCTCCTGCGCTATTGCCACTGTCGTGGAGGGCACATAAGCGCCAGGCAACAAAAAAACAGCTGTAAGCAGTGCTGTGGCCCAACACCAAACGGGGGTTCGAGCATGAAACGTATTTGACATGGTCATAATCTCCTTAACGCGCTGAGCTGTAATGTGAATTGTTCGTACACCTGGAAAGCCATAAACGGGTTGCAGCTTTTCTTTAGCACTTAACACTTTGAGTAAGCAATCGGCATAGTTTGAGGGCGACCCCGCCAATGCACAAATCGATTCCTGATCGCAGCAGCGTTCGCGAAGAATACAAATGCGCCGGTTGGCCCACCACACAAGGGGATGGAACCACCAAACGATCTGAACCACGCACTGCAACGCTGCCACCAAGTTGTCTCCTCGCCGTAAATGAACCAATTCATGAGTGAGGATGGCATCTTGGTCGGCTGGGGTTGTATCATCCAGAATACATTGAGGTAAAATTACGGTCGGTCGCCACAAGCCACACAGCGCAGGCCCCAGGCCCTCGGGTGTGACAATCACCTGCACGCGTTGCCGCACTCCCAACTGCTTTGCGATCCGAGTGACGGCCGCCTCTAGCTGCACACTCGTCGGCACCCGCGTCCGCTGCAAAATACGCCCCCGTCGGTAAACGATAGATGCTGAGAAGCCGGCGAAGATAGCTGCGCCGGCCAGCCAAATAGACTGGGCAAGACCTATCCAACCGATGTTTGCCAGGTTGCCGTTAGATGCCGACAGCATCGGTTGTTCGGTCGTCCCCGAAGAAACGATTTCAGCGGGGGTGTCACGACTAGGTTGAGAATCTCTTCTCGCCGCGAGAGTGTCGGGGAGCGATTTTTCTGTTGCGGTAAATAGCGTAGAAGCTGGCCACGACGCCGGGGCGGATAAGTTCCCCAGCAGTGACAGATTGCTCACCCACAACGGTGGCGTAAGTGCTTTTGTCAAAACGACTAACCAAAGGACATACGCCAAATGAGGGTTACTTCGACGAAAAAAGATCGCCGATAAGCCTACGACCAGTATCACTAACGTCAACTGCCACAGTTGCATTCCCAGCAGGCGGGTCCAATCGAATTCATGACTCATCGACTTTGCCCTCCAACTCCGTAAGTAACTCTTGAAGTTGCTGTATTTCGGTTCGATTGAGCTTGTGGTCTCGCACCAGATGGTTGACCATCGCTACGACTTCCCCGTCGAACAATCTTTGGACCAGATCGCGTACGGTGTGACGGATCACTTGCCCCGCACCGACCTTCGCGCTGTAGATCTTATTGCGACCGTCACGGCGAGTGCGTAGGTATCCCTTCGTTTCCAAACGCCGCAGATAAGTCTGGACGGTGGAATAATCCATCTCACTGCTACGAGAAACCTCTTGGTGGATGGCTCCAACCGTCCCCGCTTCGAGCCGCCATACGGCACGAGCGACCGTTAGTTCCCCTTTTGAGAGTTCTGGTCGTTTGGCCACAGGGATTTCTCCTAGACAACAGCTTTCGTATAGGTACATCTGTACGTAATTGTAAGTACACTTGTACTTTTGTCAAGCGTTCCCACATCCTGCTACACTCTTAGTTTCCCTGTCGAGGAAGCCCTCAGATGTCAAAATTCACGGTATTCTACGCAAACAGTCCCACAGGGCTTCCTGCAAGATTGCCCAGCTTCAAAAAACCGTCAGCCTTGCCACACTGAGGGTGGCCGCTTGTTTCGTTGCTAGGTGTAACTTATACTCAGGGCTTCACTTCGGGCGACTGCCCGGGGTTGTTGAACGTTGTTTTAGAAACATGTTTTTTCGCGCGAACCTTTGTAGTGGTTCGAGCGTACTGCCCATCGGATTGCTGTGCGCTGGTATTGCTGGCGACACATTATATTTTTCGATCTATCTATTTGTCTCATCCAACCAAATCCATCACTCCCCCAATTCGACCTATGAGTGAAGAAATTGTTATTCAAACGCGGGCACTAAGCAAAGTGTACCGCGACTTTTGGGGCCGACAGAAAGTCCGTGCCCTCAAGGCTCTCGACCTGGAAGTTCATCGAGGCGAAGTCTTTGGCCTACTGGGGCCAAACGGCTCGGGAAAAACGACCACCATCAAGCTGATCCTTGGGTTGTTGTTTCCTACCGAGGGCGAAGCGCTCGTCTTTGGCAAGAGCGCCACGGACGTAGGGAAGAACGAGCGACTGGGTTACTTGCCTGAAGAGTCGTATCTCTATCGCTTCCTGAATGCCGAGGAGACGTTAGATTTTTACGCCCGTCTTTTCGACATGTCGCCTGATGTTCGCAAAGAGCGAGTCGATGCACTGATCAAACAGGTCGGACTCGACAAAGCTCGTAAACGCCCGTTGCAGGAGTACTCCAAGGGGATGAGCCGGCGAATCGGCTTAGCCCAGGCGTTAATCAACGACCCAGACCTGATTCTTCTCGACGAACCGACCAGCGGCCTTGATCCCATCGGTACGCGAGAAATGAAGGACATGATCTTGCGACTCAAGGACGAGGGCAAAACGGTCGTTATGTGCAGTCACCTCTTGGCTGACGTTCAGGATGTGTGCGATCGCATTGCCATTTTGCATCAGGGTGAGCTGAAAGAACTCGACCGTGTCGACAAATTGCTAACGGTTGCGGATGTCACGCAAATTCGCGCTCGTGGGTTGTCCAAAGAATGCCAAAATGAAATTCGCGATGTCATCTCCCGTCATAGCGGCGAGTTGATGGAGATGGACAATCCCACGACCACTTTGGAAGAGCTGTTCCTCTCGATCGTACGTGATAGCGAAGCCCGACCTGGCCGACGCGCCAAGGTGGGGGCTTCTGAGACTGTCGCCGATGAAGGTTAGACGAGCCATCTCTGCTTTGCTCGTTCATTTTTTGTTTTCCTCTAACTCCTAGCTCCATCTTTTCCTCAATGGTTCTCGAACGCGATATCCTGCCTTATTTCCAGTGGCTACTGGGTAGTGAAGACTCAGTCGGTGCACTACTTCAGTTCGTACTGGTAATGCTAGGGTTTGGCCTGCTGGCTTTGATCGTAGGCTATCTGGTGGCTGCTGCTCGCCACGGACTGCTCCGTGGGGGGGACGTGGTTTTTCAAACGGTCACGTCCGCCTTTCGCGATCTCTTTCAGATTTCGCCCCGACGTGTTTGGGCCTTGTCCGTGTTGGCGGTGAAGGAAGCTTGGCGACGGCGCGTGGTCGTTGTGTTGCTCGTATTCTTTGTCATCCTGCTGTTTGCCGGTTGGTTCTTGAAGACCGATGCACAGAACCCTGGGCGTCTTTATATCAGTTTTGTACTTACTGCAACTACGTATCTTGTGCTGGGCATCGCCTTGCTTCTTAGTGCATTCAGTCTGCCGGGTGACTTCAAGGCCAAGACAATTTATACGGTCGTCACCAAACCAGTGCGAGCTGGGGAGATCATCCTTGGACGCATTATCGGCTTCACAATCATTGGCACAGCGATGCTGGTTGTGATGGCCGTTTGTAGCTATATCTTTGTCGATCGGTCGCTAGATCATACTCACCGAGTGGAAGAGACCGGGCTCAAGCGTACCGCGGCGTCAGATGACGAATATGGCTATCTGGGCCGTACTTCTCTCGACGCGTATCATCGCCATGATGTTGAACTAAATGCCGATCAACAGGGCGAGGCTTTGAGCAACCACAGCCATACCCACTCCATTGAATACGACGGCAGCACTCACCGAGTATCTGGTGCAGAGGGAGTGATGCAAGCACGCGTACCCCAATGGGGCAAGCTGCGGTATCTCGACCGGCAAGGTGTTGAACAAGCACGAGGTATTAACGTAGGCAACGAATGGTCGTACCGCGGCTTCATCGCAGGCAATACCCAATCGGCAGCCATCTGGACTTTTGGAAACGTCGACGAGTCGAACGACCCCGATGGCGAAGGTTTACCTATTGGCTTGACGGTTCGAGTTTTCCGTACCCACAAGGGCATCATCGGCAAACGAATTCCAGGTGGTATTCAAATTCGCAATCCAGAAACCGGAGTCCAAAGCCAACTCGAACTGTTTGATGCCCTCGACGATAAAGTTTACGAATACACCATTCCCCGAAAACTCACTTCGACAGGTGATGCAGAAATCGATCTATTCGAAGATTTGGTGAGCAGCAAAGGACAAGTCGAAATTTCGGTGCATTGTTTAGCCGGCGGGCAGTACTTTGGCTTTGCCCAGGCCGACTGCTACCTCCGATTGCCAGACGCTTCTCCGGTTCTCAATTTCGCAAAAGTTTATCTCAGTATCTGGGTACAAATGGTGATCGTGACGTCTATCGGGGTTGCCATCAGTGCCTTGGTAAGCGGCCCGGTAGCGATGCTATTCACCGTTTCGTTTATCTTGTTGGGCTTCTTTAAGGATACCTTTGTTGATATCGCGCATGGTCCTGAGTACGGTGGCGGCCCTGTCGAGTCGCTCTACCGTTTGGTCACTCAAATGAACATGATGTCGAAAATTGAATCAGGCGTTGTTGCAGCAATAATTCAAGCAATCGATAGCGTTTTAGAAGCTTTTATGTGGAGCGTGGCTCAGGTTCTACCCGATTTCTCCGCCTTTAGTACGGTCGCTTTTGCTGCCAGTGGTTTCGATGTTCCTGGCGATAAAGTACTGCAAGACCTGACAACCTGCTTGGCGTACGTCGTAGGGTTGGCCGTCCTCGGCTACTTCTTGCTCCGGACTCGCGAGGTTGCCCGATGAATCAGCATACTACCTTCTATCGAAAAATCATCTATTTGGTACTCATGGCCGTCCTGTTATTTCCCATCTCTCGGCTTGGCGCTCCAGCCACTCGAGAAGACCAGGGGGGAGAGCTGGCACAGCTTCGTAAAAAACACGAACTGGGACAATCTGACCTGGGCGAGATCGATCCCGCCAGCGAGACGATTCGCCTAGCAACCCTCGGCATGAGAGGAATCGCCGTTTCGCTGCTCTGGAATAAGGCAAACGAGTACAAGAAGAAGGAAGACTGGACCAATTTTCGGGCGACGTTGTCTCAACTAGCAAGGTTGCAGCCATACTTTATCTCGTTCTGGCGTTACCAAGCGTGGAACCTCTCCTACAACGTCTCGGTAGAGCTCGACGATGTACGAGATCGCTTCTACTACGTCAAACGGGGCATCGAGTTCCTGAAAGAAGGCATCAAGTACAACCGAAATAGCCACTACTTGCTTTCTGATCTCGGTTGGTTCATCGGCAACAAAATTGGTCGAGCCGACGAGCACGTCGAGTACCGGCGTCTCTTCAAGAATGACGACGACTTCCATCCCGAAGATCGGCCTCCGGAATTACGCGATAATTGGTTGGTCTCGAAAGAGTGGTATCTAAAAGCGGTTTCAACGATCGACGACAAAAAACGGAGCCTCGGCAATCGAAATCCGACGACCTTTTTCGACAAGCCTGCGATGGCACAGATTAACTATAGCACAGCCATCGAAGAAGAAGGAACTTTCGGCGAGCAAGCAAGAGCTGCCTGGGCTGTCGCCTCTAGGCTATGGACGGAATACGGCAATCGCGAAATGCTTTCCTCTCGAGGTACGATCCTTCAGCTCGCTTCGTATGATCGCTGGCTGAAAGATACGGAGGAACAAAAAGCTCGCCTAGAAGAAATCGCGCCGACCGCTCGTGAAGAACTAGCCAAAGCCCGTCGTGAGGCATTGTCGGAAGACTTGCGTGCCGCGTTAGAGATGACTGACGAGGAGATCGCCACAGACGCCGACAAACGTCGCCTCCACGACGAAGCCCTCAGCCGCTTAGAAGTTAACCCGCCGGACATCATCGCGTATATCGCTAAGCATTCGTCGGAAGATTTGCGAGAGGCTCGGAAATTAGTTAATCGGATCGTAGAAAGCGAATTGCATCTATCCTTGATTCGCAACAATCGTCAGACTGCGAACTATGAATTTTGGGATGTGCGTTGTAAATTTGAGCAAACATCCGAAGCGATCAAGGCTCATGAGCTGGCATATTCTGCTCGACGAGCGTTTAAGGACGGCGATCTGATCGAAGCACGTCGCCTCTATGAAGAGAGCTTAGGCTTGTGGGCGAAGGTACTCGAACTCTACCCAGACATGGTAGAAAGTTCGATTACTGGCTCCGACATCATGGAGTTCATCAAATCTTATGTTAAGGTTCTTGAGCAACTCGAATTGACACTGTCGGACAAAGAAGTCGACGAGAAATTTCCTCTTTGGAACATTATCCAAGGACATGATGGTGAGCGATTGTTCCTCAAAGACTATGAGCTGCACAAGCAGCGTGAGCAAGAAGAAAAAATTAACCAAGTC
This sequence comes from Planctomycetota bacterium, assembly GCA_013152205.1. Classification (GTDB taxonomy): domain Bacteria; phylum Planctomycetota; class Planctomycetia; order Pirellulales; family Lacipirellulaceae; genus Bythopirellula. The sequence continues at coordinate 15,073 of JAADGV010000101.1, forward strand.
GATCAGTAAGGTTCTCAATCTGAAAAGAGAGACGCCCGCGAATCACTTTGAGTTATTACCTGTACTTCAGAGGTGAGCTCGACAACTCGCCAACAACTTGGCGCGGCGAACTAAATCATGCGAATAGTTGTTCTGGGAGCGGGCACGGTGGGCGGCTCAATTGCCTCGCTGCTCTGTTTGCACCGTCATAGTGTCACGGTCGTCGATTCCAATACGGACCGTGTGCGACAAGTGAATGATACTCTCGACGTCCGCTGCATCACGGGTTCGGCTTCGCAATCGAGTATCCTTTTCCAAGCCGGGGTAGGCAGCGCCGATTTGTGCCTCGCTGTCACCGGCAGTGACGAAGTGAATATCGTTGCTGCCAGTATGTCGAAAGAGATGGGAGCCAAACGGGCCGTGGCAAGAGTCTATGCGCCTGTGTTTCGCGATCTCAGCACTTTCGATTACCAACGGCATTTTGGAATCGACCGTCTCCTTAGTCTCGAACATCTGACTGCCTTAGAACTCGCCCGAGGAATCCGACACCCTGGGTCCATAGCGGTCGAGAATCTCTCGCGTGGCGAGTTAGAAGTTCATGAAGTGCTTGTTTCTGAACAAGAAAAAGGGGTTGGCAAGCCGCTCAGGTCGCTCTCCTTGCCAAGAGGTGTGCGTATGGGATCGATTAGCCGCGATGGGCGTACTTGGATTGCTGGGGCAGAAGATAAGATTGAAGTCGGCGATCGAGTCACCATTATTGGCGAACGATCGCAAGTCGACGAGGTAAAGGGCCTGTTCTGTGGTGGCAACAATGCCAAGCTTGGTGTTGTCATCGCTGGCGGTGGCGAGACGGGCTACCATCTGGCCCACGCACTTGAAGGCCAACGATTTGGGGTTGTGCTGATGGAACGCGACCGCGACCGTTGCGACTTTCTAGCCAGCCATCTTAAAAGCACCGTCGTCGTTAATCAGGACGCTACCCGACGGGCGAATCTCGAAGAAGAACGCGTTGGTAGTGCTGACGTTTTTGTGGCCTGTTTTGGGGACGACGAAAACAACATCATGGCTTCGGTCGAAGCACGAGACATCGGGGCGCAGACCATTATGGCATTGGTCAGCCGTCCGGACTATGCGCATGTTGTCGGTAAGCTTGGCATTGATCGGGTTGTCAGCCCGCGTGAAGTGGTCGCCAAACAGGTGCTAGGCTATTTAACCACGGGGCCTGTTGTTACACGTACCCATCTTGGCGACGATGGCGAACTTAATGTTTTGGAACTGGATGTCCCAGAGGGTTCCCCTGCGACAGAGCACGTGTTGGCCGGTTTAGAGTTGCCAGCCCAGTGCCTTATTGCAGCCGTCATCCGAGAAGGGTTTGCCAAGGTGCCCGGGGGCGACGATCACCTAATGCCTGGCGATACCGTTGTGGCTTTGGTGGCAGACAGTGTCATGGACGAGACGGTTGCTATGTTTAGCGGCCCAAACAGCTAAGTAGGAAGTAGGGTAGACAATCGTGCGTAGCTACCCTAGGCTTCGACAGTAGCACCTCAAAACTTGCACGGCCGCAAGACTCACTATGAACCTCCCGCTAGTTTCCCGATTACTCGGCATCATCTCCTGGTTGATTGGCCTGACCATGGCCTTCAGCTTGCCTGCTGCCTGGCCACAATTTGGCGGTCACGCGGAATTCGAAGCACGCGGCTTCTACGGTTTGGTTGTCTCTATCGTATTCTGTTTTGCTGTTGGGGTTGTGCTGCGGTATATCGGACGAGCGGCACCCGATACGCTCTATCGCAAAGAGGCGATGGCTGTTGTCGGTTTGAGCTGGGTGCTGGCGACCATCCTGGGTGCCGTCCCCTACTTGCTGAGTAGTGTGGTTTACACGGCTTCGGATGGCGAGCCTGTCCTGATGGGGATTGCAGAAGCGTTGTTCGAAAGCCAATCGGGCTTTAGCACAACAGGCGCTACGATCTTAACCGATATCGAGAACGAACAATGGGTGCCCCGTTGTATCCTCTTCTGGCGTTCGAGTACGCACTTCCTCGGTGGCTTGGGAATTATCGTGCTGTTTGTTGCCATCCTGGGGCAAGGCTCAGCGGGTAAGGCCCTAATGCGTGCAGAAATGCCAGGGCCAAGCAAAGAGGGTTCCCATGAGCGGATGCAGAATACCGCCTGGGTCTTTGCCGCCATTTACTGTGGGCTAAATCTAATACTCATCGTCGTCTTAAGACTTGAAGGGATGACTTGGTTCGAGGCAATTTGCCACGGCTTTGGTACCATGGCCACCGGCGGCTTCAGCACGCTAAATGCTAGCCTTGGCGGCTTTGAATCGAAAGCAATCGAGTACACCGTTGTTCTCTTCATGATGTTGGCAGGCACGAACTTCACTTTGCTTTACCTCTCGCTACTCGGCAAGCCGGGCAAGTTGCTGGGGGATCCCGAATGGCGAACTTATGCCGGCATTATTGTTGCTTCGACCTTGCTGGTGATGATCGTCGGCATCTACGTCACCACCGACTTCAACCAGCAAGGCGATCTCACCTCGCAAGAAGAGTGGGAAACCGCTTTTCGTGACGGTCTCTTTCAGGTGGTCGCGACCCTTACCACCACAGGCTTTGGTACCGCTAATTTTGATCTCTGGAATAATTTCAGTCGTGCGTTGCTCATTGTGCTCATGTTTGTCGGAGGCTGTGCGGGCAGTACGGGCGGGGGCATGAAAGTGATTCGCCACATTTTGTTTGTGAAAATCCTGGGCCGAGAAATCGAACACTCGTTTCACCCCTCGGTAGTCCGGCATATTCGCCTTGGCGGTGAGTCGATCATTGATCCCGATTTGCCTCGCAATATTTTGGTTTACTTCGGTCTCGTCGCTTTGATTTTTACCGTCAGTTGTCAGGTACTCGTCGGCATCGAGCCGGACTCGACTTGGGTCGAAGCGGGACAACCGGTGGAGAATAAATTGGTCGACTCGGCCAGCGCCATCGCAGCCACACTCCACAACATTGGGCCGGGGCTGGGTATTGTTGGCTCTACTCAAAACTATGCCCCTTTCTCGGCTGCTTCGAAGCTATTGTTCACCTTTCTTATGATGCTGGGGCGGCTAGAGCTTTTTGCCGTTCTTGTCTTGGTCATGCCTAGTTTTTGGCGCCAGCGTTGAGTCTGGTTGAACGCTCCGTCTGTATCGCTTGGGCAAGCCCGGATGCCTAGTATCGTTTGCCTTTTGGCCGAGTGAGTTGGCATGTCGATAGCTAGAGTATGGATACTTCCCGCGTTGACCGTATTTGCCGTTTCGAACTTCTGGAGCCGCGTCAGTTGCTGGCGGCCAATCCGTTGCCTGGGCTGTTTCTGGGGGGGATTTCTGAGCCCGCTGTCGGAGATCAAACGGCTGCCCCGGTTGCGCACAACAGCGAACCAGGGTTGATCCGTGGCGGGGTTCGGCTTAGTACCCTGGCGACTTGCCAAATAGTCAATGCGGATCCAGGCTTAGCGGGTGTCTCGATTCGCTTGCTCAATGAGACAGGTAACCTCGTCAACGAGACGGTCACCGGCTCTGATGGCACTTACGAATTCGTGGGCCTTGCGCCAGGCATCTATGCTGTGCAAGAAATCCAACCCGATGGGTACGCTGTAGGGCGTGCGTTTGTTGGTAGTGGCGGTGGCATTGCCTTTGATAGCAACTTGATTGGCGAGATCGTTGTCAGCGGCGCTAGCCAGTTGGTTGACTACGACTTTTGCGACTATCCGATAGGCGATACCGATCCTCAAGGCGGTGGGGACAAGCTCATTGATCCTCATAGTATTGATGGTGGAGACAATCGACAGCAAGAGGATCGCCTCACGCTGTCTAACGGCATCGTGCAAATGCAAAATGCGATGAACGTCACGACTCGTAGTAGCGACCTCCTGGTTCAGCAAACGCCAATCGCGGCGGCTTTCAACTCAACGACAACGGTGTTTGCACCCGTTGTTCAATTCGCCTCGGCTTCGATCTTCGGTGGTTCGAGCCAAGGGGTTGGCTATGCTTGGCATCTCAGCATTGTCGATGGTGGCGGGCCGTTGACGAGCTTGGAACCGAGCAGTCGTATTCAACTAGCAAGTACCCAATTCGACGTTTCGCTTTGGCAAACGCCCCCGTTGGACCAGGGCAGTTGGACCACTCGCGACGATCGAGAGCCTGTCTTTTTCGGGCACCCCGACGCAAAACCGGTTGTCGGGGATTGGGATGGTGATGGCCGCGATGAGTTCGGTATTTTTCTTGATGGCGATTGGTACCTTGATCTCAATGGCAACGGGCGCTGGGATGAGGCTGATCTTTGGGCACACCTCGGTTTTCCTGGCGACTTGCCTGTCACTGGTGATTGGGATGCGGACGGGAAAACCGACATCGGCGTTTATGGCCCGATCCACTCGGAGTCTAGCAAGGAGCAATCGTCTGACGCAGAAACCTCAGACGCACCCCAGGCTCGAACGTCGTCTTTGCCGGTCCGAGCCGAACGCACGATGCGGCGGACTGCCCAAGGGCACATTTGTGCTGACGCAGTCGATCATGTATTCCATTACGGTGCCCCAGGCGATTATCCCGTTACCGGGGATTGGAATGGCGACGGTCGCGAAACGATTGCTGTGTTTCGCGATGGCACTTGGTATCTTGATATCGATGGGGATGGTCGGTTTACCTCAGATGATGTGACGGCTCATTTCGGAAAATCAGGCGACTTGCCCGTAGTGGGTGATTGGACTGGAACGGGTATTGACCATCTCGGCATCTATCGAGCGGGCACTTGGATTCTCGACCAAGATGGCAATCAACGGCTGGATCAAGCGGAGGTCGACCTTGCCTTTGAGCTTGGGAATCCCGGCGACCAGCCTGTGGTGGGCGATTGGGACGGCGACGGGACCGACGACCCGGCTGTTTATTCGCCCGACTCTGCCCTACCCCGAGTCGCCAACCGACGTGCGTCTTAGGGTGTAGGCAATACTTCAGGACGATTGCAAAGACGCCTCCCACAGTGACCCTGCAATCGTCCCGGACGATACCTACGAAGCCTTGAGTTTCTGCATTTCTTCTTTCAGCTTGTCGATGTCTGCTTGGATTCGGGCTGGTTCTTCGGGGTCGTCGGGCTGCTGTTTTGCGGCGACGAGTAGTTGCTGCAATTGGGTGATTTTTTTGCGTAGCACTTCGACTCTTTTTTTGGCCTTTTTATCCATTCGTTCGCTCCGCTTTGTTGTTGGTTGATTTTTTGGCTCGTGTGCGTATTACTCCGGCCAGGATGGCCGGGCTATGGGGTCTTGTTGTCTTTAGTGAAGTGTTCTTAGTATTGCTGCTAGGACGACGATTGCGACGGCTGCTAGCCAGCCTAGGTTTAGCCAGAGTTTCATGTTTGCGCGAAAGCGATCTGCCAGCGTCGTTCGCCCTGCTAGGATCGAAGCAACGAACATCAGTAGCAGAGCCGCTAGGAACTTGATGCCGAATAGCATGTGGTAGGTTGGCGGCAGCTCTTCGCCGGCAGCTTTGACAATTGCCATGAAATTGAAGAGGCCGCTTGCAATCAACAGGGCGGATGCGAAGCCGACCCATTTTGCCCATACGGCACGTCGGTCGGCAAAGCAGGCGTCGACGCCGGCTGGCGATAAAATCGTGCGTATGTAAAACAGCCCTCCGACCAGGATCATGGCCGACAGGATGTGTACAACCCGGGAAATGATCGGCACTAGGTTCGAGGTGCTGACCGCCTCGTTTTGGGCCAGTAGTCCGGCAAATTGCCAGGGTAGTTCTGCGAAGACCGCTTCCATTCTTGATGCTCCAAAAAATATGAGGATGGTTGAATTTTTGTTGGGTCGTTTTGGCTAAGCCGCGAGCGGCTGGGGGGACTTAAGTGGACAAAATTGTGTGGGTTGGTGCTTCTATCGTAGTGTTTGGTGGGTTAGTTTTGGCACGAATCGCTGGGAAAACACATTGAGGTGGACAATATTGGGGGCTAGGGGCTTGGGAAATAGGGTTGGGGGCTGGGGTTTTGTCCATTTGGGCGCTGTAAATGACGAAATCTGAATGACGAATGATGAAAAATCGGATCGCTCACGGCTAAAAGCTAATCGCTATTGTCTCAGAAGTGGTGGCACAATTTCAACTGTTAAATTTGGGCGGAGAGGTGTTTCTCGCAGAGAGGGGCCTGATCTGGGGACATATGCGATATCAACACAATCGGTACAACCACGACCAGTGTTCTCCATCGGGTCCAACCTGAGCTGCTTGGCGGCGTCGGATTGCTCGATTGTAAGGTAAGTTTTCGATAGGGCAGCAAACTAATTTCACCCCGCTACGGGGACTTTTCTCTTCTCTTTTTTTGGTCAATTCCATGAAGAACTTTTTGCGCCGACTTGCGGCGGACGAAGACGGGCCAACCTCGGTTGAATATGCCGTAATGCTTGCGATGATTATCGTTGTCTGTGTTGTGTCGGTCCGAGCCGTCGGGGTAGCGCTCGCAGATAATTTTGACAACTCGAATACTGAAATGGTCGAAGCCTTCAATTGAAAACACGATCTCCGTCTCAATTCGCCATGTGGGTGGTGGTAGTGAGTGGATTTCAGACTTATCGCTCTCTTCTCTCTAACCCATCCAAACACCCATACCGCGCACCCGAATATTTTTGCGCCCCCAGCTATCCTCTAAAGTATAGTTCTGAACTGGCCGATTCTATCAGTACCAACTGAGAGATAGTGCAAAACACCCATTACACTGAACGCTGACTTTAGCTTTTTAGACTTCGACCCCGCCCGCGTTCAGTGAGGCTCTCCTCGAGCCCAAGAGACTACCTGCCCCAGTCTCTTGCCGAGGAGAGCCTGTTTTTTTGTTCTTCAGGAATTCTAGAGCAGTTCCTTCAATTGTGTAGCCACAGAGTTCCCAGCGCGGCCTTTGGCCGCAAACAAAAAAAGGGAACCGCTAATCAGCGCTAATACACGCTAATAGGTGAACGAAATACGAAAAACAGGCATGGGATTAGCGTTTATCCGTGTTGATTAGCGGTTCCCTTCTTTCAAAAAAGTGTGTCAAGAAAACAAGCTTTTACGGGTTTGTCTTACAGAGAACACTGAGATAAGGTTACTCGCTTCAGTATTTTCTCTGAGACCTCGGTGTGCTCTGTGGCTATGCTT
>JAADGV010000024.1 GCA_013152205.1 Planctomycetota bacterium
TCGGGAGACGCCTCCCACAATCACAGATCGTCGACTTTGCACTCGTCCAGGGTTGGTTTTATGGGCCATTGACACCGATCGGTTGGGGGCGGTAGGCTGTGCGATTCTCAATATCCCGCTGGAAGCCCCTCTGTGGAAGTCTGTCATGGCCGTTCCAAAACGCAAACATTCCAACTCACGTACCGGTAAGCGTCGGTCTCACGACCGTCTAACTGCCAAACAGTTGCAATCCTGCACAAAATGCGGCAATCCTACGCCCTCGCATGTGGCCTGCTCGAATTGCGGTCACTATATGGGTCGGACTGTCGTTGAAACTGAAGACTAGGGCCTGCCGAATTCCAAGGGGCTACGATCCCTTGGCTTGGCCGGCTGCCCCTGCTTTGTCAATTGTTCTCTGGATTTGGTTTATCTCGTATCGTGACGAAGATCGCCTTTCTATTTCCTGGTCAAGGCGCGCAGACCGTCGGCATGGGTGCCGCGCTGGCTGCTTCGTTGCCGCAGGCCAAGTCGCTGTTCGATCAGGCTGCCGATATCCTTGGCTACGACCTGCTGCAATTATGCAGCGAGGGGCCTGAGGAAAAGCTGAATTCGACCGTCTACAGCCAACCCGCGCTGTTTGTCTGTAGCTTGGCAGCGCTCGAGCAACTCAAACACGATTCGCCCGAGGTGGTGGAATCTTGCTCCGTAGCCGCTGGGCTGAGTCTTGGTGAATACACGGCCCTGACTTTTGCAGGCGCGATTGAATTTGAAGCGGGGTTGCGAGTGGTCCAGATTCGTGGCCAAGCGATGCAAGACGCGGCCGATGCCGTGGCGAGCGGAATGGTTAGCGTGCTGGGACTTGATCGCGAGCAGATCGAAACCCTCTGCGACGAAGCTCGGGGCGACGACGTGCTGCAACTGGCCAACTTGCTCTGCCCGGGCAATATCGTTGTCTCTGGTAGTCAGGCGGCGTGCGATCGTGTGCCGGCCCTGGCCGAAGCCGCTGGAGCGATGAAAGTGATACCGCTGTCGGTTGCAGGAGCATTTCATACGTCGATTATGGAGCCGGCCGTTGCTCGCCTTCGTGCTGCTCTGGCCGAGATAGAAATTCGCCCGCCTCGCATTCCTGTAGTTTCCAACGTCGACGCCTGTACGCACGACAATGGCGACGAAATTCGTTCGCTTCTCGAGCAACAGGTGGTAAACCCTGTGCTTTGGGAAAATTCGATGCGTTGGTTGCTCGACGATTTTGGCATCGATCGCTGCTACGAAATCGGGCCTGGCCGTGTTTTGCGGGGATTGTTGAAACGCATCGCTCGTAAGTTTCCCTGTGAGAGTGTGCCCGCTTAACCTCCAGCGACCTCCGTAAACTCAATAGAATAGTACTGCAACTCAAAACGCCCGGCGTAGCCCGTGGCTAAACGAAAAAAGGTAAGGACATGTCAGACACACCATCACGGCGGATTCAGGTCGACCTCTCGGGGCAGACTGCGATGGTCACTGGCGCCTCGCGCGGCATTGGCAAAGCGATTGCATTAACCCTGGGCAAAGCAGGTGCAAAAGTTGCTTGCATTGCTCGCAACGAGGAAAAGCTAAAAGAGACGGCTGAGGAGATCACCGCCGCTGGGGGGACTGCTGCTATCTACCCGTGCGATGTGACTGACTCGGCTGCGGTGGAAAAATTGTTTGAAGCCGTCACCGAGCAATGGGAAAAGATTGACATCATTGTCAACAACGCAGGCATCACCCGCGATACGCTCATCCCGCGCATGAGCGACGAAGAATGGGACGATGTGATCACGACCAACCTGCGTTCAGTGTTCCTGTTCACCCGTGCTGGCATTCAGGCGATGATGCGTAAGCGATACGGCCGAATCATCAACATCTCAAGCGTCTCGGGCATCATGGGCAACCCTGGCCAAGCGAATTACTCGGCCTCGAAGGCGGGGATCATCGGGCTAACTCGGACGGTATCTCGCGAGATTGCCAGCCGTAAGGTCACGGTCAATGCGATCTGCCCTGGCTTTATCGCAACCGAGATGACCGATGCGTTGGGTCCGGTGGTTCAGGACGAAGTAAAGAAACGTGTACCAGCAAAACGGCTCGGCGAATCCGAGGAGATTGCGGATGCGGTACTTTACTTGGCAAGCGAGTCTGGGGCCTATATAACAGGCCAGATTCTGACCATTGATGGGGGCCTAACTGCTTAAAAATAGGCGATTTTGCCCACCCGGCGGGGTGGACGACCTAGACATTTCCTTGAGTAAACGCTATACATCTTGACCTCACTTGTGAAGTCGCTCTATTTTGAACGGCTTACAGAGCCTTGATCGTCACGTTTGACGACTACGATATTTACTATCCGAACATTCTCCAGGCATTGAAGGAGACCATACAAGTGGCCTCAGTACTAGAACGCGTAACGGACATCGTGTCCGAGCAACTTGGTGTCGAAAAAGACAAAATTTCATCCGAAACCTCTTTCGTCAACGACTTGGGAGCTGACTCGCTCGACACGGTCGAGTTGGTCATGGAACTCGAAGAAGAGTTCGACGTGAACATCCCCGACGACGCTGCGGAGAAGATCCAAACGGTTGGGCAAGCAGTCAGTTTCATCGACCAAAACACCGGCAGCTAAATCGGTAGGCGATGAAACGACGCGTCGTTATAACAGGGATCGGTGCCACCACTTCACTTAGCTGCAAGGTCGACGACCTTTGGCAGAAAATCCTCGCGGGTGAAAGCGGCATAGTCGAGCTGCGCGCTTTCGACTTTAGCGACTACAAGGTTCGATTCGGCGGTGAAATCAGCGATTGGTCGACCGAGGGTTACATCGTTCCTCGTGAAGTGAAGCGAGTTGATCGCTTCGGCCAATTCGCCTTGGTCGCGGGTATTGATGCGGTCAACGACTCGGGTTTGGACTTTGCGGTGTACGACCCGTTTCGCTTGGGTGTGATTATCGGTTCGGGGATTGGCGGCCTTAACGAGGTCGAGACACAAGAACGGCGGCTCATTGCCAAAGGCCCCGACAAAGTCTCGCCCTTCACCGTCCCCAAGATGATGCTGAACGCGGCCAGCGGGCAGCTTTCTATTCGCTACGGGCTGCGCGGCCCGAACTATGCGGTTGCCACCGCCTGTGCCAGCGCCACCAATGCCATGGGCGACGCATTCAAAACAATTCAATACGACGAAGCCGACGTCATGCTCACCGGCGGCGCCGAGGCGGCTATCACTCCGATCGCCATGAGTGGGTTTGCCAATATGAAGGCGTTGTCGACGCGAAATGACGACCCGACGGCTGCAAGTCGGCCCTTCGATGCCGACCGCGATGGCTTTGTTCTCTCGGAGGGTGCCGGCATCTTAGTCTTTGAAGAGCTGGAACACGCAAAAGCCCGTGACGCAAAAATCTACGGCGAAGTGCTTGGATACGGCGTCAGCAGCGATGCGGCGCACATCACCCAGCCCGATGCCGAGGGTACTGGCGCAGCTCGTGCGATGAGCAATGCTCTCCGAGATGCCCGGCTGGTCCCCGAGGAGATCGACTATATCAACGCCCACGGCACCAGCACGCCTCTTGGAGATAAAGCCGAGACGATCGCGATCAAGCAGGTGTTTGAGGATCATGCCTACAAGCTCAACGTATCGAGTACGAAGGGCCAATTGGGGCACCTACTTGGTGCTAGCGGCGGTGTGGAACTCATCCTCAGCCTGCTTGCAATGAAGCACCAGACTGTTCCGCCAACGATTAACCTTGAGACGCCCGACCCTGATTGCGATCTGAATTTCACGCCCAACACGCCCCAGGAGCGGACGATCCGGCGTGTGATGAGCAATAGTTTTGGGTTTGGTGGCCACAACGCCACGATCGTTGCCGGGCAATTGGGGTAGCTGGCGATGGTGGTCGTGTCCTCGCCATGGCCATTTGGTTTTTCAGGCCAAGCATGGGATATGCCACACTAGCGCGTCGGGCTAGTGAACTTGCACTCTCACGCAACTTAGCAGCTAGCTGCTATCTGACGGCTCGACCTTGTGGCCGTTGGAAGGCTCTCCTATACTCCCCGCCGATAAAAAACGGCCCTCTACTTAGGAGAATTCCGATGCATCTGCGCATCGCGGCACTCGCCCTCTGCTCTTGCTTACTATCCTCGACAGCCCAAGCCCAACCGCCGGTTGCTGCCAGTGAGTTGCCACGTCCCGGAGTCGCGGGTTGGCGACCAGCTTCTGGCAATGGCGCGGCTGCGCCTGCCCCCAACGGTCAGTATGGCTTGCGAACTGCTGACGCTCGCAACTCGGCGGCGTCTGGCGTTAGCCCTGGTACTCCACAAACCGCGCCACCCGCCAGTCGCACCACACATGCGAAAGTTAGCAAGGGTGCGGGTACGCTGCCCAACGAACATGGGCAGATTTGGCGTGAGTACGATATCAGCCCGTACACCTCGCGTATCAAAAATAGCACCCACCCCGAGCAGGCGATCGTGGATTGGATTCTCCGCGAGACGGGCTACGAAGCCTGGCACTCGACCCCGGTGTTGCTGAGCGCTGACAGGCGAGTGTTGCGAGTCTACCACACCCCTCAAATGCACACGACCGTGGCCGAGATCGTCGATCGGTTTGTCAATACGCAAGCCGAAAACCATGGCTTCGGACTGCGGATCGTTACGATCAACAACCCGAACTGGCGGACGCGTGCCCTGCCCTTGATGAAATCGATTTCTGTTCAATCGCCTGGCGTGCAGGGCTGGATGATTGCGAAAGAAGATGCTGCCCTTTTGATGTCGGAACTCAAACGGCGCACCGACTATCGCGAGCATAGTGCGCCCCACCAGATGGTCCGAAATGGTCAATCGCTGGTCATCTCAACGATGCAGCCCCGTTCGTATACCAAGGGCATTATTCGCACCAAACAAACTTGGCCCGGCTACCAACCCGAGCTTGGGCAACTCGACGAAGGGTTTACGCTTGAGTTCAGCCCTCTGTTGGCCATGGACACGAGTACCGTCGATGCTGTGGTGAAAGTGCGATTATCGCAGGTTGAAAAGATGCTCTCGGTGAAGCTCGAGGTTCCCTCGACGGTTGCGCCCAATCAGCGGGCTGAGTGCCAGGTGCCGCAGATGACGGCGGTGCATTTTCACGAACGCTTTCGTTGGCCCACCGATCAAGTGCTTCTGTTGAGCATGGGTGTGGTCGCTACTCCTGGCCCCCGAAAGCCGAATCTGCTGACCGATTCGATACCGATGCTCAAGTCGGCCCCTCGGGCAGACGCGTTGCTGTTTATCGAAAGCAAGGGTCTCGTCGCCCCCAATCTGCCGGGCGGTGCTCCGCGAGCGTCAACGGCAAGCCGTGATGAGCATACGTTTCATGGCAGGTATTAAGCCGAAGTCCGCCAAAACAGTGTGACTTTCGGCGTCGGAGACGCCCTCCCACAGAGACTTTGATCCTCCTGCTGGCATCGTGGCTGGAGCAAGAAGCGATTCCACGGTACGCTAGTGTTCCGTCGATCCTGAATTGACGGGTGCCACTGTCTGGCTTGCCCAGCAGTGAAACCCTGGTACCCGCTTCACACTGCTGGACGAGCCAGCAGTGGCACCCAACCAAACCCCTCATTGCTGGCCTGACGGACCACTAGGGATTCTGTTGTTTCGTACCCTTTGCCCCCTTGCTCGATCCGTATGTCATCTGCTGCCAATCCTCGCCGTCGTGTTGCGATCACCGGAATGGGTGTTGTCTGCCCGTTGGGTAACTCTCCGTCCGCTATGTGGGAAGCCCTGGTCGCAGGTCGTAGCGGGGTCGACCGGCTTTCGTCGATGCCGCCGCTGGAAGGGCTGGTTCACTATGGCGGCGAAGCCAGCGACTTTACCGGGGTGATTGGTGACTTTGGCGAGCTGAGCAAGGACGTCAAAAAGTCGATCCGCAAAGCGCTGAAGGTGATGTGCCGCGAAACCATGATGGCGGTTGCTGTCGCGCAGAAGGCGGTAGCCGACGCCGGTTTCAACGGGCAACCGTTGGACCCCGAACGTTCTGGGGTGGTGTTTGGTAGCGACTACATGCTCAGCCCGCCTGACGATTTCACCGATGGCATGGTCAAGTGCGGGGCCCGAGAAAACGAATTTCAATATTCGCACTGGGGCCAAGATGGCCTGCGCGAGATGAATCCGCTTTGGATGCTCAAATACCTGCCGAACATGCCGGCCAGCCACATCGCGATTATGAACGACCTTCGCGGGCCCAATAATTCGCTCACCCTTCGCGAAATCGCAGGCATGATGGCCATTCGCGAAGCTGCCCAAACGATCGAACGAGGCCATGCCGACTGCATGATCGCTGGTGCCACCGGCACCCGTATCCACTCGTTTAAGACGATGCACGCTGTGCAGACCGAGCAATTGGCCGACCCGACTCTCGACCCGGCCCAAGCCTCGCGTCCGTTCGACGCAAACCGCACCGGCATGGTTGTTGGCGAGGGTTCTGGAGCCCTGGTGCTGGAAGAACTCGAAGCAGCCCGACAGCGGGGTGCTACTATTTACGGTGAAATCGTTGGCACAGGCAGCAGCGCGGTCACTAATGCTGAGATCGACGACCAGCGCAAGTCAGCGCTGGTCAATGCCGCCAGCCACGCGATGGCCGAGGCACGCATCCCGGCCGATCAACTCGGTCACGTCAATGCCCATGGTCTGGCGACTACGGAGCGCGACGCGGAAGAGGCCCAGGCACTGGGCGAGGTGCTGGGATCGGTTTCAGCCACCGTCCCTGTCGTCGCAGCCAAGAGCTACTTCGGAAATCTGGGGGCTGGAAGCAGCGTGGTCGAACTGGTGGGCAGCCTGCTGGCTCTGCAAAGCGGCTCGCTGTTCAAAACACTTAATTTCGAGACCTCCGACCCGAGTGCCCCTCTGGCGATCACCACCCAAAACGACGTGCCGGCGGGCAACAGCTTTCTCAAGCTCAGCGTCACCCCCCAAGCCCAAGCAGCGGCATTGGTGGTTTCGCGAGTCGATTAGCGGCGTCTACACAGGCCTCGATTCATCGGGTCGTGACCATAACAGCCGCTTGACACTCGATTTTAGGGGGGGTATCGTGGCTAGATTGCGAACCGTTATAAGTTGGCTTCGCGAAAGGGTTTTGGGCGTTTTGCACAACTCACCCACGTGTGTTGCGGCTTGATGTGTGCTTTGGCATCGAGCTGATTTGGTGTGGAACAGCAGATCGCCCCGGCGCGACCTGGCATAGGGCTAGGTCGTCAACAATTTGGAACAATTTGGTTGCCGCTCGGTGGGCGAAATACGCCGTGGAGTAATTTACATGAATGCCAGCGAAGTATTACGAATCGTCGATGCGATCCATCGCGACAAAAATATCGATAAGGAAATCGTCTTCGAGGGCATCGAAGCTGCGCTGATCTCTGCCGCAAAGAAGCACTACGGCGAAGAGGCCGACATAGCCGTCTCGATCGACCGTGAAAACGGATCGATCGCCGCCTCTTGCAATGGCGAGGAACTCGACGCCGAAGAAACCGTCGGTCGCATTGGCGCTCAAACGGCCAAGCAGGTGATGATCCAGAAGATTCGCGAAGCCGAACGGGATGCACTGTTCGAGGAATACAGCGAACTGATCGGCGAGATGGTTAGCGGGGTTATCCAACGCTACGAAGGTGGTGCGGCGACCGTCACCTTGTCGAACGTCGAAGCCATTTTGCCTCGTAGCGAGCAAATCCCCGGCGAGAGTCACCACGTCAACGAACGAGTCAGAACAACCGTCTTCGAGGTTCGCAAGTCGGGCAGTCGAATAAAAGTCATCCTTAGCCGCGCTCGCCCTCAGTTGGTTCAACGACTGTTCGAGCAAGAAATTCCCGAGATCATCGACGGGATTATTGAGGTTCGCGCGATGTCGCGTGAGCCTGGATATCGGTCGAAAGTGGCCGTCTCGAGCAGCGACCAGCGAGTTGACTGCGTCGGGGCCTGCGTCGGCGTTCGTGGCAATCGCATCAAGAACATTGTTGACGAGCTAAGCGGCGAACGAATCGATATTGTTCGCTGGGACGACAACCTTGAAATTCTTATCCCCAACGCGCTGCAACCTGCCGAGGTCGAGCAAGTCATTCTTTGCAAGATGCTGGGCCGTGCCATCGTTTTGGTGCGAGAAGATCAGCTTTCGCTCGCCATCGGTCGACGTGGGCAAAACGTACGCCTCGCCAGTAAGCTTTCTGGCTGGGACATCGAAATCATGACCCAAGACGAATTGGCCGAGTCGATCGATCGGGCCGTCCAAGGCTTTAGCTCACTCGATGGGCTCGAAGTCGAACTGGCTGAGCGCTTGGTCGAAGAAGGTTTCCTTAGCTACGACGATCTGTCGATCATCGAGCCGGACGCGCTGATAGAGATGGGGGGCCTCTCTGCTGAACAGGTCGACACCATTGTCGAACAGGCCGAAGCTCGCGCCGAAGAGGCAGAAGCCGCTGCCACGAAAGCTCGCAAAGAAAAACGCGAACAGGACCGCCTGAAAGCAATCGAAGCAGAACATGCGGCGACCGAAGAGGCAGCAGCCGAAGCAGCAGCGGCTGAAGCAGCAACGGTCGAGGAATCTGAGAGCGAGGAGACCACGACAGAGGAAGCAAACAGTGAAAATTCATCTACGGAAGAAACTACCGAAGAGAACAACGAAGTAACGTCTACGGACGAATCTCAAGACGAATCGCCCGCCACTGCCGAAGCGGCGGATGCTGGCGAGACGGTTAAGCCCTCGGATAGCGAGGCAGAGTAAGTGTTTATCAATATTCCTAACTGGCGCAATTGTTGGAGGACGTTAGTTATGGTTTTTTAGTTTGATCTAGTAATCGCGAGTCTTTGTTGCCCCGTTAAAACCTGAACCCACAGCTTGGCATCGCCGACTCGCCCGGAGAAACTCAATTTGGTCGTCCGCATCTACGCATTAGCGAAGGAACTGAAATTAGACAGCAAGGAGCTGGTTGATATCTGCACGAAGGTAGGTATCTCTGGTAAAGGCTCTGCGCTGGCTAGTCTTTCTGATGAAGAAGTCGTGAAGCTACGCGACCATTTTTCAAATCCTAGTCCTTCCGCAAAAGCTTCCACAAAATCTAGCCCCGCGATGGCGGCTCCCGAGCGTCCGAGCGAACCGGCTCGCACCGGCAAAATGCCAGTCATTTCGGCGCCTCGTGCGCAATCTCCGCTCGCAGGAATTCGCAAGAAAGTTGCCGGGCAAGAGCAAGAGACCGAAGCTACCGAAAAGGCCGCTTCTCCTGCCGAAGAGGGCTCGCAAGAAGCTGTTGCCGAAACCCAAACGGTGGAAACTCCTGAAGTGCCAAAGGCAGCGAGCGACGGCCCTCGTCAGCCAGGCCCGCTGGCCGGTGTTATGCGACGCGAGGAATACGTCGGCCCAGGCAATACGTCGGGTAAACCACCTTCGATTACCCCCTCGCGACCCAACTCTTCTTCGAACCAAGGGTCGAAAGCAGCCAACGGCAACGGGCAACGAGGTCGACCGGCAATCAAACTGGCTCCGATGCCCGAAGTCGAACAACCTTCGGCCAAGGCTAGTTCGAAGGCGGATGAGCAACCGACTCAAAAACCGGACATGAAGCTTCCCGCCGATGCTTTGCGTGCTGGCAAGAGCGGTGCCAAGCCTCTCTCGGCGCACCTTCGGCGCCACGAGGAGTCTCTAGAAACGGCCAAAAAAGGCGACGAAAAAAGCCGACCGGCGCGTGGTGTCCGTGGCGTGGGGCAAGGGAAAAAAGAAGACAAGACGCCCATGTTGGGTGGCCGCGAGCAACGGCAGCTCAGCCGGCAGCGCACCCCCAAACGACGTGGCGGCGATATGCGGCCTCGCCGATTCCGCCGCTCCAGAAAATCGGGCATCAATACGGCTGCCCCGCGTAAAGACAAAGTCTCGCTACAGTTGCCTTGCACCGTACGCGAGTTCTCGGAAGCGGCCGGAGTGCCAGCCAACCAGATCATGCGAATTTTGATGGAAGAAGGCGTCATGCTGACCATCACCGCGTTGATGGACCCTGATCTCACCGAACTGGTCGCTGCTGAGTTAGACGTTGATATCGAGCTGAAAGAAGCTGTCAGCTTCGAAGACCAAATGCTCTCCGAGATTCGCGAGCGAGAGGACAGCGAAGAGTCGCTCGCCCCGCGTCCGCCGATCATTACGTTTCTCGGCCATGTCGACCACGGTAAGACTTCACTGCTTGATCGCATTATCGAAAGAGACGTAGTCAGTAGCGAAAGTGGTGGCATCACCCAACACATTCGTGCGTACACTATTAACAAAGACGGTCGCCAGATTTCGTTTGTCGACACTCCTGGCCACGAAGCGTTCACCGAGATGCGTGCTCGCGGTGCCAATGTCACAGACATCGCGGTGCTGGTCGTAGCTGCCGACGATGGCGTTATGCCTCAGACCGAGGAAGCCATCAGCCACGCCCGCGCTGCTGAGGTTCCCATTGTCGTTGCCCTTAACAAAGTCGACTTGCCGGGCGTCGATTTGAATCGATCTTTGCAGGGTCTTTCGGCAAACGATTTGCTTCCGAGCGAATGGGGTGGCGATGTCGAAGTGGTGCAAACTAGCGCCATAAATGGCGACGGCGTCGATGACCTGCTGGAAACTTTGCTGACGGTTGCCGAGCTTGAAGAATACCAGGCCAACCCAAGCCGAGCTGCCCTTGGCACCTGTTTAGAAGCCCAACAAGAAGCTAGTCGAGGCGTGGTTGCTAAGCTGATCGTACAAAACGGAACTCTGCGAGTTGGCGACGTGGTGGTCTGCGGCCAATCTTTTGGTCGCGTGAAAGCGATGTACGATACTTTGGAACCACGTAAGCGTCTCAAAGAAGCCCCGCCGAGTACGCCGGTGAATGTTACCGGCTTTGACATGGCTCCTGCTGCCGGCGAGCATTTTTATGTTTTAGACGATATTGCCGACGCTCGTACAATTGCCGAAACACGCGCCGATCAGGAACGCAACACGACCCTGGGTGTCGGTATCCAACATGTGACTCTAGAAAACCTCTTCGACCGTCTCGAAAGCACGGGCGATGTCCAAACGCTGAGTCTCATCCTTCGAGCAGACGTTCGTGGATCGATCGAAGCCATTCAAAAAGAACTCGAAAAGCTCGATCACCCCGAAGTGAAGATCAAACTCTTGCAAACTAGTGTGGGCGGTATCACCGAAGCCGACGTTACCTTAGCCGATGCGTCTGACGCCATCATCTTGGGCTTCAATGTGGTTGCGGACGAAAAAGCGAGACTCTTGGCCGATGCGCGCGGCGTACAAATCCGCCGCTACGAAGTGATCTATAAAATTACCGAAGAGCTGAAAGCTGCCTTGGAAGGCATGCTCAAACCCGTAGAGCGAGAACTCGATCTCGGACGCGCTTTGGTACAACAGACGTTCAAAATCAGCCGCGTTGGCACCGTTGCCGGTTGCCGAGTGCTGGCGGGTACGGTCGAGCGCAATGCTCGGGTGCGTGTCATCCGCGATAGCACCATTTTGGGCGACTACCCGATCGACACCCTACGTCGCGAAAAAGATAGTTCCAAGGAAGTCCGCGAAGGGATGGAATGCGGTATCAAGCTGTCAGGATTCAACGACATCAAGGAAGGCGACCTACTAGAAATTTATCGAGTCGAAGAGATCGGGCGCAGCTTCGACGAATCGAATGTTTAGTGGCCACTCTCTCAACTTAGGTGCCACCAGCATCTAACCTCGACGTACCTTCCTGCGACCGAATCCTCAAGCAAATACCATGATCTCACGACGTGTTCAAAAAGCGGCCGAGGCAGTCCGCGAAGTGGTCAGCATGGCCATTCTCGCCGATCTCAAAGACCCACGCGTCGAAGGCGTCACGGTTACGCGTGTCGAGGTCTCTGCTGACATGCGTGTGGCTAAAGTGCATGTTTCGATCATGGGCGATGATACGGCCCAACGGCTCTGTTTGCAGGGTCTGCAAAGTTCGGCAGGCTTCTTGCAGAAGAAAATTTCTCGTCGTATCGATACACGCTATACGCCCCGCATTCGATTCGAGATCGACATGGGCGTAAAAAGGTCGATCGCTATGGCCAAAATGTTGGGCGAAATCCTCCCCGAGGATTCCCCGCCGCCAGACGCCCCGCCGTCCGCTCCTACGGATTCAGATCGTCCGGAACTTGATTCCTAGTTTTTTAGAACACCTTCCCGCTGATTTTCTAGATAGAGACCCCACCGATGGCAAGTAATAACCGCGCCGCAGTTATCAACAAAGTTCTGAAAGTTGTTAAGCGACATTTCAAACCTGTCGAGCCTCTTCAAGACCGCTCGCTGCTCGAACACCTTTTGTATGCTTGTTGTTTAGAGAACTCGCTACCGGAAGATGCTGACAAGGTGTTTGCTACGCTTTCGCAAGACTTTTTCGACTGGAATGAAGTTCGAGTGACCTCGATCCGCGAACTGGCCGTTATCATGAAGCCGCTTAACGACCCGGCAGAATCAGCCAAGCGGCTCAAACGGATTTTGCACAGTGTGTTCGAAACTCATTACTCGTTTGACCTCGAGCAGATGAAAAAGCAGAACATCGGCCTCACGGTCAAACAGATAGAAAAATACAAAGGCTCTACCGGCTTTATCGTTTCGTATGTCACTCAAAATGCTCTTGGCGGTCACTCGATTCCCATCAACCGGGGCCTGCTCGAATCGATGCGGGTCGTCAGTGTTATCTCTGACGCCGAGGCAGCCAAGGGGCGTGTCCCTGGTCTGGAACGCATTGTCCCCAAAACCAAAGGCATCGAGGTTGGTTCGCTCTTGCACCAGTTGGGAGTCGAGCTGCACCGAAGCCCTTTTGGCCAAACGGCTCGCAAGCTGTTACTAGAGATTGCTCCCGACTGCAAAGAACGCCTACCGAAGCGTCCAAGCAAAAAGGTCGAGCCGCCTAAAAAGACCGTAGCCAAGGATAAGGTAAAAGCAGAGGCCCCGCCGAAAAAGGAAGTCGCCAAGAAAAAAGCGGTGGCTACCAAGAAGAAAGAAACCTCTGCGGCACCCAAGAAAAAGGTCGTTGAAAAGAAAACCGTCGCGAAGAAGAAAGTGGTAAAGAAAAAAGTAGCGAAGAAGGCCCCTGCTAAAAAGAAAGTTGCGACCAAGAAAGTCAAAAAAAAGGTGGCTAAAAAGAAAGTCAAAAAAACCACCAAGCGTAAGCCACGTTAATCCCCCGACGATAAGACGTATTTCCATTCGAACATTTCTCACTTGAGTGTTCTGTTCCACCGAGACGGTGGGACTATATAGCCCGACCCTCTGGGTCGGAATGTCGGAACACACAACCGTGATACGCTCTAAACCCTATCCTACAAACCTTTCGTACCGATACCGATGGCTGGACATTCACACTGGGCTGGAATCAAGCACAAGAAGGCCTTGATCGACAACAAACGTGGCAAAGTTTGGAGCAAGCTTTCTCGCGCTATTATCGTGGCTGCCAAAGCAGGCGGGGGCGATCCGGATACGAATCTACGTTTGCGGTATGCCATCAACGACGCCAAAGCCGTCAGTATGCCCAAAGACAACATCGAACGGGCAATCAAAAAGGGCACGGGTGAACTCGAAGGGGGGAGTTTCGACGAAGTTCTCTACGAGGGCTACGGTCCTGGTGGGGTCGCGATTCTTTGCGAAATCCTTACTGACAATCGCAACCGAACGGCTCCCGAGGTTCGTAAGATATTCGAGATCGCTGGCGGCAACCTTGGCGCCACAGGCTGCGTCGCCTGGATGTTTGAGCGCAAAGGGGTCGTCGTTATCGATGGCGGCCAGACCGACGAAGAAAAGCTGCTAGAGCTGGCCATGGAAGCTGGTGCCGAAGATGTGCGGTCTCTTGATGGGAAGTTCGAGGTTATCAGCGACCCCAACGATTTTGGCAACGTGCAGGAGGCGCTTCAACAAGCGGGCATCGAAACCGAGATGTGCGAACTCAATCGCATCCCAAACGACACGATTGATCTCGACGTCGAAACGGCCAGGAAGGTTCTCAAGATGGTAGAAAAGCTTGACGACCACGACGACGTTCAGAAAGTAGCGTCAAACTTCAATCTGCCGGAAGAGGTAATGAAAGAGTTGGAGATGGATGTTTGATCTTCAATCAAATATCTCACGTTCAATCTTTCCCGTGGTGCTCGACTTCGAGCCAATACTCTTGGAAGTCGAAGTCGGGGCTGTTGTCGAGGTCGTGGCATTTTAGGCAGTTTTTTACGACATCGCCTAGCGCCTGGCCATCTTTGTTGCCTTCGTTTTCGACCAGCTTTACTCGCATTGCCGAGCGGCGAAGTTCTAGCTCCGCATCACTAACCGATTCATCGCCCTGCTCTGCTGCTACATGCCCTGCCCCTGGCCCGTGGCAATTCTCGCAGCCGTTGTCCGTCAAGTGCGGCGTTTTCTCTAGGCCCATGTAACCCGAGGCATAGGGGAAATACTCCTGCGGGTTCCAGCCTGTCACATGGCAACTAAGGCATTCCGGATCGAAGTGCCGCGGGGGCTCTAATTCGACCAATGTTTTCGTTGCGTGGGCGTGCGGGGTGTTCTCAAACACCTCAGCCGCCTCGGAATGACACTCCACACAGGTTTCGGTACCAACAAAACTGTCGACCGGGTGCTTCATCTCGGTGATGCCGAGACCATCTAGCCCCATATCTTTGAGCTCGTCTTGATAGGCGATCATCAGCGATTGCATCTCGTCTGAATCTTCAAATCGATGATCCAGCGGCACTTTCTGATAACGGAACGGTTGCTGGGGATCGTCATAGATACCCAAGACCACCACATACATTCCTTTGTGGCCAACTTCGAGTAATTGAGTACGCAGCCCGTCGATATTGTCGGCATGTTTCGGCGGTTCTTCGGCGCCGCCGGTGGTCGCTACGATTTGAAAATCGGGAAACTGCTTGGCCAGCGCTGTTGCTTCTTCCGGGTCGGCATGTACCAACAGCACCAGTAGATCGCACTTCTCGCTTTTTAGCTTCGGCAACACCTCTGCTAAGGCGGTAGCCGGATCGGTCCAATGGATATCGGTGGCGTTCTGCAACTGTGCTTCGTGCTTCTTGCCTAACACCGAGGTCACCCCGATCTTCTTGCCACCCGCCTCCACGATGCGATATCGGCTAGTCAACCCAATGCTAAAATCGATCACGCTCACGTTCGCCGAGGTCACGGGGTTGATTTCCGGATCAAAATTCGACAACACATAAGTCAGATAGTTTGCATCAAGCTGCAACTCGCGCGTCCCCAGTCCAATGGCCGAATAACTCAGCTTGATTAACCCCTGAAGGGCATAGCGATATTTGATCTCGGCCTGCGGGCCAAGCCGACGGATCAGACCGCCCATGTCAAACGATACCACGGGCCAACCATCCGCTTCGAGTTGTTGGAGGAAAGTTTGCCGCCGTTTCAGACCCCCTTTTTGGTTTTCAAGGCCCGCACAACCACAAGGTTCGAGATAGCCGTCCAACTCGCCTGAGATTACGATCGCCACTTCCGGCTTGGGCCAATCGAGAAAGATCGGGCCGTTGCGCTGCACGGCATCCTCGGCCGACTTGCTATGGGAAATACGACCAGCCGTTTTGTTGGCTACCGTCAGAGAAGAAGGTTCTGAGCGCAGATAATCGACTGCTGAGATCGACAACAAAACGACCACGCAAAAAGTGATCCGTCGCCGCCGAGAAAACAAGGTGGGAAATCGCATAGTGGGTCGCTACGGTGTGCTATCCGGTCAACTTGGTATTTCAGGCCGCAATGGTAGCGGCTTCTACTGGCAACGACCAGCACACTTCTCTGTTACCTGCCATGCAAGCACTGTCTCTGATTCACTGCCCGACGGCAAAATGTACCCGTAGCCGCACTTCCGAAGAGTCTGGGTGGGTTGAACGTAGGACAATCTCGGCATCGGTGCTGGCAGGTTCGCCAAGCCGAACTATCGACCGGGTTCCCGCAGGAACCTCGACAAATAGGGGCACATGGAGCAGTTGTTCATTCATCTCTCGCGGCTCGCCGAGTGTGACTTTCAGTTCAGGCGGATCAACGCGGTCGACCTCGAAGCGGGTCGTCTGTGCGTGTTCCCCACGCACAGCCACGTTTAGCCGAACTTTCTTGCCTAGCTTGCTTTTGATGGTCCCCATCCGCAGCAAACCTTTTTGGGCCAGCCACCCCGGTCCATAGATCGAGATGTCGCCCATCACCTGCCCCACGATTGGCACGGTTAGCCTCTTCGCATTCTCGAGGGAGGTCTCTAGTTTCAGCACACCACCAAACGGGCCAAGCGACTTGCCAGCACGAAAAGTGGCCATCACTTTGACCCCACCGCTAGCATCTGGATCGGGTAGCTGATCGGGCGCAAGGGTCTTGATCTGCACGTCTATCTGTTTGGCCATTTGCTCGTCAGCCACCTCGTACTTGAGCACCTCGACCGGCTGATCGAGGTACGCCAGCAGGTATAGGTGGGCCTCTTTCGTCTCGCCTGTCTGCACCGTTCCGAAGAGCAACTCCGATGGTCGGATGGCCGTCGATTCGACCACCTGTCCTTCGATATTCAACTCGATTCGAGGCATCTCTGGATCGTTGGTCACAAAAGTGGCACCATGACGATACGGCCCTGCGGAAGATTTTGCTGTCCACTCCAACATCACCGTTGCTTCCTCGCCCGGCTCAATCGTAATGCTGGTTCCTTGTTCGGCAACCTTGCCACCC
This sequence comes from Planctomycetota bacterium, assembly GCA_013152205.1. Classification (GTDB taxonomy): domain Bacteria; phylum Planctomycetota; class Planctomycetia; order Pirellulales; family Lacipirellulaceae; genus Bythopirellula. The sequence goes on from JAADGV010000024.1 coordinate 16,690, forward strand.
AACTCTACTGCCGTGCAGTTGCAGGTACTCGAACCAAACGTAACAACTAAATCGTTTTCACCTTCGTTCTGAATCGAAAAATCGTGCTGCATGGTCGCCCGATGTTCAATATTGCCGAACCGAAATATTTCCTCAGGCACCACGGCCTTGGGTTGCGGCGTATCGGCACTTGGCTCGATCACTGGCGCCTCGGATGGTATTTCCATCGAATTCTTCTTCAGCGGTTGAAATTCGTAATAGGCAATCGCCGTTCCTAAGAGCAGCCCTACCAGTGTCGAACAAACCGCGATGATCAAAATCGATTTCATCTCTACCCTGTTTGTAAACCACGAGAAAACGAAAAAATAACCCACTCACATTTTAGCGCGAGCATGAAGCCTCGGCAACATGCCTCATTCTACCCACAGGACGATTGCAAAGTCATGCTAGCCGCGAGCGAAAGCCGCAGTCGAATCTGAAAAAACCGCGGCTTCCGCCCGCGGCTACTACAGAATCAGTGACTTTGCAATCGTCCCGATTCTACCCACGCATCGCTTGGCGGCACTGGGTAAAAAAAGCCTGGAAATCTTCTCTCCGGTAGTCGGGATACGTCCAGGAGCTAGCCTGCCAGGCGCGCGAGCGGTAATTCAAGGTCGTCTCGGCATAGATCCCCTGCCCGAGATAAATCCGATGGGCATGGTCTTTGGTCGACGCCAAAACCAGCTTAGCCAGGGTGAGGTAGCCGGGGTCCAAGTTCAACGGGCGGGGCTCGTCGCACTCGAATTGTTCAGCAAACTCCTGTTCCCAGTCGTTGGTAGCAATTTTGATTTCTGGCAAACGCCCGGGATCGATCAGCGGCTGAAACGTGAGAAACTGCTTCTTCAGCCCCTCGCCCATGGTTGCTTGGTAGTAGTCGGTTTCGGTAAACGCAAAGGCTTCGCTCTTGAGAAGTACCAGCCCGAACTCGCGAGTTGCCCGCTGCTCGGCCCACGCAAGCGCCTCGTCGTAGCGACTGCTGACGGCAATTAGTAACAGTACCGGGGTTGGTTGGGAGATATTGCCCATGATCAAGAAATCCTCGTCTATTGTGTCGATCTGCCTTGGCCTAGCAAACCTTGTCTCGTTCCTGCAAGCAGCAAGATCGACCAAAAAACCGCTAAATAGTAGCACATTTCGTATCATCCTTCGTCCAGCAGGCACAAATTGCTAAAAACGGGGCCCTTCTCTGGACATGACGGGAATACTTAGTGATACTGGGGGTGACTGCTGGTGCAAGATGCACACCCACGAGGTCACGATTTGCCACATTCTCAGCAGTCCCTGGGAAATCATGGTCACGCATTTTGGGAAAGTTGCTCTAAGCACGAAAAGGGCTTGTTCTTGCCAACGAGTATTGGTCTCCCATTTGTTGTCCGTGGCGCTGTTTTAGTTTCATCCAAGTATTTTAGTCTAAGTTACTCACCTGCAGACAGAGGAAGTGCGAGCTAATGTTCCGAACAATACCGAATTCTAACCTTCTATACCCATCGGCACTCGTATTGCTATCTATCACACTGCTGATGGCATCTGCCGCGAACGCCACCCCAATCTACGATGTGTTCGGCCCGCTCCCGCAAGCGACATTTGGCGGCACCGGCATTCCCAATACTGAAGTCGCGGTAGGTTCTCAATTTGCGGATGGCAGCGACGTTTTAATCACCATCGCTATGAGCGCCACTCAGCGATACTCGAACCCAGCGCTGACCAACGATGGTGCCGGCACCTATTTCGCCCAAACCGGAAGTAACGATGGCCTTGTTGGGAATCCAACGATAGGCGCCCTATGGAACTTTAACTTTTACATGGAGGTTGAGGGGTTTAATGGCGCAACGCCAAAACTTACCGACTACCAAATCAATTTGTACTACGACTTCGATCCGGGATTCGACACACCACTCGGCTCGCTTGGTGTGATCGACGTGACGGCTGGACTCGCGCTCCTTGACCCAAACGCAACCGTGGCCCAAGGTTCGGAGAACCTGCTCTTCGGGTATTTGGCAACAAGCTCCCCTCCTTTCTGGACGGCACCGGGTGGTGCTTTCGACCCTAACGCGGTAGGCGAGTACAACTTTGCCATCCAAGTTAGCAACGGCGGTGGATTTGGAATCGAGACGATTGCCATGGACGTGCAGGTGGTGCCAGAGCCAGCAACAATTGGCTTGGCTGCATTTGGCTTGATCGCCATGGGTGTCTGGCGTCGGAAACGTTGAGGGGCTGCTTCTTTAGTTCCTCGGTCGATGGTGTTGTTAGGTGTAGGCGGGCCGATGCCTTGGACCGCGTGGCGGTCCGGTTGGTGTCTTTGTGGATGTGAATCAATACGCCTTCGCAAACACCCCGCGGCGTTTGCTGGGCTGGCCGGTGAAGATGCACTTTCCAGGCTCTTCTTCGCCATCCAACGGTACGCAACGGGCGGTCACTTTTAGCTCTTTCAACTTTGCTTCCATCTCGGGACCATCGATGAAGTGGCAATAGGCAAAGCCGCCATGTAGTTCCTGCTTGTCGGCATTTTTGGGTGTAAAATACTTTTCGAACTCGGCCAGCGAATCGATCGAGACAGTCACCTCTTCGCGGGCTTTGAATGCCCGATCGAATAGCGTCTGCTGACATTCGCTTAGCAATTGTGCTACGCCCGCTACAAATGCGTTTCGCTCGGCTGGCTCGCCTTTGCCGCCGATTTCTCGTCGGGCGACAAATACCTTACCAGCAGCTACGTCGCGTGGGCCAACCTCCACTCGCAACGGCACGCCGCGTTTCACCCACTGCCATTTCTTTTCGCCACCACGAAGGTCACGATCGTCGATGCGCACCCGTACCGGCTCGTCGTCAAAGCGTTCGGCTGTCAGGTCGGCCTTCAGCGATTCGCAGTATTGCAGCACTTCGCTGCGCTGCTCGTCGTCGCGATAGATTGGCAAGATCACCACCTGCGCGGGAGCTAGCTTTGGCGGCAACACTAGGCCATCGTCGTCGCTGTGCGTCATAATCAGCCCGCCAATCAGACGGGTCGACACGCCCCACGAGGTGGTCCATGCATAAACCTCTTGGCCCGATTGATCTTGGAATTTTATTTCCTGAGCCTTTGCGAAATTTTGCCCTAAAAAATGCGACGTGCCGGCTTGTAACGCCTTGCGATCTTGCATCATCGCTTCGATGCTGTAAGTCGCCACGGCACCCGGGAACCGCTCGCCCTCGGTTTTTTCGCCTTTGATCACCGGCATTGCCATCGTGCCCTCGGCAAACTCTGCATAGACATCAAGCATCAGGCGAGTTTCTTCGATGGCCTCTGCTTCGGTGGCGTGAACCGTGTGGCCTTCTTGCCATAAAAATTCGGTGGTTCGCAGAAACATTCGCGTCCGCAGTTCCCACCGCACGACGTTGGCCCATTGATTGATTAAGATCGGCAAGTCGCGGTACGAATTCAGCCAGCGCGCAAACGTCGCCCCGATGATTGTCTCGCTCGTCGGTCGCACAATCAGCGGCTCTTCCAATTCCGCTGAGGCAGCAGGTCGCAAACCGCCGTCGGGGTCGGGTTCCAATCGATGGTGCGTCACCACCGCACATTCCTTGGCAAACCCCTCGACATGCTCGGCCTCTTTCTCCAAAAAGCTCATCGGGATGAACAATGGGAAATAGGCGTTCTCATGCCCAGTGGCCTTGAACATCACGTCGAGCTTGCGTTGGATATTCTCCCAAATCGCGTAGCCCCAGGGTTTGATGACCATGCAGCCCCGCACGTCGGAGTTCTCCGCCAAGTCGGCAGCCTTGACGACCTGCTGATACCACTCGGGGTAGTTTTCGCTGCGGGTAGGAGATATTGCGTTCTTTGGTGGTTTTGCCATGGGGAGGAGATCGGGGGTCGGAGGTCAGGGGTATTTGGAAGGCTGCATTCTAGTGCAATCGAAGCGGGGCGGAAATCGCAACGCTTGGCCCCCAGCGATCGGGGGCGATATTTGGTACGATGGCTTGCTTCTCCGGCGATGCGTAGCATCGCGGCTATTTTCTTGCCCCGACCTCTGACCCCTTGTCCCTTTTCGATGACTTCCGACTCTCGACGTTTTGTTAGCCAACTTGCCCACAATGAATCGGTGAGCCAGGTCTTTATGGCCTCCGAAAAGCAGTTGCGGCCCAATCGCAATGGCAATCTCTACTTGCAGGTGGATCTCTCCGATCGAAGCGGCTCGGTCAATACTCGCATGTGGAACGCAACGGATGGCGATTACCGCAACTTCGACAATGGCGACTATGTCCACGTCGAAGGGGCCACCCAGCTTTTTCAGGGCAACTTGCAACTCATCGCCACTCGTATCCGCCGTGCCCGACCCGACGAAGTCGACGAATCCGATTTTGTCACGCTCCAAACGGCTGAGGTCGACCAGATGCGTGACCGGCTGGTTGAAATCCTCAATGGCATCGAGTCGGCCCCGCTCTCCAGGCTGGCCAAGGGATTTCTGGCAGACGACGAGTTCATGGGCAAATTCTGCCGCGCCCCCGCCGGCATGAAAAACCATCATGCCTACCAAGGTGGCCTGTTGGAACACGTGTTGAGCCTCATGGAGTTGGTCCTGGTCGTCGCACCGCGCTACCCTCAACTCGACCGCGACAAGTTGATGATGGGCGTACTGCTGCACGATGCTGCGAAAATCGACGAGCTGGCTTACGAGCGCGACATCTCTTACACCGACGAAGGCCAACTGCTGGGGCACATGGTGCTGGGGGTCACGATGCTCGATAACAAGGTGCGCCAGATTGTCTCGCAAGATGGCCAACCATTTCCCGGACGACTGCTGACTGAGCTAAAACATCTGATCGTCAGCCATCACGGCCAATACGAATATGGCAGCAGCAAGCTACCAATGACACTCGAAGCAATCACCCTACACCTGCTCGACAACCTCGACGCAAAGCTGGCAAACTTTACTCAACTAATGACCGACTGCCCCAACACCGACAGCAACTGGACCCAGTATTACAGCCAGATGGGACGGAAGCTGTTTAAGCCGGAAAAAGACAATTAGTGCTTTGATTCACCCGTTTTGTGGTTTGGTCTTGTAACCTTGCCACCGAGGGCCTTGGACCGCGTGGCGGTCCGGCTGCAAGGCCTACATATTTTAGAATGACTTTCGCTGACCCTCTCATTGCTCCTTATGCCAAATCTCGACGAAAAAATCCTCAGTCACGTCAACGATGCTAACTATCGGCCCGTTAAGCCGAAGGTCATTGCCAAGAAACTTGGCTTGGCGGGCGACGATAGTGCGCGGCTGAAGCGCACGATCAAAAAGCTAGTCAAAGCCGGCAAGTTGGCCTACGGGCCGCAGCACTTGGTTTGCCCTGTCGCGGCCGAGCATCCGGCAACCAAGGTTGGCAAAACGCCCAAGAAGCAAGAGTCGTCGAAGCATGTGATAGGCACCTTCCGACGAACCCAAGGCGGTTTTGGGTTTGTCCGTCCCGAAGGCACTCCTGCAGCCGACGGACGCGATGCCGACATCTATATTTCTGCCAACTCGGCTGGCGATGCGGCCAACGGCGACAAGGTGCGTATCCGGCTGAGCGACAAGCGCGGTCGCATGGGCAAATTCGAAGGCCGCATCATTGATGTGGTCGAGCGCGTTACCAATCAATTTGTCGGCACCTACTTGGTTCAAGGCGGCATGGGCTTGGTGCAAGTCGATGGCAAAATCTTTACCTCGCCTATCTCGGTCGGCGATCCTGGTGCCAAAGGCGCGCAAGTCGACGACAAAGTTGTCATCGAGATGGTCCGCTTTCCTTCGCACGTCAGCGATGGCGAAGGGGTGATTGTCGATATCCTCGGCCAACGAGGCGACCCTGGCGTCGATACGCTGTCGATCATCCACGAATTCAACCTCCCCGGCGAGTTCGACCAGACGACCTTAGACAACGCCCGCAAGCAGGCCGATAAATTCGACGAGTCGATCAGCAACCGTCGGCGCGATCTCACCGACGAAACTGTCATCACCATCGACCCCACCACAGCCCGCGACTTCGACGACGCCATTTCGCTCGAAAAAATGGATAATGGGCATTGGGTTCTTGGTGTTCACATTGCTGATGTCTCGCACTTTGTCCGCCCGAAGTCGGCCCTGGATCGCGAAGCGCGTGACCGCGCCACCAGCGTCTATCTGCCTGATCAAGTCATCCCGATGCTGCCGGAGATTATTTCCAACAATTTAGCCAGCCTACAGCCCGACAAAGTCCGCTACGCAATGACGGCCCGAATCGAGTTCAGCCCCGAGGGCCAGCGAATTGCGACGGACGTCTACAAAAGCGCCATCAAAAGCTGTCGTCGCTTTACCTACGAAGATGTCGACGAGTTTCTTGCCGACCGCTTTGGCTGGAAGAAAAAGCTCACCACCGAAGTCCATGCTCTGCTGGGCAACATGCACGAATTGGCGATGACGCTTCGCGCCCGACGCATGAAACGCGGTTCGCTGGAACTTGCCATGCCTGCGTTAACGATCGATCTCGATACCGACGGCCAAGTCACGGGAGCCCACTTAGAAGAATACACCGAGAGCCACCAGATTATCGAGGAGTTTATGCTTGCCGCCAACGAGGCGGTGGCCGAGATGCTTGCCGACAACGGTCTGCTGTTTTTGCGTCGCGTACATGGCTCGCCCGATCCGCGCAAGCTGAAAGCGTTGAACGAGTTTGTCAAAGAACTCGGCCTAAAAGCAGAAAGCCTGGAAAGCCGGTTTGCATTGCAAGACTTGCTCGAAAGCGTCAAAGGCGACTCGCGCGAAGGGGCCGTCAATTATGCCATCCTACGCTCGATGCAACGGGCCGTTTACAGCCCCGAAGAAGAAGGTCACTACGCGCTGGCCAGCGAATGCTACTGCCACTTCACCTCGCCGATTCGCCGCTACCCCGACCTGACGATTCACCGATTGATCGACTCCGTGAATCGCGGCAAGCCCCCCGAGCAACATTCGAGCGAGCTATTCAGCGAAGGCGACCATTGCAGCGAACGCGAACAACGGGCCACTGCCGCCGAGCGTGAACTCAATAAGGTGAAGCTGCTGAACTTCCTGAAAGACAAGATCGGCACCGAGCTGGATGGCATCGTCACGGGCGTCGAAAGCTTTGGCCTCTTTGTGATGGGCACCGAGCTGCCTGCTGAGGGTTTTGTGCATATCAGCGCCTTGTCGGACGACTACTATCGTTACGACAAAGCGGGCCATGTAATCAAAGGATTCCGATCGGGCAATACCTACCGTCTGGGCGATCCGGTGCAGGTAGCCGTCGCCTCGGTAGACGTCGACCGTCGCGAACTCGACTTCCGCCTACTCGGTAAAAAAGGCAAGCCCGCCCGGGCCAAAGCAGCCAAACGCAAACCCGAAAAACGAGCCAAGCCGAAGGGTAAAGGTCGTAAAAAACGGCGTTAGAGAGGGCACATATAACACTAGCCCGAGGCGCTAGCGAGGGAAACCCTGAAAAATCCCTCGCTAGCGCGTCGGGCTAGTGAATTCGCAATGCTTCGCATTGCGAAAAACTGAAAAGCCCGGGCTTTTCACCGCCCCTAGAAGCCGTCGGACAAACCAGTAGAATAAGAGGGTGCTCGCCTCTCCCCGTTTCCCCCTCGATTGCCCTATGTCAGACAACTTGCCACTAACCCCTACGCCACTCCACGATTGGCACGTCGCCCACGGGGGCCGCATGGTCGGCTTTGCCGGCTGGTCGATGCCTGTGCAATACACTTCGATCGTCGAAGAGCATCAAGCAACCCGCTCGACTGTCGGTTTGTTCGACATCTCGCACATGGGGCGTGTGCTAGTGGATGGGCCTGATGCGACCACGTTTCTCGATTCGCTGCTGACCCGGTCGGTAGCCGACATGAAACCTCACCAAATTCGCTACTCGTTGATCTGCAACGAGCAAGGTGGAATCCTCGACGACATCTTGGCCTATCGGATTGTGCTGAAAGAGGGCGACCCCCCTGGATTGGGCATGGTGGTCAACGCCAGCAATCGCGAAAAAATCGTCGCTTGGCTACAAAGCCAAGTGGGCGGCCACGATGTCGAGATTCGCGACGTTACCGCGGTCTACTCCATGATCGCCTTACAAGGCCCCAAGGCCATCGAACTGCTCGATCCGCTCACGCCCTTCGAGTTGACTTCGATGCGTTACTACACCGGCCAACTCATGGAAATGACGGGCGTCGACTGTTTCGTGAGTCGCACCGGCTACACCGGCGAGGATGGCTGCGAAATTATTTGCGACGCCGACAAAGTCGTCGGCATCTGGGAACAGCTTGCCGAGTTGGCCGATAAAGTCGGCGGCCGCGCCGTTGGCCTTGCCGCCCGCGACACCCTGCGACTCGAAGCCGGGATGCCCCTGTACGGCCATGAACTCTCTGAATCGATCAACCCGGTCGAAGCGGGCCTCGACTTTGCTATCAATTTGCATAACCGAGACTTCGTCGGCAAAGAAGCGTTGGTCGAATATCGCAAGAATGGCCAACATCGGGTTCGCGTCGGGCTTCAACTCGAGGGCCGTCGCGTAGCGCGCGAAGGCTGCCGCCTGTTGCGCGGAGGCAGCGAAATTGGGGTCGTTACTAGTGGCACTTTCTCGCCTTCCTTCGAACGACCTATCGCCATGGGGTACGTCAAAGACACCTCCGCTGCGTTGGGCACCTCGCTCACGGTCGACATTCGGGGCAAAGAGCACTCGGCAACGGTCGTCCCCTTGCCTTTTTACCAACGAGGAAATTAAATATCATTTCCGATCTTTTTATTTGGTGACTCCGGCGATCTGTAAGATCGCGGTTATTTGCATTTTGTACTTGGGCTTAGGAATTTTTTGATATGTCTCCTGAAGATTTGCTTTTTGCAAAAACCCACGAATGGGTAGCCGTGGCTGAGGAAAATGGCGCAAAGGTAGCTACCCTTGGCCTGTCGGCCTTTGCCATCGAAGCGTTGACCGATTTGGTCTACATCGACCTCCCTGCGGTTGGTCGCCAAGTCGAAGCGGAGCAGCCATTCTGCGAAGTCGAGTCGGTCAAGGCAGTTAGCGACATCTACTCGCCCGTCGAGGGCGAAGTGATTGCCGTCAACGACGCCTTGCCCGATGCGTTGGAAATCCTCGGCAGCGACCCCTACGGCGCAGGCTGGATCGCAAAAATAAAAATCACCGACGAAGCCGGCCTCAGCAACCTCATGGACCACGCCGCCTATCAAGAGCAGTGCAAATAACCAATGCATTAGGGGAATGACGAATTACTTAGTCCTTCAAATGTCATTTGTGGAGTCCGTTTCTCAGATAAAATTCGTCATTCGTCATTTTGCCATTCATCATTCCCCACTATGCCTTACCTCTACAACACACCCGAAGACCAGCAGGCGATGCTCGAGGCGATTGGCGCTGAGTCGATCGACGAGCTGTTCGACCCGATCCCTACCGAATTGCAGCTTGATCGTCCTCTCGATTTGCCGCCAGCGATGTCGGAGATGGAACTTGACCGACACCTCAACACCCTCGCTGCAAAAAATCGGCATGCGGGTCAGGTCGTCTGTTTTCTTGGCGGGGGCTGCTACGATCATTTCGTCCCTGCGGTGGTCGACGCCGTCGCTTCGCGCAGCGAGTTTTACACCTCCTACACGCCCTATCAAGCTGAAGCCAGCCAAGGCAATCTGCAGGTGATGTTCGAGTATCAGTCGATGATTGCTCGCCTGACGAGCATGGATGTCTCGAACGCCAGCCTCTACGACGGAGCAAGCGCCGCTGCCGAGGCGGTACTGATGGCGATTACCGCCACCCGTCGACATGGCAAAATTGTCGTCGCTGGTAGCGTTCACCCAGAATATCGCTCGACGATCGCTACCTATCTCGAAAATCTCGACACCGAGTTGGTTACCATCGACGCACCCGCAGGCGTGATCGACCCGGACCAATTGGCTGCTGCCATCGACGACACCACTGCGGCAGTCGTTCTACAACAACCCAACTTCTTTGGCTGCATCGAAGATGCCCATCGTGTCGCACAGATTGCTAAAGAGGCAGGCACGCTGCTCATCACGGCGTTCGACCCGATCAGTTTGGGAATCCTAACCCGCCCCGGCGATTACGGCACCAACATCGCGGTTGCCGAAGGCCATACGCTGGGAACTCCCATGTCGTACGGCGGCCCCTTTCTCGGCATCATGGCTTGCGATCAAAGTCTGGTGCGTCGCATGCCTGGCCGCATCGCCGGTCGCACAGTCGACCGTCGCGGCAATCCCTGCTATGTACTCACCATGCAAACCCGCGAGCAACACATCCGCCGCGAAAAAGCGACCAGCAACGTCTGCACCAACCAAGGCTTGTTCGCCCTCCGAGCCACCATTTATCTCTCGCAACTAGGCCCTCAAGGGCTTCGCGAAACTGCGAATCTCTGTTTACAGAAGTCTCGCTACGCGGCCCAACAACTTTGCGCCAACGAGCGATTTTCGCTAGCGTTCGACGCACCCACGTTCAAAGAGTTTGTCGTCCGCGATGCCGAAAACCAAGTCGATCGGCTACTCAAGTCTGCCGAAGCCGAGGGTTTTTTGGCAGGTATTCCCCTTGGCCAATGGTACCCCGAATTGTCGGATTGTTTTCTAGTGGCCGTGACCGAAAAAAGAACCAAACAGGAAATCGATGCCCTGGTGCAATCACTAGCAAATAGTAGCTCCCAAGTTCCAGCCCAAGTGTAAACGAAGCATTAGCGCCGACGGCCACGTCGGAACCAACGCTCAGGTGATGGCCACTAAAAAGAAAAACATGCGAAACACACTCGACACGCAATCGATCTTCGAACTCTCGAAACCCGGCCGACGCGCCGCTCGGCTGCCGGCGTGCGACGTGCCCGAAAGTTCGATCGACAAACTGCTTCCCTCGGAGATGCTCGCCGACGGTCCCCCTGCCCTGCCCGAGCTTTCCGAGCCGGCCATTGTGCGTCACTTCATCAATCTCTCGACGCTCAATATGTCGGTCGACACGCATTTCTATCCGCTCGGTTCCTGTACGATGAAGTACAACCCCAAGCGGAACGAACGGGCAGCCGCTATGCCGGGCCTCGCCGACCTTCACCCCTACCAATCCGAAGACACGCTGCAAGGCATGTTGCAGATTCTTTTTGAGCTGCAAGAAACCCTGCAAGAAATTTCGGGCCTCGCGGCCTGCTCGCTGCAACCGGCGGCGGGCGCCCATGGCGAGCTAACCGCCTTGCTCGTGGCTGCCGCCTACTTTGGCGACCTTGGCGAACGCCGCACCAAGGTACTGGTGCCCGACAACGCCCATGGCACCAATCCCGCCAGCGCCGCGATGGCCGGCTTCGATTCGATCACGGTAAAAACCACCGCTGATGGTTTCGTCGACTTGGACGATCTGGACGCCAAGCTCGACGATCAGGTCGCCGTCTTTATGATTACCAACCCCAGCACACTTGGCCTTTTTGAACCCAACATGCGCGCGGTTGCCGATAAAGTCCATGCTGGCGGCGGGTTGATTTATCTTGATGGGGCCAACATGAACGCCATCCTCGGCATCTCGCGGCCCGGCGACTTCGGCGCAGACATGCAGCACTACAACCCCCACAAAACCTTCAGCGGCCCCCACGGCGGCGGCGGCCCCGGCGCTGGCCCCATCTGCGTCACCGAAAAGCTTGCTCCTTACCTGCCGGTGCCGGTTGTGGTTAGGGAGAGGTCAGAGGTCGGGGGGGAGAGGCCAGGAAACACAAATGCCGTTTCTGAATCTTCAGCCTCTTTCCGCTATCGTCTCGACTTCGACCAACCCAAGACGATCGGTCGCGTGCGTGCATTCTTTGGCAACGTAGGCGTATTGCTGCGTGCTTATGCCTATATACGAACTCACGGCCCTGATGGCCTGCGGCGTATTTCTGAGAATGCCGTGCTCAACGCCAACTATCTGCTCAGTCGAGTCACGCATATTTTACCCGTCCCTCAAGGCAATCGCTGCATGCACGAATTTGTCGCCTCGGCTAGCACGCTTAAACGCGACAAAGATATCGCCGCGATGGACATCGCAAAACGGCTTCTCGACTTCGGCTACCACGCCCCTACGGTTTATTTTCCGCTGACGGTTCCCGAAGCGATCATGATCGAACCGACCGAAACAGAAAGCAAGGAAACGCTCGACGCATTTACTGAAGTGCTGTTCCGCATCACCGAAGAAGACGCCGACCTGCTTCACGACGCCCCACACACCACAGCGATTAGCCGTCCCGACGAAGTCCGAGCCGCTCGCCAACCGGTGCTAACCTACCGCGCCGAATAACCGCGCTCTCGCAGAGACGCCACTGCCCTAGTATGCCCAACGCAAATGTTTGCCAACTGATCGTTGACCCACCCGCCGACGGTGCATGGAACATGGCTGTCGACGAGGCCTTGCTCGCCACCGCTGCCGAGACAGGCATCCCGACGCTACGCTTCTACCAGTGGTTACGCCCTACTCTTTCGCTCGGTTACTTCCAGCAAAATGCTGACCGTCAATCTCATCCGGCTAGTCTCGAAGCCGAGGTCGTACGACGCTTAAGCGGTGGCGGTGCTATCCTCCACGATCAAGAACTTACTTACAGTCTGGTTCTACCTACAGATCATTCGCTTGCCAAAGATACACAAGCCCTCTACCAAACCATTCACAAAGCAATCGTTCGCTACCTCGCCGATTTGATTTCGAAGTCGACGGCACCTTGGCAACCAACCCAATGCGTGGCCACGCCGCAAAGCAATTCTCGCAGCGAACCCTTTCTTTGCTTTCGTAGACGCTCAACCGGTGATGTTCTTCTTGAGCCGACCGAAGGTTTGCCTTCTTCGGAAAACCACAAAATTGTCGGCAGCGCCCAGCGCCGTCGACGCGGAGCCATTCTGCAACATGGCAGTATTCTGCTAACGCGATCTGACGCCGCTCCCGAGCTACTTGGGTTTACCGACCTTACTGGCATCCCGTTAGTAGCAAATTCAGCCGCCGACTGTTTGCAGCTAGCGTTTGCAGAAGCCTTGGCGGTGAAACTCGAAACGTCTTGTTTTTCAGACTCTGTCGGAGATCTCGCGAAAAAAATCCTCCTGCAGCGTTATGGCAACTCCAGTTGGTTGGAACGTCGCTAACGTGCTGTCGCTCAACTTGCCGATGGTACATCTACACGGCAACGACGCGAGGAGACCTTGTAAATACGATATTCTGTGACACAGGCCAGTATAAAACCACTCCGCAGGGGGGTCTCCTGTACTACTGCTACTGCATAGAATTCACTGCTTCTCGAGGTGAGCTTTGATTCGTTTTGACGTGTCGGGGTGGGGTTGACCTGCTATGATAAAGCCTCGCACCGGGGGGTGTCGGCCTGATGGCTTCCTATCCGACTCTGGAAGGAATGCTTTAGGGAATGTGTTGCCCGCTACCGTTCCTGTGGGGGGATCGATCGTGGCGGTTGGCTTGTAAAGTCGACTCAGAAATTGGTAGCCATGGACGTTATTCTGAAAGTATTGGAAGGTGCCAAAGCTGGCGCGAAAGTTGCCGTCAAGAAAGAAGAATTTTTGATCGGCCGCAGCCAGAAGTGCCACCTTTGCGTCGGCAGCACTGCTATCAGCCGTAAGCACTGTGCGATTTATCGTCATAGCGCCTCGGTCTCGATCAAAGATCTGGGCAGCCGCAATGGTACGCTCGTCAACGACCAACTTATCACCGAAGAAACCGAACTCTCCTCGGGCGACGAAATCGTTGTCGGACCGCTCCGCTTCCAGCTCACCATCAGCACTGGTATCAACAACCTAAAGCGGCCCAAAGTCAAATCGGTTGCCGAAGCGGTCGCGCGAACCGTCTCTAGCGATGATTCAAGCATCCAAGAAGATGATATCACGAAGTGGTTGATCGACGCCGAAATTTCATCCAAGGCCGCAACCGAAACGCAAACTATCCGCATGGACGACACCAACGCGGTGAACCTCCAAAGCGAATTGGCCAAAAGCGCCGCTGCCGAAGAAAATAAATTAACGAGCGATTCAAAAGTCGGAATCGACGACCAAGAAGAACCGGCCAACGGCAAAAAGAAGAAAAAAGAACCCGGCAAGCTCCCACGGATCAAAAAAGAACCCACCTCGAAAGATAGCTGCGAAGCCGCTTCTGCCGCGCTTCGCAACTGGAATCGCCGGCACTAACCTGGCTTCGTTGCCGTGGGACGTTCGTATCAAAATTCATTTTGATACTACCTCGCTTAGATTACCCCCCCGCCTCCACGCGACCGCTTGTCCCATGAAAGCAAATCGCCCTCAACAAGATAAGCCAAACGCAGCCCTCATTGGCGTTGCCTTCGATGCCGACGACGGACAAAAACGCATCACCCGAGGGCCCAACTTCGTTCTCGCAGGCGGTTCGCCGGAAACCCATGGCCGAATGCAAGAAACTGCGGTCAAAATCAACGAACACCTCGACAGCAAGGGCAAGCAATTGGCCGACGTCTCGGTCGACGAGCTACGCGATATCGTCTCCGACATTCAAAGCTGAATTGCGCGTTGCACCATAGCCGGAGGCACACTTGCCTCCGGGCTCTCCGGCTGTTGGTCTCGCCATCATTCAAAAACAAAAGAAACGGCAACCCCGACCCCAGATCGAAGCTGCCGCTCTTTATTGCCGTCTTCTCTGTTCTCTTTTTCGCTTGAGATGGCGTCGCTCAATAAAGCTCTTCGCCAACCGCTACGGGCTCAAACCCTTCGCTCAATTCCTCTTCGCCTTCGTAGTTGGAATCGATGCTTGTCTCGGCAGCAGATTCTTCCGCCTCAGGACGAACGACGGCTAGCTCCGAAGGCGTTAGCTTCACGTAGCCAAGAGAGCGAATCACTTCTAAAACTTCGCTGCAAGTCGGAAACATCCGACCACTGGTGCGTTTGTAATCGTCCATCGCGTTCATGAATTCCACTTCAACAACGCTGTAGTCGCGTTCGCAGGTGGTCGGATCGATCTGACGTCGACGCTGCACCTTTTCGCGACGCTCAATCTTTGGAGCCACGGTCGCTTCGGCTTCGCTCTCCTCGCGACGGCCAGCCTTGTGGCGACGATCGATCGTCACCTCAGCCTCACTTGCCTTGCTCGTCTTAGCCTTGGTGCTAGCAGCTCGCTTCTTTGGCGAGGGGGTCTTCTTAACGGCAGCCTTGGTCGATTTGGTCTTCTTCGCTGGCATGGGGAGTTGCTCCGGGGTTGGTCGCCCGTGGTGGGCAGGTCGCTTGGTGAATAATGACACCTCTGACGCTAGCAATCATCGGAATAACACCTGCGTAAAGTAGAACGACCAGGAAAAATAACCGGTTTGCGTAATTTTGCCGGGTAGTCCGGATATTCCGGATTGACCAAACCTTTCGGCTGAGAGGGCAGCCCCCCTGTTTTCGGGGTCAAATAACGCTGGCATCGCCATCTGGGTTGCGTTTTGTCGGAACCCCTGCTAACTTTTCGCCGCGCTACCGGTCGAATCGACCGATGGCCACACCCTCGCGTATTCCCTAGCACAAACAGGAACGCGTCATCACGCGCGTCACCCGCCATGAGTCGTTTTATTCAAGCGAAGAAAATCACGCTGAGCCTGCTCGCTCTTTACGGCCTGGCGTTGGTCGGCTGCAGCGCTTCGCAAGCGCTGAACTCCGAGGGCGTGCGTCTCTACCAGAATGGCAACTACTCGCAAGCTGCCGAACAATTTCAACGCGCCATCGCCAGCAATCCCAAATCCTCCAATAGCTACTACAACCTCGCCTCGGCACTGCACAAGAATGGCAAGCTCTACAATCGGCAAGAAGATTTGGCGCAAGCCGAGCAACTCTACAACCAATGTTTAGAATACGACGGCAACCACGCCGAGTGTTATCGGGGCCTCGCCGTCTTGCTCGCCGACACCAACCGACCAGACGCAGCATTTCGTCTGTTAGAAGGTTGGGCCTCGCGCAGTCCGCAATTGGCCGACCCGCGTATCGAACTGGCACGGCTGCTCGAAGAAACCAACAACGCCCCCCAAGCCTCTGCCCGACTGGTCGAAGCACTCGCCATCGACCCACACAACAGCCGCGCACTAACGGCCTTAGGCCGCCTACGCGAATCGGCAGGCGACACCCAACAAGCGCTGGCCGACTACCAACGCTCGCTAGCCATCAACCGCTTCCAACCGGCAATTGCCGCCCGAGTCGCCTCGCTCCAAGCCGCCACCGGCGCGCTCAGCCCGATCGTGACCCCACCCAACGGAACCCGGACCGTCCAACAACTCCAGCCCAGCGTCCGGTACTGAGATATGCCGAAGGCATAAAACAGCAAAGCTCAGGATCTCGCAGCGCACCCTGGGTAACGGTTAACACCCCCGTAAACCCCAAAGGGGTTTTACAACACCTGCCGGCTCAATCCCAAACATACCGCTCGTCGATCTCCATCCCATATTTCTTACACAATCGCCGAAACTCCTCCTGAAACGTTTCTTGCCGGTGATGCTCCTCTTGGTTGGCGATATAGAGCTTCAAGTCCTCCACATGAGACGGGCTAATCGAGAATGCTCCGTAGCCTTGTTGCCAATGAAACTCGGCAAGTCGCGGCTGTTCGGCTTTAACCCACTTCGACGAATCTCGTTTCAAGTCGCGAATCAAATCCGCAATGTCGATCGTTTTGCCCAATCGACAGAGGATATGCACATGATCTTCGACACCCCCGACGATCAACGCAGGAGTCTTGAGGTTCCTGCAAATTCCCGCGAGATAACGATGCGTACGTCCGCGAAATGCCTCGTCCTTCAGAAACGGCGTCCGGTGTTTTGTTGAAAACACAATGTGGACATAGATCTGGACTAACGATTGCGGCATGGCTCACCCCACCTGTAAAACCCCTTCGGGGTTTACGCGATTGTTGGGGCATCGCAACCCAGGGTGCGCTACGCGACCCTGGGCTTTGTTGTACAACACCTTCGGTGTTCTTATCCCCATCACATTCAGCACGTCACCATTTGATACAACATCCCCATTTATCTACGGCGCTGCTATCCATCCACGCCACCACCCATTTGATCAGCGCATCATCATCTGAGCAACGCATCACTATTTGAGCAACGCGTCGCCATTTGCCTACGCCAAAGGCGTTACACATCACAGCCCAGGGTCGCCGCCCCGCGGCGCACCCTGGGTCACACCCAAACAATCGTCGATTACGCCGAAGGTGTTACACAAAAGGTTTGGCTCGCCCGCCTCTGTCGACCTTCCCCCTCTGTTCGTACCAACCTACAAGTCTTTCCTGAAATGGGGCATCGCCGATAATGCCTGTTGGCATAACGACCAAATTCACCCTGCAGCGACAAGAGATCGACCATTAAAAACGCCCGACTTCGCCGCTCTGGTGCAACGATTTGTTATGTCGCGATTCTCGACTTCGTTTCGTCCCAATCCGTGATGAACATTTTTAAGTAGTCTCCGCCATCCAATTCAGTATTGTCGTAACCGACATCTTTACGCAACGCGACCATAAGTTTACCGAGCCCAGAAAGCACAGCAAACGGATCGGCGCCTTCTTTTGCGGTTTCGGTTTTCCATGTGCCGTATTCGCGAACAGTTGAATCTGACGCGAAAAAAAATAGGCCAATCCCCAGTTCAACAACCAATTCGCGAAGTTTAGCGAGAACTTCCGCATCATTGTTTTGGATTTTGGCTTTGAAGTCGTCGTTGGTCAGAATGTCTGTCTGGATCTTCGCGAAGTCCATGAATCGTTCGATTTTCCGTAGCTGAATTTGCGATTGGGCGATCTTCAGCAATTCGAGTTCTTTAGTGAGTTGTTGCTGGAAAAGTTACTCTTGGCGTTTGTGAATGGCGGCGGGCAGTTGTTTGAGCCACTGCCAAAGAAGAAACAGGCCGATGCCGAGAGCGAGCTGCACGACGAGGAGAACATATTCCATATGGTGTAGGCCTAAGGTGAGCTTAGCGGCAGAACTTGTTATTAGATTGAAACTTCTTCAGTATGCCGGTGCTTACTGAAGAGAAGATTCAGTAAAAACGGCGCTTGAGAATTATTCACTCCCCCGCCAACGGTGGATTCTTCCACGTCCTGATCTTATCTCACATCGAATCTCGGAGCAACAAGCGAACCTACCGGCTATTCTTGGCGGCCTTGGCGTCTTGGCGGTTCCATAAAAAGCCCCTCAAGCATTTCGCAGCTTGTGGTCAACGTCGCCTCGCCGTCGGTTTGGCTCGCCCATCGCTGGCAGTTTTTGCGAGTTTCCTGGGAGGCTAACAGCTGCTCCAGCGCCTGAGCTACTCGTGGCCCTTGGAATTTTGATCGTCGTAACACTGCTGCAACCCCCAGCCGTTGCAAGCGGGTTGCATTGTCCAATTGATCGTAAGCCATGGGCATCACCAAATGCGGCACGCCGGCCGCCAAGCCTTGGGCGCTCGTCCCTATTCCGCCATGATGCACCAGCGCCGCCGCCCGTGGTAGCAATTGGCTAAACGGCACAAAATCAAAATGTTGTACCCCGGGCGGAAGCTGTTTCGGCAACTGATTGGTATATCGGGTCAATAACATCCCGCGCCGGCCAAGCTGCCGGCACGCCTCTGCTGCGGCAGCGAAAAAATCTTCGCCGCTGGTCATTGCCGAACCTGGGGCAAAGACAATCGGCGGCTCGCCTGCGTCGAGATACTCCGACACGTCGCGCGGCATCTCCATGGTCGACGATTGATCCCACAACGGAAAACCGGCCAACTGCGTATTCGGCGGCCAGTCGGGTTGCACCGCGGCAAACCAATCGGGAAACAGCCCCAGCACCAATTGTGGCGAAAAAAACCAGTCTCGCATGATCCCCGAAACGGGCGACAACCCTTGCTCGACTCGCAACTCGTTCAACTCCGGACCAATGAGCGGATCGATGACAAACTTGTCCGCCGCCCAATACTGAGCCTGTCGCAACCAACGCGGCACGCCATCGCCCATCAACATGCCAAACATCTGAGACGATTCGTAAAAGCTTCGCAACGCAACCGGCGCCAGGTGGATGCTTGCCAACGGCGCATTGTGTTTGTCCTGAAACACTCGACTAGCCAAATCCAGACACGGCGCAGCCAGCACCGTCTCGCCGGGTCGATAATGCTCTTCGAGCAATTCGTAGATAGGACGCAAGGTTTGCGACATCCCCATCTTCAACACCGTCATCGGCCCACGCATCGGGTGCCACAGATCCTTGTGATGGGCCAACTCGTCGTACTCTTCGGCCGTACTCAACGGCAAAAAATCGAGCCCGACGCCTTCGACGACCGACTGGAAGTGGGGATTGGTAAGGACCGTTACCTGATGTCCTCGCGCCCGCATGGCAGCACCAAGGCCAACGATCGGATGAACATCGCCATAACTCCCCAACGCGGTCATTAACAATCGCATACTTGCCTCAGCGCTAATACCCCAAAGGGGTTTCACATCATAGCCCAGGGTAAGCGGCAAAGCCGCGCCACCCTGGGTAATCGTTTGTCGAGAATCAACGAACCCCGAAAGGGTTCCACAAATTGAGACTTCACGTTACTTCCAACAATTCTCTGATTGTACAACCCCTTCAGGGTTGAATTTCTCTGCCACTCCCAACCCAGGGTGCGCTCGCTTCGGCTCGCGACCCTGGGCTACGATGTGTAACGCCTTCGGCGTAAAAGCCCCTTCTTTTCGGGCTATTTGGCCGCTATGTGCTGTTTGGCATCCCCAATTGAGAGCTGCGACGGATTTTTCGGAAATTCCCATGAGTGTTCATAGGCACCAGACATTGCAGCAGATTGCTTTCCTGAGGACAATAGCCCCTGGTAACTTATCCACCCGCAATACCTCAGGCTCCACGATGACGGAACATGATCCCCCGCTAGACGACGATGACGATGACCTAGAATTAGAACTCGAACCCATCGACCCAGAAATCATCGAGCACAAGCGTCAGCAAACGATACGACAGACACGCAAAGCTGAAGATTCGGTCGACGTCAACGAAACCTTTGACGAAGCCGCGGCTAGCGATCCTTTTGAGATTAGCGACCTCAAACAGTTTCGTTTTTCGATTCGCCATCTGCTGATCGTCACGGCCCTTCTGTCGATTGCGATGACTGTCTATAAGTCGACCGACGCATGCAACGGCACACTCATCATCTTTGTGCTTACCGTCGTCACCGGTTGGTGGTTTGTGGTCCGAAAAGAACGCCGCCAGCAGCACGAGCTTCAGCTTCGCAAACAAGAAATGAAAGCTCGCATCGCTGCCCAACGTGCCGCCGAAGATGGCGACCTAGCAACGCCTTTGCCCGCCCCTGCCGAAATCACTTTTGATTCTCCTCCGGAAACGCCTTCGTTTCGTTTTTCGTTTTCGCTCAAAGAACTGTTCGGCGCATTCACGGCCGCCGCTCTCCTGCTCGGCCTACTAAGCTACATCGGAGGCGTGCAAAACATAGCTCTGCCGCTAGGCATGGTCGCCCTGCTCGGCTTGGTAGTCCATGCCATGGGCTTCGACCCACCCCATCTGGCCGTGCTGGGTTGGTGGATTCTTCTGGTGCTGTATATCCTCATCAGCGCCATGGCCTCATTCAGCGGCGATCAAGCAGCGGTTGCCGCCCCGCCTTCTCCATTCGAGTCGGTTCTGGCGCAGACTTCTGGCTCACTGCTCGTCGATCCAGGCCGTCACATTCGCTTCCAAGACATCCAACGGCACGCCGCCGCTGCCGAGTACCACGTCGTGAAATGCCCGCACGTCGAACCGTTCGCCTAATCGCTGTTCGGCCAAATTTCTCAACTCACGAATTTTCATCTCGCCGATTTTGTAGGCCAACGCTTGCCCCGGCCAACTGATATAGCGATCGACCTCGGCGCGGATATTGTGCAGCGACATGGCCGAATTGTCTCGCAAGTATGCGATCGCCTGCTCGCGCGTCCAGCCAAAGTAGTGAATCCCTGTGTCGACCACCAAGCGGCAAGCTCGCCATATTTCCATCGTGAGCCGACCAAAATCGCTGTAGGGGTCTTCGTAAATCCCGACTTCCAGCCCCAGCCGCTCGGCGTACAACGCCCAACCTTCGACAAAGGCCGTGAAGCCGCTGTACCGTCGGAAATTCGGAAGCCCCTCCATCTCCTGCTGCAAAGCAATTTGCAGATGATGGCCCGGCACCGCCTCGTGCAACGAAAGTGCCGCCACGGTATACAGCGGCCGACTCTTCAGGTTGTAGGTATTCATAAAATAAAACCCGGCCTTCGTCCCGTCGCCGCTCGGTCGTTGGTAGTAGGCAGCGGTCGTCCGTGGAGCCACATACGCCGGCACTTCCTGCACACCGTACGGCATCCGCGGCAATCGCCCGAACAGCGTCGGCAACTTGCCATCCATCTTTTTCAACACAAACGAAACTTCCTTCAACAACTCTTCCGCCGTTTCGGCGTAGAACTGCGGATCTTCTCGCAAGAATGTTGTGAAAGCCGTAAAGTCGCCCTCGAATTCTACGCGGCGGATGATCCCGTCCATCTCTGCGCGAATGCGTTTCACTTCTGCCAAACCAATATGATGCACCTCTTCCGGCGACATTTCGAGCGTAGTAAACCGCCGCACACGGTGTCGATAAAAGTCTCGACCGCCTGGCACTGCGGACGCGCCGATCGAATCTCGCGCCTGAGGCACATACTCCTCTGCCATAAATTTGCGAAATCGCTTGTAGGTCGGCACCACCGATTCCTCGATTGCATCTCGCACCGCGCTACGCAATTGGGCATGCTTTTCTTTGGGCACGGTCGATGGGAATTTTTTCACCGGCTCGTAAAACAGACTCTTCTCCACGTCGTCGACAATCTGAGCGTCGACCGACTCCTCCCACCCCTCCAGCACCACGGCTGGCAAAACATGCTCCGCAGCCATACCCGCTCGCAGCAACTCCATGTACCCGTTGGCATACTGCTCAAACGCTCTCAGACGAGCGGCATAATTTTCGTAATCCGCCACCGTTTTGAACGGCATGTTCTTTCGCAGTTCCGGAAAATTGATATGAAACCCCGACCGCTGGGTGATCGGCATCAGGTGGTCGCCAAACTTGTACTCGGCGATCGAGTCGCGTAGCTCGCGACGCATAATGTCGAAGTTAATCTGATCGTTTGCCGGAAGCTGCCCGCGCTCGATTGCCTCTAACCGCTGCAAAAATTTCGCCTTCAGTTCATTCCGTCGAGCACTATCGGCCAACGAGACGGCAGCCAACCGATCGTTGGAGCTGTGCTCGCCCACCGAAGTGGCAAACTGCGGATACTCTTCCAGGTCGCTCTGCCAGATTTCCTCCAGCAACTGGCTAAATTGCTCCTCGGCATCCGCCGCCCACGCCGGCAAGCAGACGCCAAGCAAACAATATCCAACGGCAATGGCTGAACAACCGACTCGTCGACGTAAGAAACTCATCCGTGGTAAATCTCCTGAAAAAAGCCAAGCCCCGGAGGCAAGTGTGCCTCCGGCTAGCAAGATAGCCAATCTATGGTGATTAGCGGCCCGAGGCAACTCACCTAAATGCACTCCTACGCCACCCGTCTCTGGCTACTTTCCACAGCGGCGGCAATCTCTGCCAATAGCTTCCGCCGACGTCGAAACGCTCGTGCCAAGCACAAAAGACATGGTTTATGCACCATGCCACCGCAAGTAAAACATCGCTCGGCTGGCATCTCCATATCGGGCAACCGCAATTCCCCACATTCCGGCTCCCGCCCATAGATCCCGCGGTTACCGTTTGCAATCGCCCCCACCGTTCCTCGGCTAACCCTCAATTTCCAAGCAATTTTTCGCTGCGACAACCGACCCTCGTCCAGATGTCGCTGAACCTCCTCAATCAATGCAAGTGACAACATAAGCACTTCTCCCTCTCAAAGGACAAACCACTTCAGGCCGCTGGTCGACGTGCTTCCAGCAAATCATCACCAATCCAAAAATCCCCCGGTTCTGGCAGCGGATCGCATTGGTCTTCGTCGGGCAAAAACGCATCCCAACAGGTGTCGTCAATTCCTAGCGGGGCCAGATCCTCGTCATCCTGACATCCATCGCCCCAAGTCGTTATTTCTCCAAGGTTTTCGTTAATCATCGCGGTAGTTCTCCTGGCTCTTTGCCACAAAACGGGCCAAACCTGACCCCAACGAAACAAAAACCTAACACAAATGGTGGCCAAAAAATATACATTTGTACACTATTTCTGTTTATCTCTATTATCGCCCGTTTAGGGGCCTATCCCCCTAGGTAAACGTCCTCAAAAACTGCTTCCCCCGTTGTGCCGCCTAGGCAAACGCTAACGACAGAAAGAAAGAACTTGCCGCGAAAGGGTGCTGGCGGACGAAAAGAAGGGAGATAGAGAAGATGCCAAGGCAAGGAGCGCCGCCCAGCCTGCGAAGGATAGCGTTACCCACCCCGTTGAGAGAGGCCTTCGCACGATGATTCAAAACATCCCGCTAGCGATGACCATCGCATTCATTGCCATCTGGGCCATTGCAGGAAAAATCGCAATCCGAAACCACTCAGGGCACTAAAAACAGCCGGCACCCCGGAGGCAAGTATGCCACCGGCTATCAAAACGTCACTCGCCCAGTTTCTCTAGAGACGTCTGCAACATGTCGTAGAGCTGGCTCTCTGCATTACGCAATTCATCGCGCATGTCAGCGGTCAATTGCCCCTTCGCTTTCTGCGCTTCCGACAGTCGCCCCAACTGTTGATTGGCGATGCACTCACCAGCCATCACAAACGCCTCTAACGGCTGCGACTTCTCTGAAATCGCCAATTGCCTTAGCGTTTGCAACACCGGCAATGCCTTGCGAGGCTCGCCTTTCGCAATCAAATAATGGCGCACCAGCCCTTGCTTCGCCAACCGATGCAGGTAGGTCGAGGCCTGAGGAAACTCCCGCTCGACGGCCAGCCACGCCGCTTCCGACTCGCTCAATTTTGCATGATACAACTGCGCCCAAGCCGAGGATCGCTTGGGCACCGACAAGACTCGCGACGGCCCTGCCAAGTAGAATTCCGGTCTCGAAACGGCTCCCAACGCTACGCCCAACAGCAAAGCCGCCGTCACTCCCAGCAACACGCGGCCCCATTTCCACTCCCCGACCTGTAGCTGGGCACTCGCTTTCATCAGCGAGCCTAACTGTGTATTGACTCCGCTAGACGAGCCATGCGTCGCCGTCCGCTCGACCAGCGACCAGCTTTCGGGACCGTCCGCCCAACCATCGCGGGCTGCTTCTGCTGCCAGCTCTCGCAATTCTCCCAGTAGTTCGTTCGGATTGGCTGGCCGTTGGTCCGGCTGTTTGGCAAACATCCGATGCACAATCGCCGACAACGCCTCGGAAATATCAGATCGCACCGCTGCCAACGGCTTCGGTGTCGAATTCAGATGCTGCACAGCAATGGCCAATGCCGTCTCGCCCGTGTGTGGCGGGGTACCTGACAACAGGTGATAACAGGTCACTCCCAACGAATAGATATCGCTCCGCGCATCGACGGGCCGGCCTTCGATTTGCTCGGGGCTCATATACAACGGGGTGCCCATCGCCACGCCAGCCTGCGTCAGTGTCTCCGTATCGGTATTCAGCGCGCGAGCCAAACCAAAATCAGCCACCTTCACTTCGCCCGAGTGGCTCAACATGATATTCTCAGGCTTCAAATCGCGATGCACGATCCGCAGCTCATGTGCCTTACAGAGCGCAGAAACTACCTGCCGAAGAATATCGAGCACTAGCCCAGGCTTGAATGCGCCATCACGCTGAAGCAACTGGGCCAGATTCTTTCCAGGCACATATTCTTGCGCGATGAAATGAATGCCATCCTCTTTGCCGACTTCAAAAATCTGGATGATGTTTGGGTGTACTAACGACGCGGCCGCCCTCGCTTCGTTAGAAAATCGCTGCACGTAGCTAGCATCGCGGGCCAGCTCTGCCCGCAACACCTTTAGCGCCACCTGCCGGCCCAGCGAACGCTGCTCGGCCAGATAGACGTCGGCCATGCCACCCGAACCGAGCTGGCGTAACACACGATAGTCGCCCCACTCGCGTCCGGTCAGGTCCGGACTGGGTTCCGCGGGCGACGAGTCCTTCATCCGATTCACCTTGGCAACGAAACCACGCCGAGCACACGCTCGATGGCTTCCGACTTGTTCAACACATAGTAATGAATCCCGGCAATGCCAGCCTCGATCAAGTCGGCCGTCTGCTTTGTGGCGTATTCCACACCAACTTCAAACTGCCCAGAAACATCGCCTTCGTGTTTCTGCAAATCTGACACAAACTGATCCGGAAGCTTAGCCCCACACAACGACGCAATCCGTTGCACCTGGGCACCATTGGTCACCGGCAACAGCCCTGGCACAATCGGCACCTTGATCCCGGCTACCTGGCAGCGTTCTCGAAAGTCGAAAAACTCTCGGTTGTCGTAAAACAACTGCGTTACAACGAGATCCGCCCCAGCATCCACTTTTCGCTTCAGATTCTCGATATCGGCTTCCGCATTCGGCGCTTCCTGGTGCGTCTCGGGATAGCCGCCGACCGCGATGCCCATGTCGGCAAACTCAGACCGAATAAAGGCCACCAACTCGTTCGCGTAAGAAAACCCGCCCTCGACCGGGCGGAACTCGGTCTCGCCTTTCGGAGGGTCTCCACGCAGAGCAACCACATTATGAATCCCCAACTTTTCGGCACGGCTCAGATAGTCTTTTAGCTCGTCCGGTGTGCGGCCCACACACGTCAAATGCGTCGCAACGGGCAGATTGTGCCTTTCCAGCACCCCCGCGATCACCTCGAGCGTCCGGTCTTGCGTCGAACCTCCAGCGCCATACGTACAGGTAATGTAGTCTGGCTGAAACTTTGCAAGCCGACTCACATGCCGAAACAGGGCCGACATCCCCTTCTCAGTTTTGGGTGGGAAGAGTTCAAAAGAAAGCCCGAATTTATCTGGACCATAGGCCTGGGCAAGCGTCATCGGCAATTGTCTCTCTACGTTGATCTCTACGTTGATATTGTTCCTTGAATCGATCTCCGCACAGTCGCCCTGCTGCGACCCCGCCAAGACCGTCTCCACTCTACGCACTAGCCCCCCAATTAGCAATGAATACCGTAGCAGCCCCAGGGGGAAGTGCAAAGTCGCTGATTCTGTAGTAACCGCGGGCGGAAGCCGCGGTTTTTTCAGATTCGACCGCGGCTTCCGACTGCGGCTAGCACGCCTTGGCAATTCAGGGTAACTGCGTCGAATGCGTTGGCTATTTTCGCCGAATTCCACGAGTAACTTGCCCTAAAACCTTTTGATCTTGGGTACCGCCGAGTATTCGCATCGCAACGGTGGGGCAATCCGGTATAATCCTTGCTGTCTCCGTGCAAAATGCTATTCCACTGAGATTCGTAAACTTACTAATTTTCCTAGCGCCGGCCTTACCGCCGCCGCTAGTTACACACCTGTCGTTGCTCGCCACAGGTCATAAAAACCGTCCGTACGGCGACCCACTTCAGGTCATATTGCAGGACAACCCTTTCCCATGAGCCAAACAGAAATCCCTACCGAAACGCCCCCCCCCCCCACGACGCCTGGACCGAAATCACCCCGCAGGCACTCTACGACAAGTGCTCCGCCGTAGCCAGCAATCTCTGGTGGAGTTGGCATCCCGAAGTGGTCAATTTGTTCCGAGACCTCGATCCGGTCCGTTGGCGGCAGCTTGACCACAACCCCATCATGCTGCTCAACGAGATAACGCCTGACCAACTGGCTCAGCGCGCCTCAGAGATGGTCCTCTACACCCGCATCAATCAGGCCCACCGGCGTCTGAAAGATTACCTCAGCAACCACCAAACTACCTGGGGTGCTCGCGAAGCGGGCGTCTTGGGTTCCAAGCCCGTTGCCTATTTCTCCGCCGAATTTGGCATTCACGAGTCGGTTCCGATCTACTCGGGCGGTCTCGGCGTCCTGTCAGGCGATCACATTAAAAGCGCTAGCGGGCTGGGCGTACCACTCGTCGCCATTGGACTCTTCTACGACCAAGGCTACTTCAAACAGCACCTCGACTCCGACGGCTTACAGCAAGAGGAGTACGTCAACACAAAAGTCGAAAACCTTGCTATCGAGCCTGCCCGCGATGCCGAAGGCAACTCGATCACCATCCATATCGATACGCTGGATGGTCAGCTGTTGGCCAAGGTTTGGCTGATGCGCATTGGTCGCATTCCGCTCTACCTGCTCGACTGCGACGTCGAAGGCAATCGGCCCGAAGACCGTGAACTCACCTCGCGACTCTACGGAGGCGATGTCCGTACTCGCATCCGCCAGGAACTTGTGCTCGGCGTCGGAGGCGTCAAGGCTCTTCGCGCGCTCGGCATCTACCCCGGTGTCTACCATCTCAACGAAGGTCACAGTGCCTTTGCTCCGCTCGAAGCAATTCGCGAACTCATGCACGACGACGGGCACTCCTTCGACGACGCCCTCCGCGAAGTCGCTCAACACACGGTCTTCACCACCCATACGCCGGTACCTGCCGGACACGACCGCTTCGACTCCAGCTTGGTCGAAGAGCATCTGGGCCCGCTTCGTCAGCAGCTCGATATCTCGCACGAGCAACTCATGGGGCTTGGACGCGTCGAACCTCAAAACGAAAATGAATCTTTCTGCATGACCGTCATTGGCCTGAAGCTCTCGCGCCGTGCCAACGCCGTTAGTTCGCTGCATGGCCACGTCTCTCGCCGCATGTGGGCTCACCTCTGGCCTTGGCGAGTCGAAGAGGAAGTCCCCATCGGTCACATCACCAACGGCGTTCACGTCCCCAGTTGGTTGGCCTATCCCATGCAGTCGCTGTACGACAAGTACCTCAGCGTAGGGTGGCAACAAAAGATGGGCGACCCTGAGGTCTGGCAAAACATCTACTCGGTCGACCCTGGCGAACTCTGGGAAACTCACAACGCGCTCAAAAGTCGACTACTAGAATTCGTCCGTCGCCGCGTCAGCCGCCAATGTCGTCGTCGCAACGAAGACGAAGCGTCGGTCGAAGCCGCACGTAATGTCCTCGACCCCTCAGCCCTAACGATCGGCTTTGCGCGTCGCTTTGCTACCTACAAACGGGCAGACCTGTTCCTTAGCAATATCGAAAAGTTTGCTGAGTTGGTTACCGACCCCCATCGGCCTGTCCAATTTATTTTCTCAGGCAAAGCACACCCGGCGGACGAGCCTGGCAAAAAGCTCATTCAAAGAATCGCCAATCTCAGGCACGACCCTCGCTTTGAAGGCCGCATCATCTTTATCGAAGATTACGACATCAACGTCGGTCGACATCTGACCCAAGGTGTCGATGTCTGGCTCAACAATCCTCGCCGACCTTTGGAAGCCTCGGGCACCAGTGGCCAGAAGGTGGTTCTCAATGGCGGCCTCAATTGCTCGGTTCTCGATGGTTGGTGGGCTGAAGCCTTCAACGGCAAAAACGGCTTTGCCATCGGCCACGGCACCCAGCACGTCGACGCCGAAACCAGCGACCAACGCGACGCCGAAGAGTTGCTTCGGGTCTTATCCGAAGAAGTGATTCCCCTGTTCTACGACCGCGACGCCGATGGCCTCCCGCAACAGTGGATCGAGCGAATGACCGTCTCGATCGCCACCTTAGCGGCCCGCTTTAGCGCCCACCGCATGGTGATGGACTACGTCCAACAGTCGTACCTGGTCGCCGCCGGCGGCCTCAGCTCCGACATGAAAATGCCGTAAACAAAAGGCCGCAAAGCCCAGGGGCTCGGGCCCCTGGGCTTTCCTTTCATGGCATGTCAACTTCTGGTGTTGCGACGGTGAGAACCACCGCGTAGCAAGCATGTGGCAGCAACCCCAAACATCAAAAGCACTCCCGAAGCGGGTTCGGGAACCGCAGCCACGCTAACTTCGGTCGTAAACGTGAGCGGAATTGCTCCGCCGATGAGGTAACTCAGCTCAACCATGAAAGCAGTCGCCCCGGTCGCGGGCATCGAAACATTGGCAACATACTGACCGCCACCCTGGTCGACTAGATCGGTGTCATTCCATATTGCACCAACTGTGAAAAGGCGGAAATCGCGGTTATTGGGATTGATCGCTTTCCACATCTTAACACCCTCCAGCGTATTGGCCGGGTTGTCGGTGACATCGACAGTCATGGTAGTTCCATCTGCCGAAACGTCCCAGGAGAATTCTGGCAGCGGAAGCCCCAACTCCAGGGCAGCGTTAAAATTCAAGACGGCAGGGATAGCGTCGTCATTCAGGCTATGGGAAGTATTGGGCATGTAGCGCAGATATTTTGGTCCGATCAGGTCGTCGAAGTAGAATTGAGACGAATCGGGAACAAAAAACTCGTCTCCCGTGGAATTGACCATGTATTTCGGCAGGTCGAGTCGCCCACGATATTCGTAGG
Organism: Planctomycetota bacterium; assembly: GCA_013152205.1. Lineage (GTDB taxonomy): Bacteria > Planctomycetota > Planctomycetia > Pirellulales > Lacipirellulaceae > Bythopirellula. Next base: position 46,059 of record JAADGV010000024.1, read on the forward strand.
GGTCAACGATATCGAGAAGTTCTTGAACTCGTGGCGAGATTGCTACCCCGGGAGGAGGAGCAAACTGATCCATGACGCCTTCCACAACATACTCCTCCACAGCCAAGGAAAATCCCCCGTTGAGAAGGGGAGCCTGAACTGGTCCAGTTTCATACACGCGACGATGGTGCCGCATCGACTCATCGATATTTAGGAAGTCGATAACTCCCGGCGCGATCCCCGAAACACGGTCAGGCCCCCCTGGCCGGGCTTCGACGGCAGCGGTCAGCCAAGTCGTCCAGCCTCGTTTCGAAGCGCCGAATATGAAAAATTTGTCGATCGTCACACCCTGTTCATCCTGCATGTATTCCTGAGTGGCATCCATGGCTGCCACCGCGCTTTTAACCATGGGCAACAGCAGAGGCCATTCGGAATCGCCACCATCAAGAAATTGCTTAAACGTTTTTGCAATGGCACTGTCTTCCTTCCGGGGCAACGCCTCCCCGGCAAACTGCAGAGATTGATTCGGAACCGTGGGCAAGTTGACTATCACTGAATTCGTGGCCTGCGCGAAATTGCCCATCGCAGCAAGAGTGCCAAGATCAAAACTATCGGGATTACTGCCGCCATCGATCCAGAGAATCGCCGTGTTACTGAGAGGGATACCGGGAGCGGCGTCTGGCTGCGCGATCATCATTTTGTGTTCCCACTCGTTTTGTGTGGAATCAAGCAAGGGCTTCCAACTCTGAGTGACTTCACTCGGGTCCCCCCAAGTCTGAGACGTCAAATCGATGTTGTACCCGGTGAAGCCTGAGCCTGGGATTGCAATTATGCTAGCCAGGGAATAACCAGAGGAAGGATCTACCGCCGCAACATACGTGTCCAGCGCGGTCTGGGCAGAGCTAGACTGCGGCGAACTAAGCAGCACCGCGACCAGCGCCACGGCCATAAAACAGTTGGCAGCCGCAGGAAAAACTTGGTTTACTCGTTGAGAATCAATTTTCATCGTAGGGCAATCCTATCAAGGTTGATAACAGATGTTCAGGGAACGATCGCGTTCGAAAATCTGCTGCCAGAACGCACAGCGCGCGGAACTAAGCAAAGGACTTAGCAGGAACCCACACCCAAAGCAGGCAGAAGAAAGCGATTAGCTGGTGAGAACGAAAACCGCTGAGCGGTCTTCTAATCGCGACATTGGGTCGATAGGTAGAAAGATGGTGGAGTGCGAAAAAACGTACGCAGGCCCCGAGTCTAGCAGGCTGAATTGCCGATGCAAGCTGCCAAAAGTATATTTTGCGAGTTCCCACATCCGATGGTCGATATCGCCCTCCACGGCTATAATAACGCTAAATACCCGTATTCCAGCCCATTTCCGCTTTCCACCCACCCTAGCCATGCCCCCAACTAAGATCACCTCGCCCGAAGATCCCGCTTTGGCCGAGCTTTGCAAAACGCTAGCTGGACTTGCCCAAGACGTCGATCGCACCGGCGACTGGCCTGCCCAGCAATTGCAACTCTGCGCCGACTACGGCGTTTTTGAGTGGTTTATCGACACCACTTGGGGAGGGCAAGCCTGGGATAAAGAATCGGTCGTACGCGGCTATCTTGCTTTAAGCAGCGCGTGCCTCACCACCACGTTCATCATCACGCAATACACGGGCGCCTGCCGACGCCTCGCCAACAGCGACAATCAAAGCCTAAAAGAACGCCTGCTGCCCGACTTGGCACAAGGCAAGCTATTCGCCACCGTCGGCATCTCGCACCTCACCACCAGCCGCCGCCACCTAGCCACCCCCGTACTGCGTGCCAAACGCACCGAGGGCGGATTCATTTTCGATGGCTTCAGCCCTTGGGTTACTGGCGCTCCCTACGCCCAATATATCGCACTCGGTGCAACCTTGATGGACGGCGATCAGGCAACCCAACAGCAACTGCTCGTCGTCCTACCCACCGATTTACCCGGTGTCTCCATCCCCGAGCCAATGCAACTCCTCGGCGTTTCGGCCAGCGCTACCGGCGAGTTGCGACTCGACCAAGTCTTTATCGAAGACCAATGGGTTCTCGATGGACCCGTCGAAAATGTCATGTCCAAAGGAGCTTCCAGCCCCGGCGGATACGAAACCTCCACCCTCGCCCTCGGCTTGGCTGATGCGGCCATCAACTTTCTGGCCAACGAAGCCATCAAGCGCCCCGATCTCGAAGCCCCACTCGACGCACTTCGCCAAGACCACCAAAATATTAGCGAAACTCTGTTTGCCGTCGTCCAAGGCACCCCAAACTGCTCCAGCGAGACCCTTCGCCAACGGGCCAACAGCCTTGCCCTGCGTTCAGCACAAGCCGCCCTGGCTGCCGCCAAAGGAACCGGCTACGTTGTCGGCCATCCCGCTGGCCGCTGGTGCCGAGAAGCCCTATTTTTCCTTGTCTGGAGCTGTCCGCAGCCCGTCCTTTCAGCCAACCTCTGCGAACTGGCCGGCATCGCCGAATAGTGGCGCCCCTCAACCAACACACCACATTATGCCCAAACCCAATGAACCGATCGTCGTCTGGCACCAACAGGCCGTCAGCCGAGCAGACCGCGAGCAGCTAAACAGCCACCACGGCTGTGTGGTTTGGTTCACCGGCCTTAGCGGCTGTGGCAAAAGCACGGTCGCAAATCTTGTCGATCGCAAACTCCACAAACGGGGCATCCGCAGCTACGTCCTCGATGGCGACAACGTCCGCCACGGCCTCAATGCCACTCCACAGATGCTAGCAGAACGCTATGGCGAGGATTTCGGCCAACGTTTCGGCCTCGGTTTTTCGCAGCAAGATCGAGAAGAGAACATTCGACGCGTTGGTGCCGTAGCTAACCTATTGTGTGACGCAGGGCTAATCACACTGACCGCGTTTGTCAGCCCCTATCGGGCAGATCGCGATTCCGTTCGGGCAAGCATGGCCGAAGGTGATTTTTTCGAGGTGTTTGTTGATGCATCCCTGGAAGTTTGCGAATCTCGCGACCCCAAAGGCCTCTACAAAAAGGCCCGCGCCGGTGAAATTGCGGACTTTACGGGGATCAGCTCGCCCTACGAGCCACCCGAGCATGCCGAACTGGTACTCAACGCCAACGACCTCGCACCCGACGAACTGGCGGAACTCGTGGTGCAGAAGCTTATCGAGACCGGCAAAATTAGCTAGCTTCGATCCTTCTTTTGCACCCCCTCTTGCTTGCAGTGCTGCCCCCCGCGTGGGGTTCAGTTCCTTCAACTTTATTTTTTCTGCATTGCGAACAGTTCATGTTGACCCAGCGATACAAACAACGATAGATTGAGAGACGTTGGTGACATCGCCCAGTTGTCGCCGCGCGCATGGAGGGGATGAAGATGATCTATTCTGTTCGACAGAAGCCGATCGCGAGCCCAGACAACTGCTTGCAAGAGCCGCCGTCAGGGTCCTCTTACGCGATTGCCCGTTCTTCACCCCATCGTATTTTTTCGACCGAGCAGGATATGCCCCAGTTAGACGAGGACCACGAGCAACTTGCCGCTCGCATTCTCGCGCGAATCGAGTCTCGCCTCCCTTGCCGCATTCGCCAGCTTACCGTCTACGCGACCGACAACGCTGTCGTACTCGCAGGCCAATGTAGCACCTACTACACCAAGCAAGTTGCCCAACACGCGGCAATGGGTGTCCTGGAATACGAACGGTTGATTAACAACATCGACGTCTATCCAGCCAAGTAACCTCGGACAAAACCCGTTTCCTACCGATTCGTCTTCGGTAGAATACGGTCATGCAGGCCGACTCTCATTCCCCCGCACCATCCTCCTCAAGCAAAGCCAAGCAACTCTTGGCCACGCCGGTTGAGTCGGTGCGCGGTGTGGCCGGCAAGCGTGCTCACTTGCTCCATCGGCTCAACATCCGCACCGCCAGCGATCTGCTGTTCAATTTCCCACGCGACTATCAAGACCTCTCCGACGAGCGCGAGATTGCCAATCTCGACGAAGGCGAACTACTCAGCGTCCGCGGCACGGTTGCCGAAGTGGCGATCTCGAACCGCGGATTTGGCAAAAACAGATTTTCGATTTTGCTTGCCGACGAGACAGGCCATCTCCGCGCCACTTGGTTCAACCAACCGTTCATGGCCAAACGATTCGCAAAAGGCCAACACCTGCTACTCACCGCCAAGCCAAAGCTGCGGGGCATGATGTGGGAAATGTCGCACCCACAGGTCACTTGGCTGGCAGAAGAAGAAGTTGCCGACGAACCACGAAAGTTGCTACCGGTCTATTCGCTCACCGAGGGCATCTCGCAATACCACATGCGGCGAATGGTCGAGACTGTCGTCGAAGAATTCGGCAACGTGCCCGAAGAAGTGTTCCCCGAATCGTTGCTCGCCAAATATCATCTGTTGCCGTTGACTCAAGCTCTGCACGATATTCACCATCCCGACGATCAAGAATCGCTCGACCACGCACGGCGGCGGTTTGTCTTTCAAGAACTCTTCATTCTGCAACTCGCCCTCTCGATCCGCAGAGGCCAGCAACGAGAGCTTCACGCCCCCGAGTTGCCTGCTGTAGCAAAGATCGACGCCCGCATTCGCCGGCTCTTGCCATTCGAACTTACGAAGAGCCAAGATCAAGCCATTCGCGAAGTGGCCGCCGACATGGCCCTCGACCGGCCCATGAACCGCCTGCTACAAGGCGACGTCGGCAGCGGCAAAACGATTGTCGCCTTGTACGCCTTGCTCGTAGCGGTCGCCCACGGCTACCAAGCAGCCCTGATGGCCCCCACCGAAATTCTCACCCGGCAACATGCCAAGACACTCGCCAATCTCCTCGACGCTAGCCGCGTTCGTTTCGACGTCCTCGCTGGCGGCATGGCCAAACGCGAACGCGACCAACTGCTAGAAAATATCGCGACCGGAGAAATCGATGTTGTGCTCGGCACCCACGCCATCATCCAAGAAGACGTTCGGTTTAAGAATCTCGGCCTAGTGGTAGTCGACGAGCAGCACAAATTTGGCGTTCGCCAACGCGCTGCCCTACGCCAGGAAGAACATTCCCCGCACTATCTGGTAATGACCGCCACCCCGATTCCACGCACCCTAACGATGACCTTGTTCGGCGACCTCGATATCTCCACGCTGCACGAGCTACCCTCTGGCCGGCAACCGGTGAACACCTATCTCATCGAGCCCGACAAGCAAGCAACTTGGTGGCAGTTTGTTCGCGATCGACTCCGCGAAGGCCGACAAGCCTACGTCGTCGCACCCTTGGTCGACGAATCCGAAACGATCGCCGCGCCAAGCGTTGCCCAAGCGTTCGAGCAACTCACCAATGGCGAATTGGAGGCCTTTCGCACCGGGCTCCTTCATGGCCGTATGTCTTCGGCTGAAAAACAGCAAACCATGGCTGAGTTTCACTCCGGCGAGATTCAAGTGCTGGTGAGTACCTCGGTGATCGAAGTCGGCGTCGACGTTGCAAACGCCTCGGTGATGACCGTCGCCGGAGCCGAACGCTTTGGTCTGGCCCAGTTGCATCAATTCCGTGGCCGCGTCGGACGAGGCAACCACCCGGGCTACTGCGGCGTACTGATCGGAGAGGGCAGCGAGCGCGGTCGCGAACGGCTCGAAGCCTTTGCCAGTTCGACCGATGGTTTCAAGTTAGCCGAACTCGATTTCGAATTACGAGGCCCAGGCGATTTGTTCGGCACACAGCAACATGGCCTGCCCCCCCTGCGCATCGCCGATTTGCAACGCGACCGCGAATTGCTCGAAGAAGCCCGCCGCGAGGCCCAGCTCTTAGTGGCAGCCGACCCAGGCCTCAAACACGAAAACCACGCCAAGCTGCGCAGCCAGATGCTAATTCGCTACGGCAAAGCGCTCAACCTAAGCGACGTCGGTTAGCTGCACTGCAATCACTCGTAGCAACCGTTCACAAATCTTAAAAAGTGAACCGCTAATCTGCGCTAATGATCGCTAATATCAAAAATAACTCAAACTGAAAAGAAGGGCCCCCACGTTTTCACTTTGAAAAATAATATACACCCACCAAAGCAAACAGTCCGTTCGATTCGGGTAAATCATTTCCTCCCTTATTAGCGTTCATTAGCGCAGATTAGCGGTTACCTTCCTTCGCCTACCCATAAACGGTTACTGCTGCTCATACAACACCGGGTTCATCGGGTCGGCCATGATGTCGCCAACCTTGGTCGTCGAGGTCCAACGTTCCCAGTCGACTTGTTGATTGTCGTTTTTTGGCTTCGCAAGACGCATGTCGATGTCCATGTAGATCATGGTCATCACACGCCGCGGCTGGCTGGTAGTATTCGGACCCGCCCGATGCAAATTCCAGCCGAGATGGAAACTCACATCGCCCAACTCATACGGCTCTTGGATTTCATCAATTTTCTGCTCGCTAACCGATGCCTGAATAACTTGCTCACTCTCGGCACTGATCTCTAAATCGCGGCCCACTTTCTTATGATGGCTACCTCGCCCGAAGCAAAGCGGACCCATCTCAAGCGGAACCGGCTGCAAAGGAATCCATGCAGTCACCGACAGCGGGCTGTCCATCGGCCAATAATGCTGATCCACATGCCAGGGCGTAACTCCCCCCGAAGGCTCTTTGTAGAGCGCCTGATCGTGCCACAGACGGATTCCGCGCGTGCCAAGCAACTCGGTCGCGATACGGGCAAGACGTTTGCTAAAGACAAACTCCTTGGCCTGCTCGTCCATTTCCCAAAGGTTGCCTACTTGAATAAACGCCTGATCGTAAAGCGAACGCTCCTCCATCGGCTTGCCAAGCATTGGATTCTTTTCGTCGACCAGCCGATTGAGTACCGGCGTGAAAGACGCCAACATCTCTGCGCTCAGCACATTCGATAAATGGATAAAACCATCTTCGCGAAAACGGGCGATCTGTTGTTCGTCAAGAGAATAGGCATCATTCAGCAGATCAGTCGGCATCGTAACGATCTCGGTCAGAGAAAGAGAAGTAGGGGAAAACACGTCCTTACTGTACCGCGACCGAGTCCTGATGAAAATAGGCAAAGGCCCAATCACGTTTTCAAGCCACGCAACGCCCCCTCGACACCAAAGTACTTTACAACCAAATGTTCCACCCCCATAGCCCGGCCATCCTGGCCGGATACTCCCGCAGGAGTACCTGCTCCACCGAGACGGTGGGACTATATAGCCCGACCCTCTGGGTCGGAGTGCCGAAACACATAACAGTGATACGCTCTGATGAAAAAACCGAACAACCCAAAATCCCCCCATCAACCAATCGCCCTAGAGGCAAATTTCTCGTATCATAGGCAAACAGTGTAATAGCACGCGACACCAAGGCCCGCTGATGAGCGAAAACAAATCTCCAAATGACGAGCCTGATCCCGCCCGACCGAGCGAGACCGAGCTTGTGACAAATCCTCACGCCGTCGAACCGTTGCGAGCTGACAGCCTCCAGCAGTTTAGCGCCGGAGACCAAGTCGACGATTTTCAGCTAATCTCGATGTTGGGTAGCGGCGCCTTTGCACAGGTTTTTCTAGCTCGCCAGGTGTCAATGGAACGGCTAGTGGCGCTAAAAATTTCTTCCGGCCAAGGGAGCGAGCCACGGACACTCGCGCAGCTAGATCACCCCAACGTGGTGCGGGTGTTCGATCAACGCCAACATGCCGAGCCGCCGCTCAATCTACTCTACATGGAAGTCGTGTCGGGCGGCACGCTGCTCGATCTGGTATCAAAAGTCAAAGAGGCGACGCCCTCGGTTCGCGCCGGCCAAATATTGCTCGACTCGGTCGACGAAAATCTACAAGCTCGCGGAACCATGCCCCCCGAAGATTCTTCACGCCGGCATTGGCTAAAAGATGCCAAGTGGCCGATGGTGGTTTGCCAAATCGGCGCCCAATTGGCGTCGGGCTTAGCTTACGCCCATGCCAAAGGGGTGTTGCACCGAGACATCAAGCCGGCAAACGTGTTGCTCACGCCCGAGGGCCTGCCGAAACTGGCAGACTTCAATGTGAGCTTCAACAGCGCACGATCCGACGAAAGCCCAGCAGACGCTTTCGGCGGCTCGTTGGCTTATATGTCACCCGAGCAATTGCAGGCATGTCATCCGTCGCTCGGCGGGTCGCCCGAATTAGTGCGCGAAGCGAGCGACATCTATTCCCTCGGGGTTCTACTCTGGGAGTTGTTGTGCGGTACGCGGCCATTCGAAAGCGAACCCCAAGCAAAAGGCGGCGAACTCACTCGTGTCCAACTGATGGTTGACTGCCGCCATTATGCCGACTTTTCAAAACTCACCAAACAGTTACCCAAGGAATGCCCCGAATCCCTACGGCAAGTCTTACTACGCTGCCTGCAACCCCGCATCGAAGAACGCTACCAGTCAGCCGACGAGGTCGCCAAAGCGCTCGATCTCTGCCTGCATCCGCAAAGCTGGAAACTGCTGCAAGAATCGAGCAGCCCGCTGATCCGCCTGCCATTACAGTTTCCTATACTCACGTTGATTATCGCCGGACTTACGCCCAACGCATTGGCCGGTTACTTCAACCTGATCTATAACTACGAACGCATCGTAGCCCATTTCCCAGACCACCTTGAACGATTTATGACGGTCCAACAATGGGTCAACAGTATCATGTTTCCGTTGGGCGCCTCGGTGGGCACGTGGATCGTGGTCCGTACACGGCGAACGTTGAAACATGCAAAATCCGCTGAAGCCGAGGCTGGCAGCAATCAGCTACTACTCTTCGGTTTGGCTGTCTCGTTGCTAACCCTATCGCTCTGGACTCTCTCGGGCATTATTTTCCCGATCGCCATCAACATCGGCTTACCACTAAATGATTCGCTCGGGTTCTATTCTCATTTCTTCCTATCGCTCGCCTTGTGCGGCATCGTAGCGATGGCTTATCCCTATTTTCTTCTCACGTCGTTGACGGTTCGTGTTTACTTTCCTGCGCTGGTGCGTAACAAAATTGTCGCCGGCCCACGATGGCGCACCTTGCAACGCATACGCATGCTAAACCGCACCTACCTGATGCTAACCGCTTTGGTACCCATGCTGAGCGTGCTATTAGCGGTCGCCTTCGATAGCGAACAAAAATGGGCCTTGATGGTAGCTAGCGGCGGCGGAATCATCGGCTTCGCGGTCATGTTTGCGCTAGAACGCTACATAGAAAAAAATCTCGACGCCCTAGAACGAATCGCCATCGACGCACCGCAAACAATCTAGACTTGAAACTACCGTCATTGGACATTCTCAACTCCTCCCACATTCGGCCTGCGTATCCCCGGCAGAAACAAAACATCAAACACCTCGCGACCGCCCTGCACAAATTCCAACGTACCCACATGACGGCCTGTGCGCAGGTCGACCAGCCCGACACCTGCCAAAAGCTCAGCATGTCGCTCGCGAACTGGCGGCGCATCGAGCAAATGCTCTCGCCGCACCTTCGACAGTCCGACCAAGGCATAGTTGCCCACAAAGCACAACCCGCGCGTAAAACCTGGCAACGAACACACCTCTCGGCAACGGGCTGTTTCCGGATCAAAAACTTCTAGCGTGCCGTGCCCCGAATTACAAAGCCACCATTGTCCCTCATGCAGCTTCGGCGAGTGGGGCATGCAAAGACCCTCAGCCGCGACTTGATTCCGTTTGACATCAATCAGAACCCCGCCAGTAAACCGATCTTGCTCTCGCCAGTCGCCCCGATGGTCGGTCGCACAAAATGCCGTTGCCATGGCGGGGCGCCCATCTTCTAAACCGATGCCGTTCAGATGGCAACGATCCTGCCGAATCATCTCCGCAATAAACGGCGGTCGCCAACAGCAAATAAACTTGGTAGTCGTCGAGACGCGAGCGATACAATTATACCGCGTATTGGCAAAATAAAGGCCACGCCGCCCGAAAGCAAGCTCATGCGTATCGAGCCGACCCGTAAGATATTCTCGCTCGGGCACAAACAAGCCATCGCTACGGCTCGTCTCTTGCGTAGCAGCACGGCGAAACTGAATAATCCGATCTTGGGTAACCAACGCAAACCGTTCGCCATCGAAAGCCAGCCCCATCGGTCGAGGGAAATGCCGAGTTCGATAGCGAACACGACCCGAAAAACTACTCACCAACGCCAACTTGCCCGACGTATAAGCCGTGACCGCCAAGCTACCCCCACTCGAAGCAAGCCACTCAGCAAATTGCCCATGAGCGCGGCAACACAACGGCTTGCTCACAACCTTCGCTTTCTCGGCAGCCTCCTCGTCCTGGTTGTCCATCCGGCTACCTCTAAAACGGTTCAAAACTTCCATGCGTTGAACTTACCACGGAGTGGCAAGCAATCCTACTAGCCGCTGTGGTTCCAAATTCGAGCCGCGACAAACTTGGGTGGCTGAAATATTACAAAAACACCACGGTAGACGAAATCACTTTGGCGCGTAATCATGCAACTTGCACTATTGAGGTATGCGTCAGGAAAACGACAGGCCGACCAACGGGAGTGCCGGTATTTAGCGAGTGAATGCTTGGACCAAGTAAAGTTTCTGACGCATACATCAATAACTTCTCGCCTTCAAGGAAAAACTTCAAAACGATGAACGTCTTGCTTACTGGCGGAGCCGGCTATGTCGGCTCCCACGCTGCCTGGACTATGCACCGCGCTGGCCACGACGTTTGGGCCTACGACAACCTCTGCGAAGGCCATCGTCAAGCGGTACCCGAGGGTCGGCTGGTCGTCGGCGACCTCATGGATCGCGCCAAACTAGAAGCCGCGCTACGCGAACATCAAATCGAAGCCGTGATGCACTTCGCTGCTTTCGCCAACGTCGGCATCTCGGTCACCAACCCGGCTGAATACTATCAGAACAACATTGTCGGCACGCTCTCGTTGCTCGACGCCATGCGCACAGCCAACGTCAATCGAATCGTCTTCTCCAGCACATGCGCCACCTACGGCACGCCCGAACAAGTACCCATCACCGAGTCCGAAAAACAAGCGCCCATCAACCCCTACGGTTTCACCAAGCTCGCCATCGAACACGCCCTGGCCGACTACGCACACGCTTACGACCTGGGCTACGCGGCCCTACGTTACTTCAACGCCTCGGGCGCATCGACCGAAAGCCCCATCGGCGAAGACCACGACCCCGAAACGCATCTCATCCCGCTCGTCCTTCAAGTCGCGCTCGGGCAGCGCGATCACATCAAAATCTTCGGCAACGACTATCCCACCCCCGACGGCACTTGCATTCGCGACTACATCCACGTCGACGATCTGGCCACCGCCCACGTCGCGGCACTCGAAAAGCTAGCCCCCGGCAGCCAGCTCAAGCTCAACCTAGGCACAGGCCACGGGGCCAGCGTAATGCAAGTGGTCGAAGCCTGCCGCCAAGTCACTGGCCATCCCATCCCCATCGAAATCGTCGGCCGCCGCGAAGGCGACCCAGCCGAACTAGTCGCCGACGCCACCCAAGCCAACCAAACCCTCAACTGGCAGCCCAAGTGCACCGACATCGAAGCTGTCGTTGCCACCGCCTGGCAATGGCACCAAAAAAACCCCACCGGCTACGAAAAAGAATAGCTCCCCCCCTCACACCCCATCCGCCAACTTCACCGCCAGCACGGTAGACTTCGCCTCGTCGTCGTTCGCTGCTTCGCCACGAGCTTCGATCACTCGCATGCTGCGCCACTTACCGCCGAGAAATCGCAGTAGGAAGATCACTCCCATGATGCCAACCCAAACCGCCACGGTCATCCAACAACCGTAAACGCTGAGCTTAAAGAACGAGATAGTCAGCCAACTAAGCGTTGCCAGCAACACACCCATAATTAGGCTGATCAGCATCACAAAGCGAGTATCGCCAGCCCCTTTTACCGCAGAGACAAAAACCATAAACACCGCGTCCATCACGTTGTAGGCGGCAACGATTCGCAACAAGTTGGCAGCCATCGTGTACAGCGCCTGTCTGTCGGCAACTGGGGCCTCGTTACCAACGAAAAAACCATGCAAGAACAAACCGGGGGTGAACACATACAATACAGAAACGAACACCATATAAAACAGCGCAATCTGCAGCGTAGTCCAAGTAGCTCGGGCAGCCAGGTCGTCTCGATTCTCGCCCAAATGTTGGCCGACCAAGATACTCACCCCCATGCTAAATCCCCAAATCGGCATGAACGCAACCGAAGCGATACTAAAAGCAAGCGTCGTAGCAACCGCTTCCATCTCGCCAACGCGACCCATGAGAACCACAAACACGGTGAACCCCAAGACGTCGAGCAACATCTGCACTCCGCTCGGTCCACCAAAATAAATCAGTCGCCCGAACAGCTTTCGATCAAATCGGATGCCTGCAACGGTTTGAAACGATTCGCGATTTTCGCGTCGCAGGATGAGTACCAGATAGATAACTGCCTTGAGCCAAAGCGAGGTTACCGTCGCCCAACCAGCCCCGGCGATGCCCATCTCTGGAAAGCCGCCGTAACCGAAAATCCAAAGGTAGTCGAGCACCAGATTCAAACTGGTAACCCCCGCGTCGACCAGCATCACCACCCAGGTTTTGCCACGCCCGCTATAGAACGCCGACAACGCCGTAGCGATCAACAACGCAGGCCCGCCAGCGCAGAGAATCTGAAAATAAGTGACTTCGAGTTGAGTCGCCTCTACGCTATGTTCGGCCCACGAAAGAATCCACGGGGCCAGCGGAATGATGGCAAAAGCCAAGGGCGTCACCAATAGCGCCACCCACACCCCTTGCCAAACGCTCGGCCCAATGCGTTTCGGTTGGCCATCGCCCAAGTACTGCGAGACAAAGGTGTTGACGTAGCTACAAACGCCCATGGGCAGGCAGAAAAAGGCAAACCAGATGATCGAGGCCGAAAATGCCGCCGACATCGCCGTGCCCGAAACCTGATTCAAAAACATGCGATCGACAAACGTCATCACCGTCCAGGAAAGGGTCGAGACGACCAGTGGCAAGGCCACCTGGAGAACTTCGCGTCCACCCGCCGGACGTCGCCACCAGGACGATTGTTCGAGCGTAAGAGTCGTATCTGAGGATGCCACGTAATTTCGACCAGAGTTAAGGGGGCGGGACTGGGCCACCATTGTAGCGGAAAGAAGGCAAGCCATCGGGCGTATGCCCCACGAATAAGGGCAAATCAGACTTCGTTGCTTCAGGACACAGCAAGCCTCTGGCGAGTTCACCAGAGAATTGAAAAGACAACGGCCCTGTAATAGCCGCAGGCGGAAGCCGCGGATTTATAAGGCCCAGCCAAGGCTCCCACCCGCGGCTAGCATAACTTTGCAATTCTCCAAATCGGACCCCACCGTTGGTTGAGAAAACGCCCCCGAAAGCCTATCATTAGCAACATTTCCGGAAGCCCGCACCAACCCAAAACCCAACCACCGATTTCGGCCATCTGAAAGCGAAATACCAAATGCCGACGCAGCC
>JAADGV010000074.1 GCA_013152205.1 Planctomycetota bacterium
CTGACCAGCCAAAGCTTAAACAATCATTGAACTCTCCCGGTACCTTGTTGGCAATCTCATCGTATAAGGCGCTAAGTCGCAAAGGAAAGACGAAAAATGGATTGTCTCGCAGAGGCGCAGAGACGGCAGAGTTATGTCGTTCTATTTTTCTCTGCTGTCTCTGCGCCTCTGCGAGATCCAATTACCTTACGAAGCTGTGTACGAGGGTTTATAAGGATTAATTTCCCCCGTTCTTTGCGCCTTAGCGCCTTTGCGAGAGTCTAATATTTCTAGGTCCAATCATCCAAAAGTTTTGCTCGTTACGCAAATTTGAACCGTTAGTAGTACAGAGTTTTTTTAGTTGACTGAACGAAAGATCGGGTCACTACTTACACTGAAATTAAAAGACTCTTTTCTCCGTGCCCTCGGTGTCTCTGCATACAAACCCGTAAAAGCTTGTTTTCTTAACACACTTTTTTTTGCTATCCGAGCGGTAGCTCGCATAGGTTGCGGCCCTTGCCGCTCTGTGGTTATCTCTCTTTTTACTTGGAGTCGTTCGGTGCGACTGTGGCGGCTTTTGTAGGGCGAGGGTGAGCCTAAACTTTGTCGTCGATGAAGGCGTAGCAGAGGACGTGCGTCATCATATAGAAGCAGTCTTCTAGGTAGCCCATGTTGCCGGAGGGGGCAAGCAGCGGGAGCGAAGAAATCTCGCGAAGGCGGCCGCCTTCGCCTGTGGTAAGGCCGATAGTTGTGCAGCCGACTTCGTTGGCGTATTCGACGGCGCGGATGATATTCGGGCTGTTGCCGCTGCCGCTGATGGCGATCAGCACGTCGTCTTTTTTTGCCCAATTTTTAAGTTGCTCGACGAAAACCGATTCGTAGTCAACGTCATTCGCGTAGGCGGTGATCGTCGCAATGCTGTCGGCCAGGCCGATCATGCGGAAGCGTTTTTCTTTTCCGTACGAAGCGCCTTTGTTGGTGTCGACCACCATCTCTGAAGCGATGCTGGCGCTGCCACCGTTGCCGCAAGTGAAGATGATGCGATCGTTGTCGCGAGCTTCGCGCATGCACTCGATCGCGCGAACCAATGGCTCGGGATCGATCTGTTGCATGACGCTTGTGACTTCGCTCAAGTAAGATTTGACATAGTCAACGGTAGACATTTCGAGGGGTTCCTTCGCTTATTGTTGTTGTTCGTGCCACATGGCGAGTCGGTCGGCCAATTGTTCTGGACGAGCAACGCCGGTAGTGGCCAGTTGTTGAATTGTGAGCGAGGCGACAAGATTGGCGACGACAGCTGCCTCGGCGAGCTCGGCTCCGGCACACAAAGCCGCGACCGTGCCTGCGCTGGCGCTATCGCCTGCGCCGGTGGCGTCGATTTCGCCTTCGACGCGGACTGCGGGCACCAAGGTCCATTCGGGATCGGTGACAATCATGCCGAGCGATCCGCGGGTGACGCAGATGGGTGCTTCGACTTCGCTCCGTAGTTTTTCGACGGCTGGCTTTAGGATTTCTGGGTCGACTTCTTCGCCGGGGAGCCAGAGTTCGCGGCCGAGTGCCTCGAATTCGTTGGGTTTGATGATGACGTGACGATACTCGTGAATGCGACGTCGGCTATCGGCCCAAAAAATCTTTTCGTCCTTGAGTTTGGAAGCCCGCTCGATGAGATCAATTCGCACCGTGTCGGTAATGCTGCCCCGATTGCGTTCTTCAACCTGATCCATGATCATCAGCGCATCGACTTGGGGCAAAATTTCGTCGATCGAGGCGAGCACTTTTTGCTCGCACTCGGCGGGTGTCTCGGTGCGGTTCTTGGTATCGTAGCGATCGTGCTCGCCGGCAAGCGAGGCATCGCGTAGGTTGCGCGGTTTTAGGTAGGTGGGCGTCATCCGATCTGCGGCGGAGTGCAGATGCTCGGTGTTGCAACCCAGTTCGTTGAGCCGATTGCGCAGATCGTAGCCTTCGCCATCGTCGCCGACGATCCCGATGGCGTAGAGCGTTTCGACGCCAAGCGAGGCAAGGTTTGCGGCCACCACCCCGGCACAGCCCGGAGAAGTACGGATGCCACAAACCTGATGGGCAGCACGGCCCGTCTCGACGCTCCGTTCTTCGATTTCCGGATCGCAATCGAGATACTTGTCGAGAAAAAAGTCGCCCACGACGGCAATTCGCGCACCGGCAAATCGTTGCATCAGCTCAGCTAATCGTTCGGTGGATAACGCCGCTGTTTTCACTTAGGTTTTCCTGGTGCTTGTAGCGGATGTGGTTTGATGTGAGATGTTTGATGTGAGATGTTTGATCTGTGATTTATGATGGGTGTTTCCGGCCAGGATGGCCAGCTGTTGTCATCCTAACTGCTGGATCAGCGTTAGTAGGAAATCGCGGTTGTCTGCTTGTAGGTAGTTCATTGTGCCGCCCATGCGGCTGAAGGTTTTGTTGTATCGCAGGTAGTAGGCCGGGTCTGTTTCGGGCGGCTCGCCTTGCGACCAATCCCAGTCCGACTTGGCAAGGTCAACAATTTGCATGTAATGGTTGTCGAAGTGCTCGCCGCGTTGGATGGCGATGTTTTGGGCCATCGAAAGCGATTTTTCGAAAATCATGGGGCTCATGACCGCTGAGCCGATGGAAATATAAACTCCGCCATCAATCCGATTTACGCTCTCGGCAAAGGTGAGAAAATCGCGTTCGGCACAACGGCCTAGCCCGGCCCCGCGGTTCATGGGGTGGTTGTAGATAATGTCGTGGCCAATCATCGGGTGGCCGGTGAACGGTATGCCTAGGCGGTAAGCATGTCCCTGGGCCGAGTATTGCTGCCAAGGATGGGGAATCTCTCTGTGGCCTGGCGCAAGCTCGAACTTTCGGACGACCCAAAGCAGGTCGGCAGCGGCGGCGGCTCGTTCGGGGTCGTCTTTGAGTGATTCGACCACCACCGATTCTAGCTGCTCTTCGGCAGGAATATCTAAACCCTGAGTGTGGATCATTGCGCCGACCGACTCTCCGTAGCCTTTGCCTTCGTAGGCGCCTATGTTGAGCGCCAGGTTGATGAGAAAACCGGTTTCTTCCCAGTTGCCAAACTGACCCTGGTCGACCATCCGCTGGACATCTTCGCAGCTCTTGCCTTGGTAGCTGAATTCCCAGTCGTGGATGATGCCAGCGCCGTTGGTGGCGAGATGGGTGAACCAGCCGTCTTCGATCAGCTTGACGAACACAGGCCCCAGGCCGTTTTTGATGGCATGGGCACCAAAGGTACACATGACCGGCTTTTTGTCGGCCCGAGCTTGGCGAATCCGCGCGGCAAGCTTGGCGATGGTTTCTTGTGCCGCGGCGGCTAGGGTGCCGGGCTCGCGATCGGGTTGGACGACCTTGCTCTCGATTTCAAACTTATTGTCGCGGGCAGAAAGCGGCTGCATAGCAACCGAGAAGCGATCGAGCTTGGGGTAGGGCATGGTGACGTTTTTTTGGGGGAGAATTTGCGGCCGATCGAGACGATGTGTGAACCCGGCATTGTAAGCCAACATCGCGATTGGGGCTACGGGGCGGGGGTTGAGAGGATGAGGGTGTGGGAGGCGTCTCTGACGCCGATCGTGAGACAAAGCAAACACTTTCGGCGTCAGAGACGCCTCCCACAGAGACTTTGCAATTGCGGGCTATGGAGGGCGTTTTTGTGGCGACCCCTTTTACGCTTGGGGCGAGTCGGGTTTTTTTTCTTGGACCCAATCGTAATACTCTCGCATTTTCAATTCGCTGCCGGCCTCTTCGTCGACGAAGAACAACGTGGAGGGGTGCATCTGCAAAGCGCTGGCGGTGATCATGCTGGTCACGGGGCCTTCGACCGATGCTGCGACCACGGTGGCCTTGCTTTTGCCGCTGGCGAGCAAAACAATCTGTTTGGCTTCTAAAATCGTTCCGACGCCCATCGTGATGGCGTAGATCGGTACGTCGTCTCGGTTTTCAAAAAATCGAGCGTTGTCGTTGATGGTTTGCTTTTCTAACGTCTTCAACCGAGTGCGCGAAGAAAGCGAGCTGGTTGGTTCGTTGAACGCGATATGTCCGTCGGTGCCGATCCCCAAAATCTGCACGTCGATACCGCCGCATTCTTCGATTCGATGCTCGTACCATTGGCAGAACGCTTGGTAGTTTCGTGTGGTGCCTGAGGGGATGTAGATATTCTGAACGGGAATGTTGACGTGTTTGAAAAAATTCTCGTGCATGAAGTGGTGGTAGCTCTGCGAGTCGTTAATCGAGAGTCCCACGTACTCGTCGAGGTTGAAGGTGGTGACTTGGGAAAAGTCGATTCCTTCTTCCTGATGCAGGCGTACCAGTTCTTTGTAAACTCCCAGGGGGGTTGAACCCGTGGCCAAACCGAGAACCGCATCGGGCTTGGTATTCAGAATGTCTGCCACCACGTGAGCGGCTGCTCGACACATCTCTTCGTAGTCAGATTTAATTACAACTTCCATCGAGCAGAAATTCCTTTCGGAGTGGGGCAGAGAACCAATTCACGCCTCGCAATACCCGATTGCGGGCGAGTCTGAGCCGTTCAATTTACGATGCTCGGAACGAGTTGGCTAGGAGACCAGTTCATGGAGTTCAGGACGATTGCAAAGTCGCTGATTCTGTAGTAGCCGCGAGCGGAAGCCGCGGTTTTTTCAGATTCGACCGCGGCGACCGCGGCTTCCGCCCGCGGCTAGCATGACTTTGCAATCGTCCTGTTCAAGGAGTTGATCTTAGGCCGAAAACGGCTGGTGGCGGGCGATTCTTTGCGGTTTGTAACCATTGTACGGCCTGAGCAGTTGCCGCACTGGTGCTGGCCTTATGTCATTCGTGAGAGCCAGCCCGGGCGGTGGTTCGCGACGTATCGTTAAGCAGGGGCAAGGGAGCGTCCCCCTCCGTGATAAACATCAACAAGACAAATAGTAAGGACGTCATCATGGGTTACGTCTCAGCCATCAATGAGCGGATAGATTCAGCCCTCACCGAGACTTGGAATTGGTTTTTAGGATTGCATCAGGAAGAGTGGTTCGTCCTTTTGGCTCTGGTCGCCGTTTTTGGCTTTCTCTGCATGAGGGGCTTTGGCTCGCAGGGTCGTACGTAGCATTTGCTAACGGTTTAATTTCCTAACTCAAGAGGGCGTCCCTGGTGACGCTGTTTGCTGTGATTACTGAGACTGTGCAAGGCCTTCTTACCGACACGATGGCGTTGGCCGCCGTGGCGCTCCTCGGCTATTTGTTTGGACATCGAACACGTCAATCGCCGGCTGATCCGATTAACGAGAAGCTTGCTTTCGAACTATCTCGTGCCGCGTCGATCGCCAAAGAGCTTCAACAAGTGGCTCAGCGAATACGCCAAGATGTTTCGTCGCATCAGTCGAAGATCGCTAAATTTAAGTCTCGAATTGGTAATTTGCAACGCGACAAAACGGCTGATGGTTGGCAAACGCTGAACGACGAAGCAGAGGCCCTGTTGGTGCCCACGATGAAACTGGCGACGAATCTTTCGTTGGCCTACGACCAATTGCGAAAACAATCGACGCAACTAATGAACTTTGCGGATACGCGTACCGATCCGCAAACAGGTGTACGCAACCGTCGAGCCATGGAAGAACAGCTAGACGTGCTGTTCTCGCTGCATGCGCAAAATAATAGCCGATTTTCTCTCGCGCTGTTTAGCATGGGGCCCCAATCCGAGGGTAACTCTCCTTCGGATCACTCGGACGATCAACTTCGCCGTTTTGCAGGGCTGCTCGAAAACTGTTCACGAGACACCGACTTGGTTGCTCGTAGTAGCACCGAGGAGTTTGTTGTTTTGATGCCGCATACAAGTTTGGCGGGAGCAACCATCTACAGCGAACGATTGTTGCAACAGATCGCAGACGAATTGGGCTGTGTCACCGGCGGAGGAATCGTAGAAGTCCAAGCCGACGACACTCCTCAGAAGATCCTCACGCGAGCAGATTCCGCTCTCTACAGTGCCCGTACCAACAACTACAGTTGCTTGTATTTGCACAACGGCAAGACGCTCAGGCCTCACGATGGCGTTTACAGTGCTGGGCCTAAGGAATCGCAGGAGGTTGTTTCAAGCGATGACCCATCTGCCGAACCAGCCTTAGCAGCCCATTGATACAGTCATTCGGTTTGCTTTATTGAGATTCGCGTGATTGCCCGGTTGTCTAATTCTCGGCGTATTTCGGGAAGAAATGCCTTCGATTTGCCGCCGAGCACCCGAAGGAATCTCAACAAGCCAGCCGCCTCGAGTCGATTCGCCAAATCCTGTTGGCAGAGTTCCATGGGCTGGGAATACGAAAAAAAAGCAGCGAAGTTGACGGTTTGTGCTGCTATC
The DNA here is from genome assembly GCA_013152205.1 of Planctomycetota bacterium. Lineage (GTDB taxonomy): Bacteria > Planctomycetota > Planctomycetia > Pirellulales > Lacipirellulaceae > Bythopirellula. The sequence goes on from JAADGV010000074.1 coordinate 6,319, forward strand.
TCTTAGATTTATAGGTAGTGCCGACGGGCGGTTACCCTGCCTGCTGATGGAGCGAGGGCACTTCCCGACTGCCTAGATCACAAGACCACGTATAGGCGTTGGGCGCACGATTTTTTAGTGACCGATAGAAAGGAGCACGCTATGCCGTTGTTCGAGGTTGAAACAGACAGCCATATCATTATTACTTGGGCCAGCGACAACGACGAAGCCTTGGGCGTCGTTGCCGAGGCTTACCCTAACGACAAGATCATCCGCATGACCAAGCGTCCTCGCGATACTTGGGTGATTTCAAAAAGCGCCCTAGGCATTGCAGAAAAAGACCTTGACCCATGCAACACGGCTCGCGACTGTTTGTCGAAAGCCGAAGGCGATAAGGTCCACGCGATTCGTCTCTACATGCACGAGACAGGCGTCGACCTCGAACAGGCTCGTAAAGCCATCGAATCGAACATGGTCATGGGCTGGTAGTCTCAGTTTTATACTACGTTGATACTACGCCCGAACCCTGATGCTTCCACAGGCGACTGCTATCGATAGCGGGGCACCTGATGGTGTGGCGCTGTGTTTGCAGCCGGTAGGCTGCCGTTGTTGGGCAACGTTGTATTCGGCGTTTGCGATCCACCGATGGTGGGTGTCTCGGGACGCGTGGCTACTTGCATCGGAGATTGGACCGCTGCGGGGTAGGTGCTGGTGCCTCCTGGTCGGAATGGCGTAGCTTCGGTCACAGCCGTGATAGGTGGGATCGTCGGAGTTGCCGGCTCAGCCAAACTGTTGTTTATTGGCAAGCTAGCCGCCGGTACTGCTGCTGCGTAGCGATCTCCTAGCTTGGCGGCAATGCCCGAAGCGCTAGTAGGTGGCGTAGCCGTCTGTGCCATGGGCATGTTCATCGCCGCTCCAGCCGCAGAGGCTACTTGCTGGCCATAGCGAGAGGCGGTGCTTGGATACGAAGCCGCTGGCAGTGCTGCGTTGTTGCCAGGTGTAGATACGTTGCTAGGTGTGGAAGCAGAGGCGTAACGATCGACAGTCGCTGGGGCCGTTACAGGAGTTGCTGTGGCCGCCGCTGGCGGTACGGCGTTTGGATTGTACGGCATTGCTAACGAACCCAGGTTGGCCGTAGCTGGTGCAGCCGGTACGGCAGCAGTCGTGGGAGTAGTTGGCGTAAAGCTTGGCGCGGCGGTGCTCGGATACGGCCCTGGATTGGTAGCCGTCGCCACGGTCGCTGCAGGGAGAGTGCTGCTACCTGGCACAAACGGTGCGGCAACGCCGCCCGCTATCTGCTCGGAGGTACTAGCCGCGAGGCCCTCGACCTGTTTTGCAATTTCGGATGGCAGATCGGGCGCAGAACGCGCGAGAACCTCTGCCTCGGGGGCATCTTTTCCGGCAGTTCTCCACCAGGCCATGTTCGATGTTGTCTTACAACCGATCGAACTCCCTGCAAGCACCACTGCTAAACTAGCTACAAGAACCTTTCCACGCATGGCATCCGTGCCTTAATGGGGTGTTGTTTAAGTCATTATCTGCTGGGATTCGTGTTACCCTCGAGCTAACACATCTCTACGGGAAAACGCTCGTTGCGGATAACCCTTGCAATCCCTACTTTTTTACAACGTCGGCAATCGAGTAGCTGGAGACCACAAAATCTGGTCAAGCAGTCGCCAATCGAGAGCACGCTGTATTCGCGGCGAGGATTATAGCCCCCCAGACCACCTGGTCAATGTCATTCAGCGAAATGCTATAGGACGATTGCAAAGTCACTGATTCTGTAGTAGCTGCGGGCGGAAGCCGCGGTTTTTTCAGATTCGACCGCGGCTTCCGCATGCGGCTAGCATGACTTTGCAATCGTCCTGTCGAAATGCTAGCAAATGGATGCAGAAATGCGGGCTAGCAGACATTGCGATCTCAGCCACCGTAGGTCGCTAAGCACCATGCCCAACAGGTATCAAGCGACCGACGCAAAGCGTGCGCGATTGGTAACGGGTGTTGTCGGAGAATCCGATCGGATGGGTAATACGCATTCTAATCTGAAGTAGCGCGCATTCTATTTGGCCCTCCCATCTTTCCCATTATATTATCGTAATTCTCCTAGCCTTGGAGT
>JAADGV010000010.1 GCA_013152205.1 Planctomycetota bacterium
GAGAGTGTTCCGCTCGCTTCCGCCGTGTCAGTCAAACAAGATGACTCGAAAATTACGACCGGCGATCTCATAACAGGCAATCCAACAGCCGCCGGAGGGATGGCTGAATTCTACCGAACCTTCTTGGATTTCGACATTTCGGGCGTTAGTACTACTGCCAGCCAGCTGACGTCGGCTGTACTCCGCATCTATCAAACGGAAGTCTATGAGACCCAAGGCGCAGATAGCATCAACGGTGGCGCGGACCTGTTCTCACTCGACGCCGACTGGGATCCCGTAACCGGAACTTTTAATGGGCTGGGCAACAGCACTCAAATTGGGGGCACCTCGGTTTGGGACCCTGACGGTATTGAACTGTACCGCGACATCGATGTCACGGCGGCAGTCCTAGCGTGGCTCGCTGATCCGTCGTCGAATTTCGGCTTTAGCTTGATTAGCGACTTGGAAGGCACGAGCATTTTATCGGCCAAGTATATCGGCGGCACTTACAACATTACGCCACCGCAGTTGATACTCACCGCCACGCAACAGGCGGGCGACTTCGACGGGGATGGTGATGTTGATGGCTTCGATTTTCTCACATGGCAACGCGGCAATTTGAGCCCGTCAGATTTGGCCGACTGGGAAGCTAAACTAACCGGTGCGGCATTGGCTAGCGCGGCATCCGTGCCCGAACCGAGCACGTGGATGCTCGCTGTTGTTTTGTTCCCAGTCCTCATGGTTCGCCATCGCCTGGTTCTCGTAACCGCGAAAATTTAATTGATCAAGCAATTAGGAGTACCTCGTTGACCCAACGAAAATCAGACCGCCGCAAATTTTTACATGGCTCCGTCTGCGGCATGGCGACAGGCGTACTCGCGCCCTATTGGTTTTCCTCGGCCAAAGCGGAGGAGGTCTCGAGTAAACAGGACTGCCTGAGGCTGGGTGCCATTGGCGTGGGTGGTCGTGGTACAGAAATTGCCAGTTTAGCTCGTCCGTTTGCCAATATCGTAGCGATTTGCGACGTTGATCGAGAACACGCTGACCGCGCGAGGGCCAAGCTGACCGATCGTAAGGCCGACGTGTTTGAGGATTACCGTCACCTACTCGATCGTCAAGATATCGATGTGGTGACCATTGGCACCCGGGATCATTGGCATGCCAAAATTGCTATCGAGGCGATGCAGGCCGGCAAGGATGTTTATTGCGAGAAACCGATGACCCTTACTATCGACGAAGGGCGTCAGGTTGCTCAGGTGGTCGAGCAAACCGGCCGCGTCATGCAGGTCGGTACGCAGCAACGCAGCGGAGAATATGGGGGACAATTTTTGACGGCGGTTGCCATGGTTCGCGAAGGACGCATTGGCAAGGTGCGCCGAGTGACGATCGGACTGAGTCGGCCACCGCGGGGCGGCCCGTTTGCGACCCGACCGATTCCGTCGCAATTAAATTGGGACATGTGGCTCGGCCAAGCTCCTCAGGTCGATTATTGTCCCGAGCGATGTGGAGTTGGCGCAAGGTGGTGGTACGAATATGCAGGTGGACAGCTGACCAACTGGGGATCACACCATGTTGATATTGCCCAATGGGCGATCGGGATGGAGCAGAGCGGACCAACCGCGATCACCGGAACCGCGACTCATCCAAACATTCCTAACGGATACAACACGGCCACGGCCTTTCATATTCAGTGTCAATTTCCCAATGGTGTGGAATTGGTGATTGGCGATGGCTTCGATCATGGCATCTTGTTCGAGGGAGATGCTGGTCGGTTTTTCGTCAACCGAGGAAAAATCACAGGAAAACCTGTCGAACAGTTGCAAGAACAGCCGCTGCCCGAAGATGCGATTTCTCAGCTGTATCGCGGTCGACGGCCGGGCAGTCACATGCGTAATTTTTTTGAATGTGTTCGATCTCGGGAGCAGCCGATTTCCGATGTATTCACTCACCATCGTACGCTGACCACGCTGCACTTGGCAAATATCTGTATTCGGTTGGGGCGGTCGCTTGTCTGGGATCCTGAAACTGAGCAGATCCTGGGCGACGATGAAGCCAACAGCATGCAAAGCCGCGAGCAACGGAGAGGGTATGAAATTGTTGTCTGAAGGGTTCCAAAACAAACCACCATTATTCTGGAGCAGACGGCCTCGGGTTGCAGCCCCAGGCACACCACCACTCATCTATCAAGTATCGAGGAAACCAATCATGGCAACCCGTTTGAGACACAAGCAGCCCCTACATGGATTTACATTGGTCGAGCTTTTGGTGGTGATTGCGATCATCGGCGTTCTGGTGGCGTTGTTGTTACCGGCTGTGCAAGCGGCTCGAGACGCAGCACGGCGCGTTCAGTGCAGCAATAAGCTAAAGCAATTGGGACTAGCTCTGCAAAATTACGAAAGCGCGCACAAGCTATTTCCCCCTGGAAGTATTGGCGGTGGACAGCACGGTTTGTTTTCCTTAATCTTGCCGTATCTAGAAGAGGGGGCCATTTATGGCCAGATCGACCTGAAAGGGGTCACCTTCGATGACCCGCAACGCTACACCGTGATTTCTACCTATATTTGTCCTAGTTATCCCTTCGAGTCTGCCACCCTACCGGGAAGCCTACCCTTTCCCTGGCTCGAGGGGGCGTATACGACGTACCAAGGAGTTGGCGGCGCGCTCAATGGAACCGAACAATCAAGCCTTGCCTCTGGCGCTGGCGACCTACCCGACAATGGGATGTTTCGATGGGCTCGTCCTCGGCGCCCCTCCGATATCACTGACGGGCTGAGCAATACACTCGCGATTGGCGAGTTTGTCCATCGCGATTGCCCAAGCAATGGTTGCGAAGAACCGCCTGGCAACGTGCGCCCCTGGATACTTGGAGGGACCGGCGAGGCCGACAGCCACCCAGGCAGCTATGCCTCAAAAGTGGCTGAACATCCTCCCAACAGCAACGTACTTCGCGCCGATGGCGTCGGTTTTAATCACTTGCCGATGGGCAGCTATCACAACGGGCTAACCCAATTTGTATTGGCCGATGGCAGCGTGCGCCCGATTAACGACGACATTCAGTTTGATGTTTACCAAGCCCTAGCCACGATCAATGGCGAAGAAGTGGTGGATGCCCCATGACAATAACCACAGCCACTAATTTTTTTGTGTCCTATCGCAGCAGACTCGGCCTCGCGGGCGGGATGGTCGTAGCGTTATTACTCGGCTGCGACCAGGGCCCCGAGATGATACCAGTCCACGGCCAGGTGTTCTATCAAGATCAACCGCTAACATCGGGCAGTGTGATGCTACAACCGGTTCAAGGGCAACCGGCTCGTGGCGAGATTCAGCCGGATGGCACCTTCGTTCTCTCTACTTACGCAGCTGAAGACGGGGTGGTCCTGGGCAAGCAGAAAGTGCGTATTACTTGCTACGAGTCGCAGCAGCCAGCTTCCCAGAGGCAGCCCTCCTCGCAACGTGTTGAACCGATGGGGCTAGGTGCTTCCTTGATTCCGAAAAAATACACCAGCTATGCTACAAGCGGACTGGTTGTCGACATCAAGCCTGGACGCACAGAGCCACTGCTATTTCATTTAACGGATGAATAAGGGAAAAGAATTTCGCAATGTTCCTTTTAATACCTAGCTGGTGCCGAGGCGCTGCTATAGTGTGCGTAGTTTTCCTGTCGAGTTTCGACGCGTTGGCCCAAGTTCCGCTGCCTCGCGCTAGCCCGGTGCCGCGAATGCAAGTGGCACCGCAGCCTCAAGACCAAATTTCTATTCGGCTCGATGGGTTTGAATTGACGCGCTATCACTATGGAGCATCGCAGCGGCGTCCCTTTTTGTTTCCCGTGAACGGCCCCGCCGGGCGTTCGCTGACACGGCTGGGCAATATCCGCGATCCCCACGGCCATCGCCATCACAATTCGGTATGGATCGCCCATCATGATGTCAATGGCATCAATTTCTGGACTGACGAAGGGGCAGGGAAAATCGTCCATCGCCGCACACTTCGTTTTATGGATGGCAAGGATGTCGCGTTGCTAGAAATGCAAAACGAATGGATCGACGATTCTGACTCCAATAAAGTCCTCTTGAAAGAGCGTCGCCAAATGGAATTTTTTCCGTTGGATGATCGCCAATGGTTGCTGATCGTCCGCCTCCACCTGGAGCCGGTAGAGAAGACGGTCACGCTTGGGAAAACACCGTTCGGGTTGTTTGGAGTGCGCGTTGCCACCTCGCTGAGCGTGCAAGACGGAGGAGGAATGATTCGCAATTCCGAGCAAGACGTCAACGAAAAGGCGATCATGGGGAAACGGGCTCGATGGGTCGACTACTCGGGACCGATTACGTCGAAAGAGACCGAGGGAGTGACGTTGATGGATCACCCAAGCAATCCTCGCTATCCCACTCGCTTTCACGTGCGCGACGACGGCTGGATGGGCGCTTCGTTCACTTTCGATGCTTCTTGTACAATCCAACGTGAAAAACCGCTTCAACTTTGTTATGGACTGCTTGTCCATCGGGGCGTGCCGACCTCTCAGCAGTTGGAGCAATTCTACCAACACTTTGTCGCAACCTCCCATGAGGGCGGCACCGAATCGGATCCTACGAACTCCCTTCCTTGAAAAAAGCAGCAAGCTTTTCAAGCTGCGAAAAAGTAGTAGTCGACGCGGGAAGATTCTGAGAACCCTCCAAAAATCCCCCCCTCCCCTCCTATGCATGTGGTCGAAGCCGATGCCAACGACTCTCTATTTGGCTCTATGTTGAATTCTCCTTCATGGTCTTTGATCTCCATACATTGGCTTGCCCAGGCAAGCGTAAAGTTTTGCCAGTCGCCGACTGTGTTCGTCGTATGCAGATTCAAAGAGGGCGGTCGCTCGTTCTGCGCCAACCAGAACCGCGGCCGTTAAGACTTGAGGCGGTTGGCCTGCGTCTACCAAACGTTGTCCTACTTCCGCCTTGATTCCGTTCACCACCAAGCAACCCCCTACGGTCGAGCCGGGTGCCACCGGAGTGTCCAATCCCTCCAGAGAGACCATCGAGTCGCCTACGGGGGCTCCCGTGTCGAGAATTGCGTCAGCAAAGTCGATCAATTTCATTCCATCCGACCGATTTGATTTACTAGCTTGGCAGTGCTCCGTGCTAACCAGTGCTGCTACAAAGATGCCACGGGATCGAAACTGCTCAGCAATTTCAGTCGGAACAACATTACAGCCGCTGGAACTAACGACCAACGCCGAGTCTTCCGTTGAAAGGTCATAGTTTCGCAGGATGCGGGCTGCAAAGCCCGAAACGTTTTCCAAAAACATGGCTTGTCGCTGCCCGTTACTGCCGACTACCGAATGATGGTATGACAACGACAGTTCAACCATAGGATTAAAGCCTGGAAACGAACCATAGCGAGGCCACATTTCTTCGACCATCATGCGACTATGGCCACTGCCGAAAACGTGAACCATTCGACCCGCGAGGATTGTTTTCGCGAAGCGGTCGGCGACACGGCAAATTGTTTCGCTTTGGGTTTGCACAATATCGATGAGATCGCGGCAGCGGCTCATGTAACATTCCAAGGGATTCATCGTAGCGTTTCTCCAGAAACTTGACCTTCGCTTACAGACCAACCTCCATCGACGGTGAGAACTTGTCCGGTCACGTAACGAGAGGCGTCCGATAGCAAGTAAACAACGGCCGCATCAAGATCTTCGGGCTTGCCGACACGGCCGCCATCGAGAGGTTGTTTAGTACGGATAAACTGCCGGATCACCTCGTCGTCTGCTGCACGCCGCGCCATATTCGTATCCACCAACGCCGGCGCTATGGCGTTGAAACGTATGTTATTTTTAGCATAGTAAGATGCACAACTCTTGGTGTACCCAGGAACGGCTGCTTTAGAAGCCGCATAGACGTGTGTGGCAAAAAAATGGGAGGAAGGGGACGCACCAAGAACGCTAGACATATTGAGGATCGTTCCCCCGGTCTTACGCTGAAGGAATGCGCGAACGGCTGCACGATTCGAGAAAATCAATGACGCAAGATTCAATTGCAGCGTTTGATTCACACCCTCGTCCGTAACCTCATGAAGTGGGCCATCGCCGAATCGCCGACCGCTGCCACCAGCCACGTGGTAGAGAGCGTCAAATCGACCGAAAGCATCCAGCGAGACCGAAATTGCTTCCGCTGCGACCAAAGGATCCGTTGCGTCCCCCAGATGAACTCGGGCAGCCTCCCCCAATTCATCCTGCGCCAGTTTCGCCGAATCACCTGTTCGTCCCACCAGCGTGACTTTCGCCCCAGCACGAACGCAGGCCCTTGCCGCCGAGAGGCCCAACCCAGACGTCCCCCCCACGATGACAATGCTGCGAGCGGCGAGTTCTTCTGCGGCTTTTGACATAGCTGCTCCAGGAGGTTTCTCGTCGAAATACGAGTACACCTTAAGTGTTTGTCCCAATCCAATCCGAAGGGTTGACACAAATAGTATAATAATATATCATTTGTGTCAACATGCTAAAAACCTGCCAATCTAACGACGCCCGATTCCTTTATGCCCGCCTGGCCGAAACTCTGAAGAACGAGATTCGTCTGCGATATCAGCCTGGAGAATTACTACCCACCCAAAAAGCGTTAGCCGAAAGGTTTGAGACTAGCCTGATTACCGTGAAACGTGCCTTGGACGAATTGCGTCGCCTCGGCTTAATTGAATCGGTCCAGGGAAAGGGGACGATCGTTCGCCGGCCAACGGTCATCGATACGCATACTGGCGTTTCGAGTTGGACCGACACGATGGCAGGGTTGGGTGCCGAGCCACGAACGGCTTGGAATCGAATCGACATTGAGCGGGGCACCGAGGAAACGCGCCGGCTACTGAAACTGAAGCATAACGAGTCGCTCGTAGTGGTACGCCGTCTACGCACACTCGCCGACGAACCTATTTGTCTAATGACGAATCATATATCAGCGAGACTAGCTCCAGATCTCGTTGAGTGTGGCTTACCGGAAGAATCGCTGTACTCGGTGCTGAACAAACGTTTTGGCATCGTGTTAGCCTACGCAGATGAGGAAGTCACGGCGCGTGCGGCCAGCGAGGAGGAACGTAACGTATTTGGTTCGGATTGTGAAACCGTTTTGCAGATAAAGCGAATGAGTTTTGATGCAGACGACCAGCCGATGGAGTACGCTTGGCTGACCGCCCCAAGCAACCGTTATACCTACTGCGTTCGCGTGTTTGCGGGCGGTGGTGTGAACGGAGCTTCGAAAACAAACTGACCCTTTCCAAAGCACTCGTTCCACAAATCACAATTCATAGCACTTGAGAGCGGCCCTGTGTGGACACACCGAACAAAACTGCCTTTACTTGGCGAATTTGACGTCGTTGTTGTCGGTAGCGGTTCGGCCGGTTCGACTGCTGCTGTTGCCGCTAGTCGATTTGGTGCAAAAACCCTGTTGCTAGAGCGACTCCCTTTTCTCGGAGGAACCAGCACCGCCGTCTTAGACACTTTTTATGGTTTCTATACGCCAGGAACCCGGTCCAAACGGATTGTGGGGGGACTGCCCACAGAGGTCTGCGAACGACTTGCTGCATACAACATGGTCTTGGAACGCCCAAACACGTATGGTGCTGGCACGGCGGTCACTTACCACCCAGAGTACTTAAAAGTAGTCTGGGAATCGATGGCTCGCGAGTCGGGTGTGCATGTGCTACTGAATGCTTTTATGCAGGACACGATCGTCACGAATCACCGAGTCATCTCGCTCATCGTGGCAACAACGGCAGGTCTTCATCGCGTGAACGCGAAGGTGTTTGTCGACGCTTCAGGGAACGCCGATCTGTGCCATTTTGCAGGATTCGACTACGAGCTTGCAGGGGACATCGACCCTGCACAAACATTGACCACGACATTCAAGCTCGTCAACGTCGATGTGTCACGGCGAAAGAAACTCTGCCGAGAGGAGTTTCATGCCCTCATGAGGAATGCTGCCGAAAGCGGAAAGTACAAGTTGCCACGAAAGGAAGGCAGCGACCACATCACTCCCGTCGACCACATGACCGCAACGGTAATGACTCGCATCGACTCGTATCGTAAAGAGGTTTTGGGAAAAACGGTTAATGCTTGCGACCCCCTGTTTTTATCAGAGGCTGAGCAAGCGGGGCGTCTTCAAGCTCTTGAATACGTACGTTTCTTACAGGACCTCGTGCCAGGATACGAAAAAGCCCAACTGGCTACCTTCGGTGTCATGATCGGTGTGAGGGAAACTCGACGTGTTTACGGTGAGTATCGACTTACGAAAGACGACGTACTTAGCGCCAGAGAATTTGAGGATCAAATGGGCCTCTGTGGTGCACCGATCGAAGATCACCACGGTGGCACCGATACGAAGTGGGAGTATCTACCAGAGGGAAAGGCCGTGGGACTACCTTTGCGAACATTGATTCCGAAAGGAGCAGAAAACCTCTTCGTCGCGGGACGTTGTTTTTCGGCGACGCACGATGCTCACGCAAGTGTGCGGTCGATGGGGCAATGTATGGTCATGGGACAAGCCGCAGGAACGGCCGCTGCAATGTGTGCTGCCAACAACGTCGCTCCTCAAGACATCAGTGCAAAGGCCTTGCAAGACTTGCTTCGTCAGTCAGGCGTTATACTGAAAGTGCCTGCATGACAAAAAACTCTACGACTAACAAGCCGGAGCAACACACATGAGTTTTATCCGCACAGTTTTAGGAGACATTCCTCCTCAGCAACTTGGGGTCTGTTATGCGCATGAGCACATCATCATCGACCCAAGCTATACGACCGAACGCTACCCTGACTTTTGCATCGACTCCGTTCAGAATGCGGTTTCGGAACTGACGGATTTTTTTCGGGTAGGCGGACGCGCAATGATCGACTCGATGCCCTGCGACTGTGGTCGCAACGTACTTAAATTAGCGGAGATCAGTCAGTGCACGGGAGTCCACATCGTCTGCCCTACGGGAATTCATCTCAAGAAATACTACCCAGAAGGCCACTGGAGTAGCCGACTTTCAGTCGAAAAACTAGCCGACCTCTTTATCGCAGACATTGAACAAGGCATCGACAAGTTCGACTACGGCGGTCCCGTCTGCGAACGCACCAAACATCGCGCCGGCGTCCTTAAAATTGCCAGCGGTCTAAATTACGTGAACGATTTTGAGAGGCGAATTTTTGAGGCGGCCGCTAAGGCCCATTTACAGACTGGAGCACCCATTCTGACACACACCGAGCAAGGAACGGCCGCCCTGCAACAGGTCGAGATTCTGCAGAAGCATGGCGTTCAACCACGACACGTCGTTCTTTCGCATACAGACCGAAAGGTCGACCTTAAATATCATCAAAAAATTCTTGCTACCGGAGTAAATGTAGAGTACGATTCCGCCTTCCGCTGGAAAGCAGACCAGGGGAATCCCACTCTCGACCTGATCATGTCCATCGCAAGCGAAGGCAGGCTTGGCCAAGTGATGCTTGGCATGGACGCTGCGCGGAGGAGCTACTGGAAAAGTTATGGTGGGCATCCTGGCCTGACCTATTTGCTGCAAGATTTCTCCGACACGCTACGGTCTGCTGGCTTACAAGAGTCCGACTTGGAGACGATCTTCCTTTCGAATCCTCGTCGCGTATATGCGTTTAGCAACCCATCCGAGTCACACACCTTACGAGAACTGTAATCTGGTCGTCAACGATTGCAAAGATTCCCTGATAGGTAGTCAGAGACGCTAATCTTGCAAGTCGAGCATGCCAAACAACTTCTGAGATCATGATCACCACTTACCCCACAGCTTCTCCTTGCAAGAGTCTTCTGTTGTCAGCGATTGTCTTGACTATCGCAGCTCATACATCCTACACGAGTTGGACAGTTGGCTAACGCTTTATTCTTCCATTGCTTTGCGTACCTCGGCTGGGATTTTTATCCCTAATTGCTCGGCTCGTTTGATTCGTTGTCGGGCTTCCTCTTGCTTGCCTGACTGCCAAAGCAGGACCCCCAGATTGAAATTCAGTCGTGCTGAATCGGGATTTGCTTCGATGCCTTCGCGGTAGATTTGCTCTGCCTTCTCGATCTTACCTAACTGGGCAAGCACGCCTCCATAGTTTGCACACAGGCCGGGATGGCGAGGCTGAAGCTTGCGGCAGTGTTGAAAAGCAGCAATTGCAGCGTCGGTTTTGCCGAGCACTAACAAGGCATTAGCAAGTTGAAACTGTGCTTCAAAAAGCTGCGGATCAAGTCGCACCGAATCGGCGAGCATGGCGACAGCGCGAGAGGGCTGACCGGCTTGCTGGTATGCCAAGCCCAATTGGTAACGCACCAGGGCCGACCGGGGTTGCAAGCGACGAGCGTGCTCAAGTGCCCCGATTGCCAACTGGCCTTTGCCATGGGCGTTGAGAGTCGCTCCTAACACAAACTGCGCACGCCAGTTGTCTGGATTTCTTGCAATCAAGAAACAAGCCAATCGGACAGCCTCGACAAACTTGCCTTCTTGTGTGAGGGTCATCACTTGATAAGCGTCGGCCGTATATGACTGGGGAAACCGTTCAACAAATTCTTGCAACTCTGCCGTGGCCTCCTCACGGCGATTTTGTTGAAGATAAAAATCGATCAAATGCTGTCTTGGCTCGACCTTCTCGGGCCGTAATTCTATGCCCCGTTCTAACTCATGCTCAGCCTCTTCGACTTTGCCCAGTCGAGCTAGAATTATTCCAAGATTGCTATGATAAAACCACAATTTTGGTGCGATGCGCATTGCGGTTTCAAAATTTCCTTTCGCATTTTCCAGTTGTCCCGCTTGCATTTGGGCTAAGCCTAAGTCGGCATAGGCGGAATGCGATCGGGGGCGGAGAGCCAACGCTTGTTGGGCGTATTCGATTGCCTTGCTGGCGTCTCCCTGCTCCAAAGCCTGCCGACTGAGCAGCGATTGGCATTCCGGCAAATTGGGCGTGAGCGCTGCTAGCGCAGCAAGACGCTGAGAGGTTCGCTGTTGATGGCCACTTCGGTAAACAAACTCTGAAAAAAGGAGTCCCCCTGCGATGATCAGCAGGATGGCCAGTTTTCCCGCATGGACGAGTCCGGGCACAAATTTTCCGGCAAAAGCTGTAGGTGCGGAGCCCTCGATCAGCGTCTGTTGTGTTTTTTTCTCGCTGACCTTCCAAATGAAACCATCGAAGTAAAAGTGGAGGAACGAGGAGGTAACAAACAGTGCGACCAGCCATTGGTGCGCGTCTTGGCTGCCGCCGCGGAAGACATAGGCATTGGCGTCGACGGTGAAGTAGCGAATCGAACTGTAAGCAGCAATGGCTGCTAAGTAGATGCCGAGCATCGACCAGCGATCGCGAAACAGAAAACCTAAGGGGCCAAATCGGCTGCCCGCCTGACGGAACAGTCGCCGGTTGTAGATCCAGACGATCGCATCGTACTGGACGGCATGGTAGATTTCGAACATGGCTAGGCCAATGAGCACGTTGGTCGATAATCGCCCAAGGTACCAATAGAACCAACCGGTGGTGACCGCGAGCAAGAGTTTTAGACCGCTGACAGGTTCACCGCGTTGCCAACGACGACCTAAAGAGACGAGGTACATTGCGAGTACGCAAAGCCCGATGCCGCCAACCACGATACGCACTCGAGTAAGCCATTCTGGCCCAAATAGCGGCAATCCCGATTGCCACATCGCATTGGTGATGCCAAAAACTCGAGCATCGCTAAACACCACGCCTGCCACAAAGATCGAGAGACAAAGCCAATAGTCGAGTTGCGCTGACCAACGATCGTTGATGCCGAGCCGCACATCGTAAATTCGCATGAAACCATAGGTTTGCATTAGCCCATGCCAAGTTCCCCAGCAGAGCAGTATTAGCTCGAGGCCGTGCATGTGACGCCAGGGCAAGCTTAGAGCTGAGGCTATATTTGCGGGGGGAGAAAACAGCAGGGCCATGCTAAAAATCATCAGCGGGACCAGCAGAAATCTGGCCCGGTAGCGGCGGAATAAGTCGTGATCGCCATAGGCCCGCATAAAACCAGGCAAATGATGCCCTAAAGTCGCGAATGCGATAACCGCAAGAGAAACTTCTTCTGGGGTGAAACGATGTCGCACGAGTGCGAGTACCACTGGCACGATTAGCAGCGGCGTAATGACAATGTACGCCATGTCCCACCAGCCAGAGACAATCCAGATTTGGCGTTGAGGTGGTGTGTCGTAGGTAGTGGTTGAGGACACGCTAGCCTAGTTGTTTATGGCGTAGTCTGAGAAGTCACGGTGACTCTCAGGCATCGGGGTAGGGGGAAGCTGGTCGCAGGTGTTATAGACTGACAGTAGTTCCAAGTTTGGCGTTTAGCTCGGTGATTAGAGTGTTTTGAGATCGTGACGTTAGGAGCAGTTAGCTGTTAGCAATTAGCTTTTCGTCCGATAAAACGTGGCCTACCAAAGCTAACCGCTAATCGCTTGGCTTTCACTTGCCGCAACTAAAGTTTTTCGAGAAAAATAGCAAACTTGGAACTACTGACTAACAGTTAGTACACGTAAATCGCAAACATTGGTGTGGGTTGGTCCTGTTATTAACAAGCCGCCCGATTGGGCGAAAAAATGGTAGGCATCGTTTCGGCGTAGGTAGTCGAGGGGATCGAGATTTAGATTTCTTGCAGCCGCGACGATTTGCTCGTCCACAAAAGCTCCTGCGGCATCGGTCGGGCCATCTTCTCCGTCGGTCCCGGCCGACAGGAGCGCCAAGCCTTGCCAGTCGTCGAGGCCGGCCAATGCTGCAAGCGTAAGCTGTTGGTTACGACCCCCGAGCCCTCGTTCCGACTCGGCGGCCAACTGGACGGTAGGTTCTCCGCCTGAGATCAAACAATCAGGCCCTGGTTGGCCACGCATCGATTGGGCCATGTCGACCAATCGCTCGGCAACCTCTTCTGCTGTTGGTTCCGACTCACGAGCCGAGATCATGGCATGGCTGTATCCGAGCTTCTCTGCCTCGATGCCAGCCGCGTCGACAGCCGTTGCATTGTTGGCGATCAGCAAGTTGGTGACTTGGGTGGTGATGCGGTTGCTAGTTTTATTTTTTGGGGCGGTTTGCAAGCGAAGCCAAGCAGCCGCCTCTTTTCCGGCGGGGCAATCCGTTAGTTGGAGATCGTCGAAGACCGCGAGGGCAAGATCGGGGGTTGGTTCGCGATCGACCGTTGGGCCTGAAGCGATGGTTTCTAGGTCGTCGCCCAAGACGTCCGAGAGAATCAGCGTGATCAGTCGGCCAGCGCGGCATGCTCTTGCAAGCCCTCCTCCTTTGACGGCGCTAAGTTCGCGTCGCACGGTGTTGAGTTGGTGGATGGTGCCACCACGGGCGGCAATTTCGCGTGTGAGTGCGACCTTGGTAGCGAGCGATAAGCCGTCTGCTGGGGCGGGTAACAAAGCCGAGCCGCCGCCCGAGATTAAACACAGGCAGAGATCGCGTGGGCCAAGCTCGCCAACGAGGCGAAGGATTTCTCGTGTTCCCTCAACGCCCGCAGTTGTCGGTTCGTTGACTCCGGCGGGGCGTGCTGCATGGAGCTGGACGGCACGTGTTGTCTGGACACAATTGGCGGGGACATTCACCCAGCCGCCGACTCGTTTGGATTGCAAAACCTCTTCGCCCAATGCGGTTTCTACCGCAGTGGTCATGCTGGCCCCTGCTTTTCCAGCGCCGACGATAACCAGACGATCAATGGATTGGAGATCAATGGCTTCATCGTCGATCACGAGCTTGTTTTCTGCGACAGAAACGAACTTGGGAATCAAATGCTCGGGCTGGACTGCCCTGAGGCCAGCAGCCCAGATCTGTTGGGCGTCTTCGCGAAGTTGTAGGCAAGTGCGTT
The DNA here is from genome assembly GCA_013152205.1 of Planctomycetota bacterium. Classification (GTDB taxonomy): domain Bacteria; phylum Planctomycetota; class Planctomycetia; order Pirellulales; family Lacipirellulaceae; genus Bythopirellula. The sequence goes on from JAADGV010000010.1 coordinate 13,806, forward strand.
GCATGCGCGTAATCTGACAGTTACAGCGATCACTGACAAGCACGGTTTTAATGATGTGCAACAGCCGGACCGCCACGCGGTCCAAGGAAGGCAGCTTTTCATATGCTTCACACTGCTGGACAAGCCAGACAATGGCACCCGGCGAGCGAATTTTTTCGAGAACTCCCTCGCTAGCGCGTCGGGCTAGTGAATTCACTACGCTGTGCAGCCTGGGCCGGTTGGCTCGTGTTTAATTTTGAAATGGTGCGAATAGCCAAATCGTCGACTTGGGCTTTCCCAAGGCCTGTTAGCGCAATCGACACGGTGACGTCAACATCTGTCGGAGTTACTCGGATCAAACGGAATGGTTGCCAAGAAGGAGCCTGCGGAATGCGCAACGACATATCGACGCCCCCAAGCGAGTCGATAATCTGCAATCCGTCTACCGAGCCGATCAGTGGTTCGGGCACTCTGGCGACGCCTGTGATTTCGATAATTTCGCCGGCTCGAACACGGAGAGGGGGCGAGGTAATCCAGACCGGCGAAGCCGGGACTACGGGAGCGGGGATCGTGGTATCGGTGGAGCGGGCCTCAAGCTCTAAGCAATACGAACCGCTATGGGCGGCCTCGGGTGAAAGTCGAACGGTTGTCGCGATGCCTTTTATGGGAAGCTGTTTGTGCCGCCAGCCGCTTTGCAACAGCGTTTGCATATCCTCGAAATCGCCCCCCTGAAGCAAATTTTTCCCGACTGGAGCCCGGTTTAGATTCTTCTGGAATTGCACTTGGGCAGGGAGCGAGACAACTCCAAAGCTAGGCGAGGAAGTAAAAGGCGACAATTTTCCTGCCGTAGCTGATTGTGCGATTAAAAGCTGTTCGCATTGTTCGAGAAGCAGTTCCGCACGGTCGGCTTGTCGATATGCTAGGTCAAAAGTTTTGCTAGATCGCGAGCGGCCACAGTTTTGAATTTCGCCTTGGGCTTGCGCTAATAGCGAGGAGATCGGCTTCGAGCGATCGTTGATGGCGTTTGCCACGCGAGAAGTATCTTGTAGCCGCAAGGTTGCCAGTTCCTGACGAAGCTGCGTCGCTCGCGGTGCGATTCTACGCAGATAACGCGAGACTTGCGAAAATGCCTGTGGGTCATCCGTCAATAAAACAAACGCATCGGTTGGAAACGATTCCAAGGAGATGCGGAGCCCCCCCGTCACCCGGCGTTTGCGAACCCGCTGGGCTCCTCCAAGGGTGATGAGATAGGCTTCAGCCGACTCGGAAACTCCTGGAACGATGAACGAAGTGGGAGTATTTCCGCGAGCCGATTGCAGCGATTGCATCGTGCTTGACCAATTGACCGGGATTAAAATGTGGGAGCGTTCGACTTGTAGTACGAGTGCCGTAAGCTGGGATTGCGAGCTTCGGGCCGCGGTTTGCAACTTTCCCGACGCGAGCCAAGGTTCAGCGAGTTGGAGCCGGAGATTGTTTAACTCCAGAGCTTTGGCTCGTAGCTGGGTTGCGTTGTCTTTGAGGGCCAGCGATGTTGCTGAACGAAAATAAAAGCCCCGGCTGCGAGCTGAAAATGTGGCCGAACTTAATGCAGCCAACTGCTGATACGAAACAACCGTGTTGTTTTCGTCATTCATTTTCATTGCTGTCATCTGCTGCGACAGTTGAGGGCTGTATTGCGTGTTGATCGACGTCCAAATTTCAGTACCTGGCCGTGCCAAACGCCGCCGCTGATTCAGCCAAGTGCTGTATTCGTGCAACGAAATCTTTGTGCCCAACATCCCTCGACCCAGTATCAGAGTATCTGAAACGCGACTAGCCTCGCGGGTGAAGAGTTGTGGTGTGATGAACGACGTTCGCGACGAAATCGAGTCGTATTGTTCGAGGAGACGTTGCCAGCGAGCCACGTGTTCTAGGTCGGTCGTCGTGAGTTGGCTACCAAGATCCCAGGCCACGATGCCCGCCAGTTCATCGGGAATTCCCGATTCGGTTAGTTGCTGAGGCGTCGGGGGAGGACAAACGATAGATAGTTTAAGTTTTTGGGCCTCAGCTAGTTCTTGCGCTGAAGGCAAGCGGCTCATGCCGATGGTGTCGAATCCCAACTTCGCCAGGAGTTCAAATGGTTCGCCTTGCCATTGGATAATCTGGGGCACACCCCGAAGTGTCGCGGAGTGTTTCGGCGGAATCGCAGCGGTGCGGATTGGGGTTTGCTGAGAGGCGTGAGCGTTTGTAGTAGAAGGACTTGGGATTTCGGTCGTTGATATAACGCCAAAAATTTCGATCCGATCAACTAAAACATCAGCAACCCCTGGACCGCCTGGCACTAAAAGAACAATTTGTGAAATGGTAGCGCCACGTTCGTCAATCGACCCGCCAAACTGTACGCGTGCTACCCGAGCAACTCGCGCAAGTAATTCAGGCACGTCTTCCAGTGTCAGTTGTTCCCAATCGCCGCCTTGGCCGATCGTTGCGCTGCGGACCAGCAATTCATAGGCTTGGCCCGTGGCAGTATTTCGTGTGCGTGGTAAAGTCACCAAGGCTGCTAGCTGTACTCCTGGGCGGTTGGAGAGTACCTGGGCAGCAATGCGAAACTCGCTAATGGCTGGAGCTTCTGGGATTTTGTAGGCCAGTTGCGATGAGTGGCCCGCCGGGCAGGCGAGTCGGAGCCTCTCTGCACCGGTTCCGCGTCTGTAGGTTTGCCGGTCGATGCCATGATGAATGATTTGGGAGCCTGTCGTGCCCGGTAGCAGACGCAACGAGGTCGCAGCACCGTCCATGTTGTCTAATAACACAGGGGCTTGGGCAAAGGCTAGACACGGATGCATTGTCAGCCAGATGAGAGCTGCAACTACTAACAGGCAGTCTGGCCGCGCTAGGCTAACAGGGCTATTTGCAATGCCGAAAAGTCGGCGAGGACGCTGCATTCGATTTCAGTCGGCCAAGCCAACTTTGGATGCCTGACGGATTGCTAAGCCCACCGACGCAGTGCGTCGTCGGACAGAGCTTTGGTAGAGTGGTGGTACTGGGATGTTTGCAAAACTATTGATTTGCGTTGATTTAGGGCAACGTATCGATCTGAGGCTCTATATTGCCCTAAGTCACGCTTATATCAGCATTTCTGCGTGTCGGCCAGTTCAATCCGATGCGTTTGGGCAACGTTCACTTGTGTTAGAAAAATCTAACAAACAGCCCGTTGAAGCGAGTTAAGTCATTGCTGTATAATCACTTGCGTCTGGTTGACTGGGGAGGCTGTGAGTTCGGTACGCCGTCTGCTTTAAGCAGGTATCAACTAACACCGTTTCCTTGGAGATTACCTCATGAGCACGACACCCGAATCATCCGTTTCTGTAACCGAGCAAATTCCGGCCGACCTTCAGAAGATGGCAGTGGCGTTGAGTACAATTCCAGATCAGTACGCAGTGCAAGTAGCACCTTTACTAGATGCTGTGATTGAGAGTACAAAACGCCGACGGAGAATTTTGAGTCTTGTGCAAGACGCGCTGAGCCAATTGCGACTCGATATGAAATATCTGATGTTTGACTTGGAAGCAACGCGTCGAGAACGTGAGGAATACCGCTTAAAACTCGAAGAGTTCGAAAGTTGAATAAGAACTGCTGGCTAGACCGAGATGATTTCGTTCTATGATTCGGTGGCAGTCGTAATGGATTTCGGGAACGTCGGCCAGAAGCCCGATGCGGTCCGAATAGGGATTTAGGAACAGAAGGGCCCCATGTCGTAGTGCGTGGGCGATAGCACGGTATGGCCACAGAATTGACCGCTGAAAAGTTGGCTCAACGTGCGTTGGACGTCAACGTAGTTTCGGAGGCAGAGTTACGCTCGGCATGGAGCGAACTTGGCACCCGAAGCGTTGAATGCGAGCAGCTAAAGCAGGTGCTCGTTCGCCACGGGCTGTTGACCAACTATCAACTTGAACGTCTCGAACGAGGCTTCAAAAGTGGCTTTTTCTACGGCGATTACAAGGTGCAGTATGGCGTGGGGGCCGGCACTTTTGCCCGCGTTTATCGCGCCGCCCATCGTAAGACCAATGAACTGTTTGCGGTCAAAGTGCTGCGAAAACGGTTTAGTAACGATCCCGAGCAAGCCGAGATGTTCCGCCGTGAAGGGGAACTTGGCGCATCGCTCAAGCATCCCAACATCGTAGCGATTCACGAAGTGCGCAGCAGAGGAACTGAGCACTTCATCGTTATGGATTTTGTTGAGGGGCATAACTTACGCGACTTTTTCAAAGTGCGTGGCAAGTTCGAACCCCTAGAAGCGAGCCGCATTGTTACGGGCATGATTGCTGGGCTAAACTACGCATTTCAGCAGGGTGTGACCCACCGTGACTTGAAAATGTCGAACATCATCGTTTCGAGTGATGGCGACGCAAAGTTGATTGATTTTGGTCTGGCGGGGCTTGGCGGAGGGGATGCGACCGAGAGTAGCGAAGGCGCAAATCCGCGAACGATTGACTACGCAGGGCTCGAGCGTGCCACGAATGTCCGCAAAGACGATACACGTAGTGATATTTTCTTCGTCGGGTGTATCTATTTCCAGTTGTTGTGCGGACAGCCTGCTATTGCAGAAACTCGCGACCGAGTTCAACGTCTGAATAAGTCGAGATATCAAGAGATTCGCAAGATCATCGATATCGACTCCAGTCTACCGCTCCCTCTTGTACGTGTTGTGAACAAAGCTTTGGAGTTCGACCCGGAGCGACGCTATCAAACACCGGGCGAAATGCTGGCCGATCTCAAGCTGGCGATGAAACGAGTGAAAGAGCAGGAAGCAGGGGCAGTCGATACACCCGTCGACACCGGCCCCCTCGAAGGGCATGATCCCGAGGGACAACCTCGCAAAATAATGGTCGTCGAATCAGACACCAAAATGCAGGATCTTTTTCGTAAACTGTTCAAAAAACGTGGCTATCGAGTTTTGGTGACAAGCGACCCGGAACGGTTGTTCCAACGCTTTTATGAAGACAACAAGACCGCAGACGTTTTACTGTTAAGCACAGGCCGTATAGGTGCTCAGGCGGTTCAAGCATTTAATCGCCTAGGTGAAGAAGCCGCAACGAAACACGTGCCGGTTGTTTTGCTTTTGGGAGACGGGCATGGCAAGCTTCGCGAACATGCCAAAATTGACAAGCACCGCTCAGTCATCCAGATGCCGGTGAAGTCCCGCGAACTTCGCCAAGCAATCTTGACGGTGCTAAACAACGTAAGCTAGGGAATTTTGTCTTTTCCCGAATCGGTCTACATGCCGATTTGAGGCTAAAACAAACCAGCGCAACCGACACTCAAAAAATCAACGCCACAGCAATCGCCACGGCAATCACGGTGGCTGCGATCGTCTTTACCCCGGTCCCCAACACGCGCCCCCAAAATGCCGCATGGCCGACTCGCCACGAATGGCCCGGCGACTCGCCGCGAGAATGTTCGCCAAACGCGGCGCCTATCAGTGCCCCCACAGCACCACCCAATAGTGCGGCAACGGGAGAACCGATGATTGGGACGGGAATCCCTACGATCGCCCCCGCCACGGCCCCCACCAGCGATCCCAATAGCGCAAATACCGCTGCCCGACGGCTACCGCCAGCCCGACGAGCGCCCCAAACGCTAGTCACCAGTTCAGCCAACTCGCCGATGGCCGCAACCGCCGTCATCATCGCGACGATACCCCACCCCAAACTCGCATTTCCCTCGACCGGCCCCAGCCAGGCATACAATCCAGCAGCCGAGACCATCAGCCAATTCCCCGGCAGCCCCATCAGCGTCATCAACCACCCCAGCGCAGCAGCCGACAATAACAAAAAAACCGCACTGGCAAAAAATACGTAATCCATATCTTAGTGCCGACTCCTAGGTAGTTGGGCAGTTGCTAAACACCAGTTGCGTCTATAGGCTTTCCGGCGTCTGAAGTGCCGTACGCTGCAATATGGCCCTACGATTCTCAGACGTTTGTTCCAACTCAACAAATGGCATGGCCAAGCTAAAATCCTCCCAAAGCGCGAACATTTGCCCCAAACCGTGCGTCGAACACATTTTAGTGTACGGACTGCACGGGTGGACGAAAGGGTTGACCGTCGATATAGCCGAAGGCGGTGTGCAGCAGCAGATGGCAATAGCCAAGACACAATGCCCAAATGACCCATTTCCAGAGGCCCGGGTCATCTCCTTTGGTCATTAGGTCATTACTGTGAGGCCGCTTTTGACCGCCGGTGGCAAACTGTAACATTACCTACCCGGATAGCCGCTATCTGTCGCTAGTTTCCTAGATTATGATGGACCTGTTTACACACCTGCCGAAAGGCCAAGAAAGAGCTATTTGATGCCCGTCCCCCAAGTCGTAATCATAGGTCGCCCCAATGTGGGCAAAAGCAGCCTGCTCAACTGGCTGGCAGGGATTCGTTTAGCGATTGTCGAAGATCGCCCCGGAGTGACTCGCGATCGGGTTGACTACCTGATGTCGTATGAAGAGCGATTCTTTGAATTGGTCGACACCGGCGGAATCGGCAACAAAGACGAAGACAACCTGACACAGCACGTCGAAGAACAAATCCAGACAGCCATCGACTCAGCAGCGATAATCCTCTTTGTCGTAGACACTCGCGCTGGCTTGCTGCCACTTGACGAGGAGGTGGCCCAGCGGCTGCGTAACTTAAATGTTCCCGTGATTTGTATTGCCAACAAGTCCGACACAAAAAAAATTGACGAGCAAACCTCCGATTTCTATCGGCTCGGTCGGGGGAAAGTTCTGCCTGTCAGTACCACTCAGAACCGCAATCGGGCCGTACTGCTAAACATGATCCTCGAACGGTTGCCCTCCGCCGACGAGGATGGCGACGAGGATCCAGGCGCAGAACCCGAAATGAAAGTGGCCATTGTTGGCCGCCGCAATGTTGGCAAAAGCACATTTGCCAATATTTTAGCGAAAGCTGAGCGCATGATCGTCAGCGAAGTCCCGGGCACGACACGCGATAGCGTCGATATCCGCTTCGAACTTGATGGCAAAGCGTTTGTCGCAATGGATACCCCAGGTATTCGTCGACCGAAAAGTCGGGGAGCAGCGATCGACTTTTACGGCACGCACCGGGCCCAACGGAGCATACGCCGCGCAGACGTCGTGTTCTTGTTCCTTGATGCCACGCAACGCATCAGCAAAGTCGACAAACAGCTTTGCGATTACATCAGCCAGCAATACAAGCCGTGCATTTTGGTCGTCAATAAATGGGATCTACTGGCCAAAACTATGCCCACCGAAAAATGGGTCCGCTATTTACATGACAACTTTCGCACCATGCGGTACGCACCGATTGCCTTTATCACGGGCCAGTCTGGCAAAAACGTGAAAGCGTTGCTCAACCATGGCCAGATGTTGTTCAAGCAATCACGACTACGTATACCCACAGGCCAGCTCAATCGGTTGCTTCGCGAAGCGATCCGTAATTCGCCACCGCCGATGTACCAAAACCGCCGACCAAAAATCTATTACGGCACCCAAGTCGGCATCCAGCCTCCTACGCTCGTACTGTTCTGCAACAATCCGCAGGCGATCTCAAAACCTTACCAGCGTTACCTGCTGGGTGCCGTGCGCGACCAGCTAAATTTTGAGGAGGTGCCAATCAAGCTCTATCTGCGCAAACGGCAACAGAGCGACCAACGGGATGAAATTGTCTCTGACACGGCAAAAATGCCACAAGAAGAATGAAACGCAGCCTTTGCGTTACTCAACTCCATCCCACAGGTCCGACGTGCTGCTCGTCGCAGCGATATCGTTGCCCGAGTCGTGGCCGACACGACCGCGATAGTCGCCGACCACCGCAACGATGGCTAGCAGCCAAGCCGCTAGAAAAAGCGTCAGCTCGCCTACAGCGAGTATTTCTCGTCGATCCTTCTGCATCTAACAAACCCACCTATCCATCCGAAGATAACTGACGCGCTGTCCCTACCCGTGCGTCAGCCAAACGTATCTACCCCAGCGAGGATTCCCTCGCTGCCTCTGTTCTTCCGCCAACGAATAGAACGTAAATGCCCGGTCCTGACAAGCAGAGCTTTGTACTGAAGTAGGCCGTTTTCCCCGATTTCCTTTGATAGCATGACAGCAAAAAGTACCCTTTGGCGATGGGCTAGGGGCTACCCCACTGATCTAGTGGGTGCTAGACTAACGGGTCTTGTGTGCTTCTTGTGGTCGGTGAAGATATAGGCCGTCGGGCTTGCTTATTTGCTGCCTCCGGAACAGAACACTCAAGGGCGTTTAGCTCAGTTGGTTAGAGCACTAGCTCGACAAGCTAGGGGTCACTGGTTCGAGTCCAGTATCGCCCACTGACGAGAGACCCTGCAGAACATGGTTTCTCTCAATTTACTGGCATGGATCCAGTGTGGCGGCTGCCACCTAGAGACGAGGTACCCGATCGGACGGATGGCTCGTCGGCCTATAGTCAGAACGACTCGCGATGTCGATCTATCACTGTGCCTGTAACACTCATCATTTTGCTCGACGGGTTGCCGCAACAACTTGGACGTCTAGTCGACCTCTCCGTCCAGGTTGCCGTAAGCCGTCTACTGCGACCCCCAATCGGGTTCCACCAATTTTTCAACCCTCGATATTGCCCGCAGACTCCATCATTTCTGGTAACAACTCGATTTTTCGCAGCTGCGTTTTTCGGCGCCCCTATTTTTTGCATCTCTGATTTTCAAACGGTTTCACCATGCTGACACACAAAGAAATGTTGCTGGCCGTCTTTTTCTTTGCCCTGGCAGTACACACCCTCGACCAGCGAGCGGCACACGCAGATGACAAAGTGCCCGCCACGATTGGACAGATTGAACGGCTTGATCCGGCCCTCGATCAGCTCGTTCCCGCCGATGCCAAAATCGAGGTACTGGCTACCGACCTAGATTGGAGCGAGGGGCCTGTCTGGGTTAAAGAGGGAGGCTACCTCCTCTTTTCGGACATTCCCCCAGGGCTTATCTATCGCTGGAAAGAAGGCGAAGGAATCAAAGAATGGCTCAAACCTTCGGGCTACACCGGCGAAACTCCCCGTGGTGGGGAACAGGGCTCAAACGGCCTCGCCCTTAACGCAGATGGCCAGCTCATCATCTGTCAGCACGGCGACCGACGGCTTGCTCAACTCGATGCCCCTCTGAGTGCCCCAGCACCAAAATTCATTACTCTCGCCGATAAATATGACGGCAAACGCTTCAACAGCCCCAACGACTTGGCCATCCACTCCAGCGGCGCGATTTACTTTACCGACCCTCCCTACGGCATGGTCAAGGGATTTGACGACCCAAGTCGAGAAATGACCTACCTCGGGGTCTTTCGCCGCGATTTGGATGGCAAAGTAACCCTGCTAACCGATCAGCTTTCTGCCCCCAACGGCATCGCATTTTCGCCCGACGAAAAAACGCTGTACGTTGCACAGTCCGACCCGAATGCTCCCATCTGGATGGCATTCGACGTACAAGACGACGGCACAATCAGCAACGGCCGAGTACTACTGGATGGCACCGAATTGCTGAAAAAGTCCAAAGGGCTGCCAGATGGACTCAAATGCGATAAACAGGGCAATCTGTTCGCCACTGGCCCGGGTGGCGTACTTGTGATTAGTCCCGAAGGAAAGCACCTCGGCACGATTTCTACCGGCGAACGCATTAGTAATTGCGCATTTGGCGACGACGGGAAGACTCTCTATATGACCTCAGACATGTATCTGTGCCGAATTCGCCTCTCAACAACCGGCGTTGGATTCTAATCTCGCCCCCTGGAACGCGGTAAAATCATGGCTTGCCCGCTTAGCCCCCCCGATGTTAGACTCTGAGGTTCATCCTTAGATGAAACTATTGATAGTCCCTTGGGCATTACACAGTTGGAGTACACGTTGGGTACGAAGAAATCAGGTAAAGGACGGCGCAAGGTTGGTCGTAAGAAGCGTCGTATGCGTGCAAAGATTCGCCATCGCAAGAAATAGTGCAGGGTGCCTGCCCCTTCGGTCGCGATTAGCCGTTTCTCAGCAGCTCTCTTGGGCACTCAGTCCTTCAAGCCTGTCGTGGTGATGCCGCGAACGAATAGTCGCTGCGCAAAGAAGAACAGCACGACAACGGGCAGCGTAAACAACACTGCCGCCGCCAACAGCAAATGCATCTCGCTGGAATGCGAACTGACGAATTGCTCTAAACCATAAGCCAGCGGAAATCGCTGTGGGTCGTTCAGGTAGAGCAGCGGGCCGCCGTAATCATTCCATGCGGCAATAAATTCTAATAGCGCCACCGTAGCCAGGGCCGGGCGGGCTAACGGCAATACCACCCGCCAAAGCACCCCCAACTCGCTGCAGCCGTCAACGCGTGCTGCGTCGATCATCTCTTGCGGCAACGTCAAGAAAAACTGTCGCAGCAGGAAAATATAAAAAGCCTCGCCAAAGAACTTCGGGAAAATCAACGCCCCCAGCGAGTCGTAAAGCCCTAGCTCGCGAATCACCAAAAATCGGGGCACCATAGTCACCTGCCAAGGCAATAGCATTGTGGCAATCATCATCCCAAACAGCAGATCTCGCCCTGGCCACCGCAGCCTTGCAAACCCATAAGCAACCACGGAGCAGGAAAATAGTGTGCCAAGAACACTACCTAAACAAAGCACGACCGAATTGGTCAGGTAACGCAAGAACGGAATCGCCTGCATTGCCTTTGCGTAATTCTCCCAATGCCAAGGGCGTGGCCACCAGGAGTATGGTGCGGCGGCAATCTGTTCTGGCCCTTTCAACGAGGTCAGCACCATCCACACCAGTGGAGCCGTCATCACCCCAGCAATCAGCAACAGCCACACATGAGCCCAAAACGCCTTTTGCCTGACAGGTACTAAGTTTTTATCGGGCATCAAGCACCTCTTCCAAGCGTACCCGAACACGAGCCGAAGCCGCCTGCAATGTCTCTGCTGGATCAGCCCCGCGGTACAACACTTCTTGAGCCGCTCGGACAACTTCTTGGTTATACATCGAAGCGACCGGCAACGCCGGGATAGGAACTTGATTCTCGCTCGCTGCCAGCCGCACGAACGTACGCAAGAGGGGCCAACGCTCGATCGCCTGCTGATAGGCCCGCTGGTCGACCACTTGCTGAGAAGCCGGTATCCACCCACCAGCCGCACAAGCCTGGGCCGCCTCTGCTTCGTGGCCCTCAAAACCACTCCAAAACTTCATGAATTCCCAGGCCCCTTGCTTATTATGGGCCAACTTCGGCACCACAAAAAAGTTGCCGTTCACCCAACCCGCCTCCGACCGTCCACCCAGCGGCGACGGGAGTGGCACAACGGCAAACCGGTCGAATACTTGTCCATTCGCAGTTGCAGCCGACTCGGCGGTCTCAAGGTCGCGTACGCGCCATTGCCCGTCCATCACCACGGCATAGCGGCGGTCAGACAGCAGCGGAAACGATGCGCCGGTCAATGCCTGCTCGCCCGAGCGAAACGCTGCAAGCTCGCTCGGCCCATAACGCCGGCTATACCCTGCCATCCAGGTCAACGCTTCAACAATCTCCGGAGAATCAGCAGTCACCATCGCTGCAGGATCAGTCGCTTGTAAATTGGCAAAACTCCCCCCAAAAACGATGCCCCACGCCCACAATCGGCGCGGATCGGGCAAATAGCCCATCCGTCGTCGCCCAGTAGTCTCCCCCGACGGAGCCACGGTCTCTGCGATCAAGTCCAGGTCGTCGATCGTCTTTGGTAGCTCCAGCCCATGCTCGGCCAGCAGCGTCTCATTGCAGTACAAGGCACGAATATCCAACCCGTTGCACAAGGCGTAAAGTCGGCCCTCGTAGGTTCCCAACTGACGTGCCGCAGGATAGAGCCAGTCGTCCAACCGCTTTAACTCATCCGAAGTCGCCAATTCATCCAACGGCGTCAGCACGCCCCGGTGCCCCCAGTCGGCAACGATCGGATCGTCTTGATTCAGCAAATCAGGCGGATCGCCGCCGGCGACGCTCAGGAAGAATTTCAAATCCAAATTCGAGCCAGGCATGGCAATCGCACGAACCCAATAGCGATCTTGCGATTGATTGAAGCGATCGACAATCCGCTCAACGATTGGCCGGTCGCGCCCTCCCCAAAAATGCCAAAACACAACCTCCTCGCGTCCAATGGGCGGCCCCTCGCTTCGCACGCCAACAGCCAGTACGATTGCCACCAATAGGGCAATCACCAAGGCCGCACTGAATAGGTTCCGAACATTCATCGCACGCCACACACCTTATCAAAAGCCTCAATGATGGACCCAATGGCGCGACGTACGGAACAACCATATCGTCACCAACATTACAAGCACAAACATCACCCAAGCCATCGCCGAAGCGTATCCCATGTCGAGATCTTTGAAGGCGGTAAGAAACAGATGCATCGAGAGCGTGAGCGTCGACCCCGCTGGGTCGCCTCGCCCATCACTCACCAGATAAATCTGAGTAAAAGCCTGCACCGACTGAATCAGCCCCATCACTACGTTAAAAAAAATAACCGGCGTCAGCATCGGCAACGTAATGTGCAAAAACTGACGCACGCGCCCAGCCCCATCGAGTTCTGCCGCTTCGTACAACCCTTTGGGAATATCACCCAAGGCAGCCAAATAGATAATCAGCAGATTGCCAATCCCCCACAAGCTCATCAGCACCAGCCCGTCCTTCGAGCCGAAGACTCGACCCATGTGGTCCGCTGGCCAGGAAGAAGGCCACAACGCCGAACTGGTACTCTGAAACCAATTCTGCGCGGGCAAATGCACCGTCTGCAACACGCCATTCACCAAACCCTGCTGCGGGTCTAACAACCACATCCACAGCACGGATGCCGCAACTAGGGGCACCACCGAGGGCAGAAAGCAAAGCGACCTATAAATGGCCCGTCCCCGCACCTTCTGCGACAACGAGACGGCCAAAGTAATTCCCATCACCACCGACAACGAAACACTAACAACGGCATAATAGGCCGTATTGGCCAACGCCCTGGCAAATGTCCCCCCGTCGGCCAATTCTGCAGCTAGTCGTCGATAATTCCGAAGCCCGACCCAACGCGGGGAGCCTAGCATGTCGTACTCGCAAAAGCTCCAGTACAACGAGGCCAAAAACGGAAACAGTGTCAATGCCAGAAAACCAATGAGCCAAGGGCTAATCAGCGTCAGTCCCGTTTTCAGCTCATTGCGTTGCATAACGAAGCGTGGCCAGACGTTTTTCGAGGTATCTGAAAGTAAGCTTTTGTGCATAGTTTACATGCTTTGGGGCGTCCGAGACTAGTCAGCGGTTTGCCCCCTCAACAATCCGCATTTCGCAATCCCCGCTCTCCGCCTAAAATCAACCGTATGGAACGCATTGCCACAAGCTCAGCACGGGTAGAATTTCAAGCCGAACGCGACGATGCCGGCATCCCGCACGTTACCGCCGAAACCTGGCAAGACGCCCTCTATGCGCTGGGCTACCTTCACGCCACAGACCGCCCTACCCAGATATTTTTTGCCCGCAATGTGGCCACAGGGCAGTCAGCTGTACGGATTGCCGACAAACCCGAACTAGTCGAAACCGACCGCTTTTTCCGTCAAGCTGGCCTACATCTCAATTTGGATCGTGAAGTCGACAACCTGCGCTCAAAAACTCACGAGCAACTCCTGCACTACTGCGATGGCGTGAACGATGGTCTGCAAGACGCGGGCCGATCTCTGCCCATGTGGGTCACCGGTTTTCACCCACGCCCCTGGCATCCGACCGCGGTGCTAGCCATTGGCAACCTGCTGAGCTTTGCGGGTTTGGCCGTCGCCACTCAAGAAAACGAACGGCTACTACTCGAAATACTTCAAACGGGCGTGCGTCCCGATCTATTGCGCGAATTGATGTCGCCCTATCTCGACGAGACCGATTTCGAGCCGCTGATGGACGTCAACATCGAGCGACGGCTTTCGGACGAGGCTCTGGAAATGCTTGCCGACTTGCCGCGACTTGCCGGCAGCAATGCCTGGGCGGTCGCCCCTCGCCGCAGCGCCACGGGCCATGCCCTGCTCGCTTCCGATCCGCATCTCGAAGTCAATCGGTTGCCAGCGATTTGGTACGAGGTCGCATTGCACTGGGGCGACAATCAATACGTGATGGGTGCCACGCTCCCCGGCTGTCCGTTGATGGCTGTGGGTCGTTCTAACAAGCTCGCATGGGGCGTTACATACCTACATGCGGATACTAGCGATTACTTTGTCGAGGATTGTCGTCCTGGAGGAACCACGGGCTGGCAATATCGTCGCGACAGCCAATGGCTTGATTTTCAAGTCCGCGAAGAAATCATCGAGCGCAAAGGGGCTTCCGCCGACATCATGAAGGTTTTTGAGAACCCTCAAGGAACCTTGCGCTGGGATCTCACCGACCAACAGCCGGGCAAGTATCTCTCCGTCAAGTGGATCGGCGGCGAAGTTGGCTCGGGCCGTTCGATTGGCTGTTGGCTCGATGTCTTGCAGTGCAACAGTGCCCGAGAGGCAATGGACGTAGTCCGAGAGAACCCCCACCCTACCCTTGTCTGGGTGTTTGCAGACTCCGACGGACATATTGGTCGCCAAGCAAGTGGCTGGCTACCCGATCGCGCGAAAGGTGAAGTCGGAGTACTCCCCTCGCTCGCCTGGGACGTCTCAACTCACTGGCAAGGCCGACAGTCGAGCGAACCTCTGCCCAGTCTTTACGATCCTCCCGAGGGCTACTTAGCAAGTGCCAACGAAAACCTCGATCGGGCGGGCGAATTCATGATCCATAGCCACCCCCTGCCAGACTGTCGCAAACGTCGTATTGCCGAACGGCTACACGAACTGAAGTCGGTCACTATCGAAGACATGCAACAGCTCCAATACGACGTTACAAGTGTCCAAGCACGCCGTCTGTTGCCGATCCTCTTACCGCACACTCCCGACGGACCGCTCAAAGAGGCCCTGTCAAACTGGGATTTTCGCTACGATCCAGATAGCACCGCTGCCACCATGTTCCAGCACCTCTACCGACATGTACTACTAGAAATCTTCGGACAAGAGCAAGGCATCGGCTGGCGACGGATGCTTTTTCTTTGCACCCGGATGGGTTATTCGTCGATGATCCTCTCCGCGATCGACGACTTACTCTGCAAAGAAAAATCGAGGTGGTGGCAAGATCGCGATAAGGGCGACCTGATCCGCACCGCAGCCGAGCGAGCTGCCGAAGAATCGATCCAACCCTGGGGCGAGGTGAATTCGTTCCATTTTGCCAACCGTTTTTTTGAGGCTGGTCGCGTTGGACGACTGCTAGGCTTCAGCACCGACAAGATGCCCATGCCCGGCTGCCAAGCAACACCGTTCCAAGGTCATCTTCTGGCGACAGCGACTCGCGAATCAAGTTTTGCCCCCAGCTACCACTTTGTCACCGACCTCGGCACCGACGAAGCCTGGACCAACCTGCCCGGCGGAGCAAGCGAAAGCCGATTTTCTAAATGGTATCGAAACGACATCACACGCTGGGCCTCTGGCGAACACCGCCGACTCGTTGCACGACTTACCGACGGCCCCAGCTAGAGCAGTGTTCCGCCCCTCTGGTTCGAAACCGGAGGCACACCTGGCTCCGGGGCCCCAGGACCGCGTGGCGGTCCGGCTGTGAGTTTGGCGCTCTAAAACGAATTGTGGCCGAGAGAATCCTATAACCCTCAAAATTGGCTTTACTGTTCCCCTCAAATCAAGCAACCAAATGTTCGACAGATATGTAGCCGCAGACTACGCTGGATGAGAGTGGGGATCCTCGATCACCCACTACGGAACAATCGAATCGGGCCTCTCTTGCCCAGCAATAACCGCCTTTTTTCTCCCTCAACGGATACCCTATCTATGCCTGCAACCCGCTCACGTTCTATATTTCGACCGCTATTTGCTACGGCGTTTTTTATCTGCCTGTGGGGCATGTTTTCGACGATGCCGGCTCTGGCAACCGTAGTTCGATTCAACTCCGTAGTAGGGAGTTTTGACGTCCGCATGTTCGAGACGGCCACGCCGCTCACCGTGGCCAACATTCTAAGCTATGTCAATGGTACTGGTGTCAATGGTGGAAGTTTTAATGACTCGATTGTCCATCGTGTCGAGAATACCTTCGTCCAGCAACCGGACGGATCGTTCACCACAAATCCCTTTGTCATTCAAGGTGGCAACTGGTCTTTTCCTGCTGGAGGCGTTATATCGCAAATTCCACCGAACCCATCGGTCACGAACGAACCAGGAATTTCCAACCTGCGTGGCACAATGGCGCTTGCTCGGCAACCGGGAATGATTAATAGCGGGACAAATAACTGGTTCGTCAATATGGGAGATAATAGCTTTCTTGATAATATTGACGAGGGATTTACCGTATTCGGTCGCGTCGTGAATGATGGGATGCAGGTAGTCGATGCCATTGCCGATATGTCGACTCTGACTGTTCGCAACTCGCTCAATCAGGTTGTTGGTAGTAAAGTTCCAATACGCGGTGACATTACCAACGGTTTGACACGAGATAATTTTGTACTGTTCCCATCTGTCGTAGAACTCGCCATCCCCGATGGCGATTACGACTTCGATGGCGACGTTGACGGCAACGATTTTCTCATCTGGCAACGCTCGCTAGGCTCTACCACCGATGTCGCAGCAGACGGCAACGGCAACGGCATTGTTGATGCCGCCGATCTGGCCATTTGGGAAGCCGGAGTGGGCGCCGCCGTATCCGCAGGCACCACCGCAGTCCCCGAACCTACCTCGGTCGGGTTAGCCCTACTCGGGATATCTCTTGCCCTAAGGATTCGCCGACGCGCGGCGTGAAGGGATCTCTCAAAAAAGTTTCTCTAATGCGGTGTAAAATCGGCATCGGCTTCGATTTCTGAGGCAAATGTTGCCAGTAAATCGGCACAGGCGTCGAGATCGTCGAGCGAGATGGTTTCAACTGCACTGTGCATGTAACGGTTTGGAACACTCACCAAACCTGCTGCCACTCCGGCACGCGAGAGTTGAATCGCATTGGCGTCCGTACCGGTTCCACGACCGATGGCCCCCCATTGCAAGGCCAAGTCGGCGCTATCAGCGGCTTCCGACAATCGGTCGACGACAACTGGATTCATGTTGGGCCCACGATAAACAACCGGCCCGCCACTGAGTTTGATGTCGCCCTCCTGCGTCTTGTCGATGGTTGGGCAATCGGTTGCGTGTGTGACGTCAACCGCGATACCGACATGAGGGTTTACCCCGTAGGCACTGGTCGTGGCCCCACGCAGCCCAATTTCTTCCTGCACCGTCGCCACGGCATAGAGGGCCACGTTGAGCCCCTTTTCTTTGGCCCGACGCAATGCTTCCATACAGACCCAAAGCCCCGTCTTATTGTCCATGCCTGGCGAATTGGCCAAGCCATTGCGCATTTCTTGATAGCCTAATTCCAAAGTGACGGGATCTCCGATCGCAACCGCTTCTGCTGCTTCTTCTTTATCTTTGGCGCCAATATCAAGCCACATGTCTTTTGTCTTGACCACTTGCTTACGCTCATCTTGATCGAGCAAATGAATCGGCTTGCGAGAGATGATCGCCGGAATGGGGCCGTTGGCCGTATAGATGGTCATGCGCTGACCGATCAACTGCTGCGGATCCCAACCCCCGATCGTATTGGTATAAATGAAGCCTTTGTCGTTGATATAAGTAACCAGCAAACCAATTTGGTCGGCATGTCCAGCAAACATTACCCGCAAAGGGGCATCTGGGTTGCAACAAGCAATGACATTTCCGTGCAAGTCGGTAGAAACTTCGTCAGCAAATTCGCCCGCATATTTGCGTACCAACTCTTGAACAGGTTGCTCGTAGCCCGAGGGGCTGGGGGTTTCTAAAATTTGCTTGAAAAACTTTTTGGCCGGTGCTTTCATCTGAGGTCCATTCTGTGAGTCTGGTGTTTGATGTTATTTCAGATTCATCATCAAAGGTAAAGGAATTGCAACGGTTATCAATTCGAGTTGGAACACTAATCTTCGCTAATCAGCGCTAATCTGATGAGTGAAGATTAGCGCCGATTAGTGTTCTTTCAATTTTTTTGTGATCGACGCGATGCCTCTCATCTGGTTTATCCTGTGATCCTGTCAAATTTTACCGGCTTGGTTGCGGCTCTGCCGTGCTGGGCCCATCTGTGGTTCCTTCTTTTTATTGCTTCATGATTCGGCTAGGGATTTGAGATAAGAGTAGCGGCTAGGTCGTGTACGTCAGGCCATTCGCCCAACTCGATGACATTGCCATCGGGATCGTTGAAAAATAGTTGCCGGTAACCGTGCTCGGGTAACACTCGTTCGACATACTCGATGCCATGCTCTTGAAGTAGCGAAATTGTTTTATCCATTTCGTCGCATTGCATGGCAAAGTGACTGCCGCGAGTATTTATCGGTCCCAAAGGTGAGTCATGATTAGCATCGTGGATGAGATGGATCATCGGGCCAACTTCCTCTCGATACAACCATCTACCATCGAACGAAAATGCTGGACGTTTCGTCTGCCGAAAGCCTAACACCTCGCAGTAAAAACGAGCCGACCGTTCCGGATCGGCAGTTGGTATTCCGATATGGTTCAGTGGTCCAGGTTCGAGACTTGATGGGCTCAAAGTGCGTCTTCACTTTCGTTGAGGAGGGCGGTTCTCTCTGGCCATAAGGCTAGCAGAGCTAGCCGTGCAGTTGTTAATCTCTACCGATTTTAGCGATTTTCTGGCCCACTGCGAGTCGAGCCGCCGATAAACCACCACGAGCGATCTTCTAGGGCACCCCTAGGCGTTTACAGCTACGAGAACGATTAAACACTGAAATTCTGGAGCTAAGGGGATCATGGCAACTCGACAACTCTTTCCGCTGTTACTGGCAGTCCTATTTGCGACAAGCGTAGGCTGCTGTGGTGGCCTCGCAAGCCGCGGCCTTTCTGGCGGTTGCGATAGTTGCGGAGACAGCTTTGCAAGCTGCGGGTTACCCGACGCAGCCTGCGGATTGCCTGACGCATCGTGTGGGCTAGCTGACAGTTGTTGCGACGAATCGGCATCTTGCGGTCTCCCTGATGCAAGCTGCGGCCTCCCGGGCGATTGCGACAGTTGTGCATCGAGCGTCGGCTGTGGTAGCCCTGTTGTCGGGCAATGCCGGCTGCTGAGAAGAATTCGAAATGCACTTTGCGGCAATTCAAGCTATGGCTCTGGCGTCTATTGGAATGAATGGCAGGACAGCCCACCAAGCGGCTGCAACAATTGTAATTCTCGCACCGCCAATGCCCAATATCCTCGCAACTCAAAGCTCAACAGCGCTCGGCAGATAGCCAGAGAAGACTTAGGAACCACCTACCGCTAGAGAAAATCCAAGATCGCAAACCAACGTCAAAGCCAAGGGGCTGCAACCCCTTGGCTTTTAATGTGTGCCAAACAAACGACGAGCGTTTTCTGTTGTCTGCTCGGCCAATTCTTCCAAGGTTACTTGTCGTACTTCGGCCAAGCAGGCTGCCGTGTGACGCACAAACGCGGGTTCGTTGGGCCTCTTGCTTCGAACCGGCTCGGGCGATAGATACGGGCAATCGGTTTCCACCAATAACCGGTCGATGGGAATGGTTGCTGCACAATCGCGCAGAGCCTGCGACTTCTTGAACGTAACCATCCCTGCAAAGCTGATGTGCATCCCCAATTCCACACACTCGGCCGCCATCGTAGCATCGCCAGTAAACGAGTGCATGATCCCTTTAAGAACACCACGCTGTCGAGCTTCGCGAAGCATCTGTAGAATGTCGTCGTCGCAATCCCGCATGTGGACCACAAAGGGCAACTCGTGCTGCTGGGCCAGCCGAATATGTCGATCAAAAAAATCTTGCTGCTGATCGAAAGGCGTGTAGTCCCAATATCGATCAAGCCCGGTCTCGCCGATGGCCACGACGCCTGGCTTCGCGGCAAGCCCTTCAATCACGGCCCAATCGTCCGCCCCGGCTTCAGCAATATAATTTGGCTGCATCCCGACCGCCGCATAGACGCCGTCATGCTCAGCGGCCAACTGCACGCACTTGCTACTGCCCTGCGCTGTGCATCCTACCGCCACGAGGCTTGCGACTCCCGCTTCGCGCGCTCGGCTTAGCACTTCGTCGCGACTGGCGTCAAACTCTTCTTGGTCGATGTGCGTATGCGTGTCGAAGAGCATTATTTACCGGCTGATTAGGACTTCGCATCTTCAAGCACGAGTTCCTTGAGCGTGTCGAGGTGGCCCTTGGCCATGCCTAGCGTCTCTTCGGCGAGTGATTTGGCGGCAGGTGCCATTTGCAGTTGTTCGACCAGCTCTTGAATCTCCGCGATGTCTTGGTGTTGATAGTTGATTGCCAAGTTTACCAAGAAGCCAATCTCTAGGTCGTGAAGATCCGTATACTCCATCGGAAATTCGCCCGTGCGGGGCGACGTACGAGCGTCGATCAGCATTTGGCTGATGCGGTCGGCCAAGCCATTTTGGTCGGCAACTACCGACTCGATTGCCTCGACAAGTTCCGCACGCCCTGGCGGAACATACGGGCGCGAGTATTTCAAGTACTGGGGAAACGATCGGCCCACGATCGCCAACAAACGGTTCAGTAGTAATGCCGTCTTAGGATCGATCATGCCAAAGAAACTTTGCTAGGAAAAAAAGTTGCAATAACCAACCTGCTTGTGCAAGTTGCGCACCCAGGTGCCAATGTTTTTCGTAGTCGCTTAGCCATCAATAAAAGTAGCTATCAATAAAACAGGTGCTTCGTTGCTTGATCAGCCCAGTTTGCGACCGTATCGGGCAGGATGCCAAACACAATCACAGGGAGGCTTACTACCAAGACGTAGGCCACCGGCAGAAAACCAAGTGAAACCGGTCCGCGTGTGTCTGGCTCGGGATCAATGCAAATCACTTTAATCACTCGCAGATAGTAGACCAGCGAAATTGCCGTGTTGATACCAGCGACAACCAACACCGTAATCAGCAATGGGCCACCTGCCTCGTAAAGCGACTGGAGTACTCGTAGCTTCGGCCAAAAGCCAGCCAACGGTGGCAGGCCGACTAGACTTACTAATATTGCCGTCATCATCACAGCCACCACGGGACAACTGCGAATAAGCCCCGCGTAATCTTCGATTTCTTCACTTTGCATTTCGTTGCGAAGGAACGCCACGATCGCAAAGGCACCTAAGTTCATAAAGAGATAGATGGCCATGTAGATCAGCAGCGCCGAAATTGCGGTTTGAGCATGGATAGTGTCTCGCCCCAACAAGGCAACTGCCGCAGCGACGGCCATCATCATGAAGCCTGCGTGGGCGATGGTCGAGTAGGCAAACATACGTTTGATGTTTGTTTGTCCGTAAGCCGCAAGATTGCCAAACGTGCAACTGACCATCGCAATGATCGCCACCAAAATCACGAAGAAATTTCGTACCGGAGATAGCGGGTCGCTAGCCCCCTCTTCTGCAACAATGCTTCCAGCTTTAAGAGCGGCAAAGGTCGTAGGGGGCTGCCCAGCAGTCGAGACCTCGGCAACCGTCGCGGGTTGATCGATGGCTAACTCTGCCTGCGGTTTTTCTTGCACATAGCCTAATCCGACCCCGACGCGGATCAGCAACGTCAAAGCTGCCGCCTTCGATGCCACGGAAAGAAATGCGCCTACCTCGGCAGAAGCACCTTCAAAAACATCAGGGCACCAAAAATGAAACGGGACGGCAGACAACTTGAAAGCTAAACCTACGCCCAGCATCAAGCCACCCAAGGCTAAGACCATCACTATCGACGATTCTTCGCTCGAAGCAAGCATTGCCTGAATGTTGAGGGATGATAGTTCACGAGCGATTGTTGGCAGATGAGCTGAACCCACCACGCCGGCCAAAAGACTGATGCCATAAAGCATGACCCCCGCAGCACCAGCACCATAAATCGCATACTTTAACGATGCTTCACTACTACGCCGACGTCCTTTAACGATACCGGCCAATACGTAAGACGGCAGGCTAGCCATCTCGATGCCCAGGAAGATTGTTAGCAGGTGATTAGCTGAGGCCATGATGCACATACCCAAAGTGGCACCAAGCACCAGGGTGAAATAATCTTGTCCATCTTCGCGGTCAGCGATGCCAGTCAATTGCGAAAGCACGACAAAGAGAACTGCAAAAGCAAGCAGGAATACTCGCACGTAGGCGTATAGCGAGTCGAAAACCAACATGCCGGTGAATGTTTCTTGGGACGACAGTTCCGCCCAGGCTGCTAACCCTTCGCTCGGCAAGGCCAGCCAAAGAGCAACAATCGACCCGACCAGCGCTAAGCAGAACGGAGGGAGGAACCGTTCGCATCGAATGACGCGCACCAGCAGCATCAGCACAATCGTGCCGCAAATCGCTAGTTCCGGTCGGAAAAGCGGCAAGCTGGTTTCGAGCGTATCGCTCAGCAGCGAATCGACGAGGGTGTGTAAATTCACCGTGACTAACTCAATATAAAATGTATGTGAACAAAGGGTTTCTAAGGTTCGGCGGTTAAACACCGCCATCGAGCATCGTCGCTAGCGAGACGCCATCTGGCCATCTTCGTCGCCCAGGGGTTTCGCTGCGGTCTCGCGTTCGTCGTAAGCTTGGGTCCACGCGGCCAATTGATCAACCTGTCGATCCACCGAGGGCTGCATGTATCGCAACAGACCATCCGGATAGATGCCAAAGACAACTGCACTAACCATCAGCGGGACGGCGATTGCCAACTCGCGTAAGGTAATGGGTTTCAGCGCGTCGCCGTTCGGGCCTTTGTACTCTGGCCCCAAATAAACTCGTTGAATCGCCCATAGAATATAGCCAGCAGTCAAGATGACCACCGACGCTGAGATAATTGCCAACACATAGCTGTACTTCCAAACTGAAAGGATAACGAAGACTTCGCCAATAAAACCGCAAAGGCCAGGAAGCCCCAAGCCGGCGAAGAAAATACCCACCGCAAAGCCGCTATACACGGGCATCTTGGCAAACAAACCGCCGAATTGATTCAAATCGCGGTGATGCACGCGGTCGTAAATCACCCCAACCATAAAGAACATACCGGCCGAGCTAATGCCGTGGCCAATCATTTGATACATGGCGCCGTTGACACCCATCTTCCAGTAGTCGGCGTTATAACCCGTGTCGGCCATGGCACTCCAAACACCGAAGCCCAACACCACGTAGCCCATGTGGCTCACCGAGCTGTAGGCAACCATCCGCTTGAAGTCGGTTTGAGCCAACGCGGCAAAGGCACCATAGACCATGCTAACCACACCAACGGTGCATACAAAATAAGCCAAGTCGTAGCCTGCCTGCGGGCAGATGGGGTAGCAGATGCGAATGATGCCGTAACCGCCCATTTTCAGCAAGATGCCAGCCAAAATCATCGAAATCGGCGTGGGGGCTTCGACGTGAGCATCTGGCAACCAGGTATGCAGCGGCACGCTTGGCACCTTAATAACAAAGCCAATGAACAGCAGGATAAAGGCCCACCACTGCAAACTCTTACCCAACAAGGCTTCGCCCTCGAACAAATCGGTATGTTGCCCCATTTGCTGCAAAGCCAAAATATTGAAGGTGTGAAGCTGCCGACGGCGGGCCGGGTCGGTCTCAGCTGCGATCTCTGCGAAACGCTGGGCGAGAGTATCTTCGCTATTGACCCACGCCTGGAACGATGCATCAACGGTGCTATCCCCGGCTACGGTCACGATCCCTGCATCGACCATCTGCTGGGCATTTAAGCGAGTCAGATCGCTGTTGAAATACAACATCAAAATCGCGATCAGCATCAGCACACTACCGAGCAGCGTATAGAGAAAGAACTTGATCGCCGCGTACTCGCGACGTGGTCCACCCCAGATACCGATCAAAAAATACATCGGCAGCAACATGACTTCCCAGAACACGTAGAACAGAAAGAAGTCGAGCGACATGAACACGCCCAACATGCCTGTTTCTAGCAGCAAGAACAAAATGCAGTAGGCTCGTACATGCTTGTTGATTGGCCAACTCGCCCCCATGGCCAGCACGCAGAGGAATGAGGTCAAAACAATCAGCGGGAAGCTGATACCATCTAGTCCCATGAAATACTGGATTCCAAACGTCGGTATCCAGTCGACCTGAAACAGGTTCTGCATCTCGGCAACGCCAGCCTGGAAATCAATTCCAGCCCCGAGGCGAAACATGCCAAGTGACAAGATGAACACGAGGATGGTGACCGCCAAGGTGATGCACTTAAATGCATCGTCCGTCAGTCGCGGTAATAGAGCCAATACCAAAGCAGCAACTGCTGGCAAAAATACGAGCAAGCTCAGATAAACCACTGGTTCGCTGAGATTCATGATTACGCCGTTTTCTTTCGCAGGGTCTAACTAAAATGTATAAAAGTCGTTATGCCAAAAAGGCTATTCTCCGAGCCGAAACGGGCTCAGATGGTCTGTTGAACAAAGGATATCGCTATAAACAGAACGACCGTGCCGATCACAATAAACATGATGTACTGACGCAAGTTGCCCGTTTGTATTTTGCGAAGCCAAAGCCCCAGATCCCAGGTGACCCCGGCAATCCCATTCGCCATGCCATCGACCAAGGTTTTATCAAAGACGGCATAAACCACCTTTGAACAGCCTTTGCATACGGTCACCGAGCCATGCAGGATCGAATCGATCACTCTGCGATCGAACCAAGAGGCTGTCTTCGAGATCATCATGGTCGGTGCAACAAATATCAGCCCATAAAGTTCATCAAACCACCATTTATTCCAAAGCCAACTATGCAACGGCCTGAACGTCTGTTTGAGTTCCTTCGGGTCGAGCAAATTCCATAGGTAAATGATCGACGCAAGCAACACGCCCGAGGCGGCGGTACTAAAAGCGGCCCAACCAGCAGCCCATTTGATTGCCGGTGCATGGCTGTCATGCTCGTTCGGGATTACCAGTTCGGGGAGCAACACACCCTGAGTGGTCGCCAAGGTTCCAACAGGGCGGGCCTGTTCGAGCAAAGCCGTAGTATTCAAATTTGTAATCGGCAGCTTCCAGCCGATTCCGATGGCGAAGATCGACAAGACGATCAACGGCACCGTCATCACGCGAGGCGATTCGTGGGCATGGTCGTACCGATGTTGATTGCGAGGCTTGCCGGCAAAGGTCATGTACCAGAGACGGAACATGTAAAACGCGGTGATAAACGCTCCCACAATCGGCGCCCACTTGAGGATGGCCAGATGAGGGTTGCTGTTGCCATAGCTCCAAGCCTGCTCGATGATTGCATCTTTCGAGTAGTAGCCGCTAAAGCCTGGGCCGATGATTGGGATGCCCGCCCCGATAATGGCCAAGCAGCCAACCAACATGGTGTAGGCCGTGATTGGCATCTTCTTGCGCAGGCCACCCATCTCGGTCATGTCGTTTGTGTGGACTCCGTGAATCACCGAACCCGAACACATGAACAAAAGGCCCTTGAAGAAGGCATGTGTAATCAGGTGGAACATGCCAGCCACCCAGCCGCCCAAGCCCAGAGCGAGCATCATGTAGCCGAGTTGGCTGATTGTTGAATACGCAAGAACTCGTTTGATATCGGTTGCCGTGATGGCAATCGTGGCAGCGATTAGTAGCGTGGCGCAGCCGATGTAGGCGATCACCAACAGGGCCTCAGGCGTAAATGCCGGGTAAAACCTACCCGTCAAATAGACGCCTGCTGCGACCATCGTCGCCGAGTGAACCAGCGCCGAAACGGGTGTCGGGCCTTCCATCGCGTCTGGCAGCCAGACGTGGAGCGGAAACTGGGCACTCTTGCCAATGCAGCCGCAGAAGATGCCAACCCCAGCGATAAAGAGCAGCCATTGCCCGGCCGTGTTGTGTTCGGGATCTTCAATCGTCGCACCATCCGCAGATGGGCGGATTACGCGATTCTGTTCGGCTACGACGCTGTCAGTTGCTTGCAGGTGATAGTCGTTCTCGGCACTACGCAACTGGCTAAAGATGCCTTGCTCGACAACATGACCCTCGGTGTCTGTCAGGTCGCCAAAGGCAAACGTGCCGAGGCTCGACCACAGGGCCATCATGCCGATCAACATGCCAAAGTCGCCAACCCGATTGACGATAAACGCCTTGTTAGCAGCTGTCGACGCACTATGCCGTTCGATGTAAAAGCCGATGAGGAAGTAGGAACAAATGCCGACCAATTCCCAAAAGACAAACACCATCGCCACATTACCGGCAATCACAACGCCAAGCATGCTAAAGCAAAACAGCGACAAATATTGGAAGAACCGATAGTAACGCCCGGGCCGTTTGAGATTCGTGCCATCAGACAGCGTCACTTCTGAGTCGGTAAAGTCGTGCAGCTCGTCGTGCATGTAGCCGAGAGCGTAAAAATGCACGCATGTGGCGATCAACGTCACCATGCAAAACATCATCACGGTAAGCGCGTCGATGTAGTACCCGATGGTCAGCTTGAGGCTGCCGAATTGGCCCAAGGTGTACCAATCGCCATAGTAGCTTTGGGGAGGCTTGTTGTTGGCATGATGCCCATCCTCGCCATGCCCGCCCTCGCCATGATCTGCCGCCCCCTCGTGGCCTTTTGATTCACCCTCGCCATGATCCGCAAGAAATGCAACGGGATGTACCGAAGTTACCTCACTATGCTCGGCATGGACCTCTTCGCTACTGTGGCTGGCATCGGCAAGCGGATTGTTCGGCAACCAAACGCCAAACAACGCATAGAAACTAAGCGCCGCCGAGCAAAGTATTACTCCTGTGGCGACATAGCCACCGAATTTACTATGTCGGCCCATGCTCTTGCCGAGAAACAAAATCACCACAAACGAGGCAAGTGGCAAGAGCCACGCCCACATCAGCAGCGTCGACAGTTTAGAAGCCGTAGCAATGTCCATCAGTACGTATGCTTCATCCTAAAAGCTCGTCGGCGCGGTCAACGTCGATCGAGTTATGGTTATTGTAAAAGTTCAAGGCAATCGCCAGCAGGACGGCTGCCTCAGCAGCGGCAAGCACGATCACAAACATGGCCATCAATTGGCCATCAAGGCCCAGGGAATTTACGTCATTTCGCAAAACGTGGCTGCCAAATGCGATGAAATTGAGATTCGCACCATTTAGCACCAACTCAATCCCCATCAGCACGCCCAGGGCATTACGCTTGGTAGCCATGCAAAGCACGCCGCAGGTAAATAAAACCGCGCCGACCATGACATAATGCGAAACCCCGACAGGTTCGCTAAGCAGATGGGCTAATGGAAGGTGGATCATAATGACTTGTTTTTTATTTGGTTACGTTTGATCTTTTTTTAGGTAACACTTGCCAGATTTTCTCGATTTTGCTTGCGTTTGGCACGGGCAAGGTAGGCGGCCCCTATCAACACGACCAGCAAATGCACCGATACGATTTCGAAAATAAGCAAATAGCCCGACATCCCAGCCTGACGCGATTTGTCAGTTTCGTCGAGTTTGTCGACCCGGACACCTAGCAACCCCATGCCAATCGGCGTCGCTGTCTTTTCTACAGCAATCGCCTCGGCTTCAAGACGATCCATTCCCTGCCAAGCGGGCACACCCTGCGCCACTTGGAAAAGCAGCCCCAAAAGGGATGCTCCGATAAAGAATGCGATCACCCATTCGCCACTGGGTGTTTTCATTTCGATAAAACGCTCTTGCGAAGTGAGCATCACGCCAAAAATCAACAGCACCAACGTACCGCCGACGTAGATCATTATTTGCATCGCACCGACAAAATCAGCACCGGCCAGAAAGAACAGACCAGCAATAGACGCTAGCGACAGCACCAAGTAAAACGCCATGCGAACAATATTGCTAGCCAACAGAACCCCGACTGCAAACGAGCAGGAGATCAGGCTAAACAGCCAAAAGAAAAATGTCGGCCAATAGATACTTTCCATCGCTATCGCCTTCCTCCGACATTTTCTAACGAGGCATTCTCTAACAAGGCATTTTCTAACGAGGCATTCTCTAACAAGACTTGGTCGCTTAGCGAGCTTATCCGTGCATGCTCACCGGCAGCCACCAACTCTGTATTTCCACTATTCTGACTTTCACCCGCAACACGCTCCCAGCCTTCGCTGATTTCGTAAACCTCGGCAGGAACATCCGTCAGGCCAAAAAAGTTTTTGCTTGGCAAGTTGTAATGCCAGAAGGTTGCGCCCAGGAACATGACCGCAGCAATCGGTGTGCAGTATTTCAGACAAACCGTCATCACTTGATCGATACGCAAGCGAGGCAACGTCCAGCGAACCCAGATCATCAAGCAGACGCCAATCACGCCCTTGAACAGCACATTGGCTAGCCCCAAGGCCTGAGCCAAGCCCCAACCAAGGGTGCCTACTTCGCCGCCTACTCCCAAGAGCGAGGTGATGGGAACCGGGCCATGCCAGCCGCCAAAGAACAAGATGGCTGCCAAAATACTTACCGAGAACATCGAGCCATACTCGGCCATAAAGAAGAAGCTCCAGCGTATACCTGAGTACTCGGTATGAAAACCGGCAACCAATTCGCTTTCTGCTTCTGCCAAGTCGAAGGGGGCACGATTCACGCTGGCCATCGCACAAGTAAAGAACACACAGGCGGTGATAAAGGTAAATGGATCGTGGAACACGAGCCAATTGGTAAACCAGCCAGCTTGCCGATCGCCAATAACCACCATGTCCATCGAACCGGCGATCAACACCGGAACGACCACACACATGCCCAGCGGCACTTCGTAGCTCACCACCTGGGCAGCTTCTCGCATCGCCCCGAACAGCGACCATTTCGAGGCCGAAGCATAACCGGCCAGGATCACCCCGAACACTTCCAGGCCCAAAACGGCCAAAACGAAGAATACACCCGTATTCAAATGCTGAGCGATCCAGGGGTAAGGCCCGCCGGCAAATGGAATCGCGATAAACGCGGCAATCGACGCACAGAAGCAAACATACGGTGCGATTCTAAATAGAAACCCGTCCGCAGTTGCCGGCATCAGGTCTTCTTTAGTCAACAGTTTCAAACCGTCAGCCAAAGTTTGCAGCCAGCCGAACTTGCCACCCACACGGGTCGGACCGAGCCGATCTTGAATCCGCCCAGAGATCTTTCGCTCAAGCCAAATAAAGACCAGCGCACTGACTGCCACCAGATTTAATATCAGCGCAACATGCACCAGCCCAGCGATGGTATATGCCAACCAAGGCCAAGGACAGATATATGTATCGAATAATGTTAATTCGAGTAGGAAACGGGCCACTTTTGGTTTTTCCTCAAACCAACGGAGCCATTGCCACTTTTTCCAGTTTGTTACCACTAACAAACCACGTGGCATGAACCCAAGATGTTCACAAACCAGCAGTTAGCTACGCTGCTGGCGAAGATTGTGAAATATGGCACAAGGGCCACGAACTGTATACCCCCGCCGCTAAAAAACAGACCAAAAGAACGCCCCTGACGAGTTCGAATATCGCTACGACTCTGACACGCCGGATACAAACCCAAGCTCGTCTAAACCGTTTGACCTTTACTTCGCAAGGCAAGCTGAACCTGCTCAACAACGCAGCCTAACAATACGGCATAGTTTACCAACACCAACATGCGATCACCTTCCCCAAAAGCGGCCTAGTAACAAACCGGCTTGGTCTTTTCCCGCCCTAAATTGCCTTGCTAACCAGACTTGCTCGTCTCCTTGTTCATTCAAACCCTCCCCAGCAATACTCTAGGATTACACACACCGGTCCCGTCTTGTTAAAGTACACAAACCAACTCGCGTATGATGCGTTAGCACGCAAGAGCGAAAACCGCCGAGTGAACGGCAAATCGTAGCCGCCTGGGTACGCCAGGACCATCTTTTCACTCTACTCCTCCTGTGCGTTCATTTCCGAAGGCACGTCGGGAATGTTGGTAAACGCGATTCTCATAGGAGCTGCATTACGTGCTTCGTACATCGAAGCAAAGTAAACCGAGTTGGCGCCAAAGCGCTCGTTCACTGCGTCCATGGTTTGGGCGGCTACCAAGGCACGACGCTCCTCGAAAAACAACGAGGGCGTGGTGCTAACACCAGGAGTCAAATCAATCAGCGTGATCGCAGGCTGCAAGGGCCGACCTCCCGGCGGACGGCTTTGCCAAGCTTTTTCGAACGCCTTCAACATTGATGGCGTATCTTGGCAACGCCCCAGATACATCACCCGCTTCCATTTTGGCAAACCATTACAGTAAGCCAGCTTAACCACCAGTCGGGCGGCCCAATAATCGATCCGACGCAGCCTCATCGCCGCTTTGTGTAGCAAACGCACAAACACGGCACGGGCCCCTTCGTCGTTGCGAAGCTTTGGCGGCAAGACGTGCGAATGCCCCAGCGTTCGCCGTCGAGTCGCTTTTTCTCGACACTCTTCGCCTCGCAAACGATACCACCATTGCTCGCCAACGATGCTTTGCCAAACATCGACCAGTTGCCGCTTCGAAAGCCCGCACAATTGTCGTGTCGTACGAATCCCCTTGCCCTCCAAACGGCGGCGCATGTTGCGACCGATGCCTGGGAAATCGGTCAACTCCAACGCATATAATCGCCGTGGCAACTCCTCGCGAGTGATCACCGAAAGCCCATTGGGCTTTTGCATATTGCTGGCGACTTTTGCTAAGAAACGATTCGGAGCTAATCCGACCGAACACCTCAAAGCCGTCCCTGCTTGATGGTAGATGGCCTCCTTCACCTCTTGGGCAAGCATCACGGCTCGCCCCGTTTCTCGATGCTGCGGCGACAGCCGACAAACCATTTCGTCGATCGAGCAAACCTGCTCGACAGGCAACACCGTCTCGACCGCAGCGATAATCTGTTGGTGAATGCGAACATAGTTTTCATGTCGACCGGCGATCACCTGCAATTGCGGACAACGCCTACGCGCCTCGCCTACGTTGGTGCCCGTTTTTATGCCGTAGCGCCTCGCCTCGTAGCTTACCGCGATGCAGCAGGTGCGGTCAGTCATCGTCGGCACAACCACCACGGGCAGCCCCCGCAGCGCAGGCTGCAACTGCTGCTCCGCCGAGGCGAAGAACGCGTTCATATCCAGAAATAGCCAATCGACGAATAGCATACATTTGTACACTACCATAATCTACGGGCGAATCAAGACGGTTTCACTGATTTTCCTGGCTCGATTGCGATAAGGTAATAGTAGTCGGAGGCAGACTTGCCTCTGGGGCTCCTTGGACCGCGTGGCGGTCCGGCTGTGGCTGTTTGGCAAATGTGTGCGAAAACTGGTAAATTACTCTGCCCCTCGTTGCTTTGATTTACATGCCACGGAGAATGCCGATGTTCGTTTTTTTCAGACAAGCCCTCGCAGTGCTTGCCCTTGTGCCATGCGTAGCTCTCAATTTGCACGCCGAAGACTCGTTGATACTGCATACTCGTAGTCGCGTAGAAACCGCCAAGTGGCAAGCCCCAGAAAGCCATACCAAGGTTGCTCTCCCCACGCACGACCGTCCGTTTACGCTGGAGTACAAAACCAAACGATGGGCCCCAGAAAAAACGGCGATCATTATCTGCGATATGTGGGATACCATGTGCTGCAAAATCCCAGCGGATCGCGTCGCCGAGATGGCTCCTCGGATGAACGAAGTCATCACGGCCGCACGCAAACGGGGCGTACTTATCATTCACTCCCCCAGCGGGTCCATGGATTACTATCGCGATACTCCACAGCGAGCACTCTGCGCCAACGCACCAGAACTAGAAAGCGAAGTCCCACTGAAATGGAATCACTTGAACGAAGATATCGAACCCCCGCTGCCGATCGATGATTCAGACAATGGCTGGGAAGGCCCCGTCGCCGAAGGCCCGCCACCGCAAACTCATCAGCATGACGCAATCAAGATTGGCGAAGGCGATGCCATTGGCGACAGCAAAGACGTTTACTACCTGCTGCGGCAACGAGAAATTGAAAACGTCATCATCATGGGTGTTCACACCAATATGTGTGTCTTGGGACGACCGTTCGGGATACGGCAGTTGACTTACTTAGGATTCAATGTCGCGCTAATGCGTGACATGACCGACAGCCTTTACAACCCCGCCATGGAACCTAAGGTCAGCCACTATCGGGGCACGGAACTGGTGATCGAGCACATCGAGAAATATTGGTGTCCAACCATTACCAGTACCGATTTCCTCAACAAACCGGCGTTCCGATTTGCCGGCGACCCTCGACCGCACATCGTCTTCATGGTGAGCGACGATCATTATCATACCGATAAAACGATCCCGCGATTCGCTCAATGGCTGCGCGAAGAACACCAACTCCACTGCACAATCCTCCACGGCGAAGGGCAGCACAATCTCCCAGGAATCGAAAATCTAGAAACCGCCCATGCGGCTGTCGTCTACGTCCGTCGTCTCGGCTTGCCCACGGCACAGGTTGCGGCACTGAAAAACTACGTCGCCTCAGGAAAACCGCTCCTCGGCATTCGCACAGCCAATCATGCGTTCACGATGCATCTCAAACCGCCTAAAGACTTTGTCTTGCCAGCAGGCGTCGCCGAGTGGAAAGAATTCGACGCCAACATTCTCGGCGGCAACTACCATGGCCACGGCCCGAACGAAGCGGGAACCGAGGTCGCGAATGTCGCGGAGGTCTCCGACCATCCGATTCTGAAAGGTGTCGCACCAAGCAACTGGCATAGCACAGGTTCGCTCTACTACCTAAGCCCCATCGCAAAAGATGCTACGCTGCTGATGCAAGGAAGTATCACCGACCGCACCGAGCCGCTCACCTGGATACGTCCTCGCAGCGAGTCGCACGGTAAGGTTTTTTACACCGGCCTAGGCCACCCCGACGACTTCAAAACCCCAGCCTTCCGACAGTTAATGGTCAACGCCATCGATTGGGCCTTGGGAAAATAAGGTGCGTCTCCCCGCAATAAGACGATTGCAAAGTTGGCAATCGTCCTACTCCCTGCTGGAAACTTTTTTGCAATGTAAGCATCAACCGTGATACAATTCCCGAAACACTACTTCTGGTTATCCGTCTGGTTCAACCAAGGGCACAAGTAAAAATGGGTCTCGATCCCCGATTCATTCTTGTTGTGGGGGCGATGTTCTCATCGGCATTCGTCTCCCAGCGTGTTACTCTCGCTGCTGACGAAACGGCTCAAGCAACTTTTTTTCATGAACAAGTCGAGCCGATTCTAGTTGGCCACTGCTTGGAATGTCACGGAGCCGAACGCAAGGGTGACCTCGATCTGCGTAGCCTCACCACGGCCATCGAAGGGGGCGAAAGTGGCCCCAGCCTAGAGCCGGGCGACCCCGAGGCAAGCCTACTCTTCGACCATATTTCCAGCGAAGAGATGCCGCCGAAAAAGCCGCTGACGACCGAACAGATTGCCAAGATTAAACAGTGGATCGTCGACGGGGCATACTATCCAGCTCAACCTCTCGACCCGTTTGCGTTTACCACCGACCAGCGTGCCGGTTTCGACTGGTGGTCGATTCAGCCACTGGCGAAGCCCGAACCACCATCGCCTACGGGGCTCCCCGGTACTTGGGCCAGCAATCCGATCGATCGTTTTGTTTTTGCAAAACTGGCCGAAAAGAGTTTGGCCCCGTCTCCTGCTGCCACGCCACGCACACTCATTCGACGTGCCACCTACGACCTGACCGGCTTGCCACCCACCCCCATAGAAGTAAAAACCTTTCTCGACGAATGCCAAAGCGAAACGGGCCATAGCGATCAAGTCGGAAATGGTGCCTACGAAAAGCTCGTCGACCGGTTGCTTGCTTCTCCCCGATATGGCGAACATTGGGGCCGCCACTGGCTCGATGTGGTTCGCTTCGGCGAGAGTACGGGATTTGAACGCAACGTCATTATCAACAACGCTTGGCCATTCCGCGACTACGTGATTCGTTCGCTGAATGAAGATAAACCCTTCGATCAATTTACCCGAGAGCACTTGGCCGGCGATGTCCTAGGGCGAGGAGATCCGGCGGTCGAAATTGGCACCACCTTTTTGGTGTGTGGGCCATACGACAATGTCGGAAACCAAGACCCAGTGCAAGTCAAACAAATTCGCGCGAACACGATCGATGAAATCATACGCACCACTGGCGAAACCTTTCTCGGCCTCACGGTCGGTTGTGCCCGTTGCCACGACCACAAATTCGATCCGATCTCGCAGCAAGACTATTACAGTCTGTACTCGACCTTCGCCGGCACCTTTCACGGCAGCCGTGTCATCGCCACCGACGAACAGAAACAAGAAGTCGCCGCCCAGCGCAAGCCACTCGATGCCGCGTTGACAGAACTGCGTGCAAAGCAAAACGCTCTCAACAAAGCAATTCTAGCCCGCGCAGAACAAAAGGCCTCGCAATACGCCGTCAAATGGACACGCCCGGCGGTCGACCGCAAAAAAACCGAAGAGACGTTCGCCGCTGTCGAAACACAGCATGTCCGGCTGGTGTGCGAAGGCATCGACACCAATCCGGCTGCAAAAGCAGGCTACAAACTCGAAGAGTTTGAGATTTGGACGGCTGGAGAATCTCCGCAAAACGTCGCCCTAGCCATTCGTGGCGCCCAGGCCAAGGGAAGCAGCAGAGTGGCTCAAGATTTTGCCGGGGCCTACGGAGCCGAACTGACCATCGATGGCAGTTACGGGGCACGATGGCAAGCAAGTTCCGCCGAGTTGACCATCACCTTGGCAAAGCCTGAAAAGATCGACCGCGTAGTTTTCTATAGCGACCGCTCGGGGGCGGCCGGAAGTCACTCGGTCGCTGCTTTTCTTTGCGAGTACCGCGTCGAAATTTCTTCTGATGGCAAACAGTGGACCGAGGTAGCTAATTCTCACGATCGAAAGCCCGCCAACCCTGCCCATCGCCGCCATCGGTTAGCACTTTCGGAAACCACGCCCGACGAACGACAACAGCTTGCTGCTTTGTCTGGTGAAATCGGCAGCGTATCTGCGAAACTTGCCGCCGTGCCGAAGCTCGATTCGTGGTGGATCGGGAACCCAAAACAACCGAAAGGCCCCTTCCATGTTTTCCTAGGCGGAGATCCTCAGCGGCTTGGCAACGCGGTACTGCCGGCAAGCCTCACCACACTGGCCAAGATGGCAAACAATTACCAACTCGACAACGACTCGCCAGAAAGCGCCCGACGCCAAGCCCTTGCCAACTGGTTGACTGACGAAAACAATCCACTGACGCCCCGCGTACTGGCCAACCGTTTGTGGCACTACCATTTTGGCACCGGGATTGTCGATACCCCCAGCGACTTTGGTTTTATGGGCGGACGTCCCACGCACCCCAGGCTCCTCGATTGGCTCGCCAACCAAGTACACACAAACGGTTGGCGTATAAAACCACTACACAAACTGTTGATGCTGTCTCAAACTTACCGCCAAGCAGGCGACTTCCGCGACGCCGAGGCAGCCATTGATGCTAGTGCTCGCTACCTCTGGCGTTTTCCGCCCCGGCGACTCTCAGCCGAAGAAATCCGCGACAGCATGTTACTCGCTGCCAACCAACTCAACACAGCAATGGGCGGCCCCGGATTTCGGCTTTACGACTATTGGGAAGACAACGTCGCCACGTACGATCCACTAAAAAAATACAGCCCAGCGACCTACCGGCGAAGTGTCTATCACCAAAACGCCCGCGCTGCTCGTGTTGACCTGATGTCGGAGTACGACACCCCCGACTGTGCCTTTTCGACGCCCCGCCGCGCATCGACAACCACCCCCTTGCAAGCGCTGACCCTGATGAACCACAGCTTTACCATCGACATGGCCAATGCGCTGACGGCTCGTATCGAACAAGAATCGTCCGAAGATCAAAGCAAAGCAATCCAGCAGGCATTTCTCTTGGTTTTCTCACGTCCCTGCGACGACCAAGAACTGTCAGCCGCCCAACAGTTTGTCAGCGAACATGGCTTGCCCGCCTTTTGCCGAGCCTTGTTCAACGCAAACGAATTCATCTACATCAACTAATACTACTGCGCCAGGTTGAACCACAACGACACAACGAACACGACGAAAGAAGGACGAATTTTTCGTAATACCCTCAATGCAAAACCTACCAAAACGCTATACCTGTTGTTTCCTATGATAATCTCTCTCATTTGAATCGATTGGCGAACGACTTCAAGTTTACCTACTCGATTCACGTCGTGGCCGTTGTGTCGTTGTGGTTAACATGACCCTGCGATGTAGTACTAACACCTCAAACTGAAAATGCCGGCCTGATTCGCGGGCTCCCTTCTTTTTGATCTGAGTAACACAATCATTATGAATTCATCATCCAGCCATCAGTTACGCAAGTTAGTTCGCGGCGTAGTCTCTCGCCGTGGATTCCTTGGGAACATCTACTCCGGCTTGGCAGGAATCGGCGTTGCTCATCTTTTGGCGAACGAAATCGCCGCAGCAGACAGCGCCGCGACCGTGCCTACAAACACATTAGAGTGGCAGCCGGGGCAGGGGATGACGCATTTTGCCCCGCGGGCCAAACGGGTGCTGCAAATCTTCTGTCCCGGCGCCGCCTCACACCTCGACCTCTGGGAGCACAAACCGTCGCTAGAAAAATACGATGGCAAACCACTCCCGGGCGAAGAAGGGGTTCTCAGCTTCCAAGGCAAAAACGGCCCGTTGATGCGAAGCCCCTGGCCATTCAAACCAGCGGGCGAAACCGGAAAAATGATCTCGTCGATGCTCCCGCACATGGCCAAGCACATCGACGACATTGCATTCATCCATTCGATGACCTCAAAAACCAACACCCACGGCCCTGGCTGCGTCTTTATGAACACGGGCGAAGACACCGAGGGCTTTCCTGGCGTCGGTGCCTGGATGAGTTATGCCTTGGGCAGTGCGAACGAAAACTTGCCGACCTATGTCGCCATACCCGACATGCGTGGTGAACCGCCAAACGGCAAAGCCAATTGGAGCAACGGCTTTCTTCCTGCGCAGCATCAAGCGATCGTCATGAGCGATCAAAACTCGATTCGCAGTCTAGAATTGCCAGATAGCGTGTCGACTCAAGAAGAAAAAGCTACCCGCGAATTTTTGCAAACACTTAACCAACGACATTTAGAGGCCAATGCAGGCAATAGCGAATTACGCGCTCGAATGGCCGCCTATGAGTTAGCCGCTCGCATGCAACTTTCTGCGCCCGAGGTCTCCGATCTTGCTGCCGAATCAAGCGCGGCACACCATCTCTACGGCACCGCAGACACCAACAAACAAAAAGCGGCCTATGCCCGCAATTGCCTGCTGGCC
This sequence comes from Planctomycetota bacterium, assembly GCA_013152205.1. Lineage (GTDB taxonomy): Bacteria > Planctomycetota > Planctomycetia > Pirellulales > Lacipirellulaceae > Bythopirellula. Next base: position 51,035 of record JAADGV010000010.1, read on the forward strand.
CGTCGGCTACTTGAACGCGGGGTTCGCTATGTAAGCCTTTACTGTGCGTCGCGAGCATCGGGCGTCGACGGACTCCTAAACTGGGACGCCCACAAGACGATCAAGCCCGACTACGAACGTCATTGCCCCGTCTTCGATCAACCGACGGCAGCGCTGCTCACCGACCTCAAGCAACGCGGGCTGTTGGACGATACACTCGTTCTCTGGACAACCGAATTCGGCCGCATGCCCACTCGTCAAGAAGGCACCACCGGACGCGACCACAACCCCGACGGCTTTACCTGTTGGATGATGGGCGCCGGCGTAAAGCCCGGCGTCAGCTACGGCGCCACCGACGAATTCGGACGACGTGCGGCGATCAACCCAACCACGGTTTGGGATTTCTATGCCACGGTGAATCACATCCTAGGCTTCGACCACCAGCGTCTCACCTACTACCACAACGGCCTCGACCGACGGCTCACCAGCGTCCACGGCAACGTGATCCAAGAAATTCTCGCTTGAGAGACGCCCTAGAAACGATTGTTTTGAGTGCATCAGAGCATCCAGTATTCGTCCCCCCTTCTTATTCAGAGATTCCGAGATGAATCCTAAGATCCCCGTTTTTCTCCTTTCGCTTTTTCTTGTCTCGGTCAGCTTCGCTGCTGCCAAGGCAGAGGATTCGCCGTTCGATGTCGAAAACAAATCGCAGCTTTTTATTGATCGTGTCCTGGTTCGATCGACCGAAGGGGTTTCGTTTACGTTGCACCCGGCGCGCAAGCATTCCAAGAATCCGCTGCTCAAGGCAGAAAAACCTTGGGAGGGGTGGCGGTTGGAAATTTACGGGAACGTGATTTACGACCGAGACGAAAAGCTCTTCAAAATGTGGTACATGGGCGAATCGCCAGAGGATTTTCCCCACTATCCCGTTTTGTATGCGACAAGTAAGGACGGCGTGCATTGGGAAAAACCGTTGGTCGGAACCGTCGAGTCGCTACGAGGCGGTTCGCACAACGCCGTTGCCCACGGGTACTTACTCGCTAGCGTCATGAAAGACTACGCCGACCCCGACCCGAGCCGCCGCTACAAAATGATCTGCTGGCGTCAGAAACCAAAACACGGGGCGCATGTTATGGTCTCTCCAGACGGTTTGAACTGGAAACAACTTAGCGAAAAGCCGATTTGCCGATCCAGCGACGTGATCACCGGCTATTACGACGAGTCACGCGAACTCTACGTCGCGTTCCCGAAGTTAAATACAAAAGTCCGTGGGCACACGCGACGCTGTTTTGGCATCACAACAAGTAAGGACTTTCTCAACTGGACAGAGCCGAGATACGCTTTCAAACCCGACTTGCGCGACGATGCCGGCTCGTTGGCTCGCATTGAACAAGTACGGCCAATCCTGGATGTTCCAGACAACCCAGCCGAGATGCGAACCGAGTTTTACGGCATCGGCGTGTATGTGGCCGAAAGCTGTACGCTGGCGTTTCCGTGGGTATTCACGATCAACAACAACTCTCGTTTTGGCAATCATGAAGGCCCGGGGGAGTTGCAGTTGGCCGTATCGCGCGATTTGGAACGTTGGGAACGACCATTCCGCGAGCCGGTGGTGCCGCGCGGAGGACTTGATGAGTGGGATCGCGGATTCTTCGTCTCGCAATCGCGAGCTTTGCGAGTGGAGGACGAAGTGTGGCTGTATTACGGCGGATCGACGTACACACACGGAACACCTTGCATCTACCAAGCCGAGGGAACCGGCAGAAAAACAGAACACACTGCTGGGATCGGGCTAGCCATCTGGAAACTCGATCGATTCGTTTCGGTCGACGCACCTGCCGAAGGTGGCACACTGACAACCGTTCCAATCACCTACACTGGCCAGCGGCTGGAAATCAATGCCGCGACAAAGGCCGACGGGCAGATCGTGGTCGACCTGCTTGATGCTGCCGGCAAAAAAATCGCTACGGCAAAACCAGTAAAAGGCGACGACTTGCGCCACACGATTGACTTCGGCGACGATTCGCTGGTCGCCGCCAAGGCAGGCCAACCGGTAGTGTTGCGATTCCGCATGAAAAACGCACAACTGTTTGCCTTTGCATTTCGATGAGGGCGTAGCAGCAGTTAGTAAAAGCACACAGCGGGCAGGAGAACTGCAAAGTCATAATTGCACAAAATAAACCGCAACAATTTGAACCACAGAGGACACGGAGTAACACAGAGAAAATCTATTTTTTAAGGCACTCTGTGCTACTCCGTGTCCTCTGTGGTTATTCTTTTTTCTAAACTTTGGTCGAACGTAGTGACTTTGCAGTTCTCCTGACACAGCGGGCACAGGCAAAGTCACCTAGCCGTATCGGTATGCTACACTCAACCAAAAAAACCGATACTATAGAGCGAATACGCCAGAACCAACAAGCCTTGCTAGAGCATTTTCTATAAAAGCATAGCCACAGAGCACACTGAGGTCTCAGAGGAAATACTGGAGCGAGTAACCTTATCTCAGTGTTCTCTGTGAACTCTGTGGCTACACAATTGAAGGAATTGCTCTAGCGGACCCTTTCCTTTTCAGCTTGGGTTACATCGAGATCGAACCTTCGCGGAACGAGGACGAACCTAGGAGGGCGTTGATAAGTACCGGCTGACCAGCGGCGGCAACTCTTTTTGCTTCGTGGAGCACACTTTCTATTTTTTCAGGCGCATCGAGCAAAAAGCCTTTTGCGCCTAGCCCTTCAGCGGCCAGATGATAATCCGTATGGCAGAGCACAGTACCAACATCGTCGTTCAGTATTTTGACTTGTTCACGAGCGATCTGTGTCCAGCCAGCATCATTGCCAATGACGGCAATGACGGGAATCTTGAGGCGCGCAAAAGTTTCAAATTCAATCAAGCTGTAACCGAACGCACCATCACCATAGATAATCCAGGTTTCGCTTTGGGGACGCGTGATCTTGGCGCCCATCGCAAAACCGGCACCAACACCGAGCGTGCCGAAGACGCCGGGGTCTAGCCATGATAGCGGGCCACGCGGGCGAACCGTGTAAGAAGCTGTGGCAACGAAATCACCTCCATCCGCAACGAGGATGCTGTCGTCGGCCAGCACCGCATCGATGGCCCTCAACAGCCTAAGTGGATTGATGAACTTCGAATCCACCTCTGCCTCAACTGTGATTTCCAGCTCGCGGTGCATATCCCGATCACCAAGTTCACCACACCATTCACTGCGATTCGATTGCGGGGCATCAGTCGTGGCCGCAAGATCACAGAGAAAGGCGCAAGCGTCGCCATGCACGCCAATCGTTGGTCGACGATTCCGATTAAGGTCGCGGCTGCTCCGGTTTGCTGCAATCAGAGTAGCGTCGCGGGAAATGAGGCTGCCGTAGTCCAGACGAAAATCGCAGGGCACGCCTGCGAGAATTACACAATCTGATTCCTTTAATGCCAATCGGCGTTTGTGCCGCATATGAAGTGGATGATTTTTGCCGAGTAGGCCCCGCGCCATACCCGACAGATACACGGGCATCCCAAGCTTCTCGACCGCCTGGGCCAAACTTTTCGCTTCGCTCGCTCGCAAGAGGGCCTGGCTACCGACCAGCAACAGCGGTTTTTTCGCCGTAGCTATCGCGTTTGCTACCGCGGCGATTTCGTTTTCGCTTGCCCGCTTGATCGGAGCGCTAACCGGGGCTGATGGCCCTGTGCGGTTGCCAATCCCAAACTGTCGCTTCAAATGGAAATCCAGGTACGCCCGCAGAAGTCTCGCCTTGACCGACGATCCGGATGGGGTTGCTCGCTCGTACCATCCGCGTATCACAGACTCGTCATAAAGCAGATCGATGGGGCACTCGACAAAGACAGGCCCTGGCACGCCCGTTTGTGCTGCCACAAATGCCTTTTCAAGAATGGGCGCGAGATCGCGAACCCGGCGCACTGTTTCGGCATATTTGACATGCGGCTTGAGCAATGCCATCTGATCAATGTCCTGCAATGCACCTTTTCCTTTTAAGACGGTCGGCGCGGCGCCTCCCAGCACAACGACCGGAGACTGGGCCAGTCGAGCGTTTTTGATCGCTGTTATCGTATTTGTCAGACCAGGGCCGGCGGTTACCGCAGCGACTCCCGGCACACCACTTAGACGTGCAACAGCATCGGCGGCAAAAACAGCCGTGGCCTCATCGCGTACATCGACAATACGGATACCACGCTGTTTCGCGCCGGTTAGTATCGGGGAGATGTGTCCCCCGCAAAGCGTGAACAAATGCTCCACACCCTGTGCCTGTAACACCTCCGCAACCCGGTCGCCGCCATGCATCACTTACCTCAGTTCAGTCGGTGCAAAAATTTTCGCGCAAAAACGCCAGCAGGCCATTGTAGAGTACCTGCCTCCGACGAGGTCATCGAATATGTCTGGCATTATCGATTATTCTTACTCAAACTGAAAAGAAAGGAGCCTGCGCTCTCACTTTGAGTTCGTACATATCCAACTACCGAAAATAAGGCACGGGTGTCGTGGATTGTTTTTCTGTTAGACTTTACGGCAGCCGAGGAAACACCGCTTCTCCCTCAGGCTTACCGGCGCAATGGTCACTATTTTTTATTGATTTGAAGAGGTTTGCTAATTCGGCATGATCGACGCCCATCATCACTTCTGGCAACTTGACCGGTACGACTACGTCTGGATGAGCCCCGACCTACAGGCGTTGTACCGGGATTTCGGCCCAGACGACTTGCAGCCGAGTCTGAGCAACCACAACATCACCAGCACGGTGCTGGTGCAGACGATTAGCTCGGTCGACGAAACTCGCTGGTTCCTCGAACTCGCAAACCAGCACGCAACTATTGCTGGCGTCGTCGGCTGGGTCGATCTGACCGATTGCCGCGTAAGCGAACAGCTCGACGAACTGGGCGACTCTCGAAAGTTCGTCGGAGTACGACATCAAGTACACGATGAGCCGGACCCCGATTGGCTTGCCCGCGCCGATGTCCAGCACGGATTGGGCGAGATGGCTCGTCGGTCACTCACGTACGATTTGCTGATTCGACCTCAACACCTGGAGGTTTCCCTGCGTGTTGCCCAAAAATTCCCCGAGCTGCGATTCGTCATAGACCATATCGCCAAGCCCGAGATTGCCAAGCACGGCTGGGATGATTGGGCCACGGGCATCGCAGCACTTGCAGCATGTCCGAATGTCGCCTGCAAGCTGTCCGGGATGATCACCGAAGCCGATTGGACGCACTGGCAGCCTACGGATCTCGCTCCCTACATTCAGCACCTCCTCGAGCACTTTGGCACCGACCGTGTAATGTTCGGAAGCGATTGGCCCGTCTGTCTATTGGCAGGCACCTACGACCAAGTCGTCGATGCGCTGGCTACCAACCTCGACCAGTTGAGTGATCGCGAAAAACAAGACGTCTTCGGCAAAACGGCCATAGCGTGGTATGATCTAGAAGCAGATTAACGATATGGCTTGCTCTCGGATCTCGACCACAAAAAGGTCAAGTCGGAAAAAGAATCGGCCGACAGTTGAACTTGAATATTTGACGAATCTAAAACAGTCGAAGTAGGCACTTGCACATCCCGCAGGAATGTTTCGGTGGCAGAAAAAAACAAGAAGTGGCGAAACCCGTTTTATGCGTTGCTGATCCCCTCGGGGGCGGCCTTTTGCGTCACGGCTTTTGCTTACGGATTTATGGCGTTTCAGCAGGTGAATGCTGGCCGCGCGGCCATTGCTGCCCATGAAAACCATCCGTTATACGATTGGCTCCGAAGTCATGGCACGACGGCCATTTTGGTCGAGTTGGCAATTCTTGCCGTGTTGACGGTCGGGGCAATTGCAACCGACAATTGGTGGACTAGCGAGGAAGTTCCACCTTCTCAAAACTCGGATGGGGAGTGATTCATGGCTGTTTCAAAATTCCCAAAAAGTAAGGCTTTAATACCACAACGCAGGGTCACAAGTTAACCACAACGACACGACGAACACAACGAAAGAAGGCCGTATTTCAGGTGTTCCCCGATCTGCGACCTACCCAAATACCACCAATATTGTTTCGGTAGGAGATGTCTTCCAATTTGAATTGCCTGGGGGGCAAATAGAATGTCCTATGCTAGATTTACGTCGTGGCCGTTGTGCCGTTGTGCCGTTGTGGTTAGCTCGGCCCTGCGCTGTAGTACTAGGGAACGGCTGAAAAGAATATGACCTCCTCCGATCCTGCTCAGGAAATCGACGATCTACGTGACGAAATACGTGCTCACGATCAGCGCTACTATGTTGAAGCCAAGCCGACGATATCCGACTTGGAGTATGACCGGCTGATTGATCGGCTCAAGCAACTTGAGGCCGCCCATCCTGAGTTGGTTACTGCGGATAGCCCTACGCAACGAATCGGTGATCGCCCGATCGACGACTTAGAGCCAGCACCTCATCTGGTGCCGATGATGTCGATCGACAACACCTATAGCATCGAAGAATTGCAGAAGTACGGCGATCGGATCGCGGGCTTGCTTCCGGACGAAAAGGTGGAGTGGGTTGTCGAGTTGAAAATCGATGGTGTTGCGGTGTCGCTCACCTACAAAAATGGCATCTTGGTACGAGGGGCAACTCGCGGCGACGGCAAAACGGGCGACGACATCACGCACAATGTACGTACCGTACTGGGAGTGCCACTCCGGTTGACTGGCGAGCATTTCCCGCCGCTGGTCGAAGTGCGAGGCGAAATCTACATGGCCAACTCCGATCTTGTGCGACTCAACGAGACGCGGCAAAAACAAGGTCTGGAACTCTATGCCAACACACGAAATGTAACAGCCGGGAGCATCCGCCTGCTCGACCCGAGGATTTGTGCTGAGCGACGATTACGCATTTTTTGTCACGGGGTGGGCAAAGCCGAGGGGTTGGCGGCGTCCACGCACATGGAATTTCTCGCTCAACTCAGCGAGTGGGGTTTGCCGGCCACGCCTCATGTTGCTTGCTTAGGAAGTTTCGCCGAGGCAGTGGCCCATGCAGAGTCGTTTATCGAACGGCTGCACGAGCTAAATTTCGAGGTCGATGGACTGGTTCTCAAAGTGAATCGATTCGAACAACGCGAGCGACTTGGTGCCACCAGCAAGAGTCCTCGCTGGGTGATCGCTTATAAGTTTGAGAAATACGAAGCGGTCACGCGGCTTAACGAAATCCGAATGCAGGTAGGTAAAACCGGCACGATTACGCCTGTCGCTGAGTTGGAGCCGGTCGAATTGGCTGGCACAACCGTCAGTCGAGCGAGCTTGCATAATGCCGACGAGATCGCTCGTAAAGATGTTCGAGTTGGCGATACGGTGATCGTCGAAAAAGCTGGAAAAATTATCCCGCACATCGTACGTGTGGAACTGCACAAGCGGACTGACGAGGCTCGCGAGTTCGAATTCCCTACGCAATGTCCCGACTGCAATACGAAGCTCGAAAAGGACGAAGGGGGCGTCTATATCCGCTGCCCAAATAGGTTGTGCCCCGCCCAACTTCGCGAACGCTTGCAGTATTTCGCAGGCCGATCGGCGATGGATATCGAGGGGATGGGTGACAAGCTGATCGGCCAACTTGTTGCTAGTGGGTTGGTCAGCGAGTTTGCAGATTTGTATTCGCTCACTGAGCCGCAACTTCTGGAACTAGAACGGATGGGCAAGAAATCGGCCCAGAATTTACTAGAGGCGATCGAGACAAGCAAACGGCGTGGCTTGGCTCGCTTGCTAAACGCTTTGTCGATCCGGCACGTTGGCACCCGAGTTGCGACAATTCTTGCCGAGACCCTGGGTTCGATGCACGCTCTGCAACAGGCAACGGTTGAAGATTTAAGCGCAATTGACGAAGTCGGCCCGATTATTGCCCAAAGTGTGTATGAGTTTTTGCAGAGCGAGCATGGCTTACAGTCGGTCGAACGATTAGCCGCGGTTGGTGTAGCTCAGGAGTTAATTCGGTCTGAAGAATCGGCTCCTGTCGATCAAATGTTCGCGGGAAAAACGGTGGTCGTCACGGGAAAACTGAAAAAGTACACTCGCGACGAAATCCATGCCTTGGTGCAGCGGTATGGCGGACGAGCATCGAGCAGTGTTTCGAAGAGTACCGATTTTCTGGTCGCCGGAGAAAAAGCAGGCAGCAAACTCACCAAGGCAAATCAACTTGGCGTTGAGATACTTAGCGAAGAAGACTTTGAAGCACTGATCGGAGAAGGTTAGCGCCACTTTCAAAATTGCGACGCAACCTGCAAATTTATCAGGGACGACTTCACACAGTAGTTCCAAGTTGGCCTAATCAGAAGACTTGCCGTAAGGTGAATACCCCGAAGGGGTTGCACATCGTAGCCCAGGGTAAGCGGCGAAGCCGCGCCACCCTGGGTAATCGTTGCTTGAGATAAGCGAACCCTGAAAGGGTTC
>JAADGV010000130.1 GCA_013152205.1 Planctomycetota bacterium
CGGGTGTTCTCAAGCGAAAGGCTTTGTCTCTCGCTTCCATGCGTTGCAGTTGGAAATAGCCGAAAACTTTGTGCTTTTTTATTGACCCGTACGAAGGGTCTGGTAGCATGCGGGTATCTGTGTATAGCCACCTAGGTGGGAGCGGTGTTCCCTGCGGTATAGGTTTGCTTGCTTAGTTTGCTTTTCCTAAGTCAACATTTCGTTCTTCGATGGGGAGTCGCTAGTGATGTTCACTAAAAGTAAGTTGTTCGCCTTAACGGCGGTATTTTCTCTTCTACTGATTTCTTCAGTGAACGCGGGTGTGCTTAACGGCAACGCCTCGGCTGTTGCCTACAGCAGCTTCAGCGGCTCTGATCCGTTCGCCAGCGGCGCGCTGTCGGGCAACTTAGATTATGCGGTTTTCACCGCCACTGAGTTTGCCACGGCATTTCCTTCCTCTGGGTATTCGCCGATTGGCCCGATAGTGTACGCCTATCAGATCGAGAGCACAGGTGCGGCGGCGATTAGTGCGCAGATAGTCGGCGTATCGAACCCAGTTAGCGGCGATATTGATTCCTTTCTGAACGCACCTGGCGAAGTCAACCCGTCTAGCCAACTGTTCAGCGGTACCAACCCACTGTGGTCGTTTGCTAGCCCTAACATAGCTACTTCGGAATTCAGTGAGATCCTGGTCTTCTCCAGCCCCAACGCTCCTATGTCGGGAGCAGGTTTGACAATCAACGGCGGCACGACAGCCCTTACAACCGTGCCTACACCGAGTGCAACAGCGATCCCTGAGCCTACCAGTGTTTGCTTGGCTGCCGCTGGCGTGTTGGCTCTTTTGCTTAGGCGAAAAAGGCAAGCGTGACCGATTGTTTCGGGCGCGGTGAATGGAAAAACTAGCGTAACTACATTAGCTATTGTTGATGGAGCGGTATGATGAACCTACGAACTATTCAGGTCGGTTTGGCATCTTTGGTGGTTGGAGTTGTGATGGTCACCGCGACTGTTGCACAAGCAGGGATCTTGGCAACCTCTGGCAATGCGATGTCCGGATTTCAGGGGACGACTAATCTCAGCGATAGCTTCTTCTTTAACGATGTTAACGCAGACATCGACTACGCCGCGTTTGCACCTGGAAAGTTTGACGATTTTCTAACTGAGTTCTCTATTGGCTTTACCAATCCGGTGTCACCGACCAGCTATGTTTATGCCTATCAAATCCAAATGCTGACCCCGACGGATCCCATGGCAGACGTTTTTTCGGTGGGCCTCGTTTTCAGTGAAGGCGTGGAGGGCTTGGCTCCCTCGTTTATCCCGGTTACCACTCCCGGTGCGGTTGGCAATATCGACCCGACCGGAGCATTAACGATCCTACCGACGGAGTATGTTGGAGGGGCGAACCCCACCTCGGCTTTGTGGAATTTCAAAGCTACGACCGGTCCTAGCAGTATTGAAGGAACCTTGGACGAGGGGGATTTCAGTGCGATTCTGTTTTTCTCTGCGACCAATGGGCCAAAATATGACAGCGCGCAGATTACAGCCGGTTTGGCTTCGGGGAAAAGTGACTTTGGCGATCTCGAAGGTACGGGCGTGCCGGTTCCCGCCCCAGAGCCTGGGTCGCTGCTGCTGCTCTCCCTGGGAAGTTTCGGACTCCTGGCTCTTGGTAGACGCAAGAGATTTTCAGTTTAGGCTTGTGGGTGAAAGAGGCAAACTAGAAGGCTGCCGACCGTTAGTCTGTTCTTGTTGGTATCGATCGCAACAGTTTGGTTGAAGATGAAAGAGGCATTGCTGCGAACGTGCGAAAAGTGATCGGGGTGGTTATTGTTCACAAGGTTCACGCATCGAATCAAACTTTTTTTACATCTAGCGACCGTCTTATTTCTTTGGCTGGCGCAAAGTACGGTTGCACCCGCGATTGAGGAAGAGAACGTTCTGGTTCTCTATAACGCCGACGAGGGCGCCCAGGGCGATGGTTTTCAAATTGCCTCGTATTATGCTCAAGCCCGTCCTGGCGTGAACGTCGTTGGGTTAACGGGCATCAGCTCGATTTTGTCCGGCTCGTACAACGAACAAGTCAGTGCGGCTGACTATCTGTCGGTCATACGCCCCCAAGTACTTAGCGCGATCGCTGGTATTTCGGACGAAATCAACGTTATTGTCACCACCAAAGGACTGCCGCTGAAGATCGACGCGGGGTCTCAGCCGGCAGGCAATGCGTCTCTCAATTGGCGGAGATGGTCCAGCTTTGAGAGCGAACTGACGCGGGTTGATTCGATTGATTCGATCGACGAAATGGGAAACCAGTTTATTCTTGCTGGCTTACCACAGTTCGACTTCTCGCTCCCATCCAATCCCTACTACAACACGGGTGGACCGTTTGTCCGTGCGGGGTCGGACCCCGTCAATGGCGATATTCGATTGGCCTCTCGTCTCGACGGCTACAGCGTCCAATCGGTCAATGCGGCGATCGACCGAGCTCAACAAGTGTTCGTCGTTCCGTTTGGGCAATACGTCGTCGCCGACGACGATCCCACGGCGGGAGTCGACCAAATGGTCGACGACATCACAGGAGGGCCGGGCCCTGGATTGGTGAGCGTACTCGACTCGGCTAGCCAGGCCTACGTTTATGAAAACACCAATACGGCGACAACCACCGCGCCTGGGCCTGTGATTGGGTATGTCAGCCACGGCACAAACGATGGCGGTGGCGGCCTAGAGGCCGACTACATCGAGAACCAGTTGCAGTTTGAGTTGGCCGATGGCGCGGTCTTTCTTACCCACGAGAGTTTCAACGCACTCAGCTTTGATGCGTCACACAGCCAAACGCAAGGGTTGGTAGCCGATTGGTTGGAAATCGGCGGCACCGCCGGCTTGGGGCATGTGCAGGAGCCCTATAATGGTCCCGACAACGTCACGAACGAAGATCTACTTTTCCAGATGTTGCTTCCGCCCGATGGAGCATCGCCGGGCGATTCGGGACTCACTTTTGTCGAAGCTGCCTGGAACGCTACGCGCCAACTCTCTTACGTGAACACGGTCGTCGGTGATCCACTCATGCGTTGGCAAGCATGGCTGCCCGGGGATGCGAATCTCGATGGCTCAGTGAATCTGGACGATTTGGCGATCTTACAGGTCAACTGGCTGGGCCCAGGTTCGTTTCGCGAGGGAGACTTCAACGGAGACGGAAACGTGAACCTGGACGATTTGGCCGTCCTCCAGGTCAACTGGTTGCAGTCGGTTAATTCCGGTACCGCCTCGTCCAGCATCACCAGCCCGCCGACGGTGGACCCAGTTACAGGCTTCCCCACTTCCACCGTATCGGTGCCGGAACCCTCTACAGGGTTTCAGGTTATGTCATTGCTCCTGTATTTGACTCTCCGTCGAAGTCAGGGGAAGTTTCATAAAATCGCTTAAAATGATTGCAAAGACGCCGCCACCCCTCTAGAATGGGCGGCTGAGAGCTCTCGTCTAATTTTTCCCCGTTTTTCATTCGCTGGGACCGCTAGTAAGCCTAGAGCCAAATGTTTCAAAATACAGTTGGTGCTTGTTAGTTGGTCTACATCTTGTAAAGCAGGGAGTTGCGATGAAATCCATGTCTATTTTGCGTCATATTTTTCTGGCTCTATTTTTTGTAATTATGCTATCGGTGCGGCAGTCGGCACACGGGGCGATCGTCACGTATACGCTTGAAGTAGATCCAGTACCCGGCACTTGGCAGTTGTTTGCCGAGGCGAGTCTCGGCGACAATCAGGGGCTCGCTCTGGTAAGCGTAGACCTAGTGAATGTTCTTTTTCCTGTCGACCTGCGGCTTCCGCAGTCACGCTTTCAGGTGGGGGCGACCGATGTGGGCATTGAGGGACTTTTTGACTTCCGAGTCGATAGTGCTAGCCCGATTGGTGCCTCCCAAGATATCTTCGCAGGCTCGGGAATCGTGTTCGGTCTTGGGCAGACAGCCGGCAGTTTGAGTAGCGTTTCGGGAGCGAATTTCTTCGTCCAACAGAATTACGATGCCAAGCTTCTTGTTGCGCAGGGCACTTTTGATAACGGCACGGGAGAGCCGTTGCCCGCGTTTGGGCCAGGCGGCTCGGCGACCGTCATTGATAACGCAGATGATGCCACTGGACCTGTGGAGTTGGTGGTCGCTGCCCGGCAGCAGATCGTAGTTAATCTCAGCGTGCCCGAGCCCTCTTCTCTGGTGTTGTTGTGCCTGGGCGTTTTGGCTTGTGCTGGTATGACCCGCCGACGGTAGCGACTACGGCCTCTCGACGATCTGCCAGATCCTTGCGATTTTGATCTCGTCTGTTGCGCGCTACCCGTTCATCTGCTCGTTGATCCACTCTTCCAGTTCTTCCCAGTCTACGGCTGGAAGCTTCGAGAGGTCGGGCCGTAGGCGTTTTGCGTCGCGTACGTAGACGTGGTGGATGTTGTCTTGAGCCCGGTCGGTATTCCAGTGGATCAGCACCCGGATGCAAAGTGGTAACCCGCCCTCGACGGTCA
>JAADGV010000082.1 GCA_013152205.1 Planctomycetota bacterium
AGGGTGCAAGTCGCGGTTTGCGCAGCTTGTCAGAAATGCGAGACTACCCACTGAAAAATCAGCTGAAGGATCAGCGGAAGGATCAGCTTTCCCCCATTAACCTGCATAGGACTGGGTAATCAAGGATGAAAACGAAGGCCGAAAGAGAAGAGAAGATTCGAGTTTTTTCGCTTGAACTGGCTGCTGAGCTAGGTGAAATTTCTGGGGAAGAGCACGGCTCACCGTTCGCACCGCGCCGGTCAACGATTCGGTCGACGCAGCTTCCACCTATTGGCGTGAGTCAAAAGTCGGCGCGTTGATAAAAATGAGCGACGAAGTCTACGATCAAGATCCGTGCCCGAAGATCCCTCCAATCTTCGTCGATCCTCAGCGAAAGGCTTTTGTGTGCGACGGCATGGCTTGTAATTGGTCACTTCAGGCAAAACACTTCTCCCGATTCGTTCCGATTCTCGATTTCGTCCATGCACTGTGCTACCTCTACCACGCAGCCATTGGCGGCCAGCCGATCACCTTTAGCTTACTCCGCAGCACCGGCGTGGTCTCGATACTGCGATTGGGCACAGCTCATGTGGGCGAGGGAAATCGACAAGCTGTTGGAGAAAATGCGATTGCACCCAACTGCGATTGCACCAAAATGAAATTGGGGCCGACCTGTCGATGAAGACGGCGACTCCAGTCCGCGTCAACTGCTGGCCAATGCGATCCGCTATGTTACCAATCAAAAAGACCGAATGCAGTACGCTGAATATCGCAGCTTGGCTTGCCGATCACCAGCGCTTACATCGAGTCTACAATCAAGCAGGTCAATCGAAGGGTCAAAGGGTCCGAGAAATTCTGGTCCGTCAACGCCAACCCCATGCTGCAATTGAGGGCCGACGCAATCTAGATCCAGGCAGTTATAAAAATTTTGGAATGTGAGAAGGAGAAACCTTGCAACGTTTACCCATTACAGCATGGCTGGATAATACAAACCGCGACTTACACCCCAGGCTGGAAGCCTATTCCACGCACAGCCTTCCAGCTGCCCGCTCGGGTGATAGCGGATTGATGAACATGCCCGTCCCCCATTCAAACCCGGCCAATGTCGTCGAACGAGGCACCAACTCGAAATGCCAGTGGTAGGAAGCGACGTGACGCTGGCTGAAAGGTGCCGTGTGCAAAATGAGATTGTACGACAGGGGCGAAAGCTGAGCTTGCAACCGCCCGACGATCTGTTGGAGTATTTCGGCCAAAGCGACCGTGTCTTCGTCGCTCAGATGGTCGAAGCGGGCAGAATGTTTGCGAGGCAGAATCCAAGTCTCAAACGGCTGCCGCCCAGCGTACGCACAAAACGCAACAAACGAACCTGCGTCGACGACCAACCGCTGGCGATGGGTCAATTCTTCCTCGATCAATTGGCAGAAAACGCACACTTTTTTGTCGGCATAGTATCGCTGTGAACTCTCCATTTCTGCGGCCAGCATCGGCGGAATGTTGGGCAAAGCTAAAAGTTGGCTATGGACATGTTCCAGCGAAGCACCGGCAGCAACACCAACGTTTTTGAAGATTGTCGCATGTTGGACACACTCGTCCGTCGACCAAAAACGCAGCCGCTCGCGATAGGCTCGCAAGACGAGTGCCAGTTCCACACTCGACAGTTCCGTGATGTCCTGAACATGGCGGGGCGATTCAATGAAGACTTCATGCACTCCTTCTGGCGGTTGAGCAGTTGCACCGAGGGCTGAAGTGCGAGGCTGCAAAGAACTTTGCTGCTCCATCGACACCGCAGGATATTTGTTGGGCACCACACGCACTTGCCACTCGCCACTTGCCCCTGCAAACTCGAACAAAGCCTCCGGCGTGAGGCACTCGTGACCCGCACAGAATGGGCATTCTGTTTGCTCGCCACGACCCAATTCTTGCGCAGCAAAATCGCTTGGTCGCCCCGCGCGATCCTCCGCGATCAAAACTTGGCGACCTGAGATCGGGTCGGTTCGCAATTCCGAAATAGTCATATCTGATTAAAAGACCTTTTCATCTCGCTGATCCACATTAAAATAAAGGGGCCTATATTTTAATTTGGAAGGGTCAATTAAAATCCGGCTCAAGAAATTGATGTAACCCATGAATATCAAAGAGTTTAGCGATGCAAGTCCTGGGCGGCTAGTGCCTGTTACCACTGCCTGGGGACAAGACCACGCTTTTGTCCCTCACGCACTACCCCCCGTATGGGAGTTCCCAACGTTGCTTTGGCCCTTGCTGGCGGACGTCAAGGCCGAAATTGCCCTTTTAGAGGGAATCGGTCGAGGGCTGCCCAATCCGGACTTACTTCTTAAACCTCTCTCAGGAATAGAGGCCATCGAATCCTCGGCGTTGGAAGGTACCTACGCAACTCCCCAAGAATTGCTGCTCTTTGAGCTACATGAGCAATCCACTACTTCAGACGACGAGCAGACCAACCGCCATCGAGAAGTTGCAAACTATCGTCAGGCTTTGCAATACGGCACAAGCATTGAGCAGCCACTTTCACTGCGACTCCTGTGCGAGATGCATGAGATGCTGATGCGCGGTGTTCGCGGCGAAGAAAAAACGCCGGGACAATTTCGCCAGCAACAAGTTGGTATCGGTGTGGGCGGTCGCTTTATTCCTCCTCCTCATTTCTCGCTTAAAGATTGTCTTGATCCATTGGAATTGTACTTGCAAAACCCATCCAACACCTACGATCCATTGATCGCTTGTTATCTCGTTCACTATCAGTTTGAAACCATCCACCCATTCAATGATGGCAATGGCAGAGTGGGTCGGTTGCTGCTGGCGATTATGCTCCAACAATGGTGCAAACTATCTAAACCTTGGCTATACATGAGCAATTTTTTTAATCAACACCGCGAGGAGTATGTGCAGCATTTATTTAACATCAGTGCAAAAGGAGACTGGACAGCTTGGATAGCATTTTGCCTTCGGGGTACTTTAGAGCAAGCAAAAGATACGATTGTTCGATGCGAACGCCTGAAAGAAATCAAAGAAATTTTTTTACAACGTCTCCAAGATAGCGGGGGAGCGGCAAGACTGATTCAAATTGTTGACCGTGTCTTTGACTCTCCCTTCGTAGATATCTCCGACATTAAAGAGCAACTTGGTGTTTCTGATCCGACAGCACGCGCCGATGCCCAACGTCTCGTTGACATCGGCATTCTCGAAGAACTTGCACATGTTTGGCCAAAGACCTACTATGCGCCAGAAGTATTTCGCATAGCCTATGAAAAAATCGAGTAGCCGCTGAAATACTTGGCCTACTAGCGGATCAGTGCAACACCTCTTGCCGCGAGCGAGCCCGGGTTTGGTCGTACACTTCGATGTAGCGGCGGGCGCTTTGGCTCCATGACCAATCTTGCTTCATGCCGGTTTCGACGACCTGTTTCCAAACAGTCTTGTCGGCGTATGCTTCGCAAGCGCGGTGCAGCGTGTCGGAGAGGGCCAAAGCCGTGTACTCGGAAAAATTAAAACCGGTCGCGGTGCCAGCGGCGAGTGTTTCGGGCTGGGTGTCGACCACCGTATCTGCCAAACCGCCCGTTGCGCGCACGACAGGCACGGCGCCGTATTTCAGACTATAGAGTTGATTCAGGCCACATGGCTCGTACTGGCTCGGCATGAGAAACATGTCGGCACCCGCTTCGATTTGGTGCGCCAACTCGTTAGAAAACTCCAGTCGTACAGCCATCTTTTGCGGATGGTCGGCCGCTAATTGCCCCAGTACTTGGTGATATTTGGGATCACCTGTTCCCAAAATTACCCACTGGGCATCGACGTTCTGCTCGGCCCATTGCTGCATGACGCGGGCAATCAGATCAAAACCTTTTTGATCGGCCAAACGTCCCACCGAAGCCAGCAGCGGCACGTCCGCGCGGGCTGGCAGCCCCATCAGCTTTTGCAATGCAGCCTTGCAGGCAGGCTTGCCGACTTCGTAGCTGGAGACGTCGTAGGTGTATTCTCCCAGGAAACGATCGGCGCTCGGATTCCAATCGCTGTAGTCCGCGCCGTTGAGAATGCCAAACAGATCGTTGCGCCGATGTTGCAGCGTACCTTCTAGCCCACAGCTTAGGGGCGGTCGCATGATCTCGCGGGCGTAGGTCGGACTGACGGTACTAATCGCGTCGGCAAAGGCAATACCCGACTTCATGAAGTTGAGGTTGCCGTAAAATTCCATCTGCCGCCAATTGAAATATTTCCAGTCGATGCCGGTAAGGGCCATATCCCAATGCCAAAAGTTTCCTTGATACGCCAAGTTGTGAATCGTGTAGAGCGAAGCGATGCCGTCGAAGGGAGGTCGCTCGTGATAAAGCGTTTTTAGATACGCCGGTATCAACGCCGCACACCAATCGTGACAGTGGATGAGGTCGGTTTGCAAATCAAGTAGCGGAATCGCTTCGAGCACCGCTCGACAGAAAAAAGTAAATCGCTCGCAATTATCGCGATAGTCTTCGCCGTCTTCCCAGTAAAGTTCCGGGCGGTCAAAGTAATCGTTTTGCTCGACCAAATAAACAGGCACCTCAGTCCCCGGCATCAGGCTACGCAACAACTGGCCCGTCACCTGCTTCTGACCGATCGGTATCTCGAAGAAAATGCCGGTCGGCTCAATCGGCTGGCCAGCATTGAGCGTCTGCCGAAACGCCGGCAATATGACGGTCGGACGATGCCCCAGCTTTGCCACTTCACCCGGAAGACTTCCACACACATCGCCCAACCCGCCCGTCTTGCAAAAGGGCACAGCTTCGGCGGTAGCAAAAAGGATATTCACGATCGAAAAAACTCGGCAGAAAGGGCACTCGGCAGAAGGGCAGAAGATGCGAACTACTGTCAGCCTATCAAAAGGGGCAATCTGTGGGTAGCTCGTTGTAACGTCCTTTAACGAACAGAGCAGGAGAGACTGAAAAAATCTGCTGTTGTGGGGCGGACCCGCATGTCAGGTGGTATGGGGAGGGGAAGGCGGTCAGCGATGGCGGCCCTTACCCGAGTTCTGTGGGCTTGCTGGACTTACCAACGGACCAAGCTAAGCCGTTCAATGTTTGCAAAATGTTCGTCACGTGAGACAAGAGACAGCGAATGCTGAATTGCAACTGCCGCGATCCAAATGTCATTATCAGGGATCGGTCGTCCCTTTCTTCGAAGAGCGGTCTTTATTTCGCCGTAGACACGAGCTGTGTCATCGTC